>DASQPD010000001.1:0-40204 GCA_035644135.1 Pyrinomonadaceae bacterium
GCAACATTGGCTCGTGAGACAGCCGGATAACCCCAGGCCTCGAGTTCCGTCAGGCGGCTGTACCCATCAGGTGAGGCCCACGTCCGCACTCTGATTTTGCTGGTCGTGATCGCGCTGAAGGTCAGCTTCTTCCAAACCTTGTTATTTCCAGTGATGTTGCCACCGGTTACGGCTGTCCAGGCACTCCCGTTCCAGTACTCCACGTCATACTGCGTCAGCCCATAACTGCTGAACGTCATTGTCTCCGTCGGCTCTGAGGGACTGCTCCAGTTGTCCTGCAAGGTAACGACATCTATTTCATCGATGGTCTTGCTCGCATTGAACTGGATTTGCAACCAGTCAGGGAAAGTGTTCGCCGGAGCCGCGTCATTCCAGCTTCCGTGGCTGCTATCACCTTTGCGATCGCCATCATTGGTAGTGCTCGCACCGCAATTACAGGAACTGTAGCTTGAGGAAGCCGTCGCGGCGCCACCATTGACCGCCGCGGCAACGTTTATCCGCGTATGAAATTCCTGGGTAGCGAGCAACTGTCCACCGCGATAAATATTCTCACGCTCGAGTGAACCATCTCTGTAGTCCGCAATATTCTGGCCGAAAATGTCATAGACCATCGTGCGCGTACTGTTTCCAGCGGTGGTCTGAACGCGCTGGCCAGAACCGTCGTAAACGGAGGTCTGGAGCAGGGTGTTGTCACTTAGCTTGGCCGTCGTCTGCCGGCTGTTCGCATCGTAGTCGTATTTCATTCCCAGTGAACCGCTGAGACGAAACTTCATGTCCTGAGTAATGTTTCCAGAATTATCGTAAGTGGTAGCAGTTGAACCGGTAGCAATGAAGCGATTGGTACCGGCAACTATGTCGCTGCTGCTTACCGGGGTAAATGTGATGCCAAAGTTCTCCGAGGAGTTCGTTGATTGGAAACGATTGCCAAAATTGTCGTAAGTAAATGTGGTCTGCCACGTCGGCGTCCCGCCAGTTCCCTGCAGATATTCGGTGGCAATGTTCAACCGTCCCAGCTCATCGTAGACAAACCGTTGATCCCACTCCTTCGTGACAGCACCATTGATGGTTCCGTCAATGCGCCCGATCTGACCGTTGTTCTTGCTCGTGTCCACGCTGCCGCTGCTCTGTGTTACTGCGCCATAGGAATAATTGTAGCGCTGCAATTCAGCGCCTCCTGAGCTTTGTTTCAACTTCACCTCTGAAGGTTGCAAGCGCCGGTTAAACGCCACCGAATGCACCGCGCTATTCCCCCACGTCTCGGCGACCTGATGATTAGCCTGCGCAAATGTGACGCCGCTGATGAAATTGGTTGCTCCGTCCGAGACCTGCGACAAACGGGCCGCGTCATCATATGAATACGTAAGCGCACGAGTGCTCGGGTAAGTCTCGCTGGTCAGTAGCCCACCAACATTGTAGGCATAGGCCATTGAGTAGGTGCTCGAGCCAGTCACCTGGAACTGGTTCGTCACGCGCCCCATGTTGTTATAAACAAAATAATTCCCGGTGGCTCCGCTCCCATAGGTCACAGCCAGCAAACGACCTGCGGAGTAATTGGTGAAGCTCGACAAGTCGGGATGACCTGTGGGCAGAGTTTGTGAGTCGTAATAATAGTGCGCAGTGGGGGTCGTTCCGTCCGAATAACTGACGCTCGTTACGCGATTGAGGTCGTCATAAACCAACTGCGAGTGGACACCACGGGCATCCCAATCATCTGTCACCAGACCGCTCGAGTTGTAATCGAGTTTACGCGTCCACGTGCCGGCCGTGTTTAGTGCATCGCTGAGATTGTAGCTGGTATTAACCGTCTGCTCTACCTGCTTTTCACGAATCAAACGACTCAGAGAGTCATATTTGAAAAACCTGTATTGCGTTGTCGCGCCGCTTATCTGTGTAATCCTGAGCAGGTTATCAAGTACGTCGTAGTCGTAGCTGGTGAATTGGTTCGGCGAAGTAGTACTGCCCAATCCGGTGGACGTTGGCTCGTCCAATCTGATCACCCGGCCCATTGCATCGACCTTCTGGCGTCGTTGCTTGCCGGCCTGATCCGTCACAGTGGTGTATACGCCGTCGTAGGCAGTTGCGGTGTAGGTCGTCAGGGAATTGTCGTCATCACCACGCGGCATGGTCACCTGAGTAACGCGGTTCAGACGATCGTAGGTCCGCGTAGTCCAGAATCCTGGCGGGTTAATAGCTACCCAGGCATAACCACCGCAGTAATAAGGATTGCTGACGCGGTACGGCCGGCCGAGCTCGTCATATTCAGTATCCTGCGTGGTCCATTGAGAACCACTCAGATCACTCATGGCGCCGTAATTGTTGAACGTTTCTTTCACCGCGCCTCGTCCATCATAGAAAGTGTAGCTGTCGACAAATCGCGTCGAGTCCAATTGCGTGCCAATCATGACGAAGTAGTGATAGTGGCCCGCGTAGTCAGCGGTCAGCCCGTCGGAGTAGTTGTAATAAGTGTAGCTGCTGTCGGGTCGTTGGATGGAGGCAATGCGCAACGAGTCACTGTTGTAGGAGGCGGTTGTCGTACGGCCGTTTTCGTCAACGGTGGTTGCCACCAATCCGGTGTTCATGTCGTAGGTGGCGTAGGTTGTGAGCTGGAGTCCACTTGGATTACCGCTGGTCACCTGAGTGACATACGCAAAGTCGTGCAGGCTGCCATCGGAATAGGTAAAGGTCTTTTTGTGACAGCAATCGACATCCGCGCTCGTAACATTTCCAGCGATGTCGTAAGTGGTGTTGTGCGTAATCCCTCCTGAAGGAGTGACTGGGTCCGTGTACGTGGTGGTACTCGTCACATTTCCGCGATATTCATTTGCGTAATTGTAATTACCGCTGTATGGATTGAATGTGCTGTCGTAGTTAATGATATTGCTGCGGTTCGTCATGTTCACGTAGTTGGTGCCATAATTATCGTAAGTGTAATCAATGCGTGCGGCCGCGCTGGATGATCCACCAGGCACCACCTTGACCGTCGCAGGCAGATGATATAAATGCCGGTTGATATAAGATGGTGAGGTTAAATAAGTAGTCTCCGTCTTGCGCAGCTCACCTGATCCGTTGGTTGTGAAGTCGCGTTCGCTTACTACCGTCACGTTG
Source organism: Pyrinomonadaceae bacterium (assembly GCA_035644135.1). Taxonomy (GTDB): domain Bacteria; phylum Acidobacteriota; class Blastocatellia; order Pyrinomonadales; family Pyrinomonadaceae; genus PSRF01. The sequence continues at coordinate 3,106 of DASQPD010000001.1, forward strand.
TTGTAGGGATTGTTAAAGTCATCGTACGTGTAAACGGTCGCCTTGGTCAGACCGGCAGGAACATCTGTTATCGTCAGTTGACTAACGCGAAAACTCCCACCAGTTACTCCCGGATCCCAGTCAAAATCGGCTCTCGTCAGCACGGTCGGTCCAGTGCCATACTGCACCTCGATCGTGTCAATCAAACCATGATTCCATCCGGCAGTAGTAATGGTGGTTGTCTTGGTAACGGTGTGATCCGGCGCTTCTACCGTGGATATCCCGCTACTTTCATTTACTGTAAACGTATAGGTTGGAAGGGTGCTGAAGGTTCCATCCATACCCACGGTGCGTCCTGCCCAGTCGTCTGTACGGGTGCCATAAGTTGGCAAGTCAGAAAGATTACTTAAGTGATCAGGATAGTTGTATGTAGTTTGCGCCGCCAACGTGCCTCCTGTCGGATTGGAGCCCGTGCTGTCCAGTGGAGGATTAGAGCCGATGGTCATCCCGCGGAGCTGGGTTATCTGACGAATCATGCCATAGGGCGAGTAATCGAAGCGATAGCCGATATGCGCGCTGCCGCTTTCTACGCTGTTTGGCAGGTATACGTATCTGAGTACTTTCGCTGAGCTCGGGAAAACACCGGTGACTCCAGAGAAAAGTTCGGGCGTGTTCGGATCTGAATCAAGAGCCTTGAAGGTCAGGGTATCGTAGTAAAAACGCATCACCTGACGATCGGGCTGCCCTGAAAGTCCAGGTGCCTTAATCGCAACCAGATCAGCGTTTGAATCATAATAAAACGTGACTTGCCGATTAGCCGTATCAGTAATCGTGGAGATTCTGGGCCCTACTGCATGGCCCGCGTTATCGGTGTAACTGATTGAAATATAATTCCCGTTGGTGTCTGTTATTTTGGTGGGATAACTACGAAGCCCACCAGTGCCGGCTGCTGCGTATGTAACCTGGGTGCCGTCCGGGTAATAGAGAGTTCCCGACGAGCTCACGAAAAGCAGAAACGTGCCATCCGTTGATTTGTAGTTGTATTGAGTGCCTGTATAGACAAGCGAATGGCGGGTACCATCTCCATCGGTCAGCGTGAAACCGGCGCTGCCTTGATCTTCGATCTGTCCGTACCCGATCCGAAATCCTGGTGCGGGCCATCCCGAATCCACATCGTAAGTAAGATGCGTGGTGCCTCCTGAGGTCGACTTGTTATAGAGCAGGCTGTTGTAAACGAGAGACAAGGAAACGTCGATGCCGCGTCCTGGTAGACCGACAATCGGCAACCCGAATGTAAAGTTCTTATTTCCGCTCTCAGTACCTTCGGTCGCTGCGGCTCGCTTTGTAGCTCCGGGCTTGGTGGTGCCACGTGGTGAGCCTACGTTATTAACCGGGTCATAAAGCGAGCTTGTCTCTCCGTCCGGCAGAGGATCCTCATTGGGCGGCCGAATAGGCAACACCGGTGCCGACACAATGCTTGAGGTCCGATTTGAGTGATGGGTGCTCACGCCTTGTTTTGGCCGCGGACCTGAGTCAGGGTGATTGCTGCTTTGCAGGTTATTCTCTCTAATGGAATCGACTGTCTTCTTGGTCCCAAACGGATCGCCACCGATCACTCTTAATTGCACACTCTGACTGATGGAACCCACTCTGGCCGTTAACGTCGCAGTTCCCGGCATTCCGGCAACCACGCTGCCTGTGCTATCCACGGCCAGGACTTCTCTGTTGCTCGACGTCCACTGCACCCCCAGTCCATGAACAGGATTCCCCTCAACATCAACCAGTACTCCGGAAAGCGCCAACGGCTCACCAATCTGAAAGCTCGCATCATCCGTAACATTCATTCGAATGGAGGCCACTCGAGATTCGAGCTCATCTCTGGTTGGGGGCGCGACGGGACGAACACTCGGCGGATTTACCGGCAGCGGCGGCATGCCCTGATTTTCACGCTGCGGCGACGACTTTTTCCGCCATTTCAGTTCGTTTAACCAACTCTTAACTGCGCCCTCAATCTCACTACCGACGTTGCCAGAGTGGGCTCCAAGCTCTTTTAACGTTGACTGCGCGACTGCCGGTGGTACCGATACGGCCAGAAGGGATGCGATCAATAACAGGGTTGCATAGCGGCGAATTAACCGGCGACGTTGGTTATTTGAAAAAATATTATCGACGGAAGGGCAGCGACACCAGGGCGATAGCATCTTGATTTACTCCCGCAGCTACAGCCCGGGATTATTCAGATTAAACAATCTCGGGCAGTTGTCTTACTGTTCCAAACTGTAAGATTCGTTAACGCGAGGCTTACTGGGCGAGTCGCACGTGAACGAGGAGCCGTGAGAGAACTGAGATGGCCAGAATCTACTCCTTGCCCCACTGAACTGTCAACCAAAATGTTCTTAACAATCAGGCGTGGGACACCGCTTACCTTTGAAGCTATGCGAAGTGAAATTCTAGTATCGTCTTTATTGCTGACTCCGCTCGTGGAATCAGCAACACCGCAATTTTCAATGTTTACACGGCAACGGTTTTGCTGGCATCGTTGAGTTGAGTGAACCCGCTCGGCAAAGTCATGTCTCGAGGGTGGGATTTAGACACCGTCATTCGAGATCGATGCTCACATTTATGGCCTTCGTTTGTTGCTCGACTACTCGTCCAATAATTTGGGCCGCTGGATATTGTTCCCGTAGCCGAGCCAGCAAAGGTCTTGCCTGTTGCTCGCGGATGGAAATTAACATTCCACCGGCTGTTTGCGGATCGAACAGCAATTTCACCAAATCTTTATTGACCGACTCCTCAATCTCGATATCCTCGCCAACATAGTCCCGGTTTGTCTTGTCGGCACTCGTCAACATTCCTGCCGCGGCAAGCTCCAAAGCCCCTTCCAGCAGGGGAACCGCGTCCGCATTGATTTGGAGCGTTACCTTGCTCGCACAGGCCATTTCCCATGCGTGCCCCAGCAGCGAGAAACCTGTAACGTCCGTTGCCGCTTTGACATCAAATTCACGCATTGCCTCGGCTGCAAACTTGCCAGGCGTGAGCATTGTCTCCACGGATGCTCGAACTATGGATTCGACCGCTTTTCCAAACTTGATCCCGGTCGAGATGACGCCCGTACCAATCGATTTTGTCAGAATGAGTACATCACCTGCCCGCGCACCCGAGTTTGTCGCGACTTTTCGAGGATCGATGGTTCCAGTCACCGCGTAACCAAACATGATTTGCGCGTTGTCGACGCTGTGACCACCGATCAAGGTGATACCGTATTTGTTGAGCGTTTCCAGTCCGCCACGCATGATCTCCCCAAGGATGGCCGTGTCAACGCCCTTCTTGGGAAAACAAGTGATGGCCATCGCAGTTATGGGCGTGCCGGCCATGGCCCAGACATCGTTTATGGAATTCAGGGCGGCGATGCGCCCATAATCGTAAGGGTCGTCGACAATTGGGGTGAAAAAATCAAGTGTCTGTACCAGCGCTAGATCGTCGCGCAGACGGTATACTCCCGCGTCGTCGGCTGTATCAAAACCGACAATCAAGTTTTCATCAAAAGGCTGTTTTGGTAGCCCGCTCAAGACCTGAGCGAGTATGCTCGGGCTAAGCTTTGCAGCTCAACCAGAACACGAAACCATCTCAGTCAGACGCATCGAGATCCTCCTTTATTCGGATTTGAGTTCGACACCCTCAGTCGCCTTCTTATACCATCGTTCACGTTGATTGCGAATTAGCCGGGAGATCCACGAAATCACACGAACTGAATACACTTGATGTGATGGCGTCCAGGTCAAAGACTAAAATCCGAATCGGCCCAGCCGGCTGGTCTTATAAAGACTGGGAGGCAGTAGTCTATCCAGCCAAGCCGGGCGGGAAATTTGATCCCCTCGCCTATCTTGCAGAGTTTTTCGAGACCATTGAAATAAACAGTACTTTTTACGGGCCTCCCGCCGCGTCCACCACCCAGGCGTGGGTGAAACGGGTTGCTCATAACCCGCAATTTGTCTTTACTGCAAAGTTGTTTCAGGTGTTTACACACCAACGCGGGAAAGCAACGATTGCGGACGACAAGGCATTTCGCGAGGGAATCCAGCCGCTGGTCGATGCCAGCAAACTCGGGGCCCTGCTATTGCAATTCCCCTGGTCGTTCAAAAACACTGATGAAGACCGGATGTATTTCAACAGGTTGTTGGATCAGTTTAAGGACTATCCACTTGTCGTAGAGGTGCGGCATGCTTCCTGGAACACTCCTCAGGTTCTTGAATCGCTGGCGGAACGCGGGGTGGGCATTTGCAATATTGATCAGCCGCTGTTCTCCAAGTCCATTAAGCCGGCGGCGATATCAACGTCTTCCGTAGGTTACGTGAGGTTGCACGGGAGGAACTACCAGAATTGGTTCAGAGAAGACGCTCCCCGCGACGACCGCTACAACTATCTCTACAGCGTAGATGAGTTGGATCCATGGGTAGACCGGATAAAGGATATCGCCCGGCACACCCGGGAAACATACGTGATCACGAATAATCACTTTCGCGGAAAAGCCGTTGTAAACGCGATTGAAATCAAGGCTGCAATTGAAGAGCGGCGGGTTCTTGCTCCCGCTCCACTCTTTTCACAATACGAGCGTTTGCGCGAATCGGCTCTGGTGGGCGACTCACCTGAACCTGAGGAAACTGAACTTTTCAAATAGAGCGTTACGCTGACTCACCTGCCCATTTTGCTACAGTCTGCGCGAAGGAAACAGGCAGTCCATCAGGATCCACACAAACGGCCAGTCTGATTCCTTCACTATCCCGCTGGGTCGGCGGCATGATGAATTGGACACCGCGGGCCTTTAATTCTCCGTAGGTTTTGTCGAGGTCATCAACGTTGAAGCCAATCGAGCAGGTGCCCGCGTACTTGGACTTGCCGTCATCTCCGACCTGCGGTTGGGGAATCCCGCCTCCATGAAGCGCCAGAATGGTAGTTCCGGTATCAAACTCGGTCCATTCGGGAGATTGAAACTTTAGGGGAATACCTATCTTGTCAGCGTAGAACTCAACTGAACGCGCCATGTCCGAGACGATTACCATTGTGTAGTCAATCTGTTTGAACATGAACAGCCACCTCCAGTGTCAGACTATTTTTTCCGATTCCTGCCGCTGCCCATTGCTGTGATGACGTCGTACTCGTCCTTTGTCAGCGGCATAACGGAGAGTTGTGATTGCCGGATTAAGGGCAAACCGTTCAAACGCTTGTCATAGCGAATTGCGGGAAGCGGGACAGGATTTACGAAGCCTTTTACTGGCTTAAGGTCCACGGCAATCCACTGCTGATCGTCCGCGGTTGGATCTGGGTAGGCGGCTTTGACCACTTCAGCAAGTCCGACCACGGCTTTGTCTTTTCCGGAATGATAAAACAAAACCCGGTCACCTGTCTGCATTTCGCGGAGATTGTTCCGGGCCTGGTAATTCCTGACACCCGTCCAGTCTGTCCGGCCGTCACGCACGAAGTCATCCCAGGAATAGGTTTCGGGCTCCTGTTTGACCATCCAGTAGGAGTTTTTTTTCTTAGTTTTCATCGCCACCTCAAAGTCTTCTTGTCATGCGATCCACTTGAATTCTAGAATCCTGACGGGAACGCAAACATATTATCCATAAGAGCTGGGTCACAAATGAGGTACGCCCCAAGGCGCTTTTGCGGATGAGAGTGTTGTTTTTCCCGGTAACGAATCTAAACCAAACAAATTCAGGAGAGCCAAGATGCTTAAAGAGGGAAACGCCGCACCCATCTTCACAACCAAAGATGCTTCGGGCCGCACTGTTAAGCTGAAAGACTTTAAAGGCCAGAAAGTCGTCCTTTATTTTTATCCGAAAGATGATACGCCGGGTTGCACGAAAGAAGCATGTTCGTTTCGAGACGGTTTCGCTACCTTTAAAAAGCGAGGCATTAACGTGTTGGGTATATCCCCGGATAGTGAGGCGTCGCACAAAAAATTCGCGGAAAAGTACAAGCTGCCCTTCGTTCTGCTGACAGATCCCGAACACAAAATCGCGGATGCCTACGGGACTTATGGTCAGAAGAAGTTTATGGGCAGAACCTACATGGGCATACATCGAATGACATTTCTTATTGATGAAAAAGGAAGAATCAAGAAAGTCTTCGAAAAGGTGAAGCCGGAGGACCATGCCCGTGAGGTCCTGGAGGCGTTCGAAACCTAAACCACTTGAAATTATCCGCGCGCGGGCGTCAGGCTGCCACCCAACCGCCAACTTTTTCCGGCTCGCCCTCGGGATTCTTTCCAGGCATCAAACCCTGGAGACAACTGAAGGAACTCGGCACTTCGCGTTTCCGCCGGGGAATACTGACGCCTTCCAGTGACACGCCCAGGTCGGGAGAATCGTTGATGAAATAAACGCGAGTATTGTCCACCATGCTCGTTCGAATTTCCCTGGTCCAAAGAAGCAGGTTTGCAAGCGCGTCCCCAATCTCGTCCTTGCCCATCTTTGTGTCCTGCGCGATCTCTTTTTGAGTCCTCGCGCCTCTGCGGATGGCATCTCGAACACGATCAACAGGCGAGAGCTTCCCGGCCAAACGGCTTGGGTATGGACCAGGCGATCTGACGTCCTCGCCCTCAGAGCTATACATTACCGACGCATCTACCTGCTGCGAAATGTACCTTTTCCGTGCTGACTTATACTCCTTCAGTGCCCGCCTGCTTTCCGTTACTTTCCGCCGGATACAACTCTTGCAGTAAAGATTGCGACCGTCCTTACGGGCTCGACAAACACCAAATTCAGTTAAGGGTAGTTCTTGCGTACAGATTGGACATTGCTTTTTGTCACAAATCAACTCAGCTTCTGCTTTCATTTCAGCGCTCCGCCCAACAGGGATTCTTAAATTCTCGCTGAAAGAAAACACTTCCCCTCAGGCCGGCTTAGTGGTCGTTTGCCGGTCTGCCAGTTCGGGTTGAGGTGCTTGATGGCGAAGGGACCCTGTCGGGCAGGGAGATCGCCTAAGATTGCCTGTGCAAATTCAATTCAAAACTACAGCCGCTCATAAGTAAACAAACCTGAATCGAAATGCGCAGCAGGTCTCCGGGCCATGCGAGAAAAAAAATATAAGAGCGAGTAAACCTACTGTTGAAATTGAATCAGATCGCGGACACTAAAAACCATTGCTTCTGGCAATCAATCGCTTTCAGCGAGGGACTCGCATTATAGTGATCGATGGATTTTTTGCAACTCATTTTTGACAATCTTTTTGTTGCACCGATGCGCAGGAAAAATGATCATCTTTTCCACTTCAACTTAGTTGTTCGATCCTCAATGCAAACAACTCTTTCAGGAGAAGATACGTGATCGCATCGCTACTAATTTGTGTTTATTTAAGTCAATGAAAATCAGTTTTACATTCTCCATCAAATCCATAATTCTCTCGAAAATTATGAAGTCTTATTGAAGTGCAAAAACCGTTCGCCGTCCGTTTGACGCAATACGTTCTAACGTGGTGGTCTGGGCATACCATTAGTAGCACGAATCTGTGTCTGATTCAGTTTCTTCCTCACAACTCGCCAGTTGAAGGTAAGCTCAGCTGTGGATTATTTCAAATCGCGTGCGAAGTAAGAGAAGGCCTTGCTTGTGTGCGAAACGCCATAAACTCACGCCGCGTCACAGTTTTGAGACATGGGCTCAGACGATTTCCACATACTTTTCCACAGCGCCCTGTGGATATTTGGATGTGTGAAGTTGAGCTTGAATTACTTTGTTGTTCGAGGGCGATCGCGCAAACGATACACGAACTTCAATCCTGACCACGTTTCATCGATCGCGCAGATCTTTACGTCTACCAGTCCAGCTTCCAACCCGGTTTTTTGGACATTGTCGAACGAGAGATCTGTGGGTATCCCAGCACTCTTCTTCGGCCATGCCACCCAGATCATTCCATTCGCTTTGAGTTTGGCAGCAAGCAGGCGAAACTTTTTTCTTAACTGGCGTTCAGAGTCGACGAACAAGGCAACAAAATCAAGGGAGCCCGAGAGCCGCGAAACAACATTCGCCTCAGCAGGCAATTTCCCTAAGTCTTCAAGAAAACTTGCGGGGGCATTCACCAGGCCGATGCGAAAACCCTCCTTCACTCCCAGTTTCTTGAGCAAAGGTGTTCCTGAATATCCAGCCATTTGTGTACTCCCCAATTCTCCGCGCGTCCGTTACCAAAGCTTTAACAGCTTCCACCAGGCAAATCCAATAATCAGCCAAACCGGAATGTTGATTAGCGACGCGAGAAAACCAAGCCACCACCATCGGCGCTGGCTGACGTAGCCACCCCCGAAATAAATCGGCGCCGAAGTCGTACCATAGTGAGTCAGCGAGGCGCCCAGGCTAGAAAAGTAGGCCAACGAAAGAACTGCAAGATACGGCGGAGCACCGGCCGCCAGTATGACGACCAGGAACGGCGTGTACATTGCGGTTACCTGCGCAGTGATGCTTGCGAATCCATAATGCACATAGAAATAGATCAATACCAATACTCCCAGGGCGGCCAGCCAGGACCAACCTAAAGTAAGATTTCCGGAAGCTTCTGCAAACCGTTTTGTCAGACCTGTTTCCCCAAGCGATTCGGCAAGGCGCACCAATCCTCCGTACCAAATAAAAACGCCCCAACCATCGCGTTCCCCGATGATGTCTTCCCAATCAAGAACACCAGTCATCAGAAGCACACAAACACCAACCAGCGGGGGGATTGAGTAATCAAGTAACGAAATATAAGACAGAGCTCCCGCAAAGCGACTGAAAGGAATAACGCCAGCCAATGTCGACATCCAGCCGCTGAGGCCTCTTATGATCCACAGAACAGCGACCACAATGAAGACTCCCAGCAGCAGTTTTTCATGCACGGTCATGTGGCCAATTCGTTGTAACTCTTTCCTCGCAAACTCTGCGGCTGCCGGGGTTCGTTTGATTTCCGGCGGAAAGATCCGGTAAAGGAGTCTGGGTACAAGGATCAGCGAAACAAGACCAGGCACTACAGCCCAAAGCATCCAGTGTCCATAACTTAAATCCAGACCGGCGGTCTGCTGCGCAAACTTGGCAATTAGAACGTTTGAAGCTTGTCCGGTGAGGAACATTGCGCAGATGATGACTTCACACTGATACAACAGCACCATCAGGAACGCCCCCAGGCGCGCTGCCGTCGGGCCTGGTCGCGATTCGTATGTCTCGGACAAACCTTTGGCAATAGGGATGATGACTCCGCCGGAACGTGCGCCGGTGGAAGGAATGATCATTGCCAGTAAGACATCTGTTCCTACCAGTGCATAGCCAAGCCCGAGTGAGTGGTGGCCAATCGCTCGAATAAACACCAGCGCTATCCGGCGCCCCAACCCAGTTTTGATCATTGCTCGGGATATGAAGAATGCGGCGAGTACAAGCCACACAATGGGATCCGCGTAGCCTGCAAAAGCCTGATTGACCGGCAATGCGCCTGTCAGAGCAACTACTGTGACGCCGACGAGTACTATTGCCCCACCGGGAATTGGTTGCACAATCGACCCCGTTATGGTCGCTGCAAAGATGGCGAGCAATCGCCAGGATTTGGGTGTTATACCTTCGGGTACGGGTACTAGAAGTATTCCTATTGCAACGACCAACACTGCCGCCCAGCGCATCAAACTGCTGCGGAGCTTACGGCTTTTTTGAGAGTCGTCAGCGGCGCGGGATGTTGACGGTAGCGGAGGATTTCCTGCCTCTTCCAAGTGGCGTCCTTCCAGCTGAAGAGCGGACTTTAGAGCGTGCGAGGGATACTATTATGTTGTTTAATCTTACTCAAGCTGTTTGTTTGTAAGGATTGGAAGATTTGCCCGACGAATAAAGCGGAGGCGCTTGTCTGGAAATTGTTGGTCAAACACGAAACTGGGCAAAACGCTATAAGCCAGGGACGCTAATCACATGGTGGTAAAGAAGGTCGAAGAAATAAAATCGAGTGAAATCACTGACAAGGGGTTCTATCTCAATCGGCGATTGTTTATGCGAGGCGCGGTGCTGGCTGCCACAGCTACCGCCACTGGCCTGTTGTACCGCAGCTTGAATCCGCCGCCAGCGGAAGTACCTCAGGGCGCAAAACTCAACGCAGTTTCCACTGTGGCCAACGACGAAGCCACCAAAAGAGGATTTCGCGTTGAAGACAAGCTGACGCCGCTCGAGGACATTACCAACTACAACAACTTCTACGAGTTTTCTACGAATAAAGGCTCGGTCGCCTATGCGGCCGCTGGCTTCGTTACCAGACCTTGGAGCGTTTCGGTCGACGGGCTTGTTAACAAACCAAAGGTCTTCGATCTGGACGAACTGCTGAGGTTTCCGCTTGAAGATCGAATCTATCGGCTGCGTTGTGTAGAAGGATGGTCGATGGTCATTCCCTGGCTCGGCTTTCCTCTGTCCCAGATTCTGAACAAGGTCGAACCAACCACACGAGCAAAGTATGTGGCATTTCAAACGCTTTTGGATCCCAAGAAGATGCCAAACCAGAATACGGGCGTGCTCGATTGGCCTTATGTTGAAGGCCTCAGGCTGGACGAAGCGATGCACCCGCTGACGATACTCGCCACCGGGTTGTACGGCGAGACCCTGCCCCCACAGGACGGGGCGCCTGTTCGTTTGGTAGTGCCCTGGAAATACGGATTTAAGAGCATCAAGTCCATCGTCAAAATAACGCTTGTGGAAAACGAGCCTCCTACAACCTGGAGCGCGGCCGCCCCGAACGAGTATGGCTTTTATTCAAATGTAAACCCAAATGTCCCTCATCCGCGTTGGAGCCAGGCACGGGAACGGCGCATAGGCGAGTTTGGACAGCGCGATACGCTCATTTTCAACGGCTATGGCGAACAGGTAGCGGGCCTTTATAACGGAATGGATCTGCGGAAGTATTTCTAAGTTGGTCTTTGGCCTTTGGTCTTTGGTCTTAGGCCATTGCGTATCCTGGATGATCCAGGTCCTTCTTAGAAGTTGAGTCTAGAAATTTAAACACCAAAGGCCTAAGGCCCAAGACCCAAAACCACGCAGATGAAAGACATCAAATTCTCAAAGTTCGTGCTGTTCCTTAATTCGCTGGTGCCTTTGGCGCTGCTGCTTTGGGATCTTTATCACAAAAGAGTCGGCGCTAATCCCCTCGAGTTCGTTACACGGACGACGGGAATGCTCACGCTTATCTTTGTCTTTATCACTTTGGCTGTAACACCGCTCCGCAAGATCACGCGAGCAAATTGGTTAATAAAGTTTCGCCGGATGGTTGGGCTTTTCGCCTTCTTTTACGGATCGATTCACTTGTTGACCTATATCTGGTTCGATCGCTTCTTCAATTTTCGGAGTATTGTGGGCGATGTCGGTCAGCGGCCCTTCATCGCAATCGGAATGACTGCCTTTTTTCTAATGTTACCTCTGGCCATTACCTCTACCGACAAGATGGTCAAACGGCTGGGTGGAAAGCGATGGATCAAACTTCATCGATTGGTTTATATAGCGGCGGGATTGGGTGTATTGCACTTTTGGATGTTGGTTAAGTCCGACACTCGATTGCCTTTGACGTTCGCTTTCGTCCTTGTGTTATTGCTTGGACATCGCTTGTTCGTAAAGTACTTTCCTCCGCAAGACCGCTTGACGAGCACTAGTTTGTTCAATCGCGAGTAACATATGACTAAAACCGTTGAGCGATTCTCTAATCGCGTTGAAGATTATGCCAAATACCGCCCGGGCTATCCCGGCGAGATAATCCACCTATTGCGGGAGCATTGCGGACTAACGAAGGATTCGCTGATTGCGGACATCGGTTCCGGGACCGGTAAGCTTTCCGAACTATTCCTGCAAAACGGCAACCTGGTTTTCGCGGTCGAGCCAAACTCTGCAATGCGCACGGCCGCCGAACAGCTCCTATCACACGAGAAGCAACTGCGAGGCATCGCGGGATCGGCTGAATCGACGACACTGCCCGATGCCAGTATAGATTTCATCACTGCTGGACAGGCTTTCCATTGGTTTGATCAACCCAAAGCCAAGCTGGAATTCCTTCGGATTTTGAAACCGGGCGGCTGGGTAGTCATCATTTGGAATGAGCGACGCCTGAATGCAACGCCATTTCTCAAAGCCTACGAACAGATCTTGCTGGACTACGGCACAGACTATCGCGAGGTTAGGCACGAGAATACTTCTAAGGACATCGCGGGGTTCTTTGCGCCGAATCAGCTGATAGTCAGGGCATTTGAAAACAATCAGGAGTTTGACTTTGAGGGACTCAAGGGACGAGTCGCCTCGTCGTCTTACACGCCGGAACCTGGAAGTTTGGCCTTTTTGAGAATGTTAGAGGCTTTACACGGAGTATTTACCGAGTATGCGGTTAAGGGGCGAGTGGTGGTGGAATACGATACCCGGGTTTACTTCGGCCAGTTAAGTACTTAGTCCTATGCAATTAGCGTTTAATCGATGCATTCAAATCAAATTACGCAATGACCGAAGAAAAACGATCTCATAGCCGACTAGCTGTCAATTTCCCCACAAAATGGAGCGGCTCGTCCTCAGCCATTGGCTCTCGCGTCGAGGACGTCAGCCTCGGAGGCTGTTTCGTAAACACCCTGGCAATGGTTGAAACAGATGAGGTAATCGGCTTGGAATTCCGATTGCCGTCCGGCCGCTGGGTACAAGTGGCTGGTAAGATTGTTTCATACCAACCGGGGATTGGTTTTGGTGTTCAGTTTACAGGGTTGCCGCATGAGCAATTCGTGACCCAGTGGATGGAGGATAAAGCTCACTGAGTGGCCCGGCGCTGAATTACGGCCATGGCGTGCGCCAACTCTGATCGAGTAAGACTAACCTGTGGTCTGAAGAAGTTGTCGCCGGTTTGGAGCAAGCCTCGCGTTATCGCTACTGAAACGTAACCACGAAGTTCTATTGGGATACTTGCCGCATCGACAAATGGCAGAATGTTCGGGTTGACTGCCTCTGCCTCGCCACGAAGACCGGCTGCCCTTACAAGAGCTACCGCCGCAGCCAATCGCGTTGCCGCATCGTTAGGTCTGAACGACCCACCTGCACTTGTATCGATAAACAACGCTCCAGCAGGTGAAGCCTGGCAACTCTCGACGAATGATCTCGAGCCGGAATCGGCCACATCGCGATAAACGGCCTGATCTGCTACATACTGCGGAACCCTGGATCCTAAGACAAGAGCGGTAGCGAGATCCAACCGGCTTATAGCGAAATCAGGTCTGAAACGGGATCCGATCGGCCACATAGTAAATGAGCGGAGATCGCCGTAGATATCGTCGCGGACGCTCGCCTGCAAGTTGGAAATGTCGTTCATGGGTCCATACCGCGCGCGGCCGAACTGCACCAGACCGGAAAACTGCTGCGAGTTAAGCATGAAGCCAAATCCATTGCGCACTCTAATTCGCCAGGTTCCGGACGACGGTAAATTGATAGAAACTCGTTCTGTCCTTCCAGTCAATCCCGGGATGTTCACCACGTTCGACTGCCCGCGAAGATTGCCAGACTGATCGTAAACATACAGGGCCAGATCGTTGGTACTCAACAAAGGTCCCCAGCCAATCTGAATCGACGCGAAAACCGTGTTCTCCGGGATCTGGACTGTGGTTTCAAAGGTTCCTCCCGGCGAGACACTTCCGTTGAAGCTGGTAAGCGGGTCTTTAAAGAATTCAACCTGACGACGGTCAAGTGCGCTCCGCCAGGCACCCAGACGTCGAGCGGGGAATGCTGACGCCAAAACAGCTGCGTGAGCGTTTAGCATTCCTGCACCCGCCTCGTGTTCATAGTAGGGAGCTAATGGCGTTGCAGTGAGTTGAAGAATATCACGCACTTCTGCCGGAGTAAGTTGAGGGTTGGCTTCCAGCATCAAGGCGATGGTTCCGGCGACCTGGGGAGCTGAGAAACTCGTGCCGCTCGAGGTGGTGTAATACGGAAGTTCAGAAGCCGTTAGGCGTAGGGCGTCGGCGCCGGCAAGTCCCTGTGCGCCGATAACATTAGTAATTCCCGAACCACGGAGACTTACGATGTCGACTCCTGGTGCAACCAGAGTGGGATGAAATAGCCCACTGGCAAAATCACCGCGAGAGGAAAAGTTCGCCAGATGGCCCGCAGTATCCGTGGCTCCCACGCCAACGACCCACGGAGCTACCGAATATGGATTGAGGGTGTGTTGGCCCGGACCGGTGTTACCAGATGAGAACACCACATTGATGCCATTGTCGGTGAGCATCCTGGTGGCCACATTCACTGGGTCATTCGTATCGAAAACCGTGTTTGCTGAAAAACTGCAGTTTACTACGCGCACTCGTTGATTTGCGGCATTTACGAGCAGGTAATCGAATCCGGCCAGCACGTACAAAAGGGTTAGATCGCCTGCGCTCAGCCCAAGCAAAGAAGCCCCTGGGGCAACGCCTTTGAATTTACCGTTCGACTGAATGCCGGTGCCCGCGATCACTCCGGCCACAAAGGTTCCATGACCGTAGAGCTGATCAGTGTTTGGCAGTCCTTCAGCATTGACTGGATAGCTGAATCCATTACCAACACTTTGTGTGTCGGCCAGCTTGATGTTCCTCATAACCTTGCCTGAAAGATCCGCTTGGGTAGCATCGATACCAGTGTCCAAAACAGCGACCGTCACATTACGCCCCGAGATGGGCAAACTCGCGTTGCGTACAGTCAAATCCGCATCGCGCCAGGCTCGGTCGACGCCGGTTACGCTTCGCACTTCCGGCTCGCTTGTTAGACTGAGCGTTCGATTGCCATAAATCGAGCGTACTGCAGGCAGTTGTGAGACAGCGATAATCTGCGAACGCGTGCCGGTTACGATCACCATCGGCAAGGCTCGGAAACGAGTGCCGCCAGCTATGCCTATCCTTTGCAGATCCGCGAGATCAGTTTCGGTAGGCAGCCGGTGATAGACGACGACTGCGTTTATCGTGCTATCGTCGGTCAGACGGCCTAGTGACGCAGCCAACTCCGGATCGACGCTCTGAAGTCCAGTTCGTTCCGTACCTTGAAGCAAGAGCGAAGTCAGCGCATCGATTCCCGTTTGACTGATGGTGCTGGCACCGCTGATTTGGATTCCCTGGGAGTTGACTGCCACGATCAAATCTGCCCCCACTAGCGACAGGGCACCTGCTGGAATGGATGTGACGTGTCCGTCAGCTCCAGTTGCAGTTATCCCACTGGCGCTTGATATCGTGACTCCATCGGCACCGGTAGCCGTGATTCCATCCGCGCCGGTGGCTGTTATACCATCGGCGCCCGTGGCTGTTATTCCGTCAGCACCAGTGGCAGTAATGCCATCTGCGCCGGTTGCTGTTATCCCGGTTGGAAAACGAAAGTCGATTGAATCGAGTTGATAAGTAGTGCCGTCAGCGCCGGTCGCTGTTATTCCATCCGCGCCGGTGGCGGTAATTCCGTCAGCCCGAACGATATTGAGCGAATCAGCACCCGTCGCGGTAATTCCGTTGGCGCCTGTGTAAGTAAACCCGTCCGCTCCGGTTGCGGTAATTCCATCGGCACCGGTGGCGGTGATCCCATCCGCACCCGTCGCTGTAATTCCGTTTGGGCCGAAAAGCAGGGCGCCATCCGCGCCAGTGGCAGTGATGCCGGAAGTGCCGATGTACTGAACGCCATCTGCGCCGGTCGCAGTGATTCCATTGCTACCGGTCACCGTAACTCCAGCCAAAACCGGAATAACGGACAGCAGCACGATGAGGATTAGTGCAATTACAGATCGGCTTTTTTTGAAATTGACGATCCTTTTGTAAGGCATGCCTGGCAAACTATCACCTCAGTCGGGTTATCGGCGCAGTCCTTGAGCCAAACGTATTGAGGGACTATCTGGTATATCACCGGCAGCGGGAAGCCCCCACGGCACGACGACGCGATTCAGAGGCTGGGGGACGTTGTTCTGCGGGTGTTTTGGCATTCTATTTTGTTCAGCCCTAAGTATTTGTTGCGTTGCCCTTGTGATTTCCACAAGAAAGTGTTAAACGGCCAACCCTCAGGAGGGTTGCTTTTTTAGCTCCTGAAATAGCTTTCGCGCTTCTATCCCAGGTTCGACCCCAAGTTCATTATGTAACAACCGTTTTAAACTATCAAACTGTTCTTTGGCAGCACCCCTGTTTCCCAACCCAACCTGGGCGCGCATCACGAGGCAATGAATGTCCTCTCGAAAGGGGTCTTCGTGCAAAATACGCTGTGCCAATTGTATCGATTTAGCCCACTCCCCGGCTTTTTCGGCGACCGCCGCAAGAGCCTCCAGAAGGTGCAAATACTGCTCCCGGTAGTAAGTCCTTTGTTCCTCAACCCAGGGTTCGTAGCTGCCTTGCATAAACTCGCCCCGATAGAGCTCCACAGCCTTACCGTAGGCTTCAACGCAGTCGTCAAACAGACGGGCCCGGCGGGCGTTTTCTCCCTGGACCACCAGGTGATCAAATTCCTCAATATCAATGCGGTAAAAAAACTCGGGATTCAGTTGATAGTCTCCGTCCCGATAGAGAAGAAAGTTCTGTTTTAGCGGTTGGTTGCTGTTAAGGGCCTTGCGAATATGGGAAACCGTCGGGTGAAAATTCTTTTCGACTGCCTCGGTATCCATCTCACCCCAGAAGGTGTCCACAATAGTGTCTTTCGAGGCGCGGCGATGTCGCCGTGATGCTATGAAACAAAGAATGTCGCGTGCTCGCCGCGTGGTCCACGCATCAAGAGCCGGCGGCCGTCGACGATCCCGGTAAATCTCGACCGGACCAAGGATGTTTACGGTCAGATCCGTAACCGGTTCTGTTTTGAGCTGGATACCAGTTGCCTGCGGTGGCGCAGGCTCTATCCTGCCGGCTTGCGCGCGCAAGTCCCCGGGCAACAACTCGGCCGCTTCGTCGTTTGAGAAGAGTCCCGGGTTGGCTGCGATCTCCCGTTTCAACCAGTATTCGTAGTCATATCTCACCGCAAGATCAAGAGCCCTTTTCAGATGCTCAATCATTTGCGGTTCATGTCCGAGGGTGAACTCGCAGTTGGCCAGGGCCAGCGATGCTTGAGCTTCGTAATAATAGAGAGCGTGATTGCGAAAGTATTCGAGCGCCGTGGCCAACTCGTCCGTGGCAGCGGCGTGCGAGCCCTCGGCAATCATGATCCGACCGCGGGCCAGCGAGGCAGTATGAAAGCCAATTTCGTCCTTCTCCGGCGGGCGGGCAGCGATTAACCGATCTATTTGTGCGCGGGCCGAGTTCAAATCGCCAGCCTGCATGCTAAGCAAAGCCCGCTCTTCCAGCAGTTCAGTGCGCGAAAGCTTTATCCCGGCTTCGTCGTATGTGCGGGCTGCACGTTCGTAGTACTCGGAGGCCTTTTCATAATCCCCTCGCTCGCGATAGAGATTCCCATAAGTCTCAAAAGCCCCAGCCCGGGAGGCCACCAGATGGAAGAGTTGACAGCGCTCGATTGCGCGGTCGAGGTTTTGCTCGCAACTGCCGAGATCGCCGAAATACAGATAGCACCGGGCCATGTTC
Source organism: Pyrinomonadaceae bacterium (assembly GCA_035644135.1). Classification (GTDB taxonomy): domain Bacteria; phylum Acidobacteriota; class Blastocatellia; order Pyrinomonadales; family Pyrinomonadaceae; genus PSRF01. Next base: position 20,591 of record DASQPD010000001.1, read on the forward strand.
AGGTATGCAGTTGCTTCTTGCGGCATGGGAGGTTCTTTGCCGTCACGAAGCATTCGTCGCAACCAATGTAAGGCCTCTCCGAAGTCTCCCCGCATCATAGCGGGCAACCCCAGATTGTGAGTGATAAGACGAATGTAGCGCTCGTCGTTACGCTCTTCGGCAGATTGCAGAGCGCTCCGGAATTCTCGTTCGGCGGCGGTCCATTGGCCGAGGGCGACAAGGCATAATCCCCGAGTGTTTCCACACTTAACTCGCACCGCCGAAGACTCGCTCGTAAGTTGAATTGCCCGATCAAGATACTCGAACACCTGACCGTAATCGCCTTGCCTGCGGGCCAGCGTTGCCAGCGAATGTTGGGCCTCCGCTTCACCCTCTTTGTCGTCCTGATGTTGCAAAAGAGCGGCGGCCCGCCGGAACAACGACTGCGCGGCTTCGTATTCGCCGCGCAAGCGGGCTACTTCGGCGCGGTGGGCCAAAGCTCTCGGATATGCTTCCAGGGCCTGAGCGGGAAGGGAATCAGCCAGCAAAGCCAGAGAGCCCAGGGCCCCTGAGGAAATCCAATCTGAACCTCGATCGGCGATCACGTTTGCAGCCCGATCAAAGTCGTCAGCGGCGAGTAAATGTCTAACTGCCTTTTCCCAGGCCTGCCGCTTGAGGAAGTAGTCTGCGTACCGCTGATGCTCCGCCGCAACTCCGGCCCTGCCAATCTCACTGCGCAAACGGCGTCGCAAAAAACTCTGGAAAAGAGGATGCAGTCTGTATTCTTCGCCTTGTCCCTCGCCAGCAACTGTAATGAACACATTTCGCCGCACCAGCGTGGGCAGAATCCGGGCACAATTCATCCCAGCGTGAAGGGCGCCACAAGTATCCAGGTCGATTCGATCCAGCAAAGCGATTCTTAGCAGCAAATGTTGAACTGGCTCTGCTTCGTCGGAAAAGACCTCTTCTGCAAAGTAATCGAAGATGTCTCGCTCAGACTGCCTCAGTACTGTCATTAGATCCGAAGAATGAGGCTGGCTATCGGCGGAGCTCGTAATACTGCGTTGGGCCACTTGCCTTACCAATTGAAGCGCGGTTATCCAGCCATGAGTGCGCTCGCGATACTCAGTCAATTGCTCTGCTGTCAGCTCGAGATCAAAAACTTTGCGAAAAAGCTGCTGCGTTTCATCGTCCGTAAATAACAGGTCCGAGCGGTCGATGAGGGATGATGGGGCCTGTGCACGTAAGCGAGCCAGGGCCAACGGCGGCATTTCCCGAGAGATGAGGATCACGTGCATTACGTCCGGCAAATAGGCCAAGAAACGATCTACCACAACATGCACGGTGGTCTCGGCTCCGAGGTGATGGTAATCATCCAGCACCAGGATTATCTTTTGGTCCACCACCTCCAATATCTCATTCAGTAAAACGTCCACCGCCCGCTCGGGATTTTGCGCGAGTTCCGCTGCCGCCTCTTTCAAGTAGGGAAATATCGCCTGGCCAAAGGCAGGCACCAGTTGCTGGATTCCAAAAGTAACGTAGCCGAGAAATGCGACCGGATCGGCGTCAGTGTGGTCTAACTGATACCAGACGTACCGCCCCTTCTGTGAACGCAGGAAATCAGCGACGAGAGTTGTCTTTCCAGACCCGGCGTTTGCTGTCACCAGAGTTACCGGGTGAGCCAGGTTGGTTGACAGACGATCCGTGAGGCGGGGCCGCGAGAGAAGTTCCGGCGCGGGTCGAGGTGGCAAGAGTTTGGTGCGCAAAAAGAAACTCGACTGCGCACTGGGAGCATTGCCTTTCGCTCCCTCGGGAGGGTCTGCTGGCGGCTTTCCCTGGCGGGTCCTGGGTGACATTACGCTGTGCCTCAGCATACTGGGCTTGGGAGCTGGAAGAGTAGCATAGCGAAAAGGCCCGAATCCACCGGGATGAGATGCCAACGACCAAGCCACCGCGGTAACCGATTTTTCCTCAAGACTATTCATTATTCGCCACGCCAAAGGCGGTTGTACCTTCAGCCGGGACCGTGGCCGACGCTTGTGCATAGGCCTTGGTCCTTTCACTGCCTTTGCGTTCGGCTAATTGCAGGGTCATCGCGAAGCTTGACAGCGCAGCCGCTCGTCCGTGCGTATGGTCCAAAGCTATGCAGGCCTGTTCCTGCGATAAGCCATAGCCCTGAAAAAGCGCGACGGCCTCGGACCGATTGAATTTCAGCGTTTCCTCGTCAATCACCGCCAGCGTCTGCTTTGAACGCATTCTCCATAGCGGAGCCGGCGGCATCGTTCGACTGGTTATCAGCACGTGAACATGAGACGGAAGTAGTGGCAAAAGGCGCGTGACAAACGGGATGAGCCAGGTAGAATCGCAAACCAGGTGAAGGTCCTCAATTACAATAAGCAGCGGTTCGTTTCCACTTTCAGCCAGTTCGTAAACAAAACGCTCGGCTATTGATACTGCGTGGTCAGCAACGGCATCCATTGGAAGTTCAGCCTCCCTCGGACCACGAAATCCTGGTCGCTGCTCACGGATGGCCGCGCTCAGATATTCGAGAAAGGCTGGTAACTCGCCATCAGGGGCGTCGACCTTGTACCAGGCCACGCGACGCCCGCAACTGCGCGCAAAATCTACCGCCAACGCAGTCTTACCGGCGCCTGCTCGAGCACTGATAATCGTTGAGGTACAGCTTGCCAGGCTCTTTTCCAGCAGCGTAAGGAGCCTCGAACGGGAAAGGCGTGGCAATTGCGCCGGCATCATCAGCTTTTCGAGGATTAGATGCGTGCTCGACATTTCCCAATAGATGGAAGGTTCAATCAGAAACATGTTATGCAGTGAAAAAGTGTTCAAGATAGCCCCTTTGACTTGCGAACCCCCGAATCGAGGGATTCGGGTCCCGCCAGGAACGTTTGAGGCCATTAACAGGGGCTCAGGCGTTCACCCGCCCTACAGGAACCACTTTTATTGCAAACACCTTGAGGAATTCTTGAGTTTTTAAACAAGGATGAGCATTTGGTCAGTCTTTGTCAGGTTTTTCGTCATAGAAAGTGATGCTGACTATCAACACCACGCCGGCCGCAGCGGCGAGAATGAAGAGGATCATTGCCAAGCCCGGATAACCGAAGATCTTAAATGAGGTTTCGACGCGCATTAGCATGGCGGCTCCCACGATCAAGGCAGCCACGACCAGGCCAAGCGTTATCCGATTCGCAACTTTTTGCAGGCCGTCAAGCAGTATCTTCTCGTCAATCGCGTTAACATCAAGTTTGAGCTCGTTGTTACCGATCGTGTCGAGGATCTTGTTTAAGCGGTTCGGGAGTTTTTCTGCAAAAGCCTTCAGTTCGACGATGTTGCCGAGCAGGTGGCCAGGGGCAATACTGCTCATCAAATTTCTTTGCAGGATCTCAGCTGCCCGGGCCCGAATTACGGAAGTCGGATTGAACTGCGGATCGAGCGTCAGGACTACACGATCCAGATTCAGCAGCGCCTTCGCAATCATCGTGAACTCGGTAGGAAGCCTGAACCAGCAATCGGCGGAGATTCTGGCGATTTCCAGAGTGATGTGACCAGCATCTATTCGACTAACAGTGGTGTCCGCATGTTGGGCGACCAGGTCTACCACCCGATGAGTAAATTCGGTGCGGTCAAACTTCTCTTTCGGCTCGCCCATGTCAATCGAGACCGCCGCTGCTTCGTCTCCTCGTCCTTCGCTGATTGCCAACAGCAATCGCAACAGATTGTTCCGAAATCCGCCTTGAATCCTTCCTACCATTCCCAGATCAAGCAGCGCAATTCGATCATCTTCTGTAAGAAAAACATTACCTGGATGAGGATCAGCGTGGAAAAACCCGTCAACGAGGATTTGTTTCAAGTAGGCGTGAAAAAGATCGTAAGCAAGATCTGAACCGTCAATCTCCATCAACCTGAGGGGGCTGAGTGTGGTAATTTTCTTGCCTTCAATATAATCCATCGTCAGGACGCGGGACGTTGTGAAGTCTTCGACGGGTTCAGGAACGACCAGGTTCTCAAACTCGCGCAAGTTATCGGCAAAGACAAGGAGATTGCTCGCTTCGAGCTTGAAATCAAGTTCGCGCAAAAGGCTTTTGCGCAGTTCTGCCAGCATGTTCTCAAACTCGTAGCGCTTGCCAATCTCGGTATGCGCATCGACGAAGCGCGCGACCTCGTTCAATGCTTCCAAATCAGCAACGATCTGCTCGCGGATGCCGGGACGTTGGACTTTTACCACCACAATCCGACCATCACGCATATATGCACGATGGACCTGTGCGAGCGAGGCAGCGGCCAGGGGTTGGGTCTCGAAATCGGCAAAGGCCTTCGAAATCCGAACACCAAGCTCGCTGGAAACGATGCGTTCTACTTCCTCGAAGGAAAACGGTTCAATCTGGTCCTGAAGTCTCGACAGAGCATCCAGATATGGCGCTGGGAATAGATCACCTCGAGTGGAAAGCAACTGACCCAGTTTGATGAATGTTGGTCCAAGCTTTTCAAGGTCTCCGGCAAGTTGTTCCGCTTCGGGAACCTCTTCCGAAGAAGCCACTTCATCCCACTCAATCGTTTCCGCGAGGCCTGCCTGCCTTACCACATCGGAACGGCCATACTTCATCAGCAGCATGACGATATCTTTATACCGTTTGAGACGTTCCGGTTTGAGCAACACAACCACGCAGGACTCCTGGTGAAAAAGTCTAAAAAGGCTTGATACTGGCGCTTGCAAATACTATGCTCAGCCTTCGATTTTTAGGCCGAGTGTTTGTCAGCCCGGCAACAGAAGTTTTACTAAACGGTCACACCCGCGAAGGAGCCCTTCGCCTGATGGTTAACATAGGCTTCGGTCTGAGCGACTCATGAAAAGGAGTTGATCCAATGCTAAGAAGATCTTGTGTTATTCCGCTGTTGCTGCTTTGTTCCGTTGCTTCCCTTGCCCAACAGCCAACGCCGCCAAAGACCCACCTGAAAGTTGGAGATGCGGCGCCGGAGTTCAGTCTCAGAGATACGGAAGGTAAAGAGGTCAAGCTGAGCGACTTCAGAGGAAAGAAAAACGTCGTCCTGGCTTTCTATGTGCTCGCGTTTACCGGTGGTTGAACGAAGGAGTTAAAGGCGTATCAGGCTGATCTCGCCAAATTCGATGCAACGGAAACTCAGGTCCTTGGAATCAGCATGGACAGCTTTGCCGCCAACAAGCGATTTGCGCAAGACATCGCGGTAACGTTCCCACTGCTCAGCGATTGGAAACGTGAGGTGGTCAAAGCCTACGGGTTGCTGAATGAGAAGACCGGCTATTCGGCCAGGGCGACATTCGTTATCGACAAGGACGGCATCATCAAACACCTTGAAGAAGGAAATACTGCGATTGATCCCACCGGGGCCTATCAAGCTTGCAGCGTGTTTGATCGGAAAAAACCGGGCAACTGAACTCAGTTACTGTTTTGTGGGGCCTTATTGGCGGCGTTGCTAGCCAGGGCATGATCAATGGCCGCGCGTAGCGCCTCGGCGCTGAGTGTTTCGAGCCTTACACCATTTATGAAGATAGCAGGCGTGCTGTCGACACCGTAAATCTCTCCATCCTGAATATCATGTCTCACTTCCGCTGCATAAGTGCCATTATCAAGCGCCGCATCAAAGCGGGCCCGGTCCAAGCCCAGTTCGGACGCGTACTTTTTTAGCGAACCCACGTCCAAAGCATTCTGACGCTTGAACAATAAAGCAGCATATTCAAAGAACTTGCCTTGTGCATTTGCCGCATTCGCAGCTTCAGCCGCCTTTCGAGCGTTGGCATGCATCGTGAGGGGAAAATCCCGCACGACAAATCTCACCTTATCCCGGTAGGAGCCAAGCACCTCTTCAAGCACGGGATGCATTGCCGCACAGGCGGGGCACTGAAAGTCCGTAAACTCCACTACCGTTGCTAGAGCGTTCGGTGAGCCTCGCGAAGGATCGTCATCCGTGCCGATCATTTGGACCGGCGGTGACGGCTCTGCAATCAACCAACGAATGTCAGCTCCCTTACGCAGGCGCTCCGACAACGCTCGCTCTAGTCGGTGCTGGTCCTCATCCTGTAGGTACATGGCCAGCTGATTCCGAACGGCGCTGAGCTCGCCCTTTATTCGCTCACGATTTTCTGAATAGAACTTAGTGACTTCCGCGTCTGTCGGTGTGTGAACTTTCTGACTGACCTCCGCACGAACTATTTCTTCAGGACCGATATTTCGTCGATTGGCTTCGGCCAGGAGCAGGATATCGTCGATGGTATGCTCAGCAGCTTCCTTCTGCATTTCGTAGGCACTTCGACGCATCTTGTAGATCACCGGTTTCAAGCGTTCGTTAAGCGACGCAACTGTGATTGGTTGCCCGGCAACCATGGCAACTATGGCTGTCGGAGACAAATTCGCCGAGTTAATATCTGCGTTCATAGTTACCGGATTTGTCGCCCGCAAACGGCGCACCAGATCCTCCGACAGCTTTGATTCCCTGGCGGTGCGAAGGAAAGCAGCGACTCGGGCGCGCGTATCGTCAGTTTCTTCCAATTGGCCGCGGTTTTGCTCAATAAAGGTATCTATTTCCGCCTCAGTCGGCTCGGTTAGTCGTTTGGTTACCTCCACATCGTATAGCTGCTGAGAAGTTGAGCGACGCTTCTTTGCTTCAGCCTCCAGCAGAATCGTATTGATCTGAAGTTCGACCACCTGCTTCCGCGCCGCAGCGATCTTATCCTCAAGTGTGTCAGCCTCGGTCCGCACCGATGGATCGATATCGCCGGTCGTTATTGTTTGCCCATTTACAATTACCAGCGCGACCGGTGCTTTTGGTACGGCCGGACTGACAGGCGTCGCCGAAGATTGAGGGCTTGGCTCGATCGCAGGAGTGGCCGGCGCAGGGCGATTGACAGGTTTGCGTCTGGTCTGCGCGTCAGTTTCGATGGTGACGATCAACAGGAGAATAATAACCAGGGAATTTACAAGCTTCATTATGGATTGATCTCTCTCAGGCAAACTCGCGATTTAAAAGCCAGATGATATGAAAACGCCCGTTAGAGCACAAATTATGACAAAGGCGTTGCCCAACCGGACAACGCCTTAGGAAAGCGGAATGGAAAGAAGTTCAGTGGTAGCGAATGATGCTGCGTCGGCGCGGCTTTACAGGCTTGCGCGCGCTCAGCAGATTCTTGTGCCGGCCATTGAGAATAAAAGCTAATCCCTGGTGTGTTATCCCAAGTAAGCGCGCAGCACGTGTAACACTGCCGCCGGAGGTTGCCAGGGCCCGTCGGATAAGTTCTCCCTCATAACTAAGCACCTCAGCTTCCAACGAGCAGGACAACATCGCATCGTGTTGGCTTGCGATAGAAGCACTTTTTGCCGGCGCACTCTGGGGGCCTTCAAATCTGCTTTGGAAACCGGACTGCATCCCGGCTTCTTTTTCCGCAGTCAGTATCCGCCGGGCACACTCGCCTAACCGGAGTCGGACACCGACATTCTGAGCTTCGGACAAACTCAATTCCGCCAGGTCATAGTAATCGCGAAGTGCGCTCGTCGGGACAGAAGGTACAAGCTCTTCGATCAGGGTCAAGGCAGCAAGTCCCTTCGAATGCGAATCACCAGCCTGTTCTGACACAACGATGGCACGCTTGAAGGATGCAAGAGCATCGTCAGTCTGTTTGAGCCGCGCAAACACCAGCCCTTGAGTCGTCAGGGCCTCGGCGAATGCCGAGCGCTCGTCGCCCTCTTCGAACACCCGGACTGAATTGCGAATTGCCTTTTCCGCTTCCTCGTAATGACCGTCTGCCAGCAGGGTCTTCGCGCTTGTTTCGTCAACATGCGCCACCATGCCCTTATCTCTTAGTTTTACAAACAAGGACCGGGCATTATTCAGATGTTCATGAGCCTGGTCGTACCTTCCAATGCTGGCAAATAATGATCCGAGGTTGTTTTCAATGCGACCCTGAAAACGCGCATGGCCTGCCGCCTCGAAATGATAACTAGCCGCGGTATATTCCATCAGCGCCTGATCGATGTAGTCTTCGCGCTGTTCCTCTAGACCAAGTTCCTTCAACACCTGGGCACAGACGTTGTGAAAGTTTCCTCTTAATGCATGGTTGTTGCTGTCCTTGAAGAGGGGCGCCGCCTGAGTTTGGATTTTTAAAGCTTCCCTGTATCTTCCGGCTACCCTTTCGAGGAGGGCAAGATTAGCGAGCGACCGCAATCTCGGCTCGCTCGTCTCCTCACCAACTCGATCCAGTACATCGTGAAGAGTGACACGCGCTTCATCGAGCGCACCGGCGCGCCAATAACAGACTGCAAGATCAACGTGAGCGTCAGCGACTTTTTCTGTAAACCCAAGTCGCTCAAACCTTCGCGCACTCTCAGAGATGAGATCTTTGGCAACTTCCTGCGCACCATCGATCTGTTGTGCACTTCCGATCCAGCCGGTGAGAGTGCCGGCACGGAGAAGCAACTCGGCCTGTGTCCCTTCATGCAAACCGTCCAGGTTTGGCCGTTCGCCAACTCTGCTCCAGCGATCACCAATAGCGGCGCGCGCAGCTTCATACTCGCCTGCAGCTTCCAGTTCTTTGGCAGATAAACAGGAACGTTTGACCTCTTCGTCGATACTGCTAATTATGAGGTCCAATTTTTCGGAGGTGATTTTTTGTAAACTCATATCCAGTCGTCCTTTTTATTATACTGCAAGAATCCTTGCACACCGGAGATGACGCAGCTATTATGCGCCTCGTTAAGGCCTTTCAGTTAGTCCAATCTTTGTTTAACTTGTGTTTTACCGACCAGTAACCCAATCTTGGAGACAAGAATGAAAAAAAGAAACCTTTTTGCTGCGTCTGCGATTCTCAGTATGGCACTTAGCCTCCCCGTTTACGCGGGGGATGTGCAAACCCCGACTGGACCGACGCCGCCACCGCCGCCACCACCTGCTGCCACGTCGGAGGGTTCAATGAACACGCCTTCGCCCGGAGCCTCGGAAGCAGCGAATGACAACTCGAGCGATTTATTCATCGAACTCCTGCTGAGCGTGTTCTCGCTTTACTGAGGGCGATCTACGCTTCGACAAGACGTTCCGTTTCCGTTGTAGCCGATTGGGTGACCCACGGCTTACTCGTGTGTGATGTGCCCGCAGAGCCTGACGTGCGCCCGGCAAGGGGGCGATAACTGCTGCATCCTACGCCGAACCTGCCGAAGAAGCAATGCTGTTTTTTGCAAGTTGTCTTCGGGCTAGCCGACTGTAAACCCACTCGGTTACCCGTGAGAAGTGTGCTTATCGGTAAGAGAGTCCCGATTTAGGGAAGCGTTACCGGTAGCAAGTTGGGCTTTTTCGGGTTAGCTGTGCTCCTGTACAAGTTTTCGCACAGTGTCGAGAGTATCGATTTCTGTTGCAGCCTTATCTGGTCTTAAACGGAGTATGCGAGGAAAACGTAAAGCGTAGCCGCTCTTGTGTCGTTTGGACTCCTGGATTCGGTCAAAGGTAACCTCAATCACTATTTGTGGCTCGACTATTCGCACTCGCCCATGAGCGAACTCGCGCAGCGTATGACTCTGAAACCAGTCCGTTAGTGTTTCGAGCTCCGCATCTGTAAGTCCGGAATATGCCTTCCCGATATTCAGCAATTCATCGTCGTCCAACGACCTGCGAACGGCAAAAGTATAGTCGGACAGCAGCTTGCGACGTTTGCCATGGCCCACTTCAACGGCCGTTACTACCACATCCAAGCTTGCAATCGCACGCTTTAGCTTCAACCATTCACGACCGCGCCGGCCTGGTTTATATACCGAGGCCGGGCTTTTGATCATCAATCCCTCATTTCCTCTGGCACGAGCGGCACTGAATTCTTCATCGAGATCGCTCGCTCGCAAAAAGCGGCTAGCCCGTGACAGACGAATTACGCCTTCCTCCGGAATCAGTTTTTCAAGGATCCGCCTTCGGTCCTCGAGGGTCTTGTCAATTAATACTTGTCCCGCGGCATAAAGCACGTCATAGGCAACGAGAATAACCGGCACTTCCGACTTAAGTTCTTCACTCACATACTTCCGCCCCAGACGCTTCTGCAATTCACTAAACGGAAGAGTCTTTTCTCCACGCGCAGGAACAATCTCGCCATCGATCACTGCATCCTTTGGCAGACTCTTCAGAGGCTCAACAAGCTCGGGAAATCGCGCGGTAATCTCGTCCATTGTGCGAGAGTAAATTGCTACCCGTTTGCCGTTCGTGTGGGTCTGAGCGCGAATTCCATCGAATTTATCTTCGACAAAGAACTCAGCGGGCATTGTGCGAGCGATATCAGCTAGATCTTCGGCCGGTGTTGCGAGCATGAACTTGATTGGGTGGAAAAGCCGCATACTCACGTTATGCAGCTCATTCCTTCTGGCACGAATCGCTGTCTCACCGACGTCACCGAGAAGCATGTTTGCCCGGGCAACGAGTGCCAGAGGCTGGCCAAAGGCCCGCGCAATAGCGTCTTCCACAAGTCCTTCACGCAGTCCGATTCGCAAATCCCCGGCGAGGAGTTTCACCAAATATTTCGCCTCGAGAGGAGCGGCTTGGTGCAACACGGTTGCCAGTAAGCCGGTTTTGCTCCTCGAACCTCGAGTCTCACTGAGTCTGCTGATTATTGACTCAACTTCGGCGAGCGTAATCCGCGGTTGGTTCATCGGTTTGGCCTCACGAAGCGCTTCGTATGCAGCCTCGCCTGCATCACCCAATCTCACATAACGTGGCAACAGGTCTTCGATCGTAAACCCGGTTGCCTGGCATAATGCTTCACTGATGATACTGCCGCCAACGTTGGTAGTTCGCGCGTCATTCAGCGGAAACTGATGACCGGCGAAGTACCTTGCGGCGCGGCTCAGATCGACGTCCACCAACTGTTTCAGATAATCACCTAACAGAGCAGCCTTTTCGAGTTTCTTTGTCGTTGCAGCTATTCCTTCCGCAACCGTGGCGAAATGTTGAAACTGCTCCCATGGATGCTCGCCCGCGGTGCCCTCAAGTTCTGTTTCGCTGTCGATCATTTCTGCCATCCTAGTCAAGGCCTCTTTGCATTCAGTTTAAGGTTGAATGCTCGGTTTGTCTTTTCGGAAATGGGCCCTGGGATTTCCGATGGCTCTTGTGTGAGCCGAGCGCTGCGCGTACCCGACTGGAAAATATGCCAGTAGCGGCTGGTAACCCGCCTTCTGCTTTCCTGAACGACGAGTTACAATCACTCCTGTATGCGCGGTAGGTGGCCGCTCTGGGCCGCACAGATTAGGAATTAGACTGCGTAAGAAAGGTTTCGACTGAGCAAGTGTTAGCCTTAATACTCGATTCACTGGGTAGCACGGAACTACTTTTTATTCTGGTTATCGCCCTGATGTTTTTCGGCCCCCGGCGACTGCCCCAACTTAGCCGCACCATTGGCAAGAGTCTGGCGGAGTTTCGCAAAGCCTCGGAGGATTTCAAACGAACGTGGGAAAGAGAAGTCGCGCTCGAGAGTGACCGCCAGCCAGCCAGTGCCGCCAACACTTCGCTCCCTGAAGACTCGTCGCGGATAGAGCACGACGCGTCAGTGATTCAAGAACCAACGGTGGCTCCGATTCCGGCAGAGCACGTGCTGGCTCGGCAGCCAGTGTCAAAGCTACAAGAGTTTTCAGAAGGCGAAATCAACTCACCTGACACGTCAACTGACGTCCCTCGTTCAGAACCGGCGCCGAAGCGCGAGTGGCTGTAAGCAGTAACTTCAATTGATGTCAACTTTCTTAAGACCGCGTTCGATCCCCAAAGGCACAGAAGAAGAACTGGGTGGCCAGATGTCGTTTCTGGAACACCTCGACGAGCTGCGTCGTCGTCTGATCCGCTCGATTATCTTCGTCTTTGTTGCCTGTAGTGCTTGCTGGTTTATTTCCGATCGTATTTATAACTTTCTGGCGATACCGGTTGAGAAAGCACTTGCCGAAGCCCAGCGTCGTGAAGCTCCTGTCGCCAGCATCAACGGCCAGCAAACTATCAGTTCACTGGGCACGCTAAAAGAAGGCGATACCGGACGATACGTATTCCCCGAAGAAACAAAAATGGGGACCAGCGTGATTCCGGCCGGCGCCTCGGTGATGTCCCGCGTTACAAAGGACGCGCAAGGTCAGCTGGGACTATTCACCGACGAAGCCCTCTATACCGGCAACTCGGTTCTTCATAAAGGGATTCGACTGCCGGTTGATTTTGCAGCGCTGCCGCAACCATATGTCGGCATCAACGATAAGCTGATTGTTACCACTGCGCTGGAACCGTTTTCGCTCTACATTAAGGTCTCGCTGTATGCGGCTATTTCTCTTTCGGTTCCTTTCTTGCTTTGGCAGATCTGGGGTTTCGTGTCACCCGGTCTTTATCCGCACGAACGAGCTTACGTAACACCTTTCATTGCCTTGTCTTCGATCTCGTTCGTCCTGGGTGCGATATTCGCGTACAAAGTGATTTTTCCACCCGCTGCGAGATATTTGCTCGGCTTGGGGCAGGATTTTCGCCTTCTGTTGAAGGCGGATGACTATTTCGATTTCATCATCATTGTCATGTTGGGAATGGGCGTGGTTTTTCAAATGCCCGCGGTGACCTATGTGCTGGCCCGAATAGGTCTTGTCACCGCCGGATTCCTGGTCCGTATCTGGCGCACGGCTATCATAGTGATTCTTATAGCGGCGGCCGTACTGTCTCCCACGAACGACATACCAAACATGATGTTGTTTGCGGCGCCAATGCTTGTGCTCTATGTGGTATCCATTTTCGTGGCCTGGATCTTCAGCAAGCCACGGACCGCATCGTAAGGATTTACCTTCGTGTGATTTTTCGTAGCTTCGGCTTTTCGGTATGTGAGTGAGCTTCACCTCAAAAAGCCACAAAGAGGCACAAAAGCACAAAAGGTCTTCTATAAATCGTTCGCGCTTTTTGTGCTTCTCTGCGGCCTTGCAAAGACGAAGCAGACTTTTTGAGGCAAGGCTAATGAGTGCTACGAAAACTCGCGAAAATAGGGGCTTAGCGGGCAACGACGGGCTACTGACAGGGCATCTTGACTGTGTTCTGGGCGAGACCTTAGAATTCGTCGCTTCTTCTGCGTTCCGACGGCGCAGCCGCCGTGTCTAAAATAAGTAACACAAAGCGTTACAGGAGTTCTGCATGCCGTATTCAAAACTGTTCTTTCGTCTTGCGATCCTATTAGCCGCAGTCGTGTCCGCCGGGGCATCGTCCTATTCCCAAAACACACAAAAACCTCAGGACCCTGCTGAGAAGCCTCGCAATGTAAAGCCGGAGCTTAAAAAGGCTTACAAAGACTGGCTGGAAAAGGACGTCGCTTACATCATTACAGACGAAGAGCGAAAGGCATTCAAGAAACTTCAGACCGACGACGAGCGGGAACGCTTTATTGAGGAATTCTGGCGCCGCCGCGATCCTGACCCCGATACGGACGAAAACGAATTCAAAGAGGAGTACTACGAACGGGTAGCTTACGCGAATGAACACTTCAGTTCCGGTATCCCCGGCTGGAAGAGCGATCGCGGGCGCATCTGGATCATGTACGGCAAACCAGATGAAAGAGAAACTCACCCGATGGGTGGAAATTACGAGAGACCTTCTTACGAAGGTGGTGGTTCCACCACGACCTATCCTTTCGAAATCTGGTTCTATCGTTATATTGCGGGCGTAGGTTCCGGCGTCGAGATCGAGTTTGTCGATCCCACCGGCAGTGGAGAATATCGGATTGCCCGGAACCCAAACGAAAAGGACGCTCTGTTAACGGTTCCCGGCGCAGGCCTCACGCTCTCAGAACAACTGGGTTTGTCCGATAAGGGTGATCGCATTGCAAACCTTGGCGGCATCGGAAACCCAAACTATCAACGTGAACAGGACAGTCCGTTTTCGCGGCTTCAATTGTTAGCGGATTTGAGTCGCCCACCACAGGTGAAGTTCAACGATCTGGCTACGGCCGTAAACACCGGAGTCATCGAAGAGAACCCGCTCAACTTCGACATTCGAGTCGACTTCTTCCGACAATCTGACGAGCGGGTGATTACTGCTTTTACGATTCAGGCTGAAAACAAAGATTTGGTGTTTCAGGATAGCGGAGGCTTGCAACAGGCGCGCATGAACATTTTCGGCCGCGTCACTTCAGTGGCCGGGCGGCGCGTCACGATTTTTGAAGACCCCGTAATCACCACGGCCACGCCCCAGGAATTGACGGAAGCCAAGGATCGCAAATCCGCCTATCAGAAGGCTGTTCCTCTGCCCCCGGGCACTTACAAAGTGGATGTAATTGTCCGCGACGTCGCTTCCGGAGCAACCGGCATCCGGCACGTCGGCTTTACTGTCCCCAAGTATGATCAGCAGAAGTTATCGACCTCAACCCTGGTGCTTGCGGCGAAGATGGAAAGTCTGATCGACAAGCCTGCTGTGGGCCAGTTCGTCATTGGCACCACTAAGGTTATCCCGAATGTCTCCGGGACCTACCATCAGGGCCAGCCAGTCGGAGTTTTCATGCAGGTTTACAACGCCGGCATCGATCAAACGACCCTCCGCCCTTCGGTTGACGTTGAATATGCTCTCTTGAGAGACGGTAAAGAGCTGGGCAAACAGGCGGAAGACTGGCGCGGTATGAGCGATTCAGGCCAGCGTCTAACTCTGGCACGATTAATCGATACCCGCACTCTGGCACTGGGTGAGTATGAAATCTCGATCCGCATTCGTGATCGTGTCTCAGGACAAACCCTCTCACCGTCAGCGAAGTTTACCGTAGTTCAGTAGGTAGCTCTTGGGCGGCGCGCCCCCCTGTTTCGAACCGCGCCGCCTTGTTCAATCAGTCTGGTCTCCCCGAGTAGCTTCAAAAACGCACCAATCGCGGCCCGATCCGCGTGAGGAGACCCGCCATGCTGACCTCAGCTCCCTTTCGTACCTTCGCTTTCGTGCTCGCGTTTCTGCTGACCACCTCCTTAGTTCCCGCACAAAACAAGCCTCCACAATCACCCGATCTAAAACCCCGCAAAGTAAAGGACGAATCAAAGCGCGTTTTTAAAGATTGGCCCAAGACTGATGTGGCGTTAATCATCACTCCCGACGAGCTCCGAGCCTACGAAAAGCTCACAACAAATGAAGAACGTGAACATTTCATAGAAGACTTCTGGCGCGTGCGCGACCTCACACCAGACACGGAAGAGAACGAGTATAAAGACGAGTACTACGAGCGCATCGCGTACGCTGACGAGCACTTCTCATCCGGTAAACCGGGTCATCTGACCGATCGCGGGCGCATCTATATCAAATTCGGTAAGCCCGATGAGGTCGAGTCGCACCCCATGGGCGGAGCATATGACCGGCCATCCTACGAGGGCGGCGGATCGACAAGTACATATCCCTTTGAGAAATGGTTCTATCGAAATATCCCCGGCGTGCGTAGTGGAGTGGATATTGAATTCGTTGACCCAACTGGCAGCGGCGAATACCGTCTGGCGCGCAATCCTGATGAGAAGGATGCTCTTATTCATGTTGCGGGCGCCGGCCAAACGTTAGCTGAGCGTTTGGGCTTTGCCGATAGGGCGGATCGAATTGCCGGCTTGGGTGGTTTCGGAATTGTTAACTACCAGAGAGCACAGGACTCGCCCTTTGAGGTTTTACAACTTCTGACTGACATAGAAAGAGTTCAGAACGTCAAACGCGATTATTTTGGCAGGGGGCTGATTGGCACTCCCAAGATCGATGACAGCCCTCTGAATTTCGAGGTTCAGGCTCATTTCTTCCGCCAATCCGATAACCGGGTGTTGACTGCATTTACGATTCAAGCCGATAACAAAGATCTGGTGTTTGCAGACAGCGGCGGGTTGCAAACCGCCCGCCTGAATATTACCGGTAGGATTTCGACTATTACCGAGCGTGCGGCCGGCAGATTCGAAGATGCTGTCGTCACTACTGCGCTGCCGTCAGAACTAACGGAGTTGAAGGAGCGGAGATCCGCGTACGGTAGAGCTGTGATACTCGAGCCTGGCCGCTACCGTTTGGATCTCATGGTGCGTGACGTTAACTCCGGCGCGACCGGTATTCAACACTACGGTTTTGAAGTACCGCGCTACAACGCGCAGCAACTAGCGACTTCAAGCATTGTTCTCGCCGCAAAGCTTGAAAGCATGACTGGAAAAGTGGCTGCGGGACCGTTCCTGATAGGTCAAACGAAAGTGGTCCCGAATCTGTCGGGTGATTTTCGACGAGGACAACCGGTTGGTGTTTATCTCCAGGTTTACAATATTGGAATCGACCAGACGACACTCGAACCGGCGGTCGACGTGGAGTACCAACTATTGCGGGAAGGCATTAAGATCACCGAGCAGAAGGAAGATTGGCGCGGCGCAGCAGATGCCGGCCCGCGTCTAACTTTGACCCGCCTGATTGACACAAAAGATCTAACGCCGGGTGAGTACGAGGTTGTGGTTCGCGTGCGCGATCACGTAACGGGCCAGACTCTCGCGCCGTCCGCATATTTTAGAATCGTCCGTTAGCGCTTCTTATAAGTGTCCCGGACGGTGCCGAGTTTCGTATTGCCCTGAACTGAATTTCCACGGGCATCGACTACATCCACTTCAAAGCCCGGGTAAGAAGGACGAAACCGCGTCGCTTTCCAGGTTTCAACAGTGATGTCGTTGTCCGCGGCGCGATGGTAGCCGTACGGTGGCATCCCGCCCCGATCGCCTCGGACATCAACGCCACGCAAGTGGAGCACGCGTACGCCAAAACCCTCAACCCGTTTTATCTTCCGTTCGACATTCGCGACGCTGGACATGCCGCAATTATACCCGATTCATGGTCCAACTGCGGCCGTGATGAATGTCGCAACCAGATCCAAATAAGAATTCCCAACAGACCCAAACACGTCATGTCCGGCGCCGGGAAAAATCAGGAGCCTTTTTGGTTCATTGGCTGCCGCAAAGAGCTGCCTGCCTTGATCCGTGGGAATCACTGGATCGGGATCACCATGAGTAATCAAGACCGGGCTCTTCACTTTTTTCAGCTTTTCCAGTGAATCAAACCGATTTCTAAGCAGGAAGTGGAGCGAGCTAGGAAACCACGGAAGCACGCTTGCTGCCATCTCACTTGCCGAACTGAGGCCTGACTCCAGGATTATTGCGTTTGACTGTCGGCGCGAAGCAAGATCCACGACAGCAGTGGTTCCGAGTGATTGTCCGTAAAGCAGACTGAAGAACGAAATGCACATCGCAAACACCAACGCCACCGACACTGCCACTAACCTCTCACGATTTATGAATCTGAACCCAAAGCGCTTGCGCTTGCCACAAACACGATAATCGGAATCGGCTGAAAACTCCTGTTCCTCCATGTGACGCCTTACGTGTCAAATGCCCTGAGAGTTTCTGTATCACCGAGAAATGCGCCTCTCGGGACAAAACAAACATCGGCGTACCGCCGGATGCCTAACCTTAAACTCGCAATCGAACCGGGCACCACGAATCCACGAAATTATACGAAGACATAGGATTTGATTATAGGTTGGGACGATTTCCTTTCGTGTGTGTTCGTGGATCAGTTCGGATGTTAGAATAGCTCAACAGTGAATGAACAAGTCCATCTTACAAGCTTAACTGAGGCGGAGCTGACTGCCTTTGCCGAATCGCTGGGCCAGCCGGCTTATCGAGGCCGGCAGATTTTTGCCGCATTGCAACAGCGGCGGCTTCGCTCGTTCGACGAAATGACCGACCTGCCAAAGGACTTACGTCGACAACTGCACGAGCAGGCAGCTGCCTCAACTCTCACAATTGAATCGCGCTATGTGTCAGAAGACGGGACTCGCCGCTACCTGATGAAAACGCACGACAACCTTCCGGTTGAAACCGTGTTCATCCCCGAGGAACGACGCGACACGATCTGCTTCTCTTCGCAGTCAGGCTGCCCATTGCAGTGCACTTTTTGTCTTACAGCTCAACTCGGACTGCTCCGTTCGTTAACAGCTGGAGAAATAGTTGAACAGATTATCATCGCGCTCAACGACGCTTATGGCATGGGTGTGAAACCGCCGAAAGGAACCAATCTGGTTGGGATGGGCGCGGGCGAGCCGTTTCTCAATTTTGAATCGCTGATAAAGGCCCTTCGCATCATGGGCGATCCAAAGGGACTGCACATCGTCCCCAGACGCGTCACCATTTCAACCGCCGGAATCGTGCCGCGCATTTACGAGCTCGCAACACTCGCGGATAGACCGCACCTCGCGATCTCCCTGGCAGCGCCAACCGACGCTTTGCGAAACGAATTGATGCCCATTAACAAGCGGTGGCCACTGGACCAACTGCTTACAGCTTGCAAAGAATTTGAGAAATCTCTGAAGCCTGGTGAGCTGTTGACTTTCGAATACGTCATGCTGGACCAGATCAACGATTCAGACGAACAGGCTCGTCAACTGGCAAATCTGCTTAATCGACATGGCCTGCGGGCGAAGGTAAATCTCATTCCCCACAATCCTGCTCATCCTTTGCCTTATCAACCTTCGCCACCTGAGCGAGTAGAAAGTTTCCGAAACGTACTGGAAGCGAAGGGTGTTCATACTTACTTGCGTAAGCCGCGCGGGCGAGACATCTATGCCGCCTGCGGACAGCTGGCAGCACGGCGCGAAATGAACATGGCACAGCTAACCACAGGCTGAGTCCTCGAACCCATCTTCTTACGGCTGGCCGAAAACAGCGACAACTCCTTGCAGTGCGGCGCCTTGCCGCCGCATTCAATTACGATCGAGTTAAGCCAAGGTTGAAAAGCGCTGACAAGTCAGCGCACTCCAAAGAGAAGCGCGATTTCGCCGGACCGCCGTGGCCGTGTAAAATCACTGCACCAACAATTCGAAGGCTGGAAAATCGAACTTATGAGTCTGACATCTATCACCTGGCAAGCTGCACGGTTTCTAGTAGCTACAAGTTTAGTACTGTTTCCCCCGGCATTTCTCGCAACGGCGTCGCCACAATCGGCCCCCAACATAACTGTCAACGGTCAGCTGGCAAATGACAAGGTTCAGCGCGGCCGAACAGTTCAGGGTACGCTCGTGATGGATATCCCGGCAGGCTATCACGTCAATTCGAGCAGACCGCTGGAAAAGTTTCTGGTAGCAACACAATTGCAGGTGGAAGCACCCAAAGGAATTCGTGTCGGTCCGGTGATTTACCCACGCGCTGTTTTGCGTAACTTCAAATTCTCGAAAAACAAGGTTTCAGTTTATGAAGGCCGTGCAACCATGCGTTTCAACATAACGATACCGGCGAGCGCGAGTCCGGGAGCAAACGAGTTAAAAGCGCGTCTCAGGTATCAGAGCTGCAACGACGAGTCGTGTTTTCCCCCACAGACACGTGAAGTGAGTTTGTGGTTGACTGTGAACTAGAAGTTGGAAATTAGAATTTAGAGAATTTAGAATTTCGTCTTTAGATACTTTGCAGATTCCATTGTGACGTTTCAGGTAGGCGAGACGAATTTCTAAATTCTAGAGCCTCTTGCAAAACTCCATGGGTGGTCAGGTTTTTTGGAAAAGAAAAGACATGGCGATGAACCTGACTGTTAGAATGACGTTGCGACACGATCATAAACAGACAGAGGAGCATCACCATGTCCTTCTTGGCAGGCACG
>DASQPD010000002.1:0-2312 GCA_035644135.1 Pyrinomonadaceae bacterium
GCCAGAGGTAGTCGCCGCTGGGCATGGGGGAAAACGTGCCGTCCAGCGGAAGAATCTCCAAGCCGTGGCGCGGGAGATCGAGTTCGCGAATAATTTCCGGGCGGAGCAGCGAGACGACGTAAGAACATTCAGAAAAAAGAAATCCAGGGATGATTTCTTCCGTAACGGCGGCGCCGCCGAGAACATGGCGACGTTCCAGCACCACGACCCTCTTCCCTGCTTTTGCAAGGTACGCGGCGTTGACCAGTCCGTTGTGACCACCGCCTATAACGATAACGTCGTAGTGCTGCCCCATGCGGTATGACTCCGGTGCGACTCAAAAGTGAAAGAAAAGATGCGGGAAGCGATGCTGGAACATTTTACTGGGAGCGGGGATGGCACACAAGGTCTGGCGTTCCCACCAAACCGGACCGCAAGCTGACATTCGAAAACGTTCCACATCGGTTCTGCGCCTGACCCAAATCGGAACCATGGCGGCGTGAGAACAGAAGCGGAGCAGCCGGGTCGAGCGATGCGCACTGGGCCCTGAGCCTGTATTCGTAAGATTCTTCAAACATTAGGCAGTGAACGGCCAAGGAGAATTCGCACATCCTCTTCTGGTACAGCGCGTGCTGAATATCCGAGCGAAGACGCAAAGTTGCTTCGTTTGGAGGACAGAGATGGACAGGCGATATTTAATTAATATGCTTTTGTCAGTGGCGTGTGCCGGAGGTCTTTGTTCAGATCTGCAAAGTTCGGCCTTGGCGCAAGGACAAATAATCGACGAACATGTTTCATTGGGTCCCGAGGGTACTGAGATCTCAGGCGTCAATTCGCAAGCTCCCCTAACTGCAGTCCAGCTGGATGAGATGATCGAGCGGATAATCAAACGAGAGCATGACGAAATCGCGGCCTTCGATCTCTACAGCCCAGTCGTTGAAACTTATATCCAGGAAGTGAAATTCAAGCAGGCATTCGGCACGGTTCCGAAGTCAGACTACTACTTTCTGGGGCAGGCTGACTTTCGAGGTCGGCTGAAAGTTCATACGATGATTGAAGGCGGCAAGAAACGCTCGTTCCTGTGGTCCTTTGAACCAGCCGGCTTCCTGCAAATGATTTACATCGATCGAGGGGAGTTCGACAAGCTTCACTACCGTTTCAAATATTCGGGGCGTGAGTTTTTGGGCGAGGTGCGGTGCATCGTGTTTGACGTGTCACCGGCACCAAAAGTGCGGGGCCCGAGATTTGTAGGCCGCATCTGGGTCGAGGATCAAGACTTTACTGTGGTGCGCATCAACGGAAGGTATGCGCCGACGAACCATTTCTCGTGGAAAACTTTTGAAGACGAATATTACCTGCACTTCGATTCGTGGCGTACCAACGTGAAATCGGGGCTGTGGTTGCCGAGCTATGTCTACAGCCAGGAGATCAATCCAGCGACGCTTTTCGGAAATCCCAGCTACAAATCATCGACTCACCTGTGGGGTTACAGATTAAAGCAGGGTTCGCGGGAGGAGGAGTTGAGCAGGCTACTCGTGGAATCCGCAAACCCAGTCAAGGACGAATCGTCGCAGCATGACCGTTCGCCGCTGGAGGCGCAGCGCGAGTGGAGACATGAAGCGGAGAATTATGTGCTCGACCTGCTGGAACGGGACGGGTTACTGGCTCCTCGCGGAGAAGTGGATAAGCTCCTGAATACGGTGGTGAACAACATCGAGGTCACCAATAGCTTTGACGAGCAGGTCGATCTGCGGTGCCGTGTGCTGGTCACCAGCAGCCTGGAAATGTTTTCCGTGGGCAATACCATCGTGGTGAGCCGCGGATTGATCGATGTTGTACCCAACGAAGAAACGCTCGCAGCATTGCTGGCGCACGGCATGGCTGACGCCATCCTACCCAAGCCGAATCAAGATCAATACGCATTCAGCGATATTTTGCGGCTCGCGTCCACCGAAGTCTTAAAACGGCTCTCATTCGAAGAAGGAAAAGTGGAAGCTGCGGAGAACAATGAAAAGGCGATGGAACTGCTGAAGAAATCGCCTTACGCATCCAAGCTGGCAAATGCGGGCTTGTTCCTGGAACTACTGCAGTCGCAAGCGAAAGAGCTGAAACAATTGATCAGCCCCCAGTTGGGAAATGAGATTTATTTCGCCACGCAATTGCGTCAAGCCGGTCCGGCGCTGGAGCCAGGCAACAAGGCACAGATTGGCGCGTTGCCCATCGGGTCGAGACTCAAGATAGATCCGTGGACTGCCGGAGTGAGCTTGATGAAGTCCAAGCCGATGGGGCTGATCTCCGCGCGCGACAAAATGCCGTTTGAGGTGACGCCTTTG
>DASQPD010000003.1:0-45915 GCA_035644135.1 Pyrinomonadaceae bacterium
TTATCCCTGAGCGTCACGCACTGCCTGCTAACTCTGCGGCGAGAGTCTACGCGAGAGCCGGATGCGGGAAATCCGCACGTCCGGTTCGAGGAGGGGAGAGTGGGCCGCATTTTGTCGCCTTCTCTCCTACTCTACTGGATCCGGTTACAATGATTCGCAGCAAATTCTAACGCTTACTTCGAGGAGTATCTGAAATGATCCGACCACAACTGGCGGAGTTCATGCGCCGCCTGCGGCGTAAATCGGTTGCCATCATTCCCGCGGCTCGCGAGGCGGTGCGCTCAAACGATACCAACTATCGTTATCGGCAAGACTCGGATTTTTATTACCTCACCGGGTTTGAAGAGCCGGAAGCCATCGCGGTTATTGCGCCGGAACACGAACTGAAATACAGACTCTTTGTCCGGCCTCGGGATCCGGAGCGCGAAATTTGGGATGGCCGCCGCGCCGGTGTCGATGGAGCAACGCGAAACTTTGGCGCGGAGGAGGCTTATCCAATCGCGGAGTTTGGGGAAAAACTACAGGACATCCTCGATGGCGCGGACACCCTGTACTATCGTCTTGGAGTTAATGCCGACCTTGACGAAACGATCATTCGTCAGATCGCCCGGATGCGCTCTTTGAATCGAAAGCCGATTCACCCGCCGCAAACTATCATCGATCCCGCCACCATTGTGCACGAAATGCGAGTTCTAAAGAGCGCGGAAGAGATCGAGTTGATGCAGCGAGCAGCCGATATCGCGGCTGAAGCTCACTGCGAAGCGATGAAAGCGGTGCGGGTGGGTATGAAAGAGTACGAAGTAGAGGCGCTGATTGAGCAAATCTTTCGCCGCCGCGGTGCGGCGGGCCCGTCGTACACGTCGATCGTCGGCGCTGGCGCAAATGCCACGATTCTTCACTACATCAACAACGACGGGGAGCTGCGCGACGGTGAGTTGCTGCTGGTTGACGCCGGAGCGGAGTACAAAGGTTATGCCTCAGACATCACGCGAACTTTTCCCATCAGCGGCCGCTTTACAAAGGCTCAGCGGGAGATTTACGACGTCGTTCTGGAAACGCAGATGTCCTGTGTAGAAATGGTTCGGCCCGGAACTACCCATGACGAGTTGAAACAACATTCAATTGAAATGATCACGGAGGGATTGGTCCGGCTGGGGCTTTTGAGAGGTAAGACGGAGGATCTAATCAAGGAAAAGAAGTACGAACAGTTTTATATGCACGGTCTTGGGCACATGTTGGGTATCGACGTGCACGATGTCGGACGATATTACTTCGACAAGGAGTCTCGCGCGCTGGAACCGGGAGTTGTTATGACTGTCGAACCGGGCATTTATATATCGCCGGAAACGAAGGACATACCCAAACAATACCTCGGCATCGGCGTGCGGATTGAGGATGATGTAGTGTGCACCGAGAAGGGACCGCACGTGCTGACCAGCAAGGTTCCGAAGCAGCCGGAAGAGATTGAGGCGCTGATGGCACGGTGAATCCGCAGAATCCGCAGAATCCGCAGATTACGCAGATTTAGAAAGCAAAAGGCAGTAAGCAGGCAGTAAGCAGAAGGCAGTAAGCAGAAGGCAGACAGCGGTAGCCAGAATACCAGTATGCAGAGCGCCGCAAGTTTTACGCCCGGACCGCCTTCCGCTTACTGCTTTCTGCTAACTACTTACTGCCTTCTGCTTTCAAATCTGCGTAATCTGCGGAATCTGCGGATAACTACGACGATAACTCTGCCACAATCTCTCGCATCGCCTCGCGGCCTCGCTCGACTTCATCGGGCTTGAATGAGACAGCACCCACAACTGCATGGCCCCCGCCGCCGTAGCGTTCGCAAATCTTCGCGATGTTGTGTGTCCGCGGTCGAGGCGCCCAGGGATTGGATCCCACGGAGATCTTTGTGCGCTGAGGGCCACGGGTCAAGGCTACCGAATAGGTTGTTTCAGGATAAAGATAATACGGAATGAACTTGTTAAAGCCCTCATAGCCCTCATCCACCAGATCAAATTGCACTACCCCATTCGCAAACTTCGCTTTGCGCCGAACCGCTTCCAGCGTTTCTCGATGCTGCTGGAGGATTGGCGCAAACCGCCGCTGTACTTCCGCGCTTGTCGCTACTTCTGCAAGCGGCTTTGCCGTTAACTCCCGGATTAAGTGCTCGATGAACAAGTCGTCCGGATCTGCTTCAATCACTTGCATTAGTTGCAGCGCAGGTTGCTTCAATTCGACGCACTGGGCCGGCGATTCGTAGAGCGCGCCATCGATCACGTGGGCCCAATCAACCAATTCTCGAAGCGGCCGATCGTCAAAACCGAACTTCTCACGAGTTATGTCTGCGATTAGCTCGGTGCAGGATTTTCGCGTGGCATCCAGAAATTTTTGACCTGTCTGGTCAGCTCTGAAATGAGCTTCGTCTTCCGGAGTCAGGAAAGCGGACTCATGATGGTCGAACCACCAGGTCAGCCGTTCCGTGGCGGCATATTTGAAGTCAACAATAGCGTTCTCGTCGCCGTCAAACATCTCGAGGTCAAATAGTATTCCCGGTCGATGCAGCAGACCTGCATATTTGATCTCAGCTTGCGGGTGCACTCGTTCCTTATAGAAACGTGAGAAAGTAGCGGCCGAGGCCACGCCGTCGAAACAATGGCCGTGATAGAGAAGTCGAAGGTTCATATGTATTCAGTTAAAGCGAAGCGCGACATCTTAGCAACCGCGAACCTTTCCCGCAAAGGCGCAACATCCAGAGATTACGCAGATTACGCAGATTACGCAGATTAATGCAGTAAGCAGAAGTCAGTAAAGCAGAAGGCAGAAGGCAGTAGGCTGTAGGTAGTAGGCAGTAAAGCAGTAAGCAGAAGGCAGAAGCAGTAAAGCAGCAGGCAGAGGCAGAAGGAGTAGCTTTAGGGACGTGTAACGTTTGGCCGGGTTCAGCTTTCGAATCTGCTTGCAGCCTCCGCTTGCAGCCTTCTGCTTACTGCCTTCTGCCTTCTGTTTCTGCTTTTAATCTGTGTAATCTGCGGATTCTGCGGATTCTTTAGTTCTTGCAGGGAGTGATCGCGGAGGCGGTCGTCGGCTTTAGGCGATCCGCAATAAACTTGTCTACTTCATCCTCGATTGGTTCGCCATTTACGACCCAGGCCTTTTCGATCAACACCTCTCCATCTTTTGCAAGCTTTGCGGGTTCGAGAAAGATGTTCCAAGGCGAGCCCCAGTTTCTCGTGTCACCTGTGGTCTGACGGTAACCGTAATGCGCAGTCTTGGTTTTGTCCTCGCGGGATTCCGACTCGCTTACCACCGGGTAAGGTGACCCGGCCGCGCCAAAGTAGTTGCGGGCATCATCGCGCGTTGCATACTCGCTGACTCCGATCACCTGAAAGCCCTGCTCCTTATACTTCTCGTAGAGCTTCGCTGCTATCGGAGCTTCATTGCGCCAATTTGGACACCAGGGGGCGAAATAGACAACCATAACCAGTTTCTTGCCGGTCGTTAACGAGCGCAGATCAACTGGTTCATTGGTTTTCAGATCATTAAGTTTCCAATTTTTATAGTTGACGGTTTTTTCAACCAGCGGTGAGTACTCGTGTCCGCCTTGCGCAAACACGGCCGGAACGCAGGTTAAAACCAGAATTATCAGTCCCAATAACTTAGTCATCGTGGTACTCCAAAAACTCAGTTTCCACGTTTGGCGGTGGCCGGCGCCTCGTCAAGCAACGGCTTGATTACTGCTTCAAAAGCCTGCCGGCTCTTTTCGCCAATGAATTTCTCGCGAATTTTTCCTTCACGGTCGATGATGTAAGTAGTCGGCAAAGGCGAAGCCGGTAGTTGAGACCCAACGTCTTTTCCGCCCAGCACAATCGCGTACTCCTGTTTGATGTCTTTCTGAAACTCCCGCACGAGATCGGCAGTGTCATCGTAGGAAACGCCGATGACGCTGAGACCGCGGGATTCGAGATCCTTTTGCATTGCACTCAAGGCGGGTATCTCTGAACGACAAGGAATACACCAGGTAGCCCAAAAATTCAGCAACACGACGCGCCCGCGCAGGTCTGTGAGTTTTAGTGTTCCGCCGTCAAGTTTCGCAAACTGCACGTCGGGCGCGGGCTGGGCGGTCGAATTTATCTTAGTCGGTGCTCGTGTCTCAGCTTTAAAATTTAAGAGCGATTCGGCATTGCCCAATTTTGCCAGTTGTGAGCTGGCCAGGAGCGTAACGCGATTGGTCATTACCAGCAGTCCAATCACAATCAGAATGACCCCGGAAACCACCTCAACCTTGTGCAGATGTTTGCGAAAGTTTGAGTAGAACCCCAGGAACTGGTTGATACCGAGACCGGTGAGCAAGAACGGCAAGGCTAAACCCGCAGAGTAGAAAGCGGAGAGAAGTAAACCACTTCGCCAACCGCCGCTGGTTGCGGCCAGGCCGATAATACCGCCAAGAATTGGACCAATGCACGGCGTCCATCCGGCAGCAAACGCCAATCCGAGAGTAAACGACCCCAGTGCTCCCCGCGGTTTCTCCTGCGAGAAGAATCTGGTGTCCTTGTAGAGGGCCCCGATTTTAAGCAAGCCGATCAATTGCAGTCCGAACGCGATGATCACCAGACCGCCGATGATTCTTACCCAGGGATTGTTGATAATGGTGGCGCCCACCAGGCCCGCCGTGGTGCCGAGCGCAAGAAAAATGAGGGAAAGACCGGCGTTGAACGCGAGCGAATTCAGGATGACTGCGCTCCGCGCGCTGGTTCCCTCCTTGAGTCGATCCACGCTGATGCCAGACATTAGCGATATGTACCCGGGCACGAGCGGTAAAACGCACGGGGAAAGGAACGACAGTATGCCGGCCGCAAAAGCAATCCAGATTGTGATGTTCGAGTCTGACATGAATTTCTTTGCGATCTCAGTCGCACGCCTGATTATACGGGGAGTGCGTCAAAAGGAATAACGTCGCGGGCCAGCCATTGTTCGTGTTTTCGTGGATCTAGTTATTCGTTACAGATTTCATGATCCACGAAATTACACGAAAAGCGAAATAAACGATGTTTCTGGGAAGGCTATTTCTTACCTTGATCGGCACTGAGTCCCGGCGCCGAGGCCGGCTCGTCCAGCAACTTCTTGATCATCTTACCCAACCGGGTGATCTCCGCCTCACCTGCACCCGCGGCAATGAACCGGACGTTTCCGCGTTTGTCAATCAGAAACGACATAGGAATAGAGAAGACTCCGTAGTTAATAGCATTGTCTGACGAGTCGGCAACAACAAAACCGTAAGGCAGACGATTCTTCTTCTTGAAGTTCCGGAGGTAGGCCAGCTCTTCTGCTTGCGTAAGCTTCTTACCGTCAGCCTGGCCGTAATAGTTTGTGATGCCGAGTATTACGAGTCCTTTCTCTTTGTAGGCTTCGTGCCATTTCTGTAGTTTGGGCAAAGTGTAACGACAGGGTTCGCACCAGGGTGCCCAGAAATCCAGTAACACGACCTGGCCTAGCAGGTTCTCGAGAGTGGCAGGTGCTTGATCAATCCATTGCGACGCGGCGATTTCGGGAGGGGTTCTGGATTCCATATCAGTCATCTCTCCAAAAATCAGTCCAAAATCAGCATTGGGGTCGACAGTAGCCAGGCGAATGTTTGCCATCTTGTAAAGATTTCCCGAAGGAAGCGAGATGGCTTCTTTGCGCAGCTCCTGAAACGCGCGTCCAGCGCGTTCCGGCTGATTCTGCCGCGCCAGGGCTTCGGCGAGAAATGTTGCCGATTTGAGTAGCATGTCATCGCGCTTAAACACGTCGACCCTGCGGGTGCCGGCAACGATCCTGGCGGCCGCAAACATCTCGCGCGCATGAATTGCCATTCGTTCGTAGTTTTTGATCTTGAAGTAGGCGTCGGCTAGTAGACTCTCCATACCGTAGTGTTCCAGTGGATCCTGGGGTTGGTTTTCCAGATAGGCCGCGCTCATCGTTTCTGCTTCCGGCAGCAGGTTCTTCTTGACCGCATATAGAACAATGACTGCGCGACCAAGCTGGGCCTTTTCGCCTACTGGATTGCCGGTCAAAAATCGGCGCATCGCCGCCAGCGCTGCATCCCCGTTTCCGCCGAGGTGGTGAAGCATTCCGAGATAGTAAAAATCCTCCCCGGTTAACGCTGTACGCGACTCGAGAAGGCCTGCGTCCCGGGTTGCTAGTTCGCGCTGCTGCCCTTCGATGGTCATCGCCAACTTCGCGTCGTAAGGAACATTTTTCTGTTTGAACTCCTGAAACTTCCGCTCGGCGTAGGTGTGCGCCTCCTCATACAACCGTTGAGCGGAACGGCTCTCCGGCTTGTCTGAGTCGGAATCCTTGACTCGCCCTGATTGGGCCGTCGCTTGAGCGAGGCAGAGACAGCCAGGCAGGATTAGCAAAACGACGCGGTTGGCGATTCTCATCGTGATTGTTGTTTAGTTTGCCTGTACCAGCCCAAAGCGGTTGGCAGCAAAGGTAGCCAGCAACGGTGGTACTTCATTATCGATAATAGCTCCGGCAATCAGCTCGCCGGTTATGGGTGCGAGTAGGATTCCGTTGCGGTAATGACCGGTTGCATAAACCAGCCCCTCAATTTCATCATATGGCCCAAGCAGCGGCAAACTGTCCGGCGCCCTCGGTCGCAATCCGGCCCAGGAATTGACCACCGGGCGAGACGAAATAACTTGGGACATCTCAAATGTGCTTGATTTGATCGACTGAATTCCGGCCTCAGTCACTTCCTTGTTAAAGCCAACCCGCTCAGTAGTCGACCCGGCCAGCAGGCGCCCGTCACGCCTCGGGACTACGTAGCCACGAGGACTGTAAATAATGTGGCGAACAGAATCTGACTGGCCTTGCAAACATAGCATCTGGCCGCGAACGGGTTCGATAGGAATATCAGGCAGGCCTTTTATCCTGCTTGTCCAGGCGCCCCCTGCCACAACAACTGTGTCGGATGCGAAGAAGCCTCGCGATGTTTCCACTCCGGCGACGCGATCACTGACAAGTCGCAGAGAGTCGACGGTGATATCCGGCATCAAGGAAACCTCGTAGCGCAGGCATGAATCGATTAGTGCGCGTACTAACCGGCGGTTTTCCACCTGCACATCTTTCGGAAATCTCAGGCCGCCGCACACATTCCTGGAAATACAGGGTTCGAGTGTGCGAATTTGATTAGCAGTCAGCTTTTCAATCGCGAGACCGGCGTGCCTCTGCCAGTTGTAACGTTCCTCTATCTCCTTAAGGTCTTCAGAAGAGAATGCCAGATAGAGAGTTCCGGTTAAGTCAAGCTCGACATCTATGCCGGTTTCTTCCAACAGTGAATGCGCAAAAGCGGGATAGGAGTCACGGCTGCGCGAGGCGAGGTTGAAAAACTGATCTGGTTGGTCTGCCTCAGCCTGAGGTGCAAGCATACCGGCGGCGGCGAAAGACGCTTCCTGACCAAAACCGGCACGCTCCAACAACAGAACCTTGTTGCCCCCTCGAATCGCGAGGGCGCGCGCTATTGATAATCCAATCACGCCGCCGCCAACGATAATGATGCTGGCTGATTGTCTAGCCATGGATGAATTCAGTTGTCAGTTGTCAGTTGTCGGTTGGAGCATTATTCTGTGTCGTAGCAGTCATGCCCTAAGACGAAAAATTGATGACCACTGACTACTGACCATGACTACTGATCACTGACCACTGACAAACTGGCTACTGACCACCTTTATGACTCATCGTATCACACTGATTCCCGGCGACGGCATTGGCCCTGAAGTGGCCTCCAGCGTAGTGCGCATCATCGAAGCTTCGGGGGTGGATGTTGAATGGGAAACCCACTTTGCCGGCGCTCAGGCGCTTGAGAAATTCGGAGAGACGCTGCCAGCAGATCTTCTTGAATCGATCAGACGAAACAGAGTTGCCTTAAAAGGCCCGATTACGACTCCTGTCGGAAAAGGATTCACATCGGTAAATGTCGGGTTGCGTAAAGCACTGGATCTGTACGCGAACCTTCGTCCGGTGCGAGCGCTCCCGAATGTGCCTTGTCGATATCCCGAGCTCGATCTGGTTGTCGTCCGCGAAAACACCGAAAGTCTCTATTCAGGTATCGAACACGAAGTTGTGCCGGGGGTAGTAGAGAGTCTGAAGATCATTACTGAGAAGGCCTCTACTCGCATCGCTCGCTTCGCCTTCGAATATGCGCGCGCCGAAGGGCGCCGGAAGATAACCGCCGTTCATAAGGCCAACATCATGAAGATGTCGGATGGCTTGTTTCTTGATTGCTTCCGCAAGGTCTCAAAACACTATCCGGAAATCGAAGCAGACGACAAGATTGTTGACAATGCCTGCATGCAGTTGGTTATGCGCCCCGAACAGTTTGACGTCATGTTGCTCGAGAACCTTTACGGCGACATCGTGTCCGATCTCTGCGCCGGACTGGTTGGTGGCCTCGGTCTGGTTCCGGGAGCCAACATAGGCGAGTTGGGCGCTGTGTTTGAGGCCGTGCACGGCTCAGCGCCGGAC
Organism: Pyrinomonadaceae bacterium; assembly: GCA_035644135.1. Lineage (GTDB taxonomy): Bacteria > Acidobacteriota > Blastocatellia > Pyrinomonadales > Pyrinomonadaceae > PSRF01. Next base: position 8,494 of record DASQPD010000003.1, read on the forward strand.
ATTGCGGGCCAGGGAATTGCAAATCCAACGGCACTGCTGCAGTCAGGTATTCTGATGCTGAAGTATCTTAACGAGCGGGAGGCAGCAGACAGGATCGAGTGTGCAATGCTGAAAGTGTTTGCCGAAGGCAAGGTGCGCACGCGCGACATTGGCGGCACCGCGAAGACGGCCGAGTTTGCCGACGCGATCATTAGCGCTATGAGAGAGGCCTGAAGAAGTCTGGGAGTCTGGAGTCTGGAGTCATGAGTCCGGACTCTAAACTCGCGACTCCAGACTCGCGACTCTCGGATTTTTATTCTTCCTACGGTGTAACGCCTGCGCCATCCAGACCGTTATAAATCTCTGGTGAAAACAGTCCGAGCCAGGGATCTGTTTTCGGCGTCAGGAACAGTTCCGCATAAACTTTCTCGTTCAACGCGTCGAGGTTGGCACGAGCTGGATCCACCGCCAACCAGGCGTGCAGTTTGGGACGCAGCATGTATTCGTTGCGGACTGTGTCCATAGCAATGCTCCACTGAAGCTTCTGCACCAGGCTCGCCAATCTTAGTTGAGGATTGAAATCTGATGAGCGTCTAATCGGAAACAAGTCTTTAGTTTGTCTGAGGATCAGACTGAAGCTTCTGTCGTCAAGCTTTGCATCGCCGATGTGCTGCAAAGCAATTCTGGTCCATGTAGGCTCATCAGTTACCACTCCAAGCGCCTCGGCATCGCGCGTGATGGCCTTCAACAGACTAACTTCGGTAATTCTCTTGGTGACAGCCAGAGGCGCGATTTCTACTGCCCGGGCCGTTCCCGTAGTCGCTGATTTCGGTAGCAGGTATTCCGGGATTTTCCCGCCCGCTTTTTGCGCATCGGCAAGCCAATTTGCCGTGAGGGTGCGAACGGAAGCGCGATGATATTCGTCCAGCATCTGAAACCGCGCTTCGGCCGGAACACGCTTCAGGCGCTCGTGAAGTTGCCGGATCTCAGCCAACGAACGCAAGAAACTTTCTGGTCCATACAATCCCGGAAGCGCATCGAGTGGTTGTCCATTGGAGGCGAGAACATAGTGAATGCTGTTGCCGGTGATTGTGCTTTCGAGCTTTCGTCCATCACCAAAATCTATCGTCACCCTTGGCACTGGGCGCACGGATTGCCAGTGAAGGATGAACTGCTCGCGCAAAACGTGTGAGACTTCCAAATTGGAATACAAGATCGTGCGGAAGAACCGACTGTTCGCACAACTGAACTCGTCGCTTAGCTTCCCCAGCAGGCGCAGCGACAGGATTGGTTTTCCGCTCGCCCGGGCTGCCGCCTCTGCCTGATTGAGGTCCGTATACCAGTAAAGGCCTGAGAGATAACTGTCTTTCTGTTGGCTGACCGCGTCGAGAGCCGAACTTAGGCGCTGCCATTCGGGAGTCACCGCGGGAGTAGTAATTTGACGATTGATCTCGTCGGAATGGATCCGAAGCAAAATGCTCAGACCGTCTGGACCAGTCTCCCGGAGTTCGGCTATGGCTGCCGCAGCCTCGTTGGGGTCGGCAGAAACAGCGGCTCGGGCGAGTATTTCAGGGCTGGTTTTGGCTTTAGAGGTCACTGCACAAGCAGCCACGCAAAAGATGAGAAGCAATACTGAAATGTTCAGCTTCATTTGAACCTCCGTGGGAATCGGGAACAGAGTCGAGAGTTCAGAACAAAGTTGAGAGTTTCAAACTGTAGAAGGCCGTTATCGGTTGGCGGTGAACTCTCAACTTCCGGGGTTCCGGCTGGGGAGTGATTCCCTTTGGAATCGGCAAACAAAAATTTGGTTGCCCCTCAAAAAGAGTCTGGAGTCTGGAGTCGAGAGTCTGGAGTCTGGAGTCGGGAGTCTGGAGTCGGGAGTCGGGAGTCTGGAGTCGGGAGTCCGGAGTCTAGGAGTCTAGGAGTCTAGAAAGTCTTGGAGTCCAGACTCGGGACTCCCGACTCTAGACTCGGGACTCCAGACTCGCTGGGCGCATTCCTGGAGGCGGTTCTCCAGGATTAGGCCCTCGTGAAAATTCTCGAGCCGTGCAAAATATTCAGCGCTGGTGTCCAGCGCGTCTCGCGGCACCAAACCGACAATCTCAGTGGCCACGATTTCGCTGCCGAGTTTTTCTGCTTCGCGTTTGACTGCTTCATAGGCTTGCGCCATTCCGGTGACGCCGTAATTGACCAGATTCATTGAAACCTGGACCAGACCGCGCGTTTGCAATTGAAACCCCAGGGCTTTAAGAAAAGGCAGGCCGCCACTGCGCGCCCGAATATTCCTGGCAATCTGGCGCGCAATAGCGACGTCCTCAGTCTTCAGATTTACATTGAAGGCGATCAGAAACGGCCTGGCTCCGACGGCAATCGCACCGGCTCGTTCATGAACTCGCAATGGACCAATATCTGGAGCCCGTTCCGGAACAGAAGCGATCTGTTCTCTCAAAAGTTCGAGTGCTCCCCGCCGAACGTCCTCGAGATTTACACGCTCAGGACGAAGCGCCGCGCTCTCATAAAAGAAAACGGGAATTGAAAGCTCGGTCGCAATTCGCCGGCCTGCTTCATGCGCCAGCGCTGCGCAATCCTCGAGGCTGAGACCGCGGACTGGCACGAACGGTAAGACGTCCGTGGCCCCGAGCCGAGGATGGACGCCGCGGTGGATGCGCATGTCGATTAACTCAGCGGCGAGGGCCACGGCTTTGACAGCGGCTTCGACGATCTGCTCGCGCGAGGCGACAAAAGTGATGACTGAGCGATTGTGATCCGGATCGATATGCGAATTGAGCACGCACGTACTGTCGACCGACGCGATTGCCTGCGCCAGCCGCTCGACGGTTTCAACTCGCCGCCCTTCACTAAAATTTGGTACGCATTCGACGACCTGGTCCATGGCTCCTTGATGCTTAATTGAAGGCTACCGCAAAAACCGTACAATCCACGAAACAACACGAACTGACACAAAAGACATGACATTCGAGTATTTCGTGTAATTTCGTGGATCGCTTTTACTTAGTCAAACAATTCAGCCCCATCTCCCCTTCCCCCCAATCCCGCTTCCCCCTTTGCCCGCTTTCCCTTAATCTCTGACCGTGGCATCGGATCGTTTCATCAACGAGAGAAAAAACTCCTGGCAGCGACTCGAGGATCTGCTGAAACTCCTGGATCGAGCCACCTTCCGCCGGCTGCACCGTGAAGAAGTGCGTGAGCTCGGCCGCATCTATCGTCGCACCGCCTCGGATTTGGCGATAGCCCGCGCAGAGTCTCGCGACCCGCGTTTAATCAACTATCTCAACAACCTCGTTATTCGGGCGCACGGCAGAATCTATCGGGCCGACGCTCAGGGCGGCAAGAAAATCCGCCACTTCTTTGCGCGCGAGTTGCCGCGTACTTTCCGGCGTACCTGGCGCTACACCGCTGTTTCGTTCACGGTGTTCTTTGCTTTCTCTCTGATCGGTTTTCTGGGTACCAAATATGATCCGGAGTTCTCGGAGATTATGGGAGTGCCGCCGGCGTTTCGGGAGTTGATGATTGAGGAAAAAAGACATTGGTGGGAAGAAATCAACGAGAAGAACCAGATCGAATCAAGCCGCATTATGACGAACAATGTGCGCGTAACGATCTACACATTTGCCTTTGGCGCTTTGTTCGGGCTCGGGACATTGTTCTACTTAGCCTACAACGGCGCAGTTAATGCGGCGGTGCTGGCACTCGTATATCGAGCAGGTTATGGCAATGACCTCCTCACTTTCATGGTGGGGCATGGAGTCGTCGAGTTGTCGTGCATTTTCATCGCCGGTGGGGCAGGACTGTTGATTGGCAGTGCGATGCTCATGCCTGGGGATCTTACGCGGGCTGATGCGTTGAAGACACGTGGCATGGAAGCAGTCCGTTTAATGTTAGGCGTGGCTGTGCTGCTGGTGCTGGCAGGCATCATCGAGGGATTCATTTCGCCTGCACCGATCAGCCCCGTCATTAAGTTCGGCATCGGCGGGATCACCGGGCTGGCGCTTTATTTATATCTATTGCTCGCGGGGAGGGAGCCCACCTAGCCGCCTGATGGTAGGGTCAACGAAACGAACCCACGTTAATGCCGCGGGCTTGTCCCGTGGAGATTGACGCATGACACTTCGCGCGCGCGCGGCGCGCTTAAACAAGGTAACGACGGGTTGTAGCAACAAGCGTGAATCTCCTCCGGGCAAGCCGGGGCATCATTTCGAGTTTGATACGGACATCGTCGCTCTGGGCAAATTTGGGAACGCCTTCCGCGTTAGGGTTATAACAACCCTCTCTCTTTCACCTGCAGGTATTTCTCGAGTAGGGCTGGTGCTAAGGCGGCTGCTGTTACATCCAGTGCTAAACCACCCTGGGATTCAACCAATCGCAAAGCAGCTTCACGCTGATGGATGATCTCCTCGGCCACCGACTGTGTGAAAAGATCTCGGACGTTAGCGGGTGCGTCGCGCACCACGGCCTTCAGATCGCGATCGGCAATCGTAACCACCAGCGGCAGGTGACGCGGCCGCAATAGCCGCAGTGACGTCAAAAGCTCTTTCGAACCTTCCTCATCCACCAGGTCAGTCAGGAGCACAACCAGCGAGCGTCGTTTGCTGTTCGCTGCTATGAACTCAAACGCCCTGGCATAGGATGGTTCAATCATTTCCGGTTCTACACCGTAAAGCGCCTCGAGCGTGGCATCCAGGTGATCGCGACCGCGACTGGGGGGCAAATAGCTCTTGATCTTCCTGCCGAAAACAACCAGTCCGGCGTTGTCACCTGCCCGGGCGGCAGCAGACATCAAGGCGAGCGTCGCATGCACTGCCGAATCGAGCTTTGTTTCCTGCTCGATTCGCGCGGTCATTAGTCGCCCGGCATCCAGCGCGATCAAAATCGTTTGATCGCGCTCGATTTGATACTGCCGCGTCGTCAATTTGCCGCGCCGGGCAGTTGCCGTCCACGAAATGTGTCGCAGTTCGTCGCCCCGAACATAGTCGCGCATGGATTCAAACTCGCGTCCCTCACCACGCCAGGATGTCTTGCGATGGGACGAAACCAGCGAGCGGGCGCCAAGCGCCTTGAGTTCCACCTCGCGCGCGCGTCGCATGTTGGGGTAAACCTTAACCACGGCAGGTTCGCCTACACGTGCTTCACACCAGGCCAGCTTTAGGCGGGACAAATATCTGACGGCGGTCTGGCCAAACTCAAACCTCCCGCGCTTTGGCGGAGTCAGACCGTAGATCAACCCCGCGGAGGTCTGCGCCTCGATGTTCAAACTAGCTTCGCGTGGTCCGGATAACTTCATCTGTGGCGGATACTCGTCCTTGACAGTAAGCAGGACAAGATGCGTGCTCCGGTTTTGAATGTGCACCTCGACATCGTTTTCGGCGCCGACGGCAAAGCGACTTGCGAATTTGCGCGTTATGCGAAGGCCAACGGGCAAACGGCTGCGGCGGACATCCACCAGCACCACGATTAGCAACATCACATCGTAGGCAAGGACTATCCAGCGCCAGCCCGGATGACCCCACGACAGCGCCAGGGGCAAAAGTCCGAGAGCGAAGAGGAAATAAGAGAGTCTGGCGAAGACGAACCGCATCAGGTTTCAGGTTTTGAGTCTTCAAACTGTGATAACAGTGAGTGGCATTCAACGTTCAGATAACATAGGACATTTTCCATTCATCATTTTCCATTATTTTCCATCTTTCATTTGTCATTTTTTCATTTGCACCGTTTAGTGTGATTTCGTGGATAGTGGATTTCGTAACCAGCACGGGCCCACGAAATCACACGAATCTCCCAACTAAATGAAAAATGGAAAATGGAAAATGATGAATGGAAAATGATCTTATGTAACTGAACGTTTAATGCCTCTCCTGAGTCACTATCGAGGTACTTCAGTGCCCTTCAGGATGTCCGTGATCACCGCGTCTGGAGTTGCGCCGTCGAGTTCGGCTTCGGCACGTAATGCCAAACGATGACGCAGCACCGGGCGGGCAATGTCGCGCACGTCGTCGGGTGTCGAGAATTCTCTGCCACGAATTGCAGCGAGCGCCTTGGCGCAGAGAAACAGGGCCACCGAAGCCCGCGGACTGGCGCCGTAATAGATGAAAGGGTGATTGCGTGTGCGTCGCACGATGTCAACTGCGTAACGTTGAACGCCAGGTTCCATGTGCGCTGAACTCACCGCCAGACGACAACGTGAAATCGCGTCCGGCTCACCCAGGGGAATGATATCCACTTGATCGAGCCGGCGAGAGTTAAAGCCGGCATCCCAGTTAGCAACGATCTGCAGCTCGTCTGCTTCGGCGGGATAGTCGAGGATGATCTTGAGCAGGAACCGATCGAGCTGAGCTTCGGGTAGCGGATAGGTGCCCTCGTATTCGATCGGATTCTCCGTCGCCAGCACCGTAAAGATAGGTGACAGCAGATGCACCTCACCATCGATTGTGGCCTGGCGCTCTTCCATCGATTCCAAAAGCGCCGCCTGCGTCTTTGGCGGCGTCCGGTTAATCTCATCAGCCAGCAGGATATCCGTGAATATTGGTCCGCGCCTCAGATTGAAGGCGGACGTCGCCACATTGAAGACATTTGTCCCCGTGATGTCCGAAGGCATCAGATCAGGAGTGAATTGAATGCGGTTGAAGCTGGCATTGATAATGCGCGCAAGGGTTTTGATGGTCAGCGTTTTCGCCGTTCCCGGCACACCTTCGATCAGCGCATGCCCCTCGGCCAGAACAGCAACCAGTATTTGTTCGATGGCGTCTTCCTGGCCAACGATGACCTTTCCCAGTTCATTCCGAATATGCGCGACAGTCGCGGAGACGTATTCAAGCATGTTCATTTTTTGGAGTGCGGCGCTTTATCGCCGCTTTTCAACGAGCCAAACAAATCCATCCGGCAAATAACTCACCTCGGAAAGCGCTGACAAGGCAGCGCACTCCAAAGAGAGTAGTCAAATGTTTTCCGCCGCCTGGCGTATATCACGCGATCGCATGCGCAAACCGAGCGCACGTTCCACGTCTCGCAGGCGTCGCACCAGATCGATCGACTGTCGCCAGTTTATCGCTGATCCATTGATTGTCTCTTCACATTGACGCATCAGAGTCTCGAGTTGATGTCGGTCGAGATTAGAACGAGAAGCAACCCGCGTGGCAATCTCCGATCGCGGGCTGTTATAGTCCACCCCGGCGTAACGGGCCAACACTCGGCGAGTGCGCGAGTATATGTTTTCGATGGCCAGGTCAAAAGCCCTCGAACGCTCCTGCAGTTCAGCCATCGACGCAACAAACTCGAGCTTTGAGCGCCGATCTATTTGAGGCAAGGGCAACGGTCGCGCAAATCGGCGACCTCTGGTCCATATGATTAGCAGTATCACGAGGCTGAGTTGCAGGAAAATCGCCAGTACAGGCGTGCCTGAGAAATAAGCAACGAGAGCATTTTGGGTAACGCCTCGTCCCTGGTGGAACTCATCGAAAGCAGTCAAACCCTTTGAAGTGGTCACCAGGTTTAAAGCCAGTTGCAAGTTGTCCTTAAGACTGATGCCGTTATTGGCAACAACATAGGGATCGCTGAGCAGCACTATACGACCGCGACCATGCGGGTAATCGATCAGGATTGCTCCTTCATCGTTGCCGAGGTAAACCACAGGCGCCGGCGACATGTGCTGAGTTAGAGAGCCTCCATTAGCTTGACCTTCAGAAGGCTCAGCCATTTCCGTCTCGTCGCTATCCGACTGCTTCGTACTGTTGAAAAGCCTGATCTTCGAGGCCAGCCTTGACGGCATCACTGAGTCAATGTCACGGGTCAAAGGCGCCGGCTGAATGGGCGGCATAGGACTAACGCCCTCGGTCATAGCCTGAGCATTAGCAGGGTCGGCGCTAAAGCCGGAAAAACCGGATAACTCAGTATCAATCATCCAGCCCTGAGACGCTGGCACGAGTTCGGGTTGGGGCACGCGGTCGACAATTACCAACCGCCCACCGGCGCTAATCCAGGCCAACAGGCTTTTTGCCTGTTCCTCTTCGAATGGCATTTGTGTCTGGCCGATGATGACAAATGTTTGAACATCCTGGCCGTTGGGTCCAAGCAGCTTGTCGGTGGGTTCACGCCACCGCATAACGCGATATCCCGATTCGTTGAGAAAGTCGTAGAACGCACGCACTCCGGTAGGTCCCGAGTGATAGGTCGATCGGTTTGGCGCGAATTCCGAGTCGCGCTTCTTTTCTTCAGTGACATAGGTGGCGGCGTTAAGCACGACCAGCACCGCGACCACGATCAGGACGGTTACGAAAACTATGATTCGTTGGCGCATTTAACTTTTAGTTTCAAAGTTTCAAAGTTTCAAAGTTTCAAAGTTTCAAGTTTCAAGTTTCAAAGTTTCACCTTTCATTCAGGTTTTAATTTCCATGCTTCAAGTTTCAACGGGATCGGTCTTTTTCAACCTGAAACTTGGAACTTGAAACCTGAAACTTATTCTTGAAGCGCTTCGCGGTATCGGGAGCGAAACTCGGCCCAGTCGGTGTCAGTCGCTTGCGCCAAACCATACCAATGGCGTTCAAAACTATCGGTGAGCAAGGCCATTTTTCCGTGCAAAGATTGGCGCTCGCGCAACGAGCGAAGATAGTCTCGATTCGTCTTGTGTTGCGCCAGGCTGAGGAGCTTTCGATCGCCGAGTTCGACTAAAAGTGCGATGTAACCCTTGCGAATAGCCAGGCGGATCTCGCCTTTTCGTGCGAGCGCCTCGGCCTCGCTCAGAAGATCGACCGCTGATTGATCGGGCGCGAGTCGCTCTCCCAGGACCACGCGCGGCTGCGGCTTGCTTTTCTTCTTCTTCGGGCGCCGAAGGCGACGGAATCGCGGCGCGAAAATCCACAGCACGTAGGCAATGACGGCCAGCGCGAACACCACAACCAAGATCTGAGAAACCTTACTTATCGTATTGGCGCTGCCGGGTTGGATGGCTTTCGGCGGGCCAAACAGGCTTGATAACCATTTCAAGAATCTGATCCACAAACGCGAGAGCGCGCTTGTTTCTTCCGGCTTCTGTGCATACTCAGAACGGGCAAGAATCTCTTCGAGCTTTTTTCTCGACTGGACCTTTTCACTGGTCGAAACTCGTAAACCCTGTTCAATCTCCGAAAGTCGCTCGTTCACGGCTTCCAGACGCTCTATTATTTGATTCCGAATTATTGAGCGATCACTTGCCGAAGCTTTCTCGAGTTCGCCCAGAAGTTGATGCAGCCAGGTGTTATCAACGGTGTAGTTGGATGTATCCCATTCCACGTTTAGCCTTAACGGCAGTAGAGTCCGAACTGAATTCAGAGCCAGGTGGACGGTAGGAAGATCCTCATGCTCACCTCCAGTCCCCCCACGAAGAGTCTCGATCGCCTGCTCAACGTTCTTGTGGTAATCAGTGATGGGAATTGCCTTGCTCGGGCCGAAGCAAAGCAACACGATAATCAGAGGAGGCAGTATTTTGAGATATACCACTTTGTGTTTAGTTCGTGTAATTTAGTGGATCCGCTGTCAAATCCGGCGAAAGACAAGGAAGTTATGATTCTCGATAATTACAAATATTTAAAGTCCCAAAACGCGGCCTGAAGCCATCGGAGGAGGCGGCATTTTGCGAACGGCTTCGGAAATTGCCGGCCCGAACGGAGACTCGACCGTTAGTTTTGGCATTTCCCCCAGTTGACGAGCGGCCATCAATTCAATGTCATAGCCCTCATGCCTCACCCGTTCATCGACATACATCAGCGAAAGTCCCAGCATCCAAACCGGCGTCAACATCATCGAGCTGAGCGGTCCCAGGATGCTGTAACCAATGGCATACCACACGGGCCAGGTACTTGAATTCCATGGTGTTGGGTCCACTCCCTGCGAAATACCATACCAACCCAGCGGCACCTCCAGGATCCACAGGGCTGCCTGGGTCGCAAAGATAACGAAGAGCGTCATAGCCATCAGCCTGCGCACGTTTCCCCTGGCCAGCGAGAAGCTGCGGGACAGGGATTCAAAGACGCTGCGTCCTTCAACCAGCATTACTTGTGGAACATAGGCTACGCGTCCAATCATAAGAAAAAAGACCCATAACGCCACCGAGGTCGCCGCGACTGCACCAACGATGAAGACGAGCGTCGTCAGCCAGCCCGGCGCAAACTGAGCGACACCAAACACGCCAAGACCTATGATCATGAAAACGAAATACCAGCTGAAGAAGGCCACCATGCTCGAGAGCAGAGTCCACATAACGATCATGATGGTCGCGCCAATCAGACTCCAAAAGCGCGCGCGGACGGCGGAATAGGTAGCCCGGGCCGAGACCGGCTCGTTTTTCAGGAGATGAGCCACAAGATTCCTGGTAGCTCCACCCATCACGACAAGATTGAATACTTGTCCCCCGGCAACTAGCAGAACAGCGAAGAGAAGTAGAAAAACGTAAAGTGCAAGTCGCGAATTGTCTGATGCGCTAGTGACTCCGCGCCAGGCAAAGGTCCAGAGGATTCCGCCCAGCGCCGCCACGATGACCGGAGGCGCGGCAATACGCATCAACGTCCAGAGGTGACGCCGATACTGTCTAACTGCGCGATCTATCAGATCGCCAGCCCCGAGAGGAGCATTCGGAAGATAGGCGGTTGGTGAAATCACGTGTTGATTAACAACTCGCGAACTGTTAACTCACTTGATGGTATCGCGGTTTTTGTTGAATGCGAACTCGCTAAGATGGAATATCCAACTGACTAGTACGGGCCTGACTTTGGATTGAATTGAAAGCCCAAAACTGAAAGTGTGCGGCAAGTTCAGCGCCCATTCAAGCCTGAAGTCAGAAACTCTTGGAAAGCGTTTGTGTATCGTCTGTGAGTTGGGCCGAACGCGAGGTGCCTTTAAGGGTGCTGCCAGACCGAGCCGTCAGAGAATTGGATGCGCGCAACGATGACCTGCTCAATAAAAGGCACTGCATCCTTTTTCTTGAGCAAGCGCGCGTCTACGGTTTTCACTGGGGAGATGAAATAGAGCACACTGACCTCTTTGCTTTTCCCAGACTTGATTCTTTCGTCGCTGGTGAATTGGTGACGCGCAAGCTCCTGCTTGGTGATTGGATCGATGAAAATATAGTCCCAATCGATAGACTTGATCGTCCTCTCGCCGTCGTTTCTAAGCGTCACTTTATATCTGTAGCCGTCACGAGGCAGTTCGGTTTGTTGGGCTTTAGCTTTGGCCTGTTGGTGGTTGGTAATCTGGGTTTCGAGCCTGGCGACCTTACCTCTATCCCCTGCATTTCTGGCAGCGGCGAGCTGCTGTTCCCTCTGGGATTGCTGAATCAACTCATCCTGGGAGGCCAGTGAAGCTACTGAAGGTCTGGGTCGTATCCTCTCCTTGTTCCAGCTACATTTGACAACCACGACGGGACTGCCGGCATCTTGAGCAATGACGGCATGGCCCACTGCGCAAATTAGTAACAATACGAGAAGCCCACCCGTTTTAATTCTCCTCATGTTTGTTCTCCCAATGTGACTGGCAGAAACAAACGGAGAGCCCAATTCTTGAGTGAGCCCTCCGGAAAATAAATTAAAAGTTCAGTCCACCACCGATGTGAACCTCAGAAGCTATATTTCAAGCCAAGTGTGATGGTGCGGTTGCCCCAATTGTTCAGGTTCTTTCCGAAGTCAGGATTGGTCAAGCTGTTGACCGGCCGGCCGTAATTATCCTGGTTGAAAGCGTTCAGGAAGTCACTGCGGAAGATCAGTCGATGAGGGTTCTCGCCCCAGGGCATCTGGAACGTCTTTTGTACGCTCAGGTCGCTGTTGAAGAAGCCGGGCGCGCGGAAGGTATTCTTGCCGAGGTTGCCATTGCCCAGGCTGTTCACCAGCGGCAGACCGTTGTTTCCAAGCGGCACGATGAACTGGCCACCAACGAGCGGGCTGGTGAACGTGCGGAAGTTGCCCGTGACCGGGTCGAGCACGAGCGTGCCGTTCGGGTTGAAATTCGGGCGGTCACCGCCGCCGCCGTTGCCGTTCGTGTCAACGCCCGTCAGCATCGTGAAGGGTTGGCCCGACTGGCGTGTGATGATGCCCGAAAGCTCCCAGCCGCCAAAAATCTGATGCCCTATGCCCTGCCTGAAGAACTTGCTATTGAACGTCGGAACCTCATAGATGAAGTTGGCGACGAGGCGGTGTTTACGGTCGAAGGCCGACAGGCTCTTGTCAGCTTGGACGTTGAAGAAATCCTGCGGGATCTGAGGTGAGCCGCCAGTGATCGCGCCCACGCCGAGCGACTCGTCGTTGTCTGAGATCAATCTGCTGAACGTATAAGCTACGCCGAACTGGAGGTTGTTCGAGAACCTCTTGTTGACGGTCACGAACGCTGCATTGTAGTTACCATGCGAATCAGTCGCAATCAGGACGCGTGAGCCAAACTGCGGGAAGAGGCGGCGCGCCTGCAAGCTTGGGATCGAGTTGGCATTGCGAGTCGTCTGCACAGTGGCTATCTGGGCCGCCGTCAGGAGTCCGGGGTTGGCCTGGAGTTGGTTAATCTGGTTCTTCGAGCGGCTGCCGGTGTAGCCGACCTCGAAGATGTAGCTGCGCGCGACCTCGCGCTGCCAACTCACGCTAAAGAGCTGCGAGTAAGGGTTGACTGCGTTCTCGGGCGTGTTGACGTACGTGGCCAGCGGGTTGAAGACGGGTGCGCCCGTTACCGTCGCGATGTTGGGGTAAAGGTCCTGAGTGTTGGGCGAGACGACCTGCCCTACGACCACGCGCGGAAAGTTCGACGCGTTAACCGTCAGGATGTTGTAGAACAATACGTCATAGGCAATTCTATAACCGCCGCGGATGCTGGAGAGACCGTCTCCGAAAATAGTCTTCAGGAAGCCATTCTCAAATCGCGGGCTGTACGCAAACCCGAAGGCCGGCGCGAAGTTGTTGTTGTCCCGCTTGGTCAGGCCGGGAACGAGTGCCGCGAGGCTCTGCGCGTCGGTAGCACCGAAGAAGCCAAAGGGGGCGTTCGCCGTCTCGTAGCGCAGGCCGAAGTTGAGGGTCAGGTTCGGGGTCGCGCGCCAGTCGTCCTGAACGAAGTAGAACTGCTGCGTTTGGCGGGCGTCGAACGAGGCGGTGTTGAGCGCCTGCGCGAACGTGGTGGCCCTGTTGTTGATGTAGTCCTGCAGGTTGGCAAAGGTAAACGTGCCCTTCGAGTCGAACGCGGCGATGTTAAAGAGCTTGAGCTTACGAATGTCCGCGCCAAACTTCATCGAGTGGTTGCCCGATTGCTTGGAGACCGTGTCAGAGAACTGAAAGCTGTCCTGGATACGTCCCTGCGGGAAGTTCGACGCACCGCCGATGGTAAACAAGCCCGTAATGGTGGCCGTCGGGCTGTTCGGGTCGTTCTCAGGGAATCCGAGATTGCGGCGAATGTAAGAGAAGCGAAACTCATTGAGAAAGCTCGCGCTGAAGATGTGCGTCTCGCTCAGCGCCAGGTTCTGGTCGAAGATATTCTGGTCACCGGCGAAGATCGAGCCGAAGTTGGTGTTGCTGATGACGTTGACGTCGGTAGTCTTGTTGGTGATGTATCGGCCCGTCAGGTTATCGTTGATGCCGATCTTGTGATCAATTCTAAGCGTGTGCGTGTAGTAGTCGGCTGGTTGCGTGATGCCGACGTTAGTCTGACCGGTCTGGATCGCCACACCGTTGACAGTTTGATTGGTAAGATTTCGGAACTGAACGCCGGTACCATAGACGGTATTCAGGAAGCCGAGGCGAGAGAGTACGGCCGCGCGACTCCCCGCCGACTGGCCTGGTCCGAGCGGAACGGTCGAGAGCGCCGCTAAGCCAGCTGGCGTGGGCATTCGGGTTGTTGCCCCGAGGGACGATCCCGGACGCTGCTTGTCTGCCTGGAAGAGGTAGAAGAAGAAAGTGCGGTCGCGACCGTCAATAATGGCGCGGCCACCTTCGCCAAAGCGCGGCAGGTCGAGCGGCCCGCCAAAAGTGAAGCCAAATTGGTTGCGCACGAACCGGGCCGGGCGCGTCAGGCCTGATGACTTCTCGAGGTTGTCCAACGCGTTGAGGCGGCTGCCGCGGTAGTATTCAAAGGCATCGCCGTGGAAGAGGTTTGTTCCCGAACGGGTAATAACGTTGATTTGCGCGCCGGAATTGCGGCCAAATTCCACATTGTAAGGGTTGGTCTGTATCTGGAACTCGCCAACACCCTCCGGCACCACATCAACAGTGGAGATGGTGACGCTCAGGTCGTTGTTGTCGGAGCCGTCGATCGTAAAGTTGTTATTGCGGGCTCGCTGACCGTTGGCTGAGATGCCAGTGGAGCCGGGTGCGCTGAAGACGTTGGGCGATAGCAAGGCCAGGTTGTTAACGTCGCGGGCGGCGCCCAATGGTAGTTCGACTACCTGGCGGGCCGTTGCGGTCAGGCCAATCGTCGGATTTGTCTTATTAAGATTGATGGCCTCCTGGGCAGTGGTAACTTCCACGGTGCCGCTGACAGAGCCCGCTGTGAGCTCGACGTCAAGAGTAGTTTCCATACTCTGTTGGACAGTTACGTCACGGTTCTCAATCTTGGAGAACCCTGCTCTCTCCACCGTTACTGTATAAGTTCCAGGTTCGATCGCGCCGATGCGGTAGAAACCCTCGTTGTTAGTCAACGCCTCTCGCGATACGTTAGTCTGGGGGTTAATGACTTTTACCTGTGCGTCTGGGATTGAGGCTCCAGCCTGATCGCGCACAGTACCTTTTACGGCGCCACGCGTCAGTTGCGCTCGCATCTCAGTCGGGAACGACAAGATTCCGAATATCGCTATGGCCAATCCTAGCGACAGTTTGAAAAACGACTTGCTTCGCATTCTTATTCCTCCATCAAAGTTAAAAGCTTCCAGCTTTCGGCGGGCGTGCAGCAAACCGGCGTTGTGATTAAGGTCGGTTGCCGCTATTGAGGCAAAAACAGGCGGGAGCAAGATCTATGCCATATTAGACAGGGCTCTAAGTCTCGTATTGATTGCAAATAAAGCGAACAGCGTTATGCCGAGGCTCTAAAAATTCGGATTTTATCCGAGTTTCTGAATTCCGGAGTCAGCGAGTCAAGTCACAAAGGAAATGACAAATTTTCGCAGGGTGTTAGGGTGTTTGTGAGATTAGCGTAAAATGAGCCGGCATTGGTGGACTTTAGACGTTTCTCTTTACTACTTCGAGTTCAAAGTTCAATTCTTTGCCTCGCATAATATTCGAGAGATAAAACTCCCAAAACTTTCTTGTGAACCGCAACGAAGGCCAACGGGTGTCCAGATTTGTGAGCCATTCAATTCCCAGGGCGCGCCAAAGATTAGCCAGGCTCACATATGTGCGAACGGGCTTCAATTCCAGGTCGGAATAAAAGGGAAACGGTGTCAGCTCAGGCATGAAGCAGGTGAACGAATAGCTATTGAAATGATTACGATGAGTGGGATCAGTAGCCCAGTCGGGATTTGAGTAGTGCGGAGTAACGATTTTGATTCGACCCGCAGGCTTGCATACTCGATGTAGCTCGGAGACGAAGGCCATCACATCGGGCACATGTTCAATTACGTGGCGGCAGATGATTTCATCAAACTCGTTATCGGCAAACGGATAGGGAAGGCTTCCGAGATCGTGAATCACATCGGCATGGCTTTTGGAGTTGGAATCGATGCCCACTGCGCCCGGAAACTTGTTTTGACCGCAGCCGACATCGAGAATCTTTTTGCGCTCGAGGTGTGGCGCGGAAGTTTGCCGCTCGGGTTTGCTCATCGCAGCTCGAAGTTAGTTGCCCCGGACAACGAAGTCGGCGAACGACTCGAGGTCAAATGCATAAATCGGAAGGTCGAAATCGCGCTCGATCGCTGCCACTGTCAAACCATCCAGGAAGATCGCCTCATCGCTCTTGAGCATCTGACGCGGAATAATTACGAAGTCACCGCGAATATGATTCTTCGCGGTCCGCAGGTCTTGTCCTGTTAGCAGCCCTGCAACCGAGACATCTCCGCCGAAATAACCATTCTCGACTGCTTGAACATGCAATGAGGCGCCGGCTTTTGAGTTGAGGGTCTCGAGCAGGCCGCTCAACACGGGGGCAAAAAGGGTCCCGGTGAGGATAGTTCCTCTCAAGCCTGTCAACCTTCGCTTTCCGACTCTTCTTAGCAGTGAGCTAAACCGGCTGCTGAAGGCCCGCACCATCCCCACGCCGTCTTCAATCTGCGGATATTCGCCATAGTGAGTTCGAGCTGGAACACTCAACCCTGCCCGCAAGTAAATCTCATCACCCAAAAACGCGAACGTAGTTCCCAGCCGCCGGCGCAGCTCTTCTTGTACGGGAGTGATCGCGCTGACAGTCTCGCGACAAAAGCCAGGTGTCACGGGAGTTAAACGCGGATCGGTGTTGTAGCGTGTTAGACCAAGTGGGACTATCGCCACGCTTCGCACCCGCGGATATTCCCGGGCAAGATCCGCAATAGTTTTCTGCAATATCTGGCCATCATTGATACCCGGACAGAGCACCACCTGCGCATGGAGTTCGATGCCGGCTGAGAGCAGCCGGTCCATCTTGCCGCGAATATCGGCGCGCTTCGTATCCACTCCGAGCAAATAAGCGCGAACCTCCAAATCAGTGGCGTGCACCGAGACGTATTGGGGCGACAGACGTTGTTCAACGATCCGCTCCATCTCGTCATCGGTTATGGAGCTCAGGGTGGTGTAGTTGCCGTAGAGGAACGAAAGCCGAATGTCCTCATCGCGGATAAACAGTGAAGGACGAGCATCGTCAGGATTGCCTTTGCAAAAGCAAAAAATGCATTCGTTGGCACACTGTCGCGGCACGATCTGCTCAAAACTGAGGCCAAAGTCCTCGCCTTCGTCCCGCTCAATTTCCAGCTCCCAGTCTTCTCCGCCCTTCTTGCGGACCTGCATTGCGAGTTGGGTCTCGCCGGCAACCTGGAAGCGGAAGTCCAGATAGTCTCGCACTGGACGGCCATTGATCTTGATAATTCGATCACCAGGTTCGAGCTCCAATTCAGCTCCCAAACCCGCGGGAATGACCTCCGCGATTTCCACGCCGCGCCTGCGTATGCCTGTCACTGCGGGTGTAACTGCGAACTCGTACATATTCCTCGCCTGATTAACTTAATCTTTCCTGGCCGGCTGAGGGATGGCCCCTCTTGCCGGCACTCTGATGGGTTTGTCAAACTTGAAACTATAGCAGAGCAGCCTTTGTTTGTTGAGACGCCCCCCATGTTTTGGGTTTTTGGCCGTCTGGAACACCGGCGCAATTCGTCGTTTCTACTGTGGGTTGGTTCCTTCTCAGAACGCCTCTTGCGCTTAAGGTTTTTGCCAGTTGGTGTATAATTCCATACTTCGCAAGAGCGACCCCGATGTCCACCCAAACAATCTTACCCAGGACGTAAGAGATCACGCTTTAGGATTCATCGCTATGAAAAAGGTTTTCCCCCTCGTAGGCTCTTCCTTACTGACCATCGCTGTAATTTCTACCCTTATTAATGCGCAGTCCGGATCGCCAGTTCCTAAACCGACCGAGAAGGCCACGGCATTCAAGTCTCAGCCCGGCGAGCAAGCCGGGAATCAGTCGGGAGTAGGCACAGGCCAATTGAGTGGCAACTCTCTGTCCGAGGATACGATCAAGCCGGGAACCTCGGAGGCGGCGGTCGAAGCGCAAAAGCTATATGCCTCTGCCGTAGGTCTTTACGAAGCCGGGAAGCTGGATGAGGCGATTGAAGCTTTCAAGCAGTCTGCGAAACTGAGACCGGATGATGCGCAAACCCATTTCAGTCTGGGTATGGTTTATTCCCAGTCGCGCGCTTACAAAGATGCCTCTGACTCGTTCAAGCGAGCAGTCAAGTTGAAGCCTGATTGGCCGGAAGCGAACTTTAGAGTTGGCATGATGGCCTACGTTCTCGGTCGCCGCAGCCAATCTCTCGAAGCCTACAACAAACTGCTGAAACTAAACTCGCCTTTCGCCAATACGCTGTATCGGATTATTAATGAAGGTAACACTCCGGCGACCGTTGCTAAGAACACGAGCGCTGGTCGAGAGTCGTCTACAAAAACAGTTGAACTCGTGCCGGCCTCAAGTTTAACCATAGAAACGAAGACGAACAATGCGACTCGGAGCGATTCATCAGCCGCCAATCGATCAGGGCCTGCCAACCCCCCGGCTTTGACGGCAGCAAAGGAGTCACGCCCGGAGCGTGCGACCGATCCGCCGGCGAGTGTCACTTCCGCACCCACCTCTAATCCGGCAAACGACCAACCGTTGACGAGTGTGTACCGCGTGGGCGTCGGAGACGTCCTCGACGTACGTCTCCTCAATTCCACCACGCCGCGATCGACACTTTATACAGTGGTTGACGGCGGCTTGATCGATTTTCCCATAGCGGGTGGTCCAGTCTCTGTCGGTGGATTGACAACGGATGAAATTCAAGCCCGCATCGCCGGCGAGCTCAAGCGCAGAGCGGTGGAAAGTAATTCGCTGGTCACTGTCGGCGTCCGTCAATACTCAAGTCACTCGATTATTGTTACAGGTCTTGTTTCCAATCCAGGCACTCGCTTCCTGCGCCGCGAGGCAGTTCCGCTCTATGTCGTCATGGCCGAAGTCCAGCCGCGGTCAGATGCGGGACGAGTAACGATCATGAGCAGCGGTGGAGAAAAGCGCACGGTGGACGTGAATGATGCTTCCGCTCTCAGTGCCCTGGTTCGACCGGGTGACGTTGTAAGCGTTTCAGCGCGCCCACAGGAGTTCTATTACATTGCTGGTCGCGTAAACTATCCTGGGCAAAAACCATTTCAATCAGGGATTACGCTGGTGCAGGCGATTCTCGCGGCTGGTGGGACCGTCCGGCAGAATGACAACGATATCGATCTCTCGCGAGAAGGCCAGGACGGCCGCTTATCAACTACTCGGTACAACTTGAAAGACATCAAATCGGGAAAGGTGCAGGACCCGCGATTGCAATCAGGCGATCGCATTGAAGTTGTCCATTGATTTCTTCTCAGCCCAAAGTTTCAAGTCCAAAGTTTCAAGTTCCAAGTCGCAAGTTTCAAGTTCCAAGTCCAAAGTTTCAAGTACTGAGTCACGATTAAGTGTTGAAACTTTGAACTTGGAACCTGGAACTTGGTACTTGGAACTTGGAACTTATTTCCGCCAATTTTATTGACAATCCCCGCCCTCTTTGTTAGTTATTCACCTCGCTCTTTTGCGCCAATCCGTTCGCCAGTTTGACGATTTTTCCAACCCGATTACTGGAAGAGTGGGAGTCTGACGATGAACAAGCTAAAGCCAGCCCTTTTGGGTGGTTTGATCGCGGGAATACTGAGTGCTATTCCCTATGTGAACACTTGCTGCTGCATCTGGGCTGCCGTAGGAGGATTGCTCGCCACTTTCTTGTACATCCGAAGTTCGCCGGTACCTGTTTCCACTGGCGAGGGAGCTGTTGTTGGCGTTTTATCCGGAGTAGTAGGTTCCATAATTTACGTGGTTATCGGGTTGCCCCTCGCATTGCTTATGGGCACCGCTGCTCAAGCCGAAGAAACGTTCAGGCGTTCAGGCATAGCCGTCCCCGTGACTGGAATAGCGCTGGTAATAATGGGTGCGTTTATGGTCGCAGTCCTGCTCCTGGTTTTTTCGGCGATCGGCGGGCTTATCGCTGTACCGATTTTTGGAAAGGGCAAGGGAACGGTTGCTCCTCCGCCGCCGCCGCAGAATCTTGGCGGACCAGGAGGTTTTGGCTCAGGTCTCTGAGGATTCAAGCGTCTGACTTGCAAGTAGGGTAGGAACAAATTTTGTTTTGCTGCTCGGGAACCACCTGCTCCTAAGGTGATTTTAGTGGTATAGGCTTGCACCTATGCCACTAATTTGCTTATCGCATCCCCAACAATAGGATCAAAGGACATGACTAAATATTGCACAAAATGCGGGGCGGTTAATGACGAGTTTGCCCAGTACTGTACAAGCTGCAACGCCCAGTTGGCCCCAGTCAGCGGCTATCAACCCATGCAGTCCGTCAATCAACAGCAGTCAATGACGGACTGGAAGGCTCTGGGGGCCGATAAAAAAATTGCAGCCGGAATTTGTGCGATCCTGCTCGGCAGTCTGGGCGTTCACAAATTCATTCTGGGCTACACAACTGAAGGAATCATCATGTTGCTGGTGACAGTGTTGACGTGCGGTTTTGCAGCCATAGTCACGAGCATTATAGGAATCGTCGAGGGGGTTATTTACCTTACTAAATCGGACGAAGAGTTTGTCAAGACTTACTTGCAGAACAAGAAGGGCTGGTTCTAAGCCGCCGAGATATCGCGTCGCCGAAAGCAGTGACACCGTGTTACGCTGTTTACAGGTCGCAGCCATCTGGTTAGTAGTTATCGGAGCTGCGACCTATCTGTTTTTGTTTGACCCGGCCACAAGCAGTGGTTATCCGTCGTGTCCTTTTCGAACATTAACCGGACTGCAGTGTCCCGGTTGTGGATCAACTCGGGCGCTGCATCAATTGTTGCACGGACATCCCGTTGCTGCTTTCGAATTCAATCCCCTTCTGGTGCTTTCGCTGCCTTTCCTTGCTTTGGCTCTGCTCCGTGTTGGGAGGTTCCTACCAACTCACGACAATCCAAAGAATAGAATTGTTTCACCGAGTATTGGCTGGCTGGTGTTGGCCGTCGTAGTCGGTTTCTGGGTTTTTAGAAACACTCCCTTCTATCCGTTTATGTCATGATTGACGACTCTGTTCGACAGATATCTCCGCGAAATCAACCAGATTTCGTGTGAATTCGTGGTTGGTCCTTTCTTTCTTCAACGTTGTGAAGAGATCCGGTTAGCTGTTTAGACTGGATTTGCCTTTGCCTTAACGAACGAGGATGCTGGAGAACACCATGCGAACTATGACTACTGCGCTTGCACTGATATCTGTTTTCTTACTTGGCCTAATCTTAGCTACGAAAACACGCGCTCGAGCTGAAAGTGAATCCCTCTCGCCGCCGCGGCCGGTGCATACCTTTTCCATTGTTGCGCGTGATCCGCAAACGGGCGACCTTGGTGTGGCGGTTCAGTCTCACTGGTTTTCCGTAGGTCCTGTCGTACCGTGGGCTGAAGCTGGTGTGGGCGCTGTAGCCACGCAATCTTTTGTCGATCCAAGTTATGGCAGAAATGGTTTGGATCTGATGCGGGCGGGAAAAAGCGCCCCCGCCGCCTTGAAAGAACTTCTGGCGAAAGATGACGCCCGCGAAGTGCGCCAGGTGGCGATGATCGACGCTCAGGGTCGGGTGGATGCATGGACCGGCAAGAATGACATTCAAGCCGCCGGTCACAAAGTTGGGCCAAACTATTCCGCGCAGGCGAACCTGATGCTCAACGATAAAGTCTGGCCTGCGATGGCCCAGGCTTTTGAGAGCGCCAAAGGGGATCTCGCCGACCGCATGCTGGCAGCGCTTGATGCCGCCCAGGTTGCAGGCGGCGACATCCGCGGACGGCAATCCGCGGCTTTGATCGTTGTAACCGGTAAACCGGCGGGACAGCCCTGGAAGGATCGAATATTTGACTTGCGGGTCGATGATAGTCCCGAACCGCTAAAGGAGCTGCGACGGCTGGTAACTCTACAACGCGCTTACAATCATATGAATGCTGGTGATCTCGCGGTTGAAAAGAAGGACAACGAAGGGGCACTCAGAGAGTACGGCGCTGCCGAGCAACTCGTGCCCGATAATGCTGAAATGATCTACTGGCACGCGGTTGCCCTGGTGAATATGGGTCGTGTGGACGAGTCGTTGCCACTTTTTCGGAAAGTGTTCGCCATGGATCGTAATTGGGCGATCTTGACGCCGCGTTTGCCAAAATCCGGCCTGCTGCCTGACGATCCGAAGGTGATCAACCGGATTTTGAGTGCCGCTAAATGAATGGATACCGTTTGTGATGGGCACCGAATAAGATCGATCCACGAATTCACACGAAACGACTTGAACGCCCTGCGGTAGACATTCGTCATTTCGTGTGATTTCACTTTCGTGTGATTTCGTGGATCGGTTTTGGCTCAAACGAGAAAGTCAATTTACAAATTGAAGCTCGCCGATAAACTAACGCGTGATTACCGTTGCTTAGAAATCGTGGGCATTGTCTTGCTGTGTTTCCTATTCTCGGCCTGTTCACGCCAAACACCGCCAACCCCGAATACCAACAATCGCTCTCCCGAGGTACAAATGGGCATCAAGCTTATCAGCACGGCATTTCAAGATGGCGGCATGATCCCGGCAAAATATACTTGTGACGGTCAAAACATTTCGCCTCCCTTGAATTGGTCCGGCATACCGCAAAGCGCCAAAGCTCTGGCGCTGGTTTCTGAAGATCCGGACGCCCCCGGCAAAACCTGGGTGCATTGGGTTGTTTATGATCTGCCACCCACGGCTACACAATTACCCGAAGGCGTTCGGCCTGAAGAGACAATTTCCGGCGGCGGCAAGCAAGGGAAAAATGACTTTGGCAAGATCGGTTTCGGCGGGCCATGTCCGCCGAGCGGCACTCATCGGTACTTTTTCAGATTGTATGCCCTTGACCGCGAGACCGGCATTCAACCTGGCGCGATGAAGGAGCAATTGATGAAAGCGATTGAGGGACACGTCGTTGCGGAGGGCGAATTGATGGGTCGTTACAAGCGGTAAGTTCTATTAATGTCAGAAACGAACAACAACCTGAAGGATCGAGTGCGTGATTTCTGGCAAGCCCATCCGTGCGGATCGAAGTTCGCAACTGCTCAGCTGGGCACAAAAGAGTTCTTTGAGTTGATCGAAGCGCATCGCTATGCAAGCGAGAGCCATATTCCCATCGCCGCCGATTTTGCCTCTGCGAAAGGCAAACGAGTGCTGGAAATCGGATGCGGAGTTGGCACGGACGGAGTGCAGTTTGCCAAAGCGGGCGCACTTTATACAGGCGTAGACTTAACGGCGGCAGCGGTTGAGCTGGCGAAAAAGAACTTTGAGCTGCGAGGACTCTCGGGCACTCTTCAAACTGCGGATGCGGAAAAACTCGGGTTTCCTGATGAGTCGTTCGATGTCGTTTACTCCCACGGAGTGCTGCACCATACTCCTGATACAAAACAAGCAATCAGCGAAGTTCATCGCGTGCTTCGTCCGGGTGGACAAGCAATCGTGATGCTTTATCACCGCAACTCTTACAATCACGCTGTCAACATCCGTGTGCTTCGCCGCGTCGGCGCTCACCTGTTGCGCTGGAATTCCGGGTTGCGCGCAGTTCACAATTTGACTGGCGAGCCGATCGGATCTTTGAGACAGCACGCGGCCATGCTGAAGAGCGACGAACATCGCTATTTTGAAGCGCAGGAGTTCTTAAACAACAATACAGACGGCGTTGGTAATCCGCTGGCTCGCGTGTATTCACGCAAGGAAGCACACAAACTCTTCGAAGATTTTTCGCAGGTGCGGTTGCAGACCTATTTTCTCAACAAACGCTTTGTCCCTTTAGTCGGAAAATTTCTGCCGCGATCTGTTGAGACCCAACTTGCCAGTCGCTGGGGCTGGCATTTATGGATATTCGCCGAAAAATAGGGAGGGCTATTCCAGACAACGCAAACGGTCGCGGTTCCCCTCCGAGGCGCCTGACAAAGTCGCACCAACAGTATCTGGATTGACCAAGTGATGAAAACAATTCTCGTAACGGGCGGAGCCGGATTCATCGGCTCGCATCTGGTTGATAAGTTACTCGCCGAGGGACAGTGGCAGGTGACTGTAGTGGATGACTTCAACGACTTTTACGATCCAAACATTAAAAGGGAGAACATTCGCGCCCATCTCCAAAACCGAAATTACCGGCTTGTTGAAACCGACATTCGTGACCGCACATCCCTCGAACGAGTTTTTGGCGAAACAACTTTCGATTGCGTGGTTCACCTGGCAGCACGGGCCGGCGTTCGGCCTTCGTTGAGCCAGCCCTTGCTTTACGCGGAAACCAACATCAACGGCACAATGAATCTACTGGAGCTTGCCCGCGAGCACGGCGTGTCGCAATTCGTGTTCGGTTCATCCTCGTCGGTCTATGGCATCAACGCCAAGGTTCCCTTTAGTGAAGACGATCCGATTCGCCAGCCAATCTCGCCGTACGCAGCGACCAAAGCCAGCGGGGAGTTGTTGGCGCACACGTATGCGCACCTATATGGCATGCGTTGCGTCTGCCTGCGGTTCTTCACCGTTTACGGTGCCAGACAACGGCCCGACCTGGCGATTCATAAGTTTGCGCGCCTGATGAATGTGGGCAAGGCTATTCCTGTTTTCGGCGACGGCAGCGCCCGCCGCGATTACACTTTTATAGACGACATTATTTCCGGAGTTCGTGCCGCCATCGATTATGACGGCAGCTCGTATGAAGTCTTCAATTTGGGTGAATCCAGAACCGTGGAACTGCGCGAGCTGATTGCGCTCCTCGAGAAGGAATTGGACATTCAGGCGAGGATCGATTGGCAACCGGTCCAACCCGGAGACGTTCCCCAGACTTATGCAGACATCAGCAAGGCCCGTCGTTTGCTGAACTACGATCCTCAGACGCCCATCGAGGAAGGTATTAGAAGGTTTATTCAATGGTTTCGGGACTCTGAATCTAAAGGTCACTCAACCTGAAGTGACACCAGGAGCGGAGAGAATTTGCAGGCATCGTGACACACAACCTGGCGGAGCGCGCCCCACCCTTTCAGCCTCGCTGCACTACACCCCCCATTTGCTTTACAATGCCTGTCAGCGTTTTCGTGGGTACCGATGGCCACCACCAGCACCACAATCGTTAACAAGCCCCTGCCGCAGGAGATGCAGCAGCACACCTACTCGATCATGCGTCAGGTCGAGGGTAGTCATTGGTGGTTTGTCGGCAGACGCCGGATTTTGGACGGCTTCCTCCAGGACATCTGCGCGAGACCCGACGCTCCCCGCCCGCGTATTCTTGACGTCGGGTGCGGCACCGGAGCTAATCTGGAGATGTTAGAGCGCTTCGGCGATGCCGAGGGGGTTGATGTTTCTTCCGAGGCACTGACGTTTTGTCGCGACCGAGGTTTAAATAACGTGCGACAGGGCGAAGCGGAAAGACTTCCATTTGCAGACAGTTCGTTCGATCTCGTCACCGCTCTCGATGTTGTCGAGCATCTCGACGACGACCAGGCGGGACTGCGCGAGATCTACCGAGTGTTGCGCCCGGGCGGCCGGGCTCTGCTGTTTGTTCCAGCTTTTATGTTTCTTTGGGGTGTTCAGGACGATGTCAGCAATCACCGGCGGCGTTACACGCTTGCGAGTTTGCAGCAAGCGGTCGAGTCCTCAGGTCTTGCGGTCGAACGGGCCACCTATGCGAACTTAACGTTCTTTGCTCCAATTTTTCTGGGCCGGCTCTTTATGCGGGTCACGGGTTTGCGACCTGCCTCTGAAAACAACATCAACGTGGGACCTCTAAATGGCCTCCTCGGCCGGCTACTTGGCGCCGAAAGCAAGGTGTTAAAGCGAATGAACCTGCCGTTCGGCGTTTCAGCAATTTGCATTGCGCGCCGCGAGTAGCGCCGGCCTTCCTGCCAGTAGACTGCGATGGGAAACCGATGAGAGTTTACGAAGAAGAAATTGTAAATGGATCTCGCGAAGCTTCGTTAGCCGAAGAAAACGAGACGCCGGAGATTTCTGTCTTCCTGCCGGTTTACAACGAAGAGCCAAATCTTTTGCCCCTTCACGCTAAGCTCGACGATGCTCTAAGGAAACTCGGGCGATCCGCCGAGATCATCTATGTCGACGATGGCTCAACCGACGGGAGTCTCAGAATACTGCGGGAACTAGCCTCGGCAGACCCTCGGGTTCGCGTGGTTGCTCTCAAGAGGAATTACGGGCAGACCGCCGCGATGGCCGCAGGCATCGATGCTGCCCGGGGAGAGGTCCTGATCCCGATGGATGCAGATTTGCAGAATGACCCGGCGGATATCGTCCGTTTGCTGGAAAAGCTTGACCAGGGGTTTGATGTTGTCTCCGGTTGGCGCAAACACCGCAAAGACAAAATGGTCACGCGCAAGATCCCGTCGATGATTGCTAATCGAGTGATCTCGTGGATTGGCGGTGTTCCCCTGCACGACTATGGTTGCTCGCTGAAGGCGTATCGACGCGAGTCGTTGCAGGATGTGCGGCTTTATGGAGAGATGCATCGGTTCATACCAATCTATGCTTCATGGGCCGGAGCGCGGGTGACGGAAATACCGGTTGAGCACCATGCGCGCACAATGGGCCAATCGAAGTACGGTTTGTCACGCACAATCAAGGTCGTCTTCGATCTGATTACGATCAAGTTCATGGCGTCGTATCAGACAAAGCCGCTTTATCTTTTTGGCTGGGCGGGTCTGCTGACTTTCGCAGTTTCGTTTCTATCGGCCTTACTGGCCTGTCTGATGAAGTTCGCCGGTTGGCCCCATCATGCGGACTTTATTCAGACGCCATTGCCGGTAATGGCCATGGTGATGCTCGTCCTGGGTATTCAACTTTTCCTCATGGGATTGCTGGCCGAGATGATGGTGCGCACATACCACGAGTCGCAGGCGAAGTCGATCTATGCAGTCCGGGAGCGAATAGGATTTCCTCATCGTGAATCGTAAATTGTAAATCATGAATGGCCGTACAAAAGCAATATTGTTGAGAAGTATGAATCAATCGGCAATCGGCAATCGGCAATCGGCAATGTAATATGTGTGGAATAACCGGTTGGGCCAATCTTGAAGCACGCACGCCGCCTCCAGAAGGCGCGAAAGAACTGCTGCATTCAATGTGCGAGCGAATGGTCCATCGAGGACCCGACTCGGAAGGCCTAATGGTTTCAAGGGGCGTGGCGCTGGGTATGCGCCGCCTGGCAATCATCGACCTGATCAGTGGCGAACAACCCGTTTACAACGAAGACAAAAGCGTGGCTGTCGTCCTCAACGGCGAGATCTACAACTATCGTGAACTTCGCGAGCAGTTGGAAAAGAAGGGGCACACGTTTGTCACCGCTTCGGACACTGAAGTTCTGCCTCACCTGTACGAAGAATATGGTCCGGACCTGGTCAACCATCTGAACGGAATGTTCGCCTTCGCACTTTGGGACGCCAAGCGCCGGCGGCTGATTATTGCCCGCGATCGCTTCGGCGAAAAACCTCTCTATTGGGGCGTATTCGAGAATACCCTTCTATTCGCGTCCGAACCGAAGGTGCTGCTGTCCCACCCGGCAGTTCATCCCGCACTCGACTTGCAATCATTGCGACTCTATCTCTCGTTTGATTACGTGCCGGCCCCGCGCTCGATCTATCAGGGCATACACAAGCTGCCGGCGGCTCATTCGTTGACTCTTGAAGACGGTCAAATTGAGGTCAAACCCTATTGGTGTCTGAGTTATAAAATTCAAACGCCGCTCGAGAGCGAGGCCGAAGCTGCCCGCCACCTGCGCGAGTTGATGGCCGATTCAGTTCGCATGCGTTTAGTGTCGGATGTCCCGCTTGGCGTCTTGCTTTCCGGCGGGGTGGATTCATCGACTGTGGCAGCGCTGGCGGTTCAGACATCCTCCGAGCCGGTGAAAACATTTTCGATCTCTTTTGCCGAGTCTTCTTTCGATGAATCCCTTTATGCTCGCGGCGTGGCAAAGTTTCTCGGCACGGACCACCACGAAGAACGCTTAAGTGCGAACCTCGCGGCGAATCTGGTGGGCGAGATCGGTTCCTGGATGGACGAACCGTTCAGTGATCCTTCACTGGTGCCGACGTACCTGCTCTCGCGCTTTACGCGCAAGCATGTCACCGTCGCTTTGGGAGGCGACGGCGGTGACGAACTGTTTGCCGGGTACCCAATGTATCGGGGGCATCGCTGGGCAAGGATTTATCAGCGCGTGCCGGCGGCGCTTCGCAGCGGTCTGTTTGAACCATTGGTGAGACTGCTTCCCGTCAAAACGAAGAACCTTTCCTTTGACTACAAGGCCACCAGGTTTGTTGCCGGGGCAAAGTATGATCCGGTGGCACGCCATCATGTTTGGTTTGGCTCTTTTACGCCGGAAGAACAGCAGCAGTTGCTTGCAGCGGAAACCCTGCGCGCGACTGAGGGTGATATCTATCACGACGCACGGCTGATGGCGGAAGAATGTGACAGCCAAGACATCATCACGAGAATGCAAAGCCTGGATACTCGCCTCTACCTGGCTGAAGACATCCTGACAAAAGTAGATCGCGCCAGTATGGCTGTTTCGCTGGAAGTGCGAGCCCCTTTTCTGGACCCACGTGTTGCGGAGTTTGCGGCCTCGCTTCCTTCGAACTACAAGCTGCACCGCGCAAGGACCAAGCATATTTTAAAGCTGGCAGTGAAAGATTTGGTGCCGCCTTTCGTCACCCGCAGAGGCAAGAAAGGTTTTGGAGTTCCGGTGGCAGAGTGGCTGAAAGGAAAACTCCGGCCGTTGGCGCGAGATCTGTTGTCACCGGAACGCGTCCGTCGTGCGGGTGTCTTTAATCCCGAATTTGTTACTCGATTGCAGGACGAGCACGAGCGTGGGGCTGCAAATCACCGCAAGCTGCTCTGGACGTTGCTCATGTTTGAGCTATGGCACGAAAGCTTTATCGAGACCGCGAGGCGAATTGAAACCTCAGTCAGCAGCAGGAGATAGTCTAACCCTTGCCGACCTTTGCATTTCCATTCTTAATCAACCTGATAGCCTCGAACCTCTACACTCCCTGACGGCCATCAGTGAACTACCAGCAACAAGAGAGTTTTCACGAATTTGAGATTGCCTATAAAGAGCTTCTGGCGTGGTGTCGCACTCGAGGGTTCGCCGGCTACGATCCGTTTGACGCATTAAATAGTCGTCTGTTCCAACATACACCGCTGGCGAAGTCACGCGCCGGCCGTCTCGTTTGGACCCAACTGGTAAAACGCGCTCCGCTAAATCCTCGCCAACTGATTGCCGTCCCCCCGCAGCGAAATGCCAAGGGAACAGCGCTCTTTGCCCTGGCTGGATTGGCCAGCCACCGCCGCTCGCAATCGGAGGAGACTGAGTTGCACGCGCGCTCTCTTCTTCAATACTTACTCGAGATGCGCATCCAGGGTTTTAGCGGCGCCGCATGGGGTTATAACTTTGACTGGCAGAGCCGCAACTTCTTCGCGCCGGTCGGATCGCCAACGATCGTACCGACGGCATTTGCCGCCCGTGCCTTACTCGAGGGTGCCCTAACTTTTAAAGACGAAGAATACCTGCGAGTGGCCCGCAGCGTGTGTGACTTTATCCTCCAGGATCTGCCACTACACTACGAGCAGAATGGAGCAATCTGTTTCAGTTATTCCCCCGGAAGTAATACTCAGATATTCAATGCCAGTTTGCTTGCCGCCGAGACTTTAGCGCAAGTCGGAAGTGCTACCGGAGAACAGGATCTCTGCGATTTCGCAGGTCGCGCCACACGTTACGTCGTCGATCAACAACGGCCGGACGGGTCGTGGTCCTATGGCTCGGAGTCGAGCCAGTCGTGGATTGACAATTTCCATACTGCCTTTGTCCTCTATTCGCTGCAAAAAATCCATCGTGCTTGCGGGATCGAGGCCACGTCTGCGCAAGCGATGGAGCGCGGATATGCATTTTGGCGCGAGACGTTCTTTCTTGCGGATGGTTGGCCGAAATACTACCATGACAGCCTTTATCCGGCGGACGCGCATGCAGCAGCAAGTGGCATCATCACGCTGCTCGAGTTCCAGGACTCTGATCCGACTGCGCTGGGCCTGGCTGAACGAGTAGGTCGCTGGACATTCGAACACCTGCGCAGTCCTGGGGGCTTCTTCTACTATCAACGCAAGCGCTTTTTTACCGTGAAAACGCCTTTCATGAGGTGGAGCGAAGCCTGGATGCTTTATGCGCTGGCGCGCTTGTTGGAAGAGAAAGCCAGGCAGGCGTCTTAAAGGAGATTCATGCCCATCGCTGCTGACGTTGTTCTGGGGCCCGGCGTCAGAATCTTTCAACCCGATCTGGTTAATCTTTACGGCTGCTCAATTGGAGCTGAGACTAAGATTGGCGCCTTCGTTGAGATTCAGAAGAACGCTATAGTTGGGGCTCGTTGTAAGATCTCGTCTCACAGCTTCGTTTGCGAAGGCGTGACCATCGAGGATCAGGTCTTTGTCGGTCACGGTGTAATGTTCATTAATGACACTTATCCTCGAGCGACAAACGACGATGGCACAATGCAGACTGGGTCAGATTGGGAAGTGACTCCCACTATCGTCCGGTCGCGCGCCTCTATCGGCAGCAATGCTACGATCCTGGCGGGCATCACCATTGGCACAGGCGCCCTGGTGGGAGCAGGCGCGGTGGTAACTCGAGACGTTCCTGATTATGCGATTGTGGCCGGAGTTCCCGCTCGAGTAATCGGTGACGCGCGCCAGGAAACAGTTCGACCCGGCCGTCAGCTGCAACCGAAAGCGCAGGGGAGCGGAGAATGAGTTGTTAACGAACTAATGATTCATGTAGGTGTAATAGGCTACGGCTATTGGGGGCCCAACCTGGTGCGCAATTTCATGGAAGCGCCGGGAACCGCAGTAGCAGCGGTTTGCGATGAACGCGATGACCGGCTTTCACTTGCTCGGAAGCGTTATCCGGCAATGAGCACTGTCAAGAATTGCGACGAGCTAATCCGCGATACAAGTATCGACGCTATCGTGATAGCTACCCCGGTCGCATCCCATTTCGAACTCGCAATGAAAGCGCTGCAAGCGGGCAAGCACGTGTTGGTGGAAAAGCCCCTGGCCGCAGACTCCACGAGTGCACGCCGGTTGATTGAGGAAGCTGATAGACGCGGCCTGGTCCTGATGGTGGATCACACCTTCGTCTACACAGATGCGGTACGCAAGATACGCGAGTTGATAGCCAACAATGCCCTGGGCCAGATCTACTACTACGATGCTGTTCGTGTAAATCTGGGTCTCTTTCAACACGATGTGAATGTCATTTGGGACTTGGCCATCCATGACCTCTCGATCATGGATTATGTTCTGCCGGCGAAACCTGTCGCAGTCTCTGCCACCGGGATCAGCCATGTTCCGGGTCAGCCCGAGAACGTCGCTTACATCAGCCTTTTTTTCCCCGATACCCAGATTGCCCATGTGCATGTCAACTGGCTGACTCCCGTCAAGGTTCGTCACACTCTGATTGGTGGCAGCGACAAGATGATTCTTTACGACGACCTCGAGCCCAGTGAGAAAATCAAGGTCTACGACAAAGGCATCACTGTTTCTTCGGGGCGCGAAGCCGTGTACAAGATGCTGGTAAGTTATCGTTCAGGCGACATGTGGGCGCCTCGACTGGACAACACCGAAGCGTTGCAAACCGAGACGCTGCACTTCATCGACTGCGTGGAGAACAGCCACCAACCGGAAACCGATGGCTGGGCAGGTTTGCGGATGGTCCACATGATCGAGGCAGCCGAACGGTCGCTCCGCGCGCGCGGTGAACTGGTAGAGATCTGATCCTTTTGCACGAAGTAATGGTCACGCAGTCCGGATCCCTGCGCATCACGCGAATTGTATTCGTGTTAATTCGTGGATCGTGTTTTGTCCGGACGAAAAGCTTAAAGTGAGCGATGCGCATCTGGATTGATCTGGCAAACTCGCCGCATGTGCCGTTCTTTCGCGCTCTGGTCACACGGTTTGAGGAGCTCGGACATCATTGCGAGATCAGCGCGCGCGATTTCGCTGAAACGGTTCCGTTAGCTCACGCCGCAGGTTTCTCACCTCAGGTCATCGGCGCTCACGGCGGCAGGAAATACTCAGGGAAGGCGACAAATCTTGCGAGCCGGGCGCGAGCGCTGGCCTCATGGGCGCGCGGCCGGCGATTTGATTTGGCCGTCAGCCACAACTCATATTCCCAGATTCTGGCGGCGAAGTTACTGCGGTTAAAAAGCGTGACGCTCATGGATTACGAGTATCAGCCCGCGAGCCACCTCGCTTTCCGGCTGAGCTCGCGCGTCGTCGTGCCTCAGTCATTTCCCGAAACTCGACTGCGCCGCTTTGGTGCGAGGGCCGCAAAGGTGCGCCGCTACAACGGCACCAAGGAAGATGTTTATCTGGCTGGTTTCGAGCCTGACGAGAATTTCCGTGCTGGTTTGTGCAAATTGGGAATCAAACCGGATAATGTCCTGGTGCTGATGCGCCCGCCCGCGCGGGCGGCTTTGTATCACCGCTTTGAAAACAAGCTCTTCGACTACGCGATCACTCAATTGCGGACAAGGCCAGGCGTCCAGATTATTCTATTGCCGCGAAATGCTGAGCAGCGCGGATTCTATAGCGGCCAGTTGGGCGAGAACCTCCTGATGCCCGCGGAGGTTCTTGATGGCCCGAATCTTATCGCGGCCAGTGATCTAGTGCTCAGTGCCGGCGGTACCATGAATCGCGAAGCTGCCGCGCTGGGCGTGCCTGCCGCGAGCATCTACGCGGGACGATGGGCAGCGGTGGACGAAGAATTAATGCGCGAGGGCCGTTTGTCGCGCATTTCCGCTCCTGCAGATATTGAGGAACTACAGTTGTGCAAAAAGAAGAAAACAAATCCGCGCCGGGCTGTAACAGTACGTGACGAAGTGGCCAAACTGATACTTGCGTAGGCTAAATTCGCGAACCAATACAAATGAAGCCACAGCGGATTCGCAAACCCCTCACTGATGCCAGCACGGTGCGTGTGCCGGGGCGAGTTCCCGCGTGGACTATGCCCGCAATCAAACTGACACTGGTGCTTGTTGATCTCCTGATTACTGGCTGCTCTTTTATTCTCGCCTTCTACCTTCGTCATGGTTCCTCAATTCTTGAACAGAATGGCAATGGCAGTTGGACCTGGAGCCCTCGGTTTGCTCCGTATGCCGCACTGCTGGTGCTTATTCTTCCGATACGTCTGCTGACGCTCCGCTACTACGATCTTTATCGTCTGCGTGGGGAGTTTTCGTTCGTTGATGACGCAATCAGGATCTTCAAAGCCACCAGTATCGGATCCTTGCTGGCTGTTGCTGCTGCCTTCCTCTATCGCGGAGGTTTTCAGTACCGAGCATTCTCGTATGCCCGCGGCGTATTCGTAATTGACTTTCTTCTGGTGCTTGGCGCCATTGCCCTGGTGAGGGCGGTGGTCCGAAGCGGCCAAAGTCTCGCGCGCCGGCGCGGAATAAACCTCATTCCCACGCTCGTGGTTGGACGTGGTTCCGAGGCGGCCCTGTGCATCAGGGAAATGCGCGAGCGACCGGCGCTCGGTTACCGCGTGATTGGCATGGTTGAAAGCGGACCTCTAGAATCCGGCGTGCCGGACTCGTTCGAGGGGGTTGCCGTAATTAGCGATCTCGCTGGGTTGCCTGAGGCAATCCGCGATTCGGGTGCAAACGAAGTGATCGTCGCCGATCCGCGGGTTGACAGTGACAAGTTGTTCGAGGTCATGATGCGTTGCGGGCCGCGGCAAGGTGTCGAGTTTCGCATTGCGCCCAGCCTATTCAACTGCCTTCCATCCAAGACCGAGATAGATCAAGTGGGCGCGTTGCCGATGATCCGCTTGTTCCGCGAACCACTGTCCGACGGATTGCGAATTCTAAAGCGGGTGTTTGATCTAACTATCTCGTTAATAGTCTCGATTTTTTTCCTGCCGCTTTGGCTACTCATCGCCTTGTCGATAAAACTGGACTCTGCCGGGCCAGTTTTGTATGTGCAGGAGCGGGTGGGGATGGATGGCCGCATATTCCGGCTTTACAAGTTCCGCACCATGCAACGGGGGTCAGACTCCGCGATGCACAAGGAGTACCAGCGCAAGTTTATTGCCGGCGGGGTCGAGGCGAACCTGGGCAGCACCGAAAAGCCCGCCTACAAACTATCCACGGATCCGCGCATCACGCGCGTCGGTCGTTGGCTGCGGAGGACCAGCCTCGATGAGGTACCGCAGTTTCTAAACGTCTTGCACGGAGAGATGAGTGTAGTCGGCCCACGTCCGCCAATCGCCTACGAGGTTGAAGCGTACCAGTTGTGGCACCGCAAACGACTCGATATGAAACCGGGTCTGACGGGCCTCTGGCAGGTCTCAGGAAGAAACCGGCTTCCCTTTGAAGAGATGGTCAAGCTGGACTTGTTCTACATCGAGAACTGGTCGCTGTTGTTAGACATCAGGATTATTTTGCGGACAGTTCTGGTGATGTTCCGAGGCGACGGTTTTTAGTTCGCTTTCGTGTGATACGCGTGGATTAGTTCGCCAGGCCCGCCAGCGAGAGCTCCAAGAGCAAAATCTTCTTGATACCTTTGTAAAGCGGCTCGATCTCGCAGTTCTCCGTCAGCGCGTGAGAATCGCTGCACGGACCGGCGCCAGTTGAGATTGACGAGATTCCCTGCAGAAGCGCAGCGCTCGAGTTATTTGAACCAGCGTTTGTGATCGGCGGATTGAAGCCCATCGCGCGATGCACGGCTTCGGCAATCTTAACCAGTTGCGAGTCTTTGTTCCCCGGTAGAATCGCCGCTGGAGAAGTCGAGATGATCTCGGTTTTCAAAGTCATACCGGCACGCTTCGCTTCCTGCTGAAGAATGGTCCCAATTTTCTTATCGAGATCCGCAATCACCTGATTATCCGTGGAACGCAGATCGACGGTAAACCAGGCGTCGCTGGCTTTCGCGTTCACTACTTCCGAGCCGCCGAGCATGCCGATATTTAGATTCGAAGATGGATTTGCCGGCACCTTCAATGCGTAAATTCGCCCGATGGCCCTGGCCAGCGGCAGCGTTGCTGAGTATGGCGGCGTGCGCGAGCGGGTGTGTCCGCCTGGCCCAATGAAGTGGTGGCGATACCACTTGATGCCGATGCCCGCATACGTGAATCCCTCGTAGCCGCCGTCAAGCGCGACGTAGTAATCAACCTTTTCCTTGTTGTCTTTTACGAACTGCTTGGCGCCGGTGAGCCCTGTCTCTTCGTCAGTGGTGAAGACAAAAACAAGATCGCCCTTCGTCTTGATCTTCGCTTCGTCGAGCGCTCGAATTGTGGCTAATAGGGCTTCGATGTTCCGGGTATCGTCGCCCACCCCAGGTGCATAAACTCGCCCCTCCTTAAGAGTCGCTTTTATCTTCAGTCCTGGCTGAAACACTGTGTCCATGTGTGCATCGAACACGGTCACCGGTCCGCCGCCAGTTCCTTTTCGAACAGCAATCAGGTTTCTGGCTGCGTCATGCCGAATCTCGAGCTGCTGCTGGCGCAGAAGTTTTTCCAGATATCTGGCCCGTTCTTCCTCATGGCCGGAGGGCGCGTTGATTTCAGTGATAGCTATCCATTCTTTCAGGATGCTGTCGCGGCTCTTGTCAATATAGTCGTTCGCGGTCTTGACTCGTGGGTCGTCCTGAATTGCCTTTACCTGATCCGCATAACTAAGTGTTTGTGGTGGGACGCCTGAGGGTAATAGTAAGACACTGGCGAGATAAATTAGACCAGCGGAGAATCTGTGCATGGTAATTCCTCGTGGAGGGACGATATAGTAGAACGGAGGCGCATTCTAATCATTTCTGACGCAACAAAGAAACTTGAATGCTGACCGAGGCGCATACTTAAAACGCAAAGGAAGCAAAGGCAGCAAGCACACGCCGGAATGAGAGCATCCGAAACGCAGAGTGAAGCAGTAAAGTGGATCGAAAGAGGGATAGTTGGGGCCCTCTTTCTCTTTGCAGCCTTTGCTCCCCACTCAATCGCCATTACGCAGATTGCCTGGTTGTTGGGAATGCTTTTGTGGATAGTGCGTTTTGCGTTTTACCCTCCGCCAAAAACCTTTCGCACGCCAATCGATTACGCTCTGCTCGGATTTTTCATCCTTACGGGACTCTCAGCGATGCTGTCGTACGAGCCGCTCATCTCCGCCGGCAAGCTCCGTGCGGCGAGCTTGTTCACAATCGTTTACCTTGTTGCCGAGAATGTCCGTAGCTTGCGGACGCTGCGCCTCCTGGGCATCACGCTCGTAGCTTCCAGTCTGGTCAACGTCTGTTTTTCCGGCGCTCGGGAAGTATTGGGCCGGGGAGTGAAGGTAGAGGGAGTACAGGCTGATAGTCCTTTGGTGCGGGCGATGTCCACCCCTCGCAC
The DNA here is from genome assembly GCA_035644135.1 of Pyrinomonadaceae bacterium. Lineage (GTDB taxonomy): Bacteria > Acidobacteriota > Blastocatellia > Pyrinomonadales > Pyrinomonadaceae > PSRF01. The sequence goes on from DASQPD010000003.1 coordinate 44,569, forward strand.
CACCGCACGTGCGGTGCCGATTGAAAACGGCGACACGATCTTTGAAGTCGACGGAAAAAAGATAAGTAACGCCGGAGAACTCGCCGCTGCCCTGGCTGCGGGCCCAGGACCAACCGCCAAGGTACGAATCTTCCGGCTCGAGTGGACTCCCGTGCTCGAGGTGCCGCGAGGTCGTTTATTGCCCGGCGCTACTGTGGAATCACAGTTGGGGATAGCCGGGTGGACCAGGGGACGCGACTGGCGCGCCACCGGGTTCTATGATCATTTCGTGACCTATGCCGAAAGCTTGCAGTTAATTGCCTCGCTGGCACTGGGGATATTGCTTGCGTGTCCACGGAAGCGCAGCAGACTGGGAATCGGCTTGCTGGTCGCCGTTGCCGGGCTTGTGTTTGCTTTGGCGCTCACAGTGACGCGCGCCTCCTGGGCCGCATTGTTCATCTCGGCGATTGTGATGCTGGTGTTGAGTGCTTCGCGAAAGACGATTGCGATTGTGGGAGTTTGTTGCATTCCCCTGGTGATCGCCAGTGCTCTCTTTCTGCAGCAGAGACGAAATGTAGGATTTCTTGATCAACACGACCTTTCAACGACGTGGCGGGAAACGGTCTGGCGCGAGGGAGTCCAGCTGCTGGTAAGCAAACCTCGTCATCTGCTCGTCGGCGTGGGCATGGACTCGCTGAAAGCACACTGGCGCGAGTGGGGCTTATTCGAAGGTGGGCGGATCCCGATCGGGCACATGCATTCCAATCTTTTGCAGATTGCGCTTGAGCGAGGTGTGCCTGCGCTGCTCGCCTGGTTTTGGTTGCTGGCAGCATATGGGGTCACGCTTTGGAAAGTTTTTCGGAGAAGCACACCTGACGACGACGCGCAAAATCTGCAATCCGCAATCCGCAATCTGCAATTCTCCTGGCTTGACCGCGGCATCGTGCTCGGTGCCTTTGGCGGCCTGGTTGGTTTTTTTGTGAGTGGGTTGGTTCACTACAACTGGGGCGACTCGGAGGTGGTGATGATCTTCTACTTCATCATGGGACTGAGTTTGGTGATTAATCGAAAAGTGGCCACACAACCGTTATCCACAGATTACTCCGATTACGCAGATTCAAAACCAAACCAATAAAATGATTCGCGGATTCAAAGAACCATATCTTCCCCTATGAGGATACATACAGGACATCAGTCCTTGTTCTCATTTGAAGATATTGTTTTTGAATCTGTGTAACAAACCGCCAATTTCTTGTTTTCTTGAGCAGGTTTTTTTGGCAAGTAAACAAACCGATCCACGAAATTACACGAACCGAAAAACAACTGACACGAAAGCTCCTCGATTTATTTCGTGTAATTTCGTGGATC
>DASQPD010000004.1:0-7565 GCA_035644135.1 Pyrinomonadaceae bacterium
TTCACGCCGGCGTCGAACGTTAATGTAAGTGCGACGGCGGATTACCGACGGCACTGGGAATTCATCATGCGCCGAACGAAGCACGCGATCGCCGTCCCATTCCTCGACAAAGACGCTGTTCTTGAGAGTCATGATGATTGCACGGGCCACGCTGACGGTGCCGAGTGGCTCGTAAGTTTGGTTGAGTAGCAGAACTCTGCCATTAAGTGCCATCACTCGGCACCTCCTTTTTTTCGGATTTTGGCCACAGATGAACACGGATTCTCACGGATAAGACCAAACGAGTTTGTAGTGAATTTACGACCAGTCCCTGTTTGATCTGATCCGCGTTTATCCGTGTTCATTTGTGGCTTATTTGATTTGGAGCGCGCGGTGAGACTCGAACTCACGAATACCGGATCTGCAATCCGGCGCCTTAGCCGCTTGGCGACGCGCGCGTAGTTGGAGCGGAAGGAGAGATTCGAACTCTCGAAGCGAGTTTGGAAGACTCGCATGTTTCCAGCTACATCACTTCCGCGAAGACTTGGAACTCCTGGCAGGACTCGGACCCGCAACCTCGACGTTCGAAGCGTCGCGCTCTTCCATTTGAGCTACAGGAGCAAGAGGCATTGCCGATTTTTAATTTGCGATTGCCGATTTGATTCGGCTGTGAAAAGGCCAATCGACAATCGGAAATTGGAAATTGGCAATGAGTGTGGTCGGGGAGGACAGAGTTGAACTGTCGCCACGAGTTCCCAGGACTCGGATGCTTGCGTTACACCACACCCCGGTCAAATTGGTGCGCCAGGTGAGACTCGAACTCACAATCCCCTGCTTAAGAGGCAGGTGCCTTGATCCGATTTGGCTACTGACGCATGGCGGAACTGAACGGACTCGAACCGTCATCGGCTTGGTTGACAACCAAGTGCCTCACCTCTCGGCCACAGTTCCATGTGAAAACTGGCAGCGCGTGTCGGATTTGAACCGACGAATCGCCTGATTGAGAGCGGGTGGCTTAATCCGCTTGGCAATGATTATTGGCGCGGAATTTAGAATTCAGGTTGGCAATGAACGGTTGAATGATTTCAAGTGCTCAGACTGACTACGTCCGGAGCCCTTGAGCCCGCCTTTTCCTTCTTGGCGGGCCGGGCATTTCTCGAATCGACTTCCACGGCGATTGCGTCGCGGACTGCGTTCACAACTTCGGCAATCAGATTGATTTTGCGCAGACTGTTTGCTCGCGCGGATGAATCGTTCAGGTCGAAATCAAATGATACTCGGCGAGAACAATCAGCTAGATCGAGAACGACCGTTCCCCACTTCCAGCGATCCTCGGGATCATCTGCAAGCTCGCGGGTGTCTTCGACGACACCGATGATGAACGCGGGCAGTTCCGGATCTTCGTTAAGAAACTCACGGCGTCGAAGGTGGTACCGTGTAGTTCTTTCTTCGCTCATTTTTGAGTGTGTTCCTTTCTAAGCTGCCTCATTGGGCAGCGGATTTGTTTTGCTACGTCATATCGGTGTTTCTCCTTTCAAGGTTTTGACGATGATCATTGACATGCTTCTTTCATTTGGAGTTGGGTGGGTCGAAGGGAGTTGAACCCTCACTGGCCGCAGTCACAGTGCGGTGCTCTGCCAGTTGAGCTACGACCCACACATAGGGGCGACAAAGAATCGAGCGTGACGAGACATTTCGCAGGTGTAGTCACGTTCAGCATTCGCCCAAGGTTGGCAGGGCGTGTGGGATTCGAACCCACGCATCTCTTGATTGAAAATCAAGCGGCTTGAACCTGGCTTGCCTAACGCCCCGAATGTTTGGTGCGCGTGGAGAGATTCGAACTCATCACACAGCTGGTCTTAAGTCAGCCGCCTCTTCCAATTGGGCTACACGCGCAATGATTGTTTGAATTGGTACTCGCGGAGGGATTCGAACCGACACTGTACAGATCTTGAATCTGTCGTCTCCTGCCAGTTGGACTACGCGAGCAAAGCATTGCCGATTTTCGATTGCCAATTGCCAATTCACTCTCTTGACCAAGCGTCTATGCTGAAAACCTTCAATCGGAAATCGGAAATTGGAAATCGGCAATGCTGAGTGGTACCGGCGGAGGGATTCGACCCACTTGTCGTTTAGGAAACGAGAGTTCTGATTCCATCTGAACCCATCTACAGTGGAGATGAATATAACTCTAACTCGCTCTTTGAGCGGAAGACTTAGTAGCCAAAATGGTAAACTGATCGTCGGGAAAGAGCACCTTGCCAACGATTAACCGAACACTTATGGCGGCGTTCAATCTTCTCCAACTCAAGAGAATGGCTAACGATCATTCGTTCGCTCGCGGTGAAGCGTATTTCAAAGATGGCCGCGTGCGTAGTCTCGCCATGCACGAGGGAGCGCTGACCGCGATCGTCCGCGGTAAATACGAGTATTGCGTCACGCTCCGTTCAACGGAGCGCGATATTGAGTACTCGTGTGATTGCCCGATTGGGCTTGAGGGTGAGTTTTGCAAGCATCTCGTTGCTGCTGGCCTGGCTTCAATTGACCCAGATCCGGAAAGCAAGGGCAAGCCCGGCAAGAAACGAAAACGGGCAGCCAGTGAAGATGATCTACTTGCCTATCTTGAGCGGCAAGACAAAGATATTCTGGTCGCCATGCTGGCGCGCGAAGCGATCGAAAACCCAAACTTGCGCGACCGGCTCCTCCTTGAAGCAGCGCGAATCAACCCCGCCGGCGTCGACCTTGCCCCGTATCGCCGTTCCATCGCAAACGCGACGCGGACAAATGGCTTTGTTGATTACTATTCCGCGTACGACTATACCCGTCGCATTCTTCAAGTGACCGAGTCGATTGGGGCGCTGCTTAATGACGGCCACGCACCGGCGGTCATCGAACTGACGGAATACGCGCTCGCGCAACTGGAAAGCGCCATCGGCGACATGGACGATTCGGATGGCTATATGAGTGACATCCTGCCAGATCTCCAGGATCTACATCATCGCGCTTGCCTGGACGCCCGTCCCGAACCTCGGGCTCTCGCGCGCCGATTGTTTGAATGGGAGATGAAAAGCGATTGGGAGATTTTCCATGGGACGGCAGAAACCTATGCGGACGTCTTCGGCGCAGAAGGCCTCGCAGAATACCGGCGGCTGGCCGAATGCGAATGGGCAAAAAGTCGTCAACTTAACCCAGGCGACAGAGACGATGAGCGATCCACTAGACGCTTTCGCATCACCAGCATGATGGAGGCGTTCGCGCAGCAATCCGGCGATCCTGAAACCCTAGTCGAGATCAAGCGTCGTGATCTTTCGCACGCCTATTCATACCTTCAGATTGCCGAAATCTATCGCGAGGCCGGTCAGCACGACAAGGCGCTCGACTGGGCCGAAGAAGGACTGAAGGCCTTCTCGCAACGCGATTCGCGACTGGTTGAGTTTCTCTCTCTCGAGTATCACCGCCGCGCACGTCACGATGACGCGATGAACCTAATCTGGCACCAGTTTGTAGAATCGCCGTTTTTGCAAAACTACCAGAACTTGATGGCGCACGCTCGTAAAGTGCGCCCGTCCGACTGGCCTGCCTGGAGAGGCAAGGCGCTGGCCCATCTGCGAGGTGTCATTGAGAAAGAAAAGCGAGAAGACAGAACCTCAAAGAACCATTGGGATTGGGCCGGCCATGTCGACAACTCGCGGCTGGTTGAAGTCTTTCTCTGGGAAAAGCGCTATGACGAGGCGTGGCAAGAAGCTTCCGCGGGTGGCTGTTCTTCGCGTCTATGGCTTCGGGTCGCCGCCGCGCGTGAAGAAAAACACCCCGCGGATGCCGTGCCAATCTACAAAGAGATGATCGGGCCCACCCTCAAACAGGCAAACAATGCCGCTTACGCGGAAGCAGTTAAGCTGCTGGGCAAGATTCGCGAGCTGATGGATCGCCTGGACCGCATGACCGAGTTTGACGATTACCTTTCCGCGCTCCGTGTTGAGTACAAACGCAAGCGCAACTTTATGAAGCTGCTTGATAAAATTGAAAGCTCGTGATTCGGGACAAATCATAAGAGTGCTAATGCCGAGACACTGCAGCGTTACGTCTCCGACCACGCGGCGCGCGAACGGCGGCTTGAGGGCTTAAGTCTAGGCGGGACGAGTACGCCGAATCACTCCGTGACCTTGGCTGGAGGCGTGCAGGTCGGGCAACGAAGCGGGAAACCAATCTCCATGCTGCCCATTTTACTGCAAGTCCATCGCAGCCTTGAGTCCATCTTCGAGCTGTCCAAGTTCCGCTGAGCTCAACTCGCCAAGTCGTTGGGTGAGCTTCGAACGATCTAACGTGGTCACTTGATGACAGAGCGCGACACTCTCTTTACCGAGACCGGCTGTGCCTTGCGAGAGCAACACAGCGGAAGGCCCACGCCCGGCTTGAGCCACGGAAGTGGAAAGCGGGACAACGATTATCGATCGCCAGCCTTGCGTCTGATTAAACGCGTCGTGTGAGATCACAATAACGGGACGCCGGCCCTGTTGCTCGGATCCTGAACGTGGAGCGAGATCGGCCCAATAAACTTCTCCCCGTTTCATTGTTCTGAGTCTTGTTGGAGCAAGTGATCTGTCGCGGCGGCCTCGAGGTCAAGATCGATGTCGGCGTCGGTTCCCGCGTGTTGAATGGCGTAATCGGTGAGTGCCTGGTGAAGATTCATTCGATTGCTACTCAGTTCACGCCGTGCCAAGGAGTCCACAAAATTCTCAACTTCAGCGATCCGATCCTGAGGAAGTCGCTTGATTTTCTCGATTAGTTCTTGCTGCTCCATGGTTGAAAGTATAGCACAGGCCTTTCGCGCCGATGGCCGCCAAATCCAACAACATTCACTGAACGCAAGATTAGTGAGATTCTTGGCAGGGACAACTTAGAGCTTGTTAACGAATGCGATTTTCACGGCTGTTGCTTCGGCGCGCTGTAGAGGTAATGATCGAGATTAATCGAGCCGTCCACGGAGGTAGGATTCGAACCTACGTAAACGAGTTTCAGAAACTCGTGCCTTTCCTGCTCGGCCACTCCGTAAGATCGTTTTTAATTGGTGGACCTGGCACGATTTGGACGTGCGACCTCGACCTTCGCAGAGTCGCGCTCTGATTCCGCTGAGCTACAGGTCCGAATGATTTGGTACGGGCACCCACCGGAGTTGGGGTCAGCGACCCGTCTATTCTGGAACCGGAACTACCCGCGGCAAGGTTATCGAACCGGACTCAGACACTGGCGGAGGCGACAGGAGTTGAACCTGCACACGCAATGCGCGGCGATTTAGCAAACCGCTGCCATACCGTTAGGCGACGCCTCCAGAATTGTTTCAATGAGGAAAGAGTTTTGGAGGAAGGGACAGGAGTCGAACCTGCAAGCGACAAACGCGCGGTAGTTTTCGGGACTACTGCCTTACCAGTTAGGCTACCCTTCCAAAAAGAATTTCGAATTGCGAAATGCGGATTTCGGATTTGCACTTGGCTCTTAGCTCTTGGCTCTTGGCTGTTTGCGCGGATATTGGCAGGGACGCTCGGATTTGAACCGAGAATCTCGATTTTGGAGACCGATGGTTTGCCGGTTAGCCTACATCCCTGAATTAGAGTCTGGTGCATGCGGTAGGACTCGCACCTACGAAGTCACTCCGGACGCCTGATTTACAGTCAGGTGCTTTTGCTGCTCAGCCACACATGCATACAGAATTCTCAATGAACCCGTTTCGCCGATGCGAAACCCACGGCTAGTTTCAACAACTCGCTCCGCGTCAGTTGGATCGAATGAAGGTAATCAGTTCTTGAAGATCAAGAACCGAGAAGTCATCAATCGGGATTCGTCGTAACAGTCGACGCAACTCCCCATCATCGGTGATGACGAAATCTGCGGTAGACATTGGCCCGGCGTGTTGGATGTCACGGGCTGTGCCGTCCTTTATTGCCCGACCTTCGATCATTACCGCGTAAAGCAATGACAAAAGTGCGCCTACTAAAACTCTTACGCTTCTCACGTCGAGGAGTCGTTCGATTCCCAGTTCTTTACACTGCTCAAGAGCCCCCGCGTAATATGCGAATCCCTCCCCATAAAAGTTAGACCGCTCATCCCAGTAAGCCTTAAACGTTCGAGGACGCTTTCCATTGAGCATCTTGCGCTCGTCTTCGACAAGTTTCTTTAGCTTCGCATTGAGGGTGTCTCTCTCGCTCTTGTCATCCTTCAAAAGAGTAAGAATTTCGGGTGATGACTTTTCGATGTCCTCTATCACGTGAGCCAGTGAGAATTTGCCATACAGGAAAGGCGACGGCGCTTGTTTGCCCGCTGCGAAACTCTGGATGTCGTCGTTAACGAGTTCATTATGGGATTTGATGGGAAATGCCGCCCGGGATACTTCCGAAATCAGCTTTAACCCTCGTACGGCGGTATCCTGTTTAGCGTTAGCGGTCTCCTGAACTGTTTCAAAACTCACGAGAATTTCGACCTTCCGTTTTGCTATAGCCTCTCGAAGAATTTTAAGGTCATCATCCGTAATATCGCGTTTCTTATCGATTTGATCGAAAATATTTCTATCGAAATAACAGGTTGTCATGAGCTTTCCTCCAAACTTTAAACTAAGTGCAATTGTAATCGTGTCTGTGCTAAAAAATAGATGAAGGCAGAGAGAACGTACCGCGAACACACTTCGAGGCACACTTCTCCTGAGGATGGCGACGCTCGACACGCTCGCAAAGCAACGGCGTCGTCATCCGCTGAAGGCTCCCTGCCTTCATCTCGCAAAAAGGTACTTCAATTGTCAAAAAACAAAAGGAGCGGGCTTTAAGCCTCCCAGGGAAGCTGCCCGCTCCTTTCAAGTCTCGCGATTTTTCTTTGAGATTTGGGAGCGGGAGGCCGCTCCCGCGAATTAATGCCTGATGTAACGGCTATCTATGGACTCTGCCTGTCTTTGTCCGAGTCCGCCGCCAAATGGATTGACGGATGACAAGCTCAGGCCCGATAAGCACACGCCACGCATACCGGTACACGGCTGCCGTTTGGTCGTATGTTCTTGGTATGTCCAGCTCGTCAACATTGAAAGTTTTTCCTCACGGGTGCGCGATCGCGTCATCGCGCGAACTGTCTTGTATAAGACAGGACCACCGATCCTGTCAAGAACTTTCTACCGGAAAACAATCTGCGAACTATCACTCGCGTCGGCTTTGATAACTCTACCGCTTGGTTAGTTGCCCTGCGTTCTTGGAACTTGAACTGCAAAACCCCAAAGGTCGCTTTCATGAATCCAAGCACCCTTTTAGTTGCTTACCCTTGCGCAACCAGACAGCCCAATAGCCTAAACAATGCTTGCCGCGGCCTCGTTGACAGTCGAAAGATAGAGTCTTCGACGAGCACGGTCCAGGCGTTGATAAAAAGAACTGCGGTTAACTCGCAGTTGGCGGGCAGTTTCGGAATGGCTGCCCGTCTTTCCCCGCAACATGTCATAAAGATCCAGCATGGCATGGTCAAGAAAATCATCCAGGGAATCACCCTCGGTGTAGGCGGCAAATGGCCAGCGACCATTTGTTGAGCACAAGACAACGTGAGGATGGTTGTCGAGT
>DASQPD010000005.1:0-3851 GCA_035644135.1 Pyrinomonadaceae bacterium
GGCTGGAGCGCACCTGTCATCTGATTTCACACCCGAGGACCTTGCGGCGATGAAGGATGAGGATGAAGACGGCATGGAATTTTCGTGATTTCAATGATGTAGTTTTTCGGCTTTTAATTCTTTCTAGCGAAAGAGCACGAAACGCCTTTATAGGCGATAGAATTCCCCGCAGTACCTGGATTCCCTTCCCCTGGCTTTTTGCCCTTTATCACCTGCGTTCGTTTCCACGGGCCCAAAATTAAATCGCAGTTGTTGCTATCGACGACTGCCTACTCTAAAGGAGGAAGTATGCGGAACCAAATTGTGCGTCTGACCATTCTTCTAGGAATTTTGATTAGTGCTGGATCACTACAATTGTTTGCCGACGGTCCACTTCCAGTACCGACGGGGCCGAATCCGCCCTTGCATTTGACGAAGTAAATTGCTTCCGATTACTAGGTCGGGTAACCTTGCTGCATCTGGATGAAGACATCTGAACTTACGCTCGCTTTGAGCGGATTAGGGCTCCAGTTTGGCCTTTGTGTGCTCCTCTTGGTGCGGAGATCGCAAAGGCCATTCAGGATCTTTGTTGCGTATTCGGTGTTCTCGGTTATCGCTAGCGCAGCAGGTCTCTTGGTTAGAAACATTCCGCACATTTATTTTTATTTTTATTGGACAAGCGAGATCTTCTATCTCGTTCTGGCCATGGCTGCGCTTCATGAAATCATCTATGTCGTTTTCAAGAGTTTCTACACGATCGGCTGGTTTCGGCTCATCTTCCCGGCAATAGGTGTTTCGATGATCCTGTTAGCCGTGCTCCGGGCTTTGTTAACGCCGCACCCAGTTGCACAAAACCCGATATTCGAGATCGTTATTTCTTTGGAAATTCTAATAAGACTGCTGCAATTTGGTCTTTTAGTCCTCTTTTTCGTACTTGTTTGGTTTTTCCATATGCAGTGGCGGCAAATCCCGCTCGGAATTGCGCTCGGGTTTGGCATAGCTGCCGCTGGTTTTCTTGGAGTATTCCTGCTACGTTCCGAATTCGGAACAAAAGTGGACCCCCTTGTTCGAATTATCCCTCCTATCGCGTACATTATTGCTGTGGTTGTATGGCTGGCGACTTTCCTTACAGGAGAGCCGGGGCGTTTGGCAAAAACTTGGGACCCAGCTATCACGCCAGAACAGATAATTGCTGAACTCAGGCGACATACTAAGGCAGTGAAAGGCATTCTAGGACGATGATGTTCGATATCATCACAATATTCTTGGTCGGCATACTGCTGTTATTTGCCATTTACACAGCCATCCAATTTCGCGGCAAGTTTCCCAAACGCACTATTGAAGATGTAACGCCTTTTCTGCGTCCGTCCGAGCAAGACGAACTTGAGTCCCTGCTCGATCCTGCGCAGGAAGCCAATTTTCGCATGCGAATGCCGCCACAGGAATTTGCGGAATGGCAGCGCAGGCGGATCCATCTGATGCGCGAGTACCTGCTGCGCATGTCGCATAATTCCCTGGTGCTGATCGAATGGGGCAACATGGAAGCACTACAACAAGGAAACAATGCGGAGAGATGCGGCGAGAAGCAGCTTCTGGCGCAGGAGTTGGTTCAGGCAGCCACCGAGTTCAGGCTGTATTCCGTGCTGGCATTGGCCAAGTTAAAGTTGTGGCTGGTTCTGCCTTCTCCCTTTAATCTTCTGATCCCTTCTCCAAGTCTTCCCTCAATGCGCCACGTCTTCGGCATTGACGCGCTTGGCTCATACCAGCGCCTCAAGACTGCCGCGAGCGGCTTGAGCCTGGCTCACAGCAACCACTTCCACGACGAGCTGCTGGAACGCCTTTAAGCGCCAATCCCTGTTTAGCCTGATTTCGCCGGTCGAGTCTCGCCCAACCGATATAATCGGTGAATCTTGGCAGTCTGGTCTAACATTACGCGTAAACTTGCCTGGGCGGGCGTGGTGCCGCGCACGCGTCTGGCGTTCGCAACCGTCTATCTGGCGGCAACGGAAGCTGTAGTGCTTTTGTTGCAATGGGTGCTCAAATCAGCCAACTCGCCGCGCGCAGCAGCTGCGCTGGGCGGGTGGACGGTTTTCCTCGGCTGGGCTGTTTCCATCCTCCTTTTGGTTCTCGCCCTCCGCTGGCTTCGCGACAATGTGATGTGGAGCGTACGCAATCGGCTGATCGTTACCTACCTGTTTATTGGCGGCGTACCGGTAACGCTTGCCGTATCCATTGCCCTCCTCGCTGGGTATCTGGTGCTGGGCGACCTGGCCATATTCAGCACCGTTTCTGAGATCAAGGCGGAAGCGAACCGCCTGGGCGCCGCCAATGCAGCGACCGAGGAGGAAATCACGCGGCACAGCAGCACACCGGAAAAGATCGCGACGGCCGACAAGGCATTTCCCGGACGATCGATCGCCGTGCTGCCCACGTCTGCTCTCCCAAGCTGGGTTAGAGATGGCTTTACCGGGTTGGTCAGCGAAAAGGGGCACATTTACCTGCGCGCCGCGAACTCTCACCAGGATTCTCATGGGCCAGCGATGGTGGTATCGAGCGTTCAGATCGATCGAAAATTTCTGGCCAAGGTTGCAAACAAGGTTGGGTCGCTCATTTTGGATCTACAACTCAGTGGCGATGGAAAATCTCTCGAAGAGGCTATCTCCGACGCACAAAGCAGATCAGGCCCGCCGGCTTCCGGCCAGATCAGCGCCGGCACAGTATCTGAGCCGGTAATGGCTCTGGACCTCGAATTTCCTTTTGGCGGGCCAATTCCGGTTACCAACTGGACGAACGGTTCATTGCAAACAAGATTACTTAGGGGAACCACGCGGTTTTCCACCGTATATTCTTATCTCACTGCGTCGATGGGAATCGGAAGCACCGCAATCGTTATAGCCCTGATTGGCCTGGCAATCGCATTCGCCATTGTGGTGCTGATCGCATTGCTGATCGGAATAAGCTTGACGCGCAAGATCACCTACTCCGTAGCGAATCTGTACCGAGCAACGCAGTACATCAACCGCGGTGATTTCAGCCATCGTATTGACGTGCGGGCAAAAGACCAGCTGGCCGCGCTCCAGGTTTCCTTCAATTCCATGACCGACAACCTGGAAAAGCTGATCGCTGAGCAAAAGGAAAAAGAGCGCTTGCAGAGCGAACTGGAAATCGCCCATGAAGTACAGGCGCAGCTTTTTCCCCTGGCAAATGTTGGGACCAGTACGCTCGAACTGCATGGGATCTGCCGGCCAGCGCGGATCGTCAGCGGTGATTACTATGACTTTTTGTCCTACGGCCCGGAGCAAGTGATGGTAGCGGTGGGCGACGTTAGCGGCAAAGGCATATCGGCCGCGCTGCTGATGGCTACCATCCATTCCGCTGTCCGGGCCTATGAGCAGGAGCAGCTTATCTCTGTCAGCACCTCCGCTGCTTATGGCACAACCACCGGCAGAATCGCTACGGTCGAAGCCCGTGTCGCTCCGCCCTCGCCAGCGCAGATGCTCTGGCTCTTAAACCGGCATTTATTTCAAAGCACGCAACCAGAGAAATATGCCACTCTTTTCCTTGGATTTTACGACGACCAGAAACATCGGTTGACTTACTCCAATGCCGGTCATCTGCCGCCCATCGTCCTCGCCGGCGACGGCGCCGTGCGACGTCTGGGAACGGGCGGGACCGTTGTTGGTCTGTTTCCTGACTGCGACTATGAAGAGGAGACTGTCGAACTTTATCCGGGCGATATTTTTATCGCCTTTAGTGACGGCATTACTGAACCAGAAAATGAGTTCGGAGAATTTGGTGAAGACCGCCTGATCGAAACCGCGGCAGCCCATCGTCACCAGCCGCTGGAAAGAATTACCGAACACGTTATTTCC
>DASQPD010000006.1:0-4563 GCA_035644135.1 Pyrinomonadaceae bacterium
GTGTTGCGGTTCTTTTTCCGTCATCGGATTATTGAGCCTTGCTTGAGGCTTGGGATGTCGTAATCCCAAACGACCACCACCATGAGCCCGAGCACGAGCACTAAAGAGGGAGGCGATTGGATCAAGCTCGATCTCCATATTCACACCCTCGATGATCCGAAGGACAAACTGGATTATTCGGCCCATGAACTTTTGGCTCGGGCGCGGCGACTCGGTTTCTCCGTCCTCGCCATTACCCTGCACGACGCGGTTTTTGATCGGCCGGAGGTCTTTGCCGCTGCTCAACGGCTCGGGATTCTACTTATCTCCGCGGCTGAAATGCGGATCGAGGGCGCGGATATTATTCTGTTAAATGTGACCAGGGAGGATGTGGAGGGATTGCACACTTTCGATGATGTCCGGCAACTGCGTTCGCGGCGTGCCGAAACGCTTTTCACCATCGCGCCGCATCCTTTTTATTTGCTCGGCGGTTCAATTGGGAAACGTTTGCTGGATCAAATCGATTGCTTCGACGCGATTGAGCTTTGTCATTTTCACAAAAGCTTTTTTAATCCTAACCGGCGAGCGATGAAGGTCGCGGAAAAATTTGCCAAACCGTTGGTTGCAACTTCAGACGCGCATCAGCTTAGCGCGTTTGGCCGACATTACACTACCATACCACGGCCGTCGTCGCTGACGGCAGAGTCTATTTTCGCTCAACTTCGGGCGGGCCGCTTAGGCATTAACAGTCCGGACGCCACCTTTCAGGAAATTATCAGCACGTTTTATTTTGTTTTTATCGAACATCCCTTGCGCTGTCGTTTTCAGCATCATGAGCATTGATTCGTGTCGTCACGAGTTGACCCCGAAAGCTTTCGGGGTTGGCCCCACAGCCAAGATTGCTGTGCTACGCTCGCCGGAGCTTGACTCCACGTTTTGCGATCACGCGCAAGGGTGCACTTGCCATTCCCAGAAAACACTGACAAAGGTATCGCCAATGAAAGCAGGAGTCAGATTTTTCGCCTTCGTCTTGCTAATGTTTGGCCTCGCCGTTGGCGGTTGTACAACCCCGCCTAAGAAGAAGCCAGCCCAAGAAAAGAAACCAGCGAAGGTGAAACCGAGCCAGGAGGCGACTGATGTTGACTTCGATGCTTTCATCGGGCGCTTGCGCAAAGCGGTGGCAACGCACGATATGAACGCGATCGCTCAGATGATGACGGCAGACTTTGGTTACAGTCTGAATCCGGAGAAATCGGGAGAAGGCGTTTTCCAGTACTGGGACCAGAATAACCTTTGGCCGGAGCTCGAAGGTATTCTGTCGGAAACATTCGTGAAAAAGCAGGACTATATGGTAGCCCCACCACAGTTCGCCGATCCTTCTTTAAACTACGATGGTTACCGTGCCGGCATCCGGCGGGTAAATGGCAGTTGGAAGTTTGCTTACTTTGTGAACGGGTGAGAAACGAGAGATCTGAGATCGGACGTTAACGCTTGGTGCTCGGGCCGAAATCATAAATGCTCCCCCAACTACCCTGGGCCACGAGGGACAGTTGTTTCTCCCAAGGGCGGCTACTGTTGCCATAATTCGTCTTCTCCAGGCTCCCCCAGAATAAATAGCGTGCCTCGAGCTCGCGTGCGGTTTTCTTCCAGTCACCCTGGCCGAGCATTAGATCGTGAAGCTTGTTTCCCACTTCGGTAGAATTGATTCCCTGCGTCCAAAGATGACCGCCGTATCCACAAACCATTTTTCGGCCATTCAGGAGGAGCGAATGATTGTAGGTGGGAAAACCAGCGAAGCGTGCTTCGAGTGGCAACCGGCGAACGGCAGCGGCAACGAAATCAATTTCGGCTCGGCTTGCAAACTGGTAACCCGGTCGGCCCGCAGCCAAGCCCCCGATTAGACTGACAAAGCCGGAAAAGAAAAGAAGTAGGCAAACTCCGGCTCGCGCCGGGAGCGGCCAACGAGATAGCATACGATTCCAAAGAATGGGCAGGGTAATAAAGTAGGCCCAAATAAGTAGCTTAATGTTGTCCCATTCCCATGGTGCAGTTTTGACCGATATCGTCAGCAGGAAGATTAAAACCGCGGCTGCAAGATAGGCGGCGTCAATCGATAGCTCAAAGTTGCGGGCACGACTCATCACCGAGTCTAATAGACCGAGACCGGGTTGTTTCAGTTCCGGCGCAGATGATTGTCGACTGGAAAAGTCGCTCGATTCCTGCCGCGCGACAATCCAGGTCAAAGCAATTGCGAGCGGAAGAAAGACGCCGAAGTTAAAAACCCAGAACCAGAAAAATGGCATTTTGAGTTCGCCAACATTTTGGGTCCAGCCGAAATGCCATTGTAGAATTGACCCGGCGCGCATCCTGTCGGTGGTAAGCCAAATGAAGATCGCGGCTGGGAGAACGGCAGCGGCGACGAGTTTGGGGAGCAACGATCTGGCAGCAGGCCGGGTCAAAAACAGAACCAGAAGCACAATACTTAAAGCAATAAAGGTGTGGATATGAAACAGGGGCATGGTCGCGTAGAGGATATATTCCGCCCATACCGGCAGCAGTCGTTTTTCACGCTCTGAATCGGATCCATACCTGACCCGCCATTGCCAGAGTAAAAGAAGACCGGTAGGAATGGCGTAGAGAAGGCCGCGCTGAGTAACAAACATCGTCAGCGGGATACTTTTCCAGGAGACATGCGGTGTCCCCTGATAATCGAGAAACTGATGCGTCTGGAGGAAAGCGTAGCCGGCAATCCCGCCGTTAAAGAGGAAGCCGGCAACAGCGAAGGTTCCGCCCCAGCGATACAAAGCGTAAAATGCGCCCAGTGATGCCAGAAGCCCGGTGGCGGCAAGTTGAGGGCGAAGGTCAAATCCAAGATTCGTTAGAATACCATCGAAAAGATCGATGCCGGCAGGATAACGGAGCTTGCTGTAAACGTAGATCGGGCTATCCGGCCAGAGCGACATGCCGTTGGCGAAAGTCTTGATATAGGTAAGATGCAGTCCGAGATCGCCGAGATTGAAAGGGGACTGAATGTCAATATTCTCGCCATCGAAGTAAAAGAGCCAACAAAATGAACGAAACGCGAAAATCGCGAAAACAAATCCAACCAGACAAAGCCAAATGGATCGATATTTTGCCAGGGGAGCATCAGCTTCAGCTGCGACGAGAGATCCTTCCGGGGACGGAGGCATTAGGAAAAAAACAGCAATCGCGCCCGTGACTCCAATGATGAGCGAAACAAATGAAATACTCCAATTTAGCCCGCCAGCGTTTTCTCCGAGTAGCAGTGCTGCCACCGTGGACACTGCGACATAGATGAGACCGGCCGACAACAGGCGCATTGCGGAAGCGTTATTGTTTTCCGGTGCCGATAAAATCCGGCAATCTCCCGGGAAAGAAGTTCTTAAAAACGCCGGCGCGCAGGTACAATTTTGACGGGTCCTGGTACGGCCGGACGGTCAGCGGCTCAGTATAGTAGGTGCCTTGCAACTTTTTTTCGACCTCAGGAATTTTGCTTTCTTCCACGAGAAGGAAGTCAGCGTCGAGGTCAGGCGGATTATTGTCGTGTTCGTAATAGCCGATGCGGGGGAAGTCGCCCAAAATCCAGGGCAGCGGATATGGGCTGGGGCGGAGGATATGGCCGACGAGGTGGTAAAATTGCGGATCCGCATGAGCTAGTTCCAGCAGTGGCCTGGTTAACTTATAAATATCGTTATAGGTCTGGACGTAGACGTATGGTTCGGAGCGAAAAAATTCGCGCAGATTCGTGGTGAGTGGTCGGTTCGAATCCCAGTTTGCTTCGATGTAGCTGGAGCAGTGAAAGTAATTGAGGGAGATGGCGTAGCCGAACGATACCAGGAGCAGAATGGAGGCAATTATCGACGAAAGAAAGAGACGTGCTCTTGGGACAATGAGGATAAAAGCCCCAAAAGTGAAGAACAAGGGCCAGATGATGCTAATAATGCACCACGGCGTTTTATAGGCGATGATACTGTAGGCCGCGAACGTGCCAACCCCAAGGATGGCAAGAAAACGCAGAGAAAGACTTTGGAAGAGCAAGGAAAACGCGCACAGGATCAATCCCGCGCAGATCGGCCACTCGTAGCGCGCAATCAACTCCAGCCAGTAATACCACGGTTTTTCATGACCATGGCCGCTACTGCCGGTTTCGAACCAGGCGTGAAAAGTTCTAAACAGGTCTTTGAGCCCATTCCAGTGAAAAAAAGTGCCGGAGTAGAAGAAAACGATCACCCCAATTCCTGTTAAGCAGACAACAGCGAGATCGATCAAATTCCATTTCTGCGACGCTGGCTTGGAATCTTCCGCCGGAATGATCAAGGTAGATATATAGGCCAGCGGCAACGCAATGAGCGCGCAACCAATGTGAATAATGTAGGTCTCCTTGGTCAAAATCATTCCAGTGATTCCAATTCCGGTAAACCAAAGATAGTTTAGTGTTCCTTCCCGCCACAGACCGAGCAGTCCGAATATGAACATCATGGAAAAGAGAAGTAACCAGGCCTCATGAATGGAATAGCGACCATAAAAAATGAAACCGGGTGACAGGGCCATGGCCAGCGCCGC
>DASQPD010000007.1:0-170321 GCA_035644135.1 Pyrinomonadaceae bacterium
GCTCAGTTGGTAGAGCGTCTGATTCGTAATTAGAAGGTCATCGGTTCAAATCCGATAGCCGGCTCCAGAATTACTTTCCACTGCTCAGTAGTTTAGCAAATATCGAGACTGACCGTGCCAGCGGTCAGTTTTCTTTTGTGATAGCAGCTTCTCTTTCCGCGGTCAATGGTCCTTTGCCGGCGGGGTACTCTATACACGCATTAAACATGACTGCTCACCTGACAAGGGTATAGTTGGCACCTGGAAAATACTCTCAACTGACAAGCTCCTCAAACATCTGGTGAGCTGCGAGTGGCAACCAGCGGCGGCTGCCTGGTTTAAGCGTCACGGCTTTACTGTAGAAAGTGTACGCGCAGAAGAACTCAATGCTCAACGAAAGATACGCATCAAATCAATCGAGGGGACGCGCTTTCGACGAGGATAAGTAATGAGAATAAACAGTCGCTGAATTATCTTCCTCACCGGTCGGAATGAGAGTTGAAGAATTGCTCGCACACCCTCCAACGCGAACTTCCCTTGTTGTTGGCAAAACCTCCCGTGTTGTTATAACTTCCCTTTGACAGATAGAGCCAACCCGTATATAAGTTACGCACACAACTGTCACGCGCGTCCCGAGCCAGCGTGTCTTGCGTGATGACTCACGCTCTTGATCGTTTTTCCCGGGGAATTTATTTTAAGTCTGCCGTAACTTATCTGCGGATAAAGCCCAGGCCAACCGTTTACCGATTCGATCTCCTCCGGATTTGAGAAAGCGACCCGTTAGGTTTTGCCACGTTTTTGAATTTGTGTTTTGCCGCGTTTTACATTTAGAAGGGCACAAGGTTTGAAATCCTACCGCATTTATTGAAGTGTCTAGCTAATCAACCGTTTTACTCCTAGAAATGAACACTCAAGGTCATTTGCGGGATTGTCCTCTTCCGGCCCTCTTCAAGCTCCTCGCTGATCAGGCTGAGTCCGGTTGCCTGCGTGTCGAATTCCAACCCGAACCCGCGCTCTTTTATTTTCGGAGCGGACTCCTAATCGACGCTCGCATGACTTACCTGCGCGGTTTTGCGGCCGTACATCTCGCTATCTCCAGAGCGGACGCGGCATATTCGTTCGATCGCAATGCCGCGCTGCCTGAAGCCACCATCACTGACGAGAGTGAGAGGCTATTGTTAAGTCGTGTTCTCGGCGTGCGTCTGATGGTTGAGGAAAATCCATCTCCTGTTGCGGTACCCAACCCAAATCCCACCAGGCCTATCGGGGACCCCGCTCCGACTGAACCCAGCCTGGCAAAGGTGAAAGTGGAGACTGCCGAGCCCGAGCGTAGCCGGCCTCGAGCTGTGTCGGCCTTTCCGGAACCGATCGGTTTGCCGGTGAAAAGCCGCAGTCTGCCTCAGCAAGCTCTCAAATACCTCACGCGACAGAAATTGCTGAGGGCAGCCGCGGCGATTGTGGTAATCGCAATCCCCGCTGTCGTAGGCCTGGCTGTCCGATTGAGCAAGAAGACTCCAGAAACTATCGTGCTCGCTGAGGTCCAGAGACCGGAGGCTGTGCAGCACACCAGCGGTCCTGGCCTCGCACCGGGGAACAAAGTCACGGACAACAAACCGGCGCCGGCGCCTCTCGTCGAAATAAAGGCCCATGCCGAAAATCGACCTGCTTTCGTTGCGGAAAAAAACGTCCGGACAGTCACTAAGGAAGCTTCCCCTGAATCCAGAGTGATAGAACGGTCCGCCGACAGCTCAGCCCACACGACACAGCCCCAACCCCGCGATCAACCGGCAAAGAAACTCGTGGCTGGATCGAAAACGATAATGGTAGTCGTGCGCATCGAGGATGGACATGTCGCAGAGGCGTGGGTGAAAGACTCGCGCGCGGGCCTGGAAGCATACGAGGCAACAGCAATCCGGCTTGTTCGTCAGCGCCGGTACTCCAAAGAGGTCACGCGAACTGAAACTGTTCCAGTTAGTGTTACTATAAACTAGTAGAATCTGGACCTTGTTATGTTGCGTAAGATAAGTTCAATCATCGGTTCCTGCGCCGTTTGCCTGAGTTTTGTCCTGCAAGTGTCTGCTCAAAACAAAGTCGTTACTGCGCCCGCAACCAGCGAAATCACTGATCGCGAAAAGGATGGGCTACTCGGACCAGTCCGCCGCGTTACCGTCGAGTCCGCCAAGATCAGCTTTAAGAACGGCTCGCCGGTTGAAGGACCACGGGTGCTTCGCGCCGTAACGACCTATGACCCCCGCGGAAGAAAGATAGACAACCTTGCCTACCCGGTCGAAGGGACAACGCCGCCGGGTAAAGAGAGTTACAAGTACGATGACAAAGGCAATATTGTCGAAATGGAATTGCGAGGACCTGAGGGCTCGGTTCTCAGCAAGGAGCTGTACAAATACGTTCTCGATGAGCTTGGTAATTGGAAACAAATGACCACGTCGCTGGCGGTTTTCGAGGACGGAAAGCTGGGTGATGAGCCGGTTGAGGTAACCTACAGAAGCATCACTTATTTTTACGGTCAGGAGATCGCCAGGCTGACAGCGTCAGCCAGCAAGAACTCGAATGCTCCACGAGCCGCTGGAAACAACCTTACCAAGCCGGCAGCGAAACCCGTCAAACAGATTGTGACTGAACCGGCGAGTGTTGAAACTTCGGTGACTACCAGCGATGCGCGAGTCCAGCCAGCGCGTGAAACACCAAAAAACGCCGGTGCGACGGGAGACACTTCCGCGAAACCATCTGAAACACCCAAAGCGAACTCCGAGAAGCCAAATGTTGTTTCCGTTCCGACTGTAAAGCACGTTTCGGAAGAAGTTCTGCGCAATGCGGCTCTGTCTTTGCCACAACCGGCATACCCAGACGCAGCCGAACTCTCCCGGGCTCACGGAAGAGTACCCGTCGAAGTGATTATTGATGAACGGGGCACTGTCACCAACGCCCGCGCCACGTCAGGACAGCCGTTGCTGAACCAAGCTGCTGAAAGAGCCGCGCGATCAGCTCGGTTCTCGCCTGCAAAGTTGTCGCAGGATCCAGCACAGGTGACCGGCACCATAACTTATGATTTTGTCCTGCCGACACCGAAAGTCGTCGTTGAATCCACACCAAAAGACCCGGCCGAGAAAAAACCTGAACTAGCGAACCCTACCACTGGAGAAAAAGTCTCGTTGGCCAGCGTTGTTCCGCCAACTCCCAGTCAGCCGATTTCCGACACCCCGCAAACGTCAGCCAGTTCCTATCAGCTGGGTGTTTCGTATCTGGATGCAGGCAAGCCTGCTGAAGCAGCTCAGGCCCTCAACCAGGCTGTTTATAAGAACCCTGAAAATGCCGCGGCCTATGCGAAACTCGGGTTGGCCTACTCTGCCTTGCAAAAGCATAAAGAGGCCGTAGCTGTCTTTAAGATGGCGCTGCGGATCAAACGAGATATCCTGGACGCCGAAGGTTTCTATCAGATGGGCTTGGCATACTCGGCTTTGGGAAAACACTCTGATGCGCTCGCAGCTTTCAAGCAGGCGCTTTACATTACCAGAGCGGAATCCATAATCGCCGGTACACCCTCACAGACTCGAGTGCCAACCGCGGAAGAACTTCATTACAGTCTCGGATTGGCTTATCACAGTCTTGGGCGATTCGAGGATGCGATTAAGGAGCTGCAGCAAGTTATCGCCCAAAACCCCCGAATGGCGCAGGCGTATTACGGCCTCGCCGTCTGTTACATCGGTATGGGTGATCGAAGGTCGGCAGAGAAACAGCAGAGGATCCTTTTCTCCTTGAATCCTGCGTTGGCTGAACGGATTGCACAAGCTCTGGCAACGAACCGGAATCTACCGCCCGGGGTGAGCGAGGGTATGCTCGGTGGAAGCAGGAGACGTCCGTAATCTCAGCACACATCCTTTTTCCGCATTCCTGTTGAGTCTCTTCCCTGGAGTACACAAAGCTTTGGGGTGGCCGCCCCGATGACAATCACTCCAGAGCAATTGGAGCAGTATCAGCGCGACGGTTTCCTGGTCCTGGAAAACTCTGTTTCGGTTCAGGCGTGTGAGGAGTTGCGGGCCAGAGCCCGGGATCTTGTGAGTGAATTTGATCCTCAGGGCCTCGTGTCGATCTTTTCAACCAAGGAGCAAAATCGGCTTAGGGATGAGTACTTCCTCACCTCCGGTGACAAGATTCGTTTCTTCTTTGAAGAAGGTGCCTTCCTGCCCGACGGTACCCTCAAACAACCCAAAGACCAGTCCATAAACAAGATCGGGCACGCCTTGCACGATCTCGATCCTGTCTTCAATCGTTTTTCACGCACCCCGGAACTTGAAGCCCTGGCCGCCGATCTCGGGATCGTCTCGCCGCTCCTGCTCCAGTCGATGTATATTTTCAAGCAACCAAAAATTGGCGGAGAGGTTTCATGTCACCAGGACAGTGCCTTCCTGTACACTGAACCGGTCGATGTTCTCGCAGGCTTCTGGTTTGCTCTTGAAGATGCGACGCTTGAGAACGGTTGTCTCTGGGTCATCCCGGGAGGACATACGCTGGGACTGAAATCTCGTTGGCTGCGCCGGCCCGGCGGCGAGATGGGTTTCGAGAGTCTTAATGGTGATCCTTTGCCAGAGGAAAAGCTTGTTCCGCTGGAAGTGAAGAAAGGGACACTAATAGTCTTGCACGGACTGTTGCCCCACAAGAGTCTTGCCAATCGCTCCGCTACATCGAGGCACGCCTACTCGCTGCATGTCATGGGTGGCCAGTCGCTCTATCCTGCTAACAACTGGCTGCAGCGATCTCCCGCCATGCCCTTGAGAGGTTTCTAGGCGTGGCCGCGAAAAAACAACAACCGGTTTGCGCAGGCGCGCGCAGGGCCTCGATGCCCTCCACGGTTCGCCCGATGCTCGCCACGCTGGTGGACCAGCCTTTTTCAGATCCCGACTGGCTCTTTGAGACAAAGTGGGACGGTGTAAGGGCCATCTGTTTTGTCCGCAAGGGTCGCGCACGCTTCGTATCGCGAAACCAGTTGGAGATGACCGGTCAATACCCGGAACTGGCCAGCATCGCTTCCAGCCTCAAGGCGAAGGAAGCAATACTCGACGGCGAGATAGTTGCACTCGATGAACACGGCATCTCCAGATTCCAGCTACTCCAACCAAGACTGGGGCGAAAGAATCCCCGCGAGATCGAGCGGCTTGCCGCCCAGAGCAAGATTGCCTTTTATGTTTTTGATCTGCTTTACCTCGACGGCTTTGATCTGACGCAATGCAAGCTCCTTGATCGCAAGAGCGTGCTGGAACGGATTCTCAAGACTTCAAATAACATTCGCTACTCGGAGCACATCATCGGCGAAGGAGAAAGGCTGTTCCACGAAGTCGCGAAGATTCCTCTGGAAGGCATCGTGGCCAAGCGTATAGACAGCCCGTACGTACAAAAGCGGAGCAGCGACTGGTTGAAGGTTAAGACAATCCAGGAAATGGAGGTGGTGATCGGAGGTTATACCGAGCCGAGGAAATCCAGGGAGTATTTTGGTGCTCTGGTGGTCGGTCTATATCAGGGCAAAGAACTGCATTACGTTGCTCATGTGGGCGGTGGTTTTAACCATCAAAGCCTCGAACAACTCTTCAAATTGATGGAACCACTACGAACAAAACGCTGTCCTTTCATCGAAAAACCGGTAACAAACGAACCCGTCCAATGGGTGAAACCGAAACTCGTCGTTCAGGTTAAGTTTTCCGAGTGGACCTCAGATCGACGTCTGCGACATCCGGTGTTTCTGGGATTGCGTGAGGACAAGAAACCGGAAGATTGCGTCTTTGAACCGAAACAGAAGACCGCCCGGGCGGTGGCCCGGGCCGAAAGCCAATCAAAGCGATCAAGCCCGAGAGCGAAGAGATAGGGATTTAGTTACTCGGCCGGAGCAGGCCGCGGAAGATGCCCTGCACGCGCACCTGGCTGGCTGGCAGTTTTAGTGGCTCGAGTTGAGAATTGGCGGGGTGCAATTCGACGACCGGCCCGCGGCGAAACAGTCGTTTCAAGGTCGCTTGGTTCTCGTTTATCAGCAGGGCCACTACAATCTCACCATCCCGCGCATCCGTGCGATTCTCGATGAGCGCAATGTCTCCGTCGCAAATATGTTCGTCGATCATCGAGTCGCCCTTAACTCTTAAAGCATACACGCGCTCTGGACGGACTCGGCCAAGCAAAAAGCGAGGTACGGGAATGCGCTCTTCGTATTCAACGACTTCCAGCGGATCGCCGGCTGCGATCCTTCCCAGCAGCTTAACCTCGCACAAAGCCTCGGACGTGTTGTCGCTTACGGTAACGTTCAGTCCGAACTTCCCATCCTCGTGCTGCCGTACGAGCAGACCTCGCCGTTCAAGGGCGGCAATATGTTTGGCTATGGTGGCGCGAGACTTTACGCCGAAGTGCCGGGCGATTTGTGTGTAGGAAGGTTCATAACCGTGTCGCTCGAGGAAACTGGTGATGTAATCGAGAATGTCCTTTTGGCGCTGGGTGCGTGGCAGCATTAGTTTGAGCTAATTCCCGAATGCGAATCCCGATTGGTGAAAGAACTGGTTATTGGAACGACGAGGCATTCTATGGCGCGCACCAAAAAGCGTCAAGCATTTGCTGCGTGTTATGGGGCGGGGTCATGATAACCAAGCTAAGCTGCGGCAACTTCCTCAAAAGAACGGCAGGGTTCATATACGAGATCTGCGAGCACGGCCCTGGCTCTTACATGTGCGAGTAAAGTCTCGAGATAGCAATCGAGCCGATGCAAAAGATCGGCGGGATTCTCGCCCCGCGTTATTAAATCGATTATCGGATCGGCAAGGGCCTGGTATTCGTGCCAGTCCTTGTACATCAGCCACTGCATACTGCCCTCTTTGAATGACTGCAATTCTTCAGCAATTCGAGCAAGGGACAAGCCCTCATTCTTTTGCAGCATTTCTGTTAGTGCCTCGAGGTCCCGGTAAAGGACCAACGAACGTTCTCGTTTGGCGCGCCAGTCCTGAAACAGCCGGTCACCTGTAACGCCATCGTCGAACACGCGGGCCAAACCGATCAAACATTGCTGGAAGCAGTTTGTCAGCACACCTTGCGCATACAGGAGCAGGCCGTGAAGCTTCATTTCATCTTGTTCGAACCGAGTCTGAGCGAGCTCTCCCTCGAAAATTCGGCGAACCTCGTGTTGAATTGCATATGCCGAACCATCCAGCGTGTCGCGCAGCGGTTCGTCCAACACTTCGATCTGCATCACACGGTTTTCAATAAAATCAACCAGTGAGAATGCTTCACCACGCACGGCCTCGAGAATTGAGAGCCGCTCATTTATCCGGGCGGGTTCACGAGGAGGGGCTTCAACCAAACTTAAATAGTCAAGCAGGAATACCAGGTCGGCTAACACTTTGCTTACTACTATTCGTACTGACCCGTCACTAATTGAATTGGCTAAATGCGTTACACGAATTTGCAGGTTGGGGATCTCACGGGATGAGATCTGGAGGGCAGTGGTTGGTTCGTTAAGACGGAAGGGCACTGTAAAATTTTCTAAGGTCTGCATTTCCTGTGAAAATAAGCTTTTCATTGGGGAATCTTTTGCTTCGGGAAGGTGTTGTCAACGCTAATATGCGGCCGAGCCGGGGGTCAGGCCGACTCAACCCTTAGCATGACATGTGCCAATGTCTATGAGCGGCGAAAGTCCCTAACTATCGCCTGCTTTACACTTGCGGAATGAAGGTATCGCGAATCGAGGCTGTCACGTTTAGAGCAAACTGATGTCTGTCCTTATCAATTTGAATGATCAGGTGAGCGGTGCGGCAAACACAGGGTTCCAGGAGGATGCGGCCGTGCGGACGGAAGTGCTCAGTCCAGCGCGGCCGCATAATTCCAAAAAAGTCATTAAATCTGTTTCAGCGATGGGAATAGCGGCTGAGGGTACGAGGAAAAATACGAACCTGCGCAGGCATTTGAGTAAGTGTCATGGGCTTGCCTGACAGTAATTCGCTCGCTTTCATGTGATAGACAGCTTCGTTCAGATCATTGTCCGGGCTGATTACTGCCCCTTTCAAAGCAGCGCCAATAAAAACTCCCTTGCTTCTCGAATACGAAAGGATCCCGGCGTCAAGTCGCGGATTCGTCGAAGCGGCCGCTTCCCGGCCGACGGGTCCGGCTGCAATTCCTATCTCACCACCGAGCTCAAATTTGTCTTTGAGCAGTCCCTCAAGGCCTTCCTGATTCAAGATTAGCAGAACATAATCGGTTTTTGTCGCCCCGATCTGTGCACCAAAGCTTCCCCCACTCAGATTGAAGAAAACCGGCTCACTCCAACCACCCCTGACGCGTCTGCTGATGACGCCCTGTCCACCGCGTCCGCCGATGATAAACGCGGCTTTCACAACATCAGGAAAGACTGCGATCGCTTCAGCCTTATCCAATAGCTCCTTGGGAATGGCTTTGTCGCGTATGTTCATTATTTGGGTGAACGCCTCTGCGGCTTCGCGCGAATGCCGTTCCGCATCCTGCATCCTCGACTTTTGCGCAGGCACGGCGGTTACCACAAGTGTGAGCAAGGGAGCCAGAACCGCTCCCAGACCGGTGGCCCGATAGATGTAAGATTTCATGGCTTGATTGTCCCCCCGACTAAATTCAAATTTCTTCCGGCAACCCAATGATTAGGATTATCTCGGTCAGGTTTGTTAGTTGACGACAGACATAGTACACGCGCTCCGACCCGAATCGTTAGAACGCAGGCGGGTCTTGTATTCATTCTTTCTTCAAATTCTTGTCACGAATTTCGAAAGTCACGGTAGCCCATTTGGACTCGTAGTCAAGACCGGGGTCTGAAATAGGTCTCATGTAGATCAACTTAACGTACCATTTGCCAGGGGCTGTTAACTTGAATCGAACAATACCGCTCGCATTGGTGCGACTGCTCAAAGTCTGCAGCTTGCCATCGGTCGTTTCCCAGCCGGCAATAACGAATTGATTCACCAGCGGCCCTCCTTCGATTGTGCACAACAACGGGAGTGTTTGTCCGGAATGCAATGAGTATGGGTTCAGCTGAGGAATGATCTCGACCGGGTAATTTAGCTGTCTCTTATAATCGTCAGAGAGCGTTAATCCGACCTGGAAAATAGCCCGAACATGTTTCGAATATCTTTCACGTACATCCTTGTCAAGATCCTGGTCCTTCTTGCGCGTTTCAAGGATGTCCGGCAAACCGTCGTGGGCCAGGTAGTCATTAAACTCCGCAGCCTTGAGACTGATTTCCTTTGGATTTGTAGAGACTCCCACGACATAGGTGCCAGGCCCGCCGGTTTGGAATTCCATTACGGTTGTCTGGTTTTGATTTCGCCATTTTACCGAGTCGGCAAATGGTTTTCGGAGATCTGGCGCGAGCACGCTGATGTCGCGCATCCGCTCACGCGCTACCACTCCCTCGCTGTTTTGAAACGTTCCGTTCAGAAGCCGTACCACAGCCATCGAGTTTGGTAGCAGGTGGTATGTGTCAAGCTTGAGGAATAAATCGTGGGCTTCAACTGAAGCAGTAAAAAACAAAAGGAGGAACGGAATGATCTTTTTGCGCCGCATTCCCGTCAATTCACCGACGCACTACAGACGCTGGTCGTCGGGCAATCCTCCAAGCGGGCGAGAGATGAAAACTGAAGCACTACCGTGCCTGTAAGTCTCTGACCCATTCTAAGCGGTCGGCCGAATTCCGCAACTCCCATTGCGCAAATTATTCGGAGCAGCATTAACCGCGAGAAACTTACTGCAGAAGCGCATTGCCTTATCCGCTCTCAGATGACACAATTCCGCGAGCAATCAAATGGGCACAGGACCTTTCAAACCAGTCTCGATAATACGAGCGGTTGCGCGCAGCTCTATGTGTGCGTTCCTCATGCTTTCACCGTTCGCTTCGTTTGTTCCGTTCGCTCAATCAGCCTCAGTTGAGAGTTGTGCGATGGCCTGCTGCATCGGCAAGAACTCTTCGTGCAGCTCAGGTTTGCACATCAAGGATGTTGTTCCAACTGAGGAAAAGTTATGTGGTCTGAACCCGGTTGTAATTGCAACACCAGACACTGAAGCTCAACGCCATTCGCAGCCAGCTATCGCTTCTTTCTCCCAGCAATGCCCTACAGACTGCACCGGCGCCTTGAGTGTCTCAATCAGACGACCCCAGCCTCGCGACCCAGCTCTTCCTTCACGTAGATTGCATCAGGTGATGCCGCTGGCTTCCTCACAAGAGGAACCCATCGTCGGACCGAGTATCCGCCAACCTTCAATCAGACAACAACCTCCGCGCGGTCCACCCGCCACTCGCTTTTGATCAATCAAAGTCATGTTCTCACTGGGTGGTTAAAGCGCCCGGTGTGTTGATGCGCGTATAGAGTGCGTTTTTGTGTGTCTACTCGAGGAGTCTCATGTTGAAATTTGGTAGCGTCCTGACGATTTCGATCAGGATAATAATCCTTTTATCTTTCTCAACCAGCACATATTCACAACAGTCAATCGCTTCGGCATCACTGAGCGGTCACGTTATGGATGAGCGGGGCGCCGCCATAAGCGGAGCAACAGTCCGAATCACCAGCAAGGAAACCGGCAAGAATGTGGAAGTACTGACTGAAGAAACCGGGCGTTTCGGGTTTCAGTATCTCTCCGTAGGCGAGTACCGAATTGAGGTCCAACACGCCGGTTTCGAGCGTGTCTCGCAGGAGATCATCTTAACGGTCGGCGGGGTATTGGAGTTGAACCTGCGTTTGCAGCCCGCAGGTCTGACAGAGAGCGTCAATATTGCCGCCGGCATACCTTTGATTGAAGCCACTCGCACACAGATTACTGAAACAATATTGCCGCGAGAGGTCGATTCATTACCACTCAATGGTCGGAACTATCTGGATCTGGCAGCGCTTAGCCCGGGAGTGTCACGAAGTAATCCGGTTGCGAATCAACGCTTCCCGGAG
Source organism: Pyrinomonadaceae bacterium (assembly GCA_035644135.1). Taxonomy (GTDB): domain Bacteria; phylum Acidobacteriota; class Blastocatellia; order Pyrinomonadales; family Pyrinomonadaceae; genus PSRF01. Next base: position 10,926 of record DASQPD010000007.1, read on the forward strand.
ACTTCAGCAGTCCCTGGCACGGGAATATCAATCACCGGCCAGCGCTTCATTAGCAACGGCTTTATCGTCGACGGCATGTCTGCCAACGACGATGCGGCTGACCTCCCAGGCACATTCTTTAGCCAGGAGGTGGTGCGCGAATTTCAAGTAATTACATCCGGAGGGATTGCCGAGTATGGCCGCGCCTCGGGAGGTTTTGTAAACATCGTCACCCAATCGGGAACGAACCGATATAGCGGGCGACTATATGGCTTTCTTCGGAATCGACGATTTGATGCGCGCAACCCGCTGGCAGCAAGCAAGGAGCCTTTCACGCAAACACAGTACGGAGCGAGTCTCGGAGGACCGGTGCACAAAGATCGCACTTTTTTCTTTGGGAATTTTGAGCAAACGCGATTGCACAACGCAACGGTGATCACCATTTCTCCGGCGAGCGTAACGACCATCAATGATCGGCTGGATACTCTTGGGTACCCCGGCCAGCGGTTATTTACGGGACTTGCGGCCGTGGGCTTTAACGCCACAAATTTCTTGCTGCGTCTGGACCACAATCTTAACAATAAGAACCTGCTTACTGCTCGTTACAATCTCTACGATGTAAACAGCTCTAACGCCAGAAATGTTGGCGGGCTAAACGCCGTCAGTCGTGGCACTGCGTTGGGTGATCGGGACCAGATGCTTACTGTCGCCGATGTCGCCACGCTTTCCGCAAACACTTTTAATGAGGCACGATTCCAGTTTACATCAAGCCAATTAAGCGCTCCGGTGAATGATAACCTCGGACCAGCGATAAACATTTCCGGAGTTGCCAATTTTGGCACCGCTACCTTTTCACCGACCAGGCGCGACCTCAACACTTTTGAATTCGTCGACGCAATCGCCTCGCAGCGGCGGTCGCATGGGATCAAGACCGGCGTCAACTTCTTGTTGAATCGGCTGGACATTGATTTTCCCGGCGCTTTGCAGAGTGTGTATTCGTTCTCTTCCCTGGAAAATTTTCTGGCGGGACGCTATACGACCTTCCAACAGGCTTTCGGCGCTGCCAATCAGTTTCAGTCCAATCCTAACTTTGGGGTTTTTGTACAGGATGAATGGAAACCAATTCGCGGTCTAACAATCAACGCCGGTTTACGCTATGACCTTCAGCTGTTGCCGTCGCCCATTAACACCGACACCAACAATTTCGCTCCGCGTCTGGGGTTGGCTTTCGCGCCCGGAAGCCGGCGTACAGTGCTGCGCGCAAGTTATGGTATCTATTTTGACCGGATACCGCTGAGGGCCACATCGAACGCTCTCCAACGGGACGGATCGAAATACCGGGTGGCAATCCTGACTCCGGGCCAGCCAGCAGCTCCGACTTTTCCAAACACGCTCGCCGCGTTTCCTAATAACCTACTTGTGAGCATTACGAGTATTGACCCCAACATCGAGAACAGTTACAGCCAGCAGGGGAGTCTGCAAGTCGAACGTGAACTGACACCGTCGACGTCGCTTTCAGTTGGTTACTTGCACAAGCGCGGACTACACATAATTCTTTCCCGCAATGTGAACGTGCCAATATTTCCAGCCTCGGCCGGAGTTCCCAATCTGGGACGGCCCGATCCCCGGTTTGCAAACATCAATCGTTTCGAAAGCTCAGGCGATTCGTACTACAACGCCTTGACAGTCTCACTAAACCGCCGTTTTCAGAAGTGGATGGGCTTCAGACTCTCTTACACCTTGGGAAAGTCGATCGACGACGTCGGTAACGCTTTTTTCTTCAGTCCCCAAAACAATTTCAATCTTCGAGATGACCAGGGATTGAGCGACAATGATCAACGCCATCGGCTCACAATTAGCGGTTCAATGGAAACGCCTGAAGGAGGATCCATCCGCCAACGCGTCTTGCAAGGATTTCGCGTGAGCTATGTCTTTACTTACGGTTCGCCCTTGCCGTTCAACGTGGTCACGGGAAGCGATCTAAATTTTGATACCAATGCTAATGATCGACCGATTGGCGTGCCGCGAAATTCAGGGAAAGGCTTCGCCTACGAGGCGTTGGACCTGAGGGTGAGTAGAACATTTCGCCTTGGAGAGAGTCGCAACATTGAAGTAATCGCGGAAGGTTTCAACCTTCTTAACCGGCAAACTTGCAACTGCCAAACGGTACGTTCGGGACACGCCTGTTGCCGGCGAAGGGATTCGGCAATCCCACAGCAGCTGCCGACCCCCGCCAGATTCAGTTTGGTTTGCGTTTCAACTTTTAGTGAGTCGGGAAGCCGCACACTAAAACGAGGACTTCTGCAGGTCTGCCAGCGCTGCTAAAACCTCTTCACTGTGCGCCTTGGGGTTCACCTTAAAAAACACCTTGGCAATCTTGCCCTCGGGATTGATGATGAAGGTGTTGCGCGCGGATAGCTTCGTTCCGTTGTAGTCCATTACTGAGCCATAACGTTCTGAGACCTTGGCATCGGCATCGGACAGCAACTTAAAGTTCAGTTTCTCCTTTTCGCAGAAGCTCTTGTGAGACTCGGCAGTATCGACACTGACGCCGACAATCACGGCATTCAGTTTTTGATACTGATCCAGATCGCGCTGAAAGTTATGAGCTTCGAGTGTGCAACCGCCCGTGAAATCCTTGGGATAGAAATACAGCACCACCCATTTGCCCTTAAAATCTCCCAGGCCGCTCTGCTTCCCTTCGTTGGACATGAGCAAAAAGTCAGGCGCGGCAGTGCCTACCTCGGGAGCATCCCCCAACTTTGCTGCGGACTTTGCGACGATGCCTATGCCGCACACAATGACGACAGCAAAAAGAATAATGTACTTTTTCATCTCACTTCTCCTTGAACATGATTCATTGCGGATGGAAGAGAATATACACCTTTTATTTGCAGATTATATACCGCGATGATCCACGAAATCACACGAACCAGACTCATGAACTTCTTTCTTTCATTTCGTGTGATTTCGTGGATTATCTCTTAGGTTTTGAGGGCTTAGTTGCGAAACCTGGCAATTTTCAATTTTTTCTGTTGCTTTTCAAACATATCAGACGGTTCTTCGTGATATGACGGCTGCCGCAGGCTATGATGAGTGCTTTCCCCGGTACCAGAAATAAAAGATGAAAGGACTTTGTTGTGGAGATCGATAAACGGAAAATCAAAACTTTGGATGAAACAGACGAACCGGCGCCAATGGATAAAGCTGACCAACGCGTTGAAGCAGAGATGAAGCGTATCGAAGGTAAGGCAAAAGAACAGGTGGCAAGTGGACTCCAGAACGAAGAACTCGCTCGCAAAGGGCGAAGAATGAAAGAGGATGCCGAGGGAGAACTACAACAATTGCGGGAGGAAGACTCGAAAAACTAGCGTAGCTTCAATCTGCCTTGGTGTTGCTTAGCGCCTGTTCAATGGCCTGTCGCAACTGATCCGGAGTCTGGGACACGCTGAATCCGACGAAGCGGTTCAGTATGCGCCCATCGGGTGCGATGATGAAGCTTTGCGGGATAGCGTTGCGACCAGTGAACTGCATGAATGCCATCGCAACTTCAGGAGTCGCCCAGCCAACCGGATAATCCACGTTGAAATCGCGTACGAAGTTGCGCACACTTTCCGCCGAGGCGTCCGGGTTCTCGGTTGAGAGACCTACCATTTCAAGTCCCTTCGATCGATACTCTTTATGTAAACGGACCAGTTCCGGCGTCTCCAGACGACAGGGTCCACACCATGTCGCCCAAAGATTTACCAACACAACTTTGCCTGAATAATTTGCCAGTCTGATCGCCGGTCCCTTGGCTGCGGGTAATTCTGCGTCACGAACACTAGCCGGGAGGCTCACGGTGGCCGCTGGAGCGACCGGAGGTGCGGGAGCTGCAGGCGCAGCATTGACTGGTGCTTTCGGTCTAGCCGGTTGTACTTTTGCCGTTTCGTCACCTGACTGACAACTCGAAACACCTACGGCGGCCAACAGGCACATCGTGAGCAGCGTAGCCATGATGCGCGTCGGCGTCCAGAAGGTTCGACCTGCGGCCTGGACGCGCTTGTTGGAGGACTTGTTACTTTTCATATATTCCCAACTCTATTCGCCGCAAAGGATACCATCTGCACACCAAAAGCTGAAAGGTAACCATAACTCCAGGGGCCGACTAGTCTTTTCTGCTGAACCTGAATGATTCAAGAATAAGAGGCAGCTCACCTTTTACTCCGACATCTTCCTCACTATGTACGTCGCTGCTTTGCCCCGTCACGAGCATGATGATTGTGACGCCATTCTTGTCGCCGTCAGCGCCAGGAGGAATGAAGATGGCCCGACCCCAGTAAGGCAGATCCTGGTCCGCTTCTTTCGAAACACCGCTGAAATGAAAGTCATAGGCTTTCGACGCATTGACTTGAGTCGGACCTTCCGACACTTTCCGGTAGTTGGGAAGACCCCTCGCCAACTGCGCGCTGAGGGCTCCGACACGATCAGGGAAGATCGAAACATCTGACTGGTAAGTACCGTTGCTGTTGTACCAACTCACAGCAACACTTTCCGGCGTTTGAACTTCGGTTCCGTCTTTGACGATCTTGAACACGCGAGCAAAATTGCTCGCGCCGGGCACGCCGGCTTTCGGATCGCTCTGCCACGATCGTGGGTAATAGAAAGAGAAGTCGACGTAATGTTCAGCGAGCTTCCCGTCCAGATTGTCTTTGGAATTTACAAACTTAGTAGCATCGGCCGGCGGAACAAACGTATCACTCTTAGGCGCGGTTTCGCTCGGTTTGGTTTCCGGAGCGGTATTGACGTTTGTTTGCCCGGTAGTTTTGGTGGGCGCTGTCTCTGTATCCACATGACGCTGAGAAAACTGTTCCAGGCGCGGTTTGATCGCCACGAAGAACACCGCAGCTAATCCGACCCCCCCAAGAATAAGAAGCAGAAGCACCGCCGCAATTATCCAAGGCAGTTTTGACTTTTTTCTGGGCGCGGCCTCAGCCGAAGGCGGTCTCAGAGATGCCGAAGGACCAGGTGAAGGAGGAAATGCGCCCAACGATTGCGATGGCGGAACCGGTAGATCCATTGAAGTAGGATTTCCCGTCGGCGCCGTGTTGCGCGGAAAGACCGCTGTCGGCGCCGATGCGGCAATCGTTTCATCCAGATTGGGAAGATCGCGACTCGTTGATGCCTCTTCGCGGCCGCTCGGCGGACCCTGAGGGGGCGAATTGGTTGTGCGCAATTCTACGTCCGCGGCAGTTGCTCTAATCGTGAGGTTGGGATCAAAGCCGGCTGGAGTGATCAGCAGACCACCATCAAAGGTGCAAAATTTCTGGTTTTCATCAGGGAAGGTACGATTACACTTGGGGCAACGTTTCATTACACACGACCTCTTGTCGAGACTCACTTCGTCAACGCGAACGCGCTCTTGATAGCTTTTGTTCCAACCCTTTGTTTTCCGGATCCAGCTGTAGAGCACGCCGATAAGCGCGAGCGGCGTTTTCTTTCTGGTCGATCTTCATGTAACCGTCCCCCACACCCTCAAAACCAAACGTTCCTCCGAGCTGTCGCCGGTCACCCGCTGAAGCAAGATCGGCGGCCCGCTCGTAGATCACTTCTGCATCGGCGTAACGATCCAGAGCCAGGTAAGCGCGACCGAGCAAATTGAAAGGCTGAAAGGCGCGCGGACTGACTTCAGTCGCGGTCTTCAAGTATGGCTCGGCTTCCTGATATCGTTTTGCGACGATTAGCGTGCGTCCCATCAGAAAGTTGGATGTTGGATTGCGCGCATCGATTTGCAGGGCGGTTTTTAAGACCGGTTGTGAGCTGTCCCACTGCTGTTCGGCCTGCAACGACTCGGCTATTAAGTTCAATGTGGCTGGATCCTTCGCCAATTCCGTTGCGCGGCTGTATAACGGCGCGGCTTCATCTGATCGACCACTTCGTTTCAGCACGCGCGCCAAATGCGCATAAGCAACGGCGAAGTTCGGGTCAAGCTCTACCGCACGGCGATAAGCATGCTCAGTTTCATCGTTGAATAAGCCGCGAGATTGCAACGCGACGCCCAATCGATCCGAGGCCACCGCGTTGTTGGGCTCAAATTGTACCGCGCGACGCGCAGCATTTTCGGCGTCGGCGAAACGTCTCGCGTTATCTCCGCCGGTTCGCGGTTGAACAAGCACGACGCTTAGAGCTATAAGCGCGTCAACATTTTTGGGCGACCATTGAACGGCATTGCGGTACGATTTTTCTGCATCCTCCCACCGTTGTTGATCGCTGTAGACGTTCCCAAGGCCATAGGCCGCACGACCATCAGTTGGGATGAGCTGAAAAACGCTCTTGTAGGTCGCTTCGGCTTCGGCAAACCGCCGCGCATCGCGAAACGAGTTTCCTTTATCGAGTAGATCCTCAACTCGATCCGCCACTGATGGGCCGGATCTTGTAGTTCGACTCGTGGTGGATCTGTTTCCCGGTTTTACAACTGTTGACGGCTTGGGCGTTCGTTTCTTGGTTTCGGGGTTCTTCGGACGAAATATTACGGCGCCTCCGATGTCTCCGCCAACGTCCTGCGCTATAGCCGTTAAGGCGTAAGGGAAAACAGCGAGACCTGCCGCTGTCAACATCAACACCACGCGTGACCTCGCGAATGCTTTCATCCATCTTCTCCTGGGATTCGTCTGTGGTGGCCTTATGATCGGAAGATCCTGCTAACAGCTAAATTCTGAGCCGTTTGTAACGTCTAGCTGTCATTGGAAGAATCAAAGTGGTGGATCTTAGATCAGCTACACGGAATCAACTAGGTGCTAATCTAAATGGTAAAGCGTTCGGTAGCAACCCTTGAGGGGTCTTCGAGCGTGTCCCACCCAGGCAACAGTCTCAGGAACCGGACCGCACCAGGCGGAAGCCAAGCAGGGGATTTCTATTTGCAGGAGGGATAAACTCGCGCATACAAGATGACACCGGAGCTGCCTTGTCGTCGGTTTTTGTGATGTAGCCCCCTCCCCGAATGGCTATCCATTCCTGCATATTTTGAGGGACTTCCGTACTATTCCCGGGATACGCGGAAACCCTGGAGGCGGTCCACTCCCAGACGTTCCCGATCAGATCTTGAATACCCCATCGATTCGCGCCGTTAGGATGTGAGCCCACTTGCGCCGGCGTCTTATCGTTGAGTACGGCTGTTTGGTCTTTCCATTCGTTGCCCCAGGGATAGAGCTCATTCTTGTCACCGTTTCTTGCCGCGTATTCCCATTCCTCTTCCGTCGGCAGCCGATACGACACTCCGTCTCTCTTTGAACGCCATTTGGCAAAGGTGTTCGCATCCTCGAACGAGACATTCACCACTGGCCACAGTTCCAGGCCATCTGGAGGTTTGGGGCCAGCCCAATGTGTAGGCGCGGCGTAATTTGTTTCGCGCACAAACTGTCCATACTCAGCGTTGGTCACTTCGGTTTTGTCCATGTAGAACGTTTGGACTTTGATGGGATGAGCGGGCGCCTCCTGTGGCGCACCGTCACTTCGTCCCATCTCGAAGCTTCCTCCAGGAATCTCTACCAACTCAGCTTTGAAGGTTTGGGGATCCTGAGCGGGATTCTTTGGTGCCTTCGCCGGCGACGCTGCCGGCTTCGGCCGGAGTAGGAAATAGCCGCCGATTCCGCCGCCGCTCAGTAGCAATAGCAAAAGCACCACACCGCCAATTTTCAGCGCCGGACTCTTTCCAGCCACCCGAGAAGTTGGCACTTCCACAACTACGCTGCCCCGTCCCGGAATTACCGGTTGTACCCCGGGATAGCTATTGTTCCCCATGGAGTCGGTAATGAGGCTCTGATGCACCTGGGTGACTTCGGGATCCACGACTGCCGCTGCGGCGGGAGGCATACTGGTCGCCAGCCGCGCTAGTCGTTCCTCGAGGTCTTTCGCCTGCCGCGTTACCCGTTCAATCTGCTCGCGCTGCTGCCGCTCCTTTTCTTCCCGTTCTTGCTGCTCTTTGCGTTGACGTTCCTCTTCTTCTTTGCGTTTGCGTTCTGCCTCTTCCTGTTGGCGACGCCGGGCTTCAGCCTCGCGCTCGAGCTCTTCACGGGCAGCGCGCTCGCGCTGCTCCTGCTCGCGTCGATAAGCCTCGCCCGCGCTTGAAACTTGCTGTTGCACGTTAGCGTCAATCGAGGCGGCGCTGACCGTTCCCGCCATCGAGTCAAACGAGGCACCAAAATCGGAATGTTCAGGAGCGGAAGTTGAACCCGTATCGGTAAGAACCGTGGCAACTGTTTTATTGAGATCAATCGAGCCGGTGTCCCGCACTTGCCTGACCGCGGCCAGGGATGGATCAAGCGCTTGCCGGAGTTCTGCCAGAAACGCGTCGACCGAAGGAGTGCGTGAGTCCGGTTCTTTTTCCAGCGCGTGACGAACAGCTGCTTCAATGGCCGGGGGCACCTGAACGCCCAGCGACTGGAAGCTGGGTACGGGCAGGGTGAGGTGCTTCTTCATAATGGACGGAATCGACTGCCCCTTGAATGGGACATCCCCGCACAACATCTGAAAAAGAATGATGCCCAAACTGTAGATGTCAGCTCGGGCATCCGGCTCTTCATCGGACCACTGTTCTGGAGCCATGTAGAACGGAGAACCCATCAGGCCGCTCGTCTTCGCCTGCACAAAAGAGCCCAGCAATTCTCCGGACTTGATCTTGGCCAAACCAAAATCGAGTATCTTCAGACCCTCAGCAATAGGTAGGCCGGTCTGAATCATGATGTTCAGCGGTTTTAGATCGCGATGAACAATGTTCTGCCGGTGCGCAGCACCAACTCCCGAAGCAACTGCGTTAATGAAGTCCAGGGCTCGCGCCGGCGGTATGACGCCTTCTTCGGCGAGGATGTCCTGAAGCGACTTGCCGTTGACGAACTCCATAACCAAAAACGGCATTGTTCCGCGCACGACGCCAAAGTCGGTCACGGCGATGATGTTCGGGTGTCGAATAGCAGCCGCCGCCAGCGCTTCCTGACGGAAACGCGTGACGAGCATGGGATCGTTGCCTACGAGATCAGGCAAGATCACTTTGATGGCATGTGAGGTTTTGAGGAATATATGACGAGCCTGGAAAACTACACCCATACCGCCTTGACCCAGCCGCCGCTCAAGCTGGTAGCGAGCGTCAAGGATCGGCTCGCCAAGCAGCGATGGTGTAGTGGCATCGCCGTCCTGCGGACAGTGGTTTATGTCATCGGGGAAGCAGCGCCTACAGGCTGGACATTCTTTCATTGAATGGCTCGATCAGAACGCGGCCGGTCTTTTCACTCCGCAGTCGTTTGCGATCGGCGGGCAGTCCTCCTGGTCTCGTTAGAGCACGCGGAAGTTTCATTCTGTGAAGTCACCTTCGCTGCCTTCATTGAAACCGTTAAATTCCAGTTCGAACGTCTCCCAGGAGAAGGCGACGGCGTGCAATTGATTTTAACGGCTAGGCTGCGGTCAGGCAAGCAGGTTGCATCGCTAAGCAAATCAAGTAGTCAAACGACTTGCTGTCTTGGAAACCTGCCCTGCTATACCTTTCAACACCTGACAGACACGGGATTCAGCGCACCACAACATTCACCAGACGTTGCGGCACAATAATGACCTTCACGATCTGGTGACCCTCAGTAAATCCACGCACTTTGTCATCCGCAAGAGCAGCGGCCCGCAGCTCATCCTCGCTTATGTTTGGAGAAGCCAAAACACGAGAACGAAGCTTCCCATTCACCTGGACCGGAATCTCGAGCTCTTCTCTGCGCGCCAGCTCAGGATCAGCCTGCGGCCACCGCGCTTGCAGCAATCCGCCATGATGGCCCAAGCCCTCCCACATCTCTTCAGCCACGTGAGGAGCAAAGGGAGTCAACATCAGCACTAAAGCCTCGAGCGCTTCCTTGACCACAAAGGCATCGGCCGCTCCCGCCGTATCAGGATCAGCATTGAAATCCGCCAGCTCGTTAAGCAGTTCCATCAGGCCGGCGATGCTCGTATTCAGACGCAACTGTTCGAGATCGCCCGTCAAACGTGCAATCGTTTGATGAGTCTTGCGGCGCAAGGCCCGCGCTCCTCCACTGAGTTTTTCGCCCGGCGGCAGGCTGTATTCCTCTGCTGCCCCAGCAAATCGAACTTGCCAACGCCACACCAAAGTGTAGACGCGCCGAAGGAACCGGACAGCGCCTTCAGTGCCGGTCTCGGACCAGCGCAGCTCGTTCTCGACTGGCGCCGCAAAGAGTACGAACAGACGCGTAGCATCGGCTCCAAACGCCGCGATCATCTCGTCCGGATCGACGCCGTTTCCGAGACTCTTGGACATGGCCTTCCACTCGTCAGTTCCCTCGACACGGTTGGTTACCATTCCCTGTGTAAGTAGTTTTTTGACCGGCTCGTCAAAATAGATCAATCCGAGATCACGCATGAACTTGGTCCAGAAGCGCGTGTAGATTAAATGCATCACCGCATGCGAGTCGCCGCCGATATACTGGTCCACCGGAATCCATGCCGAAGCAATCGCCGGATCGAATGGCATTGCGTCGTTACGCGGGTCGCAATAACGAAAGAAGTACCACGACGAGTCGACGAAGGTGTCCATCGTGTCAGTATCGCGCCGGGCCGGCGCACTACAGTTTGGACAAGTGGTATTCACAAACTCCGGCACACCCGCCAACGGAGATTCACCGACACCAGTGAAGTCGGCCGTGGCGGGCAATACCACCGGTAACTGATCGTAAGGCACCGGCACGGTGCCGCATTTGTCACAGTAAATGATTGGCACAGGCGCGCCCCAGAATCGCTGGCGTGAAACGCCCCAGTCGCGAATTCGGTACGTCACGGCGGCAGCACCAAAACCCTGTTGCTCCGCCTGCCTTGTCATCTCAGGTATCGCATCCTGCGAAAGTCTCCCACTCCAATCGCCGCTATTGATGAGCACTCCGTAATCTGTGAAGGACCTGGTCATCACGGCTGATTGATCCGTCCCGACTACGAGCGATGGTTCCGCCTTCATCTGTGAATGAGTGATGGGCGCGATGACCTGTCTTATCGGCAGGGAGTATTTCTGCGCAAACTCGAAATCTCGTTCGTCATGAGCCGGCACACTCATTACGGCTCCCGTGCCGTATTCAGTCAAAACGTAGTTTGCGACCCATACCGGAACGTTTTCGCCGCTGAATGGGTTGATCGCGATAACCCCGGTGTTAATGCCCTCCTTCTCTTCTTCGGCCAACTGGCCTCGGCTGCTCCTGCTTTTCGCAACCTTATCGGCAAAAGCATCCACATCTCTCTTCAGGTCTGAACCGGACAGTAATTCCGCGACCAATGGATGGTCCACGGCGAGCACGATAGCGGTAGCCCCGAAAATCGTGTCGATGCGCGTCGTAAACACGCGGATCTTTTTGTTACTGCCTTTTACTGCAAAATCGAGATACGCGCCCTCACTGCGGCCCACCCAGTCGCGCTGGCGTTTCAGGACCTTCTCAGGCCAGCCAGACTCAATCTGCACCATGTCCTGCACGAGTTGTTCAGCATAATCCGTCGTCCGGAAAAACCATTGTTCGAGATCTCTCTTCTCTACGGCTGCGCCACAACGCCAGCAGACGCCACCCGAAGATTGCTCGTTTGACAGCACCGTTTCTTCATTCGGGCACCAGTTAACCGGAGACACACGCTTATATGCCAGGTTGCGCTCGAACATCTTTAAGAAGAACCACTGGTCCCACTTGTAGTAATCGGGACGGTGCGCAGCGATCTCGCGCGACCAGTCGTAACTGATGCCGAGACGCCGCAACTGGCCGCGCATATGGCCGATGTTCTCCTCGGTCCAGACGAGGGGATTCACGCCGCGTTTAATTGCGGCCTGCTCTGCCGGCTGTCCGAAGCTGTCCCAACCGATCGGATGGAGCACGTTGAATCCCTGCAATCTCTTGTACCAGGCCAGCGCATCGCCGATCGAATAGTTGCGGACATGGCCCATGTGCAGGAAGCCCGAGGGATAGGGCAACATCTCGAGGCTGTAAAACTTCGGTCTGGGATCATCGGTGCGCACCTCAAACGCGCCGGTTTCGTCCCAGCGTTGCTGCCACTTCTTCTCGATTTCTTCAGGAAAGTATTTCTCGTCCATCTCTATTTATCCCACTGATATCTACAGTTAACACGAATCCAACGAACGCACAAAGGTTGAGTAAACCAAATCTGCGACCGCTGAAGAATTTGTTTGGAAAGGGATTCGCCGCCCCGACAAACCACGCTACAAGGCGCGGCGCGGAAGCGGCACCGTTAGGACGAGTTTGGTAAGGTTCCGAGTTCTCTTCATCATCGATTACCCTGGCTGACGGGCATCTTAGCGCACGTGGTGGCTGGTTGTCGACAGCGTGAAGTCGGGGATACTGCCTTGGCTTGTCTTAGCGCTTGGTTTCTCAGCCGTTACAAAATGATCTGAGCAGTTCCAGGTTACGCAGGTCAGCGCGCGGATCGTCGTACGGGGTTTCCAGGATGAAGGCCGCGTGGGAGAGTTTGCGATGATTAGCCACTCTACGCAATGCTTCGGCTCCAATATGTCCTTCGCCGATGTGCCAGTGACGATCCACCCGCGAGTTGTAGGGCGCGCGCGAATCGTTGAAATGAATTGCCCGCACGTTAGCCATGCCTACTGTCCGGTTCAATGACTGCATGGTCGCCTGCAAACCGTCTTCTTCGCGAATATCGTAGCCCGCAGTGAAGGCATGCGCGGTATCCACGCAAACACCGAGCGCGAGCTTCGGGCACGCGTCGATTATTTCACGTAAGTGCTCGAAGCGATGGCCAATGCATTCACCCTGCCCGGCCGTGTTCTCCAGCAGGATGCGTAAGGAGCGGAAGCGAAAGCCCTTACACGCAATCTTCAGGCTCTCGGCACACTTTGCGATGCCGTCCTCCTCGCAAGCGCCGCGGGCACTGCCTGGATGAACAACCAGGTAATCCACGCCCAGCAGGAGTGCCCGCTCGAGTTCTTCACGAAATGACGCGCGCGATTTTTCCAGGAGTAAGCTGTCAGTCGCGCAAAGGTTCACCAAATAATTGCAGTGGATTATCACCGGCGACAGCCCGGTGCGGCGTCTGACTTTCTTGAAGAGAGTTATGTCCGCAACCGTTAGCGGTTTGGCCAGCCAGCCTCGTGGGTTGCGTGAGAACAGTTGAACCGCAGTGCAGCCTGTTTCACTGGCAATAATGAGAGCGTTGTGCAAACCGCCTTTGATCGGAGCGTGAAATCCAATCCTGGGAACTATTCTTCGGCCCATTCTGCAACCTTAACCCTAAAAATGATCCACGCGCATCACACGAAGTAATACAAGGAGCATTTCGTATCATTGTTCGTGTGACGCGCGTGGATCGATTTGTTTAATTACAACAAATCAGAAAACTAGTGCCTGATTCTCCTACTTCTGAACGGCCGCCATCACCCGGAGCATGTTTCCACCAAGGATCTTGTCGATATCCGTTTCCGAGTAGCCACGACGCAGTAACTCCTTCGTGAGATTAGGCAGGTCGGCAACCGTCGTCAGATCACTCAGTGTGATTTGCACGCCGTCAAAGTCCGAGCCGATGCCTGCATAGTCAACGCCAACCAGCTTCACCACGTGATCGATGTGATCGACCAGCCGCGAAACAGTCACGGGCGGCAACCGGCGCGCATACTCTTCACGGCGAACACGATCACGAGCGAGCTTCTTATGCACCGCGTCGCCTTTTTCTGACTCCGAAGCGCGTTGGACCAACGATTCAATTTCTTGATCTACCTGCTTTTTCTTCTCGCCGTATCCAGGTTCGAGATGCTCCGGATAAAAGATAACGTTGACAACACCGCCGGACCTGGCGATGGCGCGAATCATCTCATCCGTCAGATTACGTGGAACGTTGGCTATGGCACGGCACCCCGAATGTGTCGCAATCACCGGCTGGGTCGAATTATTGATGATGTCCCAGAAGGTCTTATCCGAGACATGCGAGACGTCGATCATCATCCCCACGCGGTTCATCTCGCGAATGACCTGCTTTCCAAAGTCATTCAGACCGCGATCATTGCCAACTTCATCACCCGATGAACCGGCCCAGCTGGTGCTCACGCTCCACGCAGGGGACATGTAGCGCACTCCCATCCGGTAGTAGCGCTCCACGTTCTCGAGCTTTTCGTCTATGGCATAACCGCCCTCCATACCCATGAGTGCGGACATCTTTTCGCGGTCCGCTATGGTTCTGATGTCATTGGCAGAGGTTGCCATGCCCCAGGTTTCCGGATATTTTTCCACCATTAATTGAACCGCTGTTATTTGGTCGTCAGCCCGTTTGACGGCTCGAGCCCCACCTCCTCCAAATAGCTGCGGTTCCACCCAGATTGAGAAAAACTGCGCGTCGAGTCCTCCTTCCTTTGCTCGCACGGCGTCGAAATGGCCATCGGGAAGTCTGCGCTCCAGATCCACTGGCTCGTCCACGAGTCTTTGAGTTGTGTCGGCATGCATATCAATGATGATCGCTCGCCGGTGAATCGCCAGAGGATCCGAATTTCCGTTAATTGTGGTTGAAGATTCAGGTTTGCTGTTGTTGTTCATTTGGTTGGTTCGACAGTTTGCCACGAAGAGCGAAAAGAGAAGTGTCCCAAGGGCCAGGATTCTTCTGGCTAATCGTGCTTTTCGCGGAAACAGCGTACGATTATCTATCTTTGTTATACTAAAAAGCATTTCGATGTTACGAGGCAGTTTTGGTGGAATCAAGCGCATCTTGCCAACCGTCACGAATCTACTGTATTGTGCCGTGTCCTGATAACCCACGCATAACCCATGGCTGGAAGGATCCAAACTTTCGCCTTTTTGATATCGTAAATGTCAGTGTTGTAGAGGTGATAATACCTCTGCCTTTCCCAAACTGATTTCCAAGGAGCAAGGATATGTTCCCAAAAGATGGCAAAGCGAAAGAGGTGACCACTCCACGCATTTGCGACGTAGTCTGGCATGACGGCAAGTTTATCCGTTGGGCCGACGCACGTGTGCACGTGATGTCGCATGTCCTGCATTACGGGTCAAGCATATTTGAGGGCATCAGGTGCTATGCCACCAAGGACGGCCCGGCGGTTTTTCGCCTGAGAGAGCATATGCAGCGGTTTCTCAATTCGGCGAAGATCTACCGCATGGACCATCCCTGGACCCTTGATGAACTGTGCGATGCTTCCGTGCAACTGGTGCAGCGCAGTGGTTTGGACCAGTGCTATATCCGCCCAATCCTCTTCCGCAGCCTTGATGAAGCACACCCGGCGTTTGGGGTGAATCCATTTCCAAATCCACTCGCTTGTTACATCGGCGCCTGGGACTGGGGCAAGTATCTCGGGGACGAGGCCATTGAGCAGGGCGTCGATGTCTGTGTTTCGACCTGGAACCGGCTGACACCCAACTCGATGCCGGCTATGGCCAAGAGTGGCGCCAATTACATGAACTCGCAACTGATTAAAATGGAGGCGCTGCTCAACGGTTTTGCTGAAGGGATTGCTCTGGATGACCGTGGCTTTGTGTCTGAGGGATCGGGCGAGAATATCTTCCTGGTGTCAGGGGACGTGGTAATTACCCCGCCTTTATCATCCTCAATCCTGCCGGGCATCACGCGAGACAGCGTGATTCAGATTTGTCACGAATTGGGCATCACAATAAAGGAGCGGACAATTCAGCGCGCCGCTCTTTACGTCGCCGACGAGCTGTTTTTCTCGGGTACCGCCGCGGAGATTACACCGATCCGATCCGTGGATCGGATAACGGTTGGCAACGGAGGCCGTGGGGTAATCACCGAGAAGATACAAAAGCTGTTTTTCGAAATCACCAAAGGTGAACACCCCGCCCCCGGCAAATGGCTGACATACGTGAGTGAGCAACAGTCAGCGACGCCGAATAATAATGGGCAGGCGCCCGCAGACACAGACGAACCGGATGCTGCTGTTTCTGAAAACCGAGAGCCTAGTATGAGTTACCTCAGCGCATCGGCCGAGTAAGAACAAAAACCCCGAAGACTTGAGCGAGCGAATGGGTTGCCGTTCGCTCGCTTTTTGTTTCCCAAACTGCCGGCTTTTTCAGTTCCCTCGGATCTTCCCAATCATACTCGTTGACCTTGCTCGGGCTCAGAGGCTATTATCAAAGACGACTTGGCGGCGCGATTTTGCCCGCCATAGAAGCCCCGCAGCCCAGTTCCAGCGCCCCTATCCCAAGCGCTCGGATCCCACAAACGCACAACGCGTTCACCTATTGCGAAAGGCCCTCCGCTCCGAGTATGTCTATAAAAATCGACGATCTATTGCGAGTAGCCACTACCCATGGCGCGTCCGACTTGCATTTAAAGGCCGGTGCCTTCCCCATGATGCGGGTCGGCGGCGAACTCTATCCCCTGGCCGACGTCTCGCGTTTGAAGCCGGAAGATACCCTTGATGTAGCTTTTAGTCTGATGTCCAACAGACAGAAGCAACGCTTCAAAGAGTCGTCAGAAGTGGACATCGCCTACGGCATCAACGGCCTCGGTCGCTTTCGCGCCAATATTTTCCAACAACGTGGCACCGTAAGCGTAGTAATGCGCGTCATTCCCGATCAGAACAAGAGCACAAGCGATCTGGGCTTGCCGCCAGTGATCGATAAGATATCGGACGAAAGGCGTGGTCTTATTCTGGTTACAGGCTCGACCGGATCAGGAAAGTCGACGACGCTCGCAGCGATTATCGATCGCATTAACGCAACGCGCAGCGGACATATTGTAACCATTGAGGATCCGATTGAGTTTCTTCATCGTGACAAACAGTCCTTCGTAACTCAACGTGAAGTCGACGTTGATACTCACTCGTTTGCCTCGGCGCTGCGCGGCGCACTGCGACAGGATCCCGACGTTATTCTGGTGGGAGAAATGCGCGACTTCGAAACCATTGAAACCGCGCTCACCGCGGCTGAGACGGGTCATCTTGTGCTTTCCACCTTGCACACACTTGATGCAACAGAGACTGTGACGCGCGTCGTTTCCTCATTCCCTGCGCACCAGCAGAGATCAGTGCGTTACCAACTGGCCGGCATCTTGAAAGCGGTGATTTCGATGCGTCTGGTCCGTGCCGCAAAGGGCGCTGGTCGCGTCCCGGCGGTGGAAGTGATGGTTTCGACTGGTTTGATTCGAGATTACATTTGCAACGAAGAAAAAACTTACATGATTCGCGAAGCGATCGCAGCCGGTCGCTCGCAATACGGCATGCAAACCTTCGATCAGTCGCTGTTCCAGCTGTTTCAATCGGGCCTTATCACGTTACCCGAGGCTCTGCATAACGCCAGTAATCCAGATGAGTTCAAGATGCGGGCCGGCGGCATTCTCTCTGCCGATCAAGCTATCACCAGCATGGCATCGAAGGTCCCCGTCGAATCCATTCCTGAGGAGAAAGACGAAGACCTGTTCGTGAACTATTAACCTGTACAGATCGCCGCTTAGTTCACTCTCATCCTGCGCATCACACGCACCCCGGCGCGCCAATCTTCGTTGATGTCAAACCTGTAGATTTCGATGTCATGAGCGATGCAGCGCGCCAGGCTGTGGAACGATGGATGCACCCGTAATGTAGGCGCAACGAGGTACACCAGCGGCGACTGATCCCGGATCGGCCTGTCACCGAAAAGTTTCGCCCGCGAAATATGTCCGCGGCACCGGTGCGCCTCGACTCGTTGCCAGTAATCGGCTCCCTGGAGCACGTGCTCACGATCTTCGAATACCTTCAATTCAATTACTACCAGACGTCCATCTTGCCGTAGAGCGAGCAGATCGATCGGTCGCACACCGAGACGGCCCCCTCGAGCAGTGCGAAATTGTGCATGTAATGGCGCGATAACCAGGCCGGGATCCAGTTTCGTAATATCGCGACGTAAAAGCGATTCAAGCCACGCTTCGGCTGCGGCCCGGTAAAGTGCATGATGATGATCCGAGGCATTCGCCGACCGGTGCGTTCGCAATTCGGAAATCAGCGACTGCCACTGGCCGGCAGTGTTCTCGTCCAGGATTCTGCGTCGCGCGCCCTCGATTCCGAACCAAACACGCTCGGTTCCAAGCAGACGCCGAACTCTCGCGAACGGTAATCCCAAATAGCGCAAGGTCTGACCGTGGCGGGCATGCACCACATCGATGCTCTCCGGAGCCTGGGAGATGATATCGGCTGCTAAATCAGCCAGCATTGGTGAAGAGACGGGCGGAAAACGCGGCAACCGCTTTTGTAGTAGTTCGCGTCTGTCCGGACAGTGCAGCGGGGTTAATACGGTCCACGGTTCGTCAATCATATAAACAGTGATTATTTCCTTTAGGGCCTGGCGAAATAGAACCAGCCTCTGCAACGTTGGCCGGGCCAGCCTGTCCTCCACAATTAACCAAAGCTGTTCAATGTACGGCGGCCGGGCGCGTTCTGAAGTTCGGGTAAACCAGAGTAGCGCCGAAGCCAGGAAAGCATCCACTTCCCCGGCATGACTCGTTATCACGGAACCAGTCACGGCAATTCTTTGATGCTTTTGAGTTAGTAGGATCCGGGCGAACCGCCCCGGCTGACCACGACGGACCCCGGGACTGAGTGCCGAACGTTCAACTCGAGTGGCGGGCGCCACATCAGCCGCAAGTTGAGCCAGGCGTTCGCAACGCAATTGACGAGCGGCCCTGATTGTCGCCGCAATTGCCGCGGCTGAAGCGCGGGGAATGAGCTCGATCAGGCTTACCTCAGCTCCCATTCGGCGCGAAGTGCGCAGGTTTAGGATCTTGTCGTTCCAACTCCATCCGAGGATCCGCCACGAACGAATTCCCTTCTCGGTCCAGCAGGAGAAGATCAGACGTCCCTGCAGCGTCTCGATCTCCATTTCATTGCGGCGCAGAGCATATGATTTCCCGTCCGCTGTTGAGCAATACCACTCCGGGTATGCTGCCAGCAGTTCGGCAATTCTGCTTCTCGCGATTTCGATGCTGACATGATCTGTGAGCCTTTGAAACATGTGAGGATGTTCCCATCTGGTGCGGAACCAGCTGCCTGCGTTGCGGTACTACTTCTACCGTGTGCTACCATTTTCCGTCAACTTGTTTGAAGCCAATGAAGAGCGTTTATCTTACAGCATCAGTACGCACACCTATTGGGCGCTTTGGCGGAAGTTTAGCTTCCCTGAGCGCAGCCGACCTCGGTGTAATAGTGGCCCAGGAGTGCCTGCGCCGTGGGGGTTACCGTCCGGACCAGGTTGATGAATCGATCTGGGGCTGCGCGCGCCAGGCCGGAGGCGGGCCAAACGTTGCGCGACAGATAATTTTTAGAGCGGGGGCGCCGGAGTCGGTGCCGGCGTTCACCGTTAACCAGGCCTGCGGCTCGGGGTTAAGAGCCATCATTTTAGCGGCTCAGGAAATCATGCTGGGTCGAGCTAGTGTGGTTTTGGCCGGAGGCACCGAGAGCATGTCGCGTGTTCCGTACTTTGCCGAAGGCGCCCGCTGGGGCATGCGCATGGGGAACATGGAATTGGTTGATGGTATGTATCGCGACGGATTCAATGATCCTTTATCGGGGCTGGTGATGGGCCAGACTGCTGAAAACCTCGCCGCGCGGTACAACGTTTCTCGTGAGGAGCAAGACCGGTATGCGTTGCGTTCACAACAAAGGGCCCAGGCCGCGATTGAATCAGGACGTTTGGATGCAGAAGTTGTACCCGTTGAAATCGAAGGCCGCAAGGGACGTCAACTTCTCTCTCGAGACGAACACTACCGGGCGGGAACTACTTTAGAAGATCTGGCCAAATTGCCGCCTGTGTTTTCAAAAGAAGGAACGGTAACGCCCGGCAATTCTTCGGGAATCGCGGACGGCGCCGCGGCAATCCTTGTGCTCAGCGAGGACGCTTTGAAACAGTCCGGCGTCCAGCCACAGGCGCGAATAGTTGACTATGAAATCACCGGAGTGGCGCCTGAGATCATGGGAATCGGGCCAGTACCGGCGGTACGCGCGTTGCTCGCGCGCCAGAAGATGGTCCTGACGGATATCGACTTGAGCGAATTGAACGAGGCATTTGCTGCGCAGGTGATTGCCTGTGATCGTGATCTGAGTTTCGATCCTGATCGACTCAATGTGAATGGCGGAGCGATCGCCCTCGGCCATCCGATCGGCTGCACCGGGGTCCGAATTACAGCAACGCTGTTGCACGAGATGCAGAAGCGCGAAGCCAAACGCGGACTGATTACGCTATGCATCAGCGGGGGCATGGGAATAGCCATGCTGGTTGAACGCGTGTGACAATCCAAATCGGACCAGGCTTACGCCGGCTGGTTCATTCCAGTTTGTTGGTTTGCGGCCTGCTGCTGCTTTTTCCGGCTTGCAGGTCAACGCGAAGCCCCGTGGCTGACAATAGCCCTTCGCCGGATCTCCCACCCCTGGCCACTCCCCCTTTCAAGACAAAGGAACCCGAGCGCTATCAGGCGGTGCGAACAATTACCTCGAGCAGGAAGGGCAATGGTCCAAAAATTGTTACAAGAACAGTGATTGCTCGCGACGGCCGCATGCGTCGGGAAGATTACGAGACAGCAGCCGGCCAGAAGATCGTCTACCTGGAAATCCCCGCTGGAACGTTTGTACTTCTTCCGTCGGCGAAACTCGTTGCAAGCGTAGAGGGCACTGGACCAGTTGTCGCTGGAGAGCAATCTTCCGCAGGCGAGATTTCGGTTGATTTGTTGCTGAATCAAACACCTGCCGAAACGCGCTATGAGCGACTTGGTCCAGAAGCCGTTGCCGGCCGAAGCGCGACAAAATATCGGGTGCTGACTCGTTCGACAGCTACAAACGTCGCTCCCGATATTCAAACCCTGGTCTGGATTGATGACGAACTGAGTATGCCTTTGCGCTGGGAGACGACCGCCAGCTCCGGCAATACAGAGACCACCACAACAATGGAACTGTCCGACATTACACTCGACGTTGACATGAGGAAATTTCAGTTGCCGCCCGAGTACCGGAAGGTTGACATCAGCGCGATACAAGGGCCGATTGGCAGCAAAGCCCTGGCCGCGACCGCGAAACCTGGACGGAAATGAAAGCCAACCTCAATCAGGAGTGGCGGCATCGGAGAACCGCCTGTGTAAGTAGCGGCTGGTTATCTCAAATAAATGGGGATCAGGGTTTCTCAGCAATACTCTAAAGAACAGAAAGGTTTCTAATTGTGATGAACAGAATTCTGAAATGCGGGACTATTTCTATTGTTTTGGCGCTGCTCTTTGCCTTGCCAATCACTCTGGCTGCGCAGACACGCAGCCGATCTGCATCGCCGAGTCGTCCCAGCCTGCTGGCGTCCCTCCCCGAGTCGGATGCAGTGGCCCTGGTAAAAATGAAAAGGGCTCTCAATGAAGCCATGCCGAAACTGTTGGCCACCAACCCGGCGAGACTCGCTTCAGCGAATGCCCAGATTGACCAGTTTAAGGAGCGAACTGGGATTGACCTGCGCGCCTTTGACGAAGTCGCATTTGGTATCCGTTATACCTATCCGCGCGAAGGAATAACGAAACTGCAAACCATTGGACTCGCACGTGGCGCATTCAATCCAGCCGCCATGGTGGCCGCGGGCAGGATTGCCGCAAACGGGAAGTATCGTGAAGAGAAGTATCAGGGCAAATCAATTTACATCTTTACGCTGGACCAGGAGATTAAGGTGTTTGGACTGATTTCGTTCAGGGTCGGTGAGTTTGCAGCCTCGCCGGTTGATTCGAATACGCTTTCTGTCGGTGATCCCGCAGCTGTAAGGAACGTGATAGATGTTAACCGCGGTCGCAAACGTGCCAGCGCTGAATTGATCGCGCTCGCCAGCGGAGACCCTGATGCAATTATCGGTTTTGGCGGCAACATCTCACCGGCATTGCTGCAAAGTCTGGATATTGGAAACCGGGCCATTGCACAGGATCTTTCGTCGGTCCGCCAGGTTTACGGCTCAATCGGTGTAGGTCAGACAAACGTCGATATGTTCCTGACCGCGCGCACGACTAGTCCTGATTCAGCCAGAAACTTAGGCGATACGCTTGAAGGGTTAAAGCAACTGGGCGCTTTATTCGTGACCCGTTTATCGGGTGCAAAGAGCGCATTGGCCAAAAGCGCGCTGAACAACTTGAAGATCACGACGCAGGCCAACGAGCTTCAAATTCGCACCGCCATTGCACAAACAGCAATCGCTCCCCTGATGGGTGGGCTCTAATACAGAATTGTAGAGTCCACGAAACCACAAGAACGGCGCGAAATGTTTTCCGTCCCGTTTCGTGCTAGTTCGTGGATCGTTTACTTGGTAGGAACCGGGAATCTTCGCTGAGTCGGCGGCGGTGGCGCGGCTACCGGTTCGTCGGCCTCGAGACTCAGGAGAACGTCATCGTAGATCTTTATTTTTCCATCTCGCTTCATTCTTTCCTGAACGCCGGCGATATAGTCTGCGAATACCTGATCCTGTTGCTGGGAGAGCATCGATTCGGTCAGTTGATCTCGCTGTTTCGAGAACTCCGCGAGGTCAGCTTCGGTGCGCTTTGTTGCAGCGATGATGACCCAGTTGTCTCCTGATTTGAGCGGTGCTTTGGTCACTTCTCCAGATTTGAGCGCATAGATAGCTTCGTCGATCACCGGGCTGGTTCCCGCACTTCCCAATGTCTTACCAAGCTTGAATCCCTCTTCAGTGGCTGTTTCAAAGCCCGCCTTCTCCGCCGCCGCCTTGAGTTGGTCCGCGCTGCCGGCGCCCGAGGCAATCTCCTTCGCCTTCGCCTCGAGCTGCTCTTTGGCGCGCTGATCTTTCAGTGCTTTGACGACTTTCGCTTTCACTTCTTCAAACTCAGGAATGCGCGGCTCCTTTTTATCTACGAGCATCGGAATTGCAAACCCACCCTTTACTCCAGTTTGTTGACCTACGTCCTTCGGATTATTTAGCGGAGCAATAGCTTGTTCGAACTGTTGATTGCTGCCAATATCCGGAACATCGTCGCCGGGCTTGATGTATGGCGTCTCTTTAACCATCTCTGCCGGTTTCATGTTCGCCTCCCCCGCCAGCTCTTGAGCTACCTTCTGCGGATCCTGGGTTTCTTTCAAGCGTGCTTGCGCACGTTCTGCCAACTTGGAGGCTACAGAAAAGGACTTGCTGTTGCGCGCTGAAACCAGCAATTCCGGTTTCGCTTCTTCAAAAGATTTTGGTACGGCATCACCTCGGCGAAGTATGTACCAGTTACCTGCGTATTTGATCGGATCGGTGGTGTCGCCAGGCTGCATATCCACGGCGCGATCATAAAGAGCGTCGATCTTGTTTGGGTTCTTTTTTACGACTCGCCCCAGCAGTCCGCCATTCTTGGCGGTAACCGGATCTTCTGAATTGCCGCGCGCCAGGTCGCCAAAAACCTGTTCGGCCTTATCTTTCGCTGCCGCCCGAGCCTTCTCCACCAGGCCTTTTGCTTTTTGTTCGACGGTCGCATCGAGATCTTTCCGCGCTACTTTCAGAAAGATCTGCTGCACCTTCACACCTGCCTGCTTGTGTTCAGGTGTCAGAGCATCATATCTCTGTCGCAATTCCTGATCGGGAATCTGTAATTTCTCGCCGACCTTTTCATTGCTAATGTAGACGTAGCGAATCTTCTTCTGCGGCTCAAGATAGCGATATTCGACTTTGTGCCGATCGTAATGGCTGCGTAACTCTTCATCTGTCGGTTGGATCTTCTCCGCGAGCCTCTCAGGTGAAACAACGACGTAACTCAGGTCGAACTCTGTATTCTTGCGCTTATAGTCATCCTGCACTTCCTGATCGGAAACTTTCACGCTGGCGGTTATAAAGGCTTTGAGTTTCTCTTGCGCAATTGAGTCGCGAACTGACTGCTCGAATTTTTCAATATTGCCGTAGCGAGCCGTTATGGATTCCATGTAGCGTTCGTTGCCTACAAACTGGCCCGACGAGTTTGTAAACTGCTTGCGAATCTTTTCCGCTACCTCTGCATCACTCGCGGCCAAACCCAGGCGAGCGGCCTCCTGCGCTACTACTCGATCGCGGATCAGGCCCTCCAGGAACCGCTTATTCCCGCCGAGTTGTTCGAGACTCATGCGGCCACCGAGCATCTGCTGGTAGTTCTCCCGGAGCTGCGCCAGATCTGCCACAGTAATCTCGTCCGAGCCTACCTTTGCTATAACTTCCGTGCTTTTAGCGGGTTCGACATAACGGGAGGTCCTTCCCGGGGCGTAGAAGATTACAAGGCTGACCGCCATGATTACGGCAAAGCCCAGGATTGTGTATTTGCGAGTTCGTTCCAGGCGGGCGAGTTGTTTGAGCATTATCTAAACCTTTCCTGCAAACGGCGGATTGTAAGGGAGATTGAGGCGCCCCTGCAACCAGATGCGAGGTTAGGGTAAAGAGGTTGGTTGGGCTTACGCGATCAATCGAACGGCACGGGCGCCGTACATCGCTGAACACCCGGTTGCGGCGCAAATGACCGAATGTTATTTTACTTGCCTTAATGAACACGAGCAGCTCAATCGGGCTATGGATCGGCTTTGCGATCTTCATCCTCATCATGCTCAGCCTGGATCTTGGGCTGTTCAACCGCAAAGCGCACACAATTCGATATCGCGAAGCCGCGATCTGGAGTGGTGTCTGGGTTTCGCTCGCGATGGTCTTTGCAGCCCTGGTCTTCTGGTTTCAGGGGACGCAGCGAGGATTGGAGTTTGTCACTGGCTATGTGATCGAGTTATCACTCTCGGTCGATAACCTGTTCGTCTTTCTGCTGATCTTCTCCTACTTTAAAGTTCCCTCGAGATACCAGCATCGTGTTCTGTTCTGGGGCGTGCTGGGAGCATTGTTCATGCGCCTGACGATGATCTTTATCGGCGCGACATTGATTGAACGTTTTCATTGGATCATGTACGTGTTCGGCGCCTTCCTGGTTTACACCGGAATCAGGATGTTCCGGCAGGAAGACACAAACATCGAACCGGAGCAGAATCCGGCGGTGCGGTTGGTTACGCGTTTTATACCCATCACGCGGGAGTATCAGGAACAAAAATTCTTCACCACTGTGAACGGTCGCCGGACCGGAACCCTGTTGCTGTTGGTGCTGGCGATTGTAGAAGTAACCGATCTGGTTTTTGCCGTGGATTCGATCCCCGCGATTTTTGCTATTACGACGAACACCTTCATCGTCTACACCTCAAATGTGTTTGCCATCCTGGGACTGCGCTCAATGTACTTCCTGCTGGCGGGAGTGGTTGAGAGGTTTCATTATCTCAAGCTTGGCCTGGCAATTGTCCTCACGTTTATCGGCGTGAAGATGCTTGTTGTCGCCGCGGCGATCCATATTCCGATTGGAGTCTCGCTCGCCTTTGTAGCCATTGTCCTCCTCAGTTCGATGGCTGCTTCGCTGCTCTGGCCGAAGGACTCCGAGATCGATATTCAAGTGGACCTGCCTGAAGATTTTGATCCTCCTTTCGAAGACACTGAAGATGCGAACCGAGAAACTCTGGAGAGTCCCAGCCACGACCCTGATTCCCAGACGGTCGGGAAGCCCTAGTTATCTTCGGAAACCACTGGTTACATTCAGTAACTTAATACGTAAGAGTGGCTTGAACCCACTACGAGCCTGTGTTAGATTTCACTGTTGGCAGTTGTTGTACCTGCCTTCGAATGTGGGTCTCACGCCTTGAACGTGCGGCTTCAGGCGCCCTCCTGCTGGACGAATCGGCCGCTCGGTCCGGGAACGTCCAAGTCCGATCGCCCCTCGTCTGCCACTCGAATTCTTAAAATGGCCCTAAAAACTAGCGTTTTTGCTCTTGATTGGTGGGTAGTTCAAAAGCGTGTTGTCTACCTTCTTATCGTCCTTCTCCTGGTCTGCGGCATGGCAGCCGGCGCAGCACTCTATGTCTGGAAATTCGGCAATCCTCTAAAAAATGTCGGCGCGGCCACCAAACTACCCGCCGGCGCAAGGTTCATTTCCTTTGAAGGC
Organism: Pyrinomonadaceae bacterium; assembly: GCA_035644135.1. GTDB lineage: Bacteria > Acidobacteriota > Blastocatellia > Pyrinomonadales > Pyrinomonadaceae > PSRF01. The sequence goes on from DASQPD010000007.1 coordinate 36,855, forward strand.
GATGTGCGGGTGATCCGCGCGGCCACTCGCGAGACAATAGCGGCCAGCAGCGATACGGAACTATATCCCGGCGATACCGTTCAGACTCAGGCTAGCGGTCGGGCGCGAATCAGCATGGCAGATGGCTCCACTTTAGTTGTTCGACCTAACAGCATCATCGTGGTGCGCGACAACACCAGCTCCGATGATGGAAAAAAACCTAATGTGAAGGTGGCCGTCGAAAGTGGACAGATGTACGTTCGTACCGAACAACAGCCCGAAGGCACGGTGCACATCGTCGAGACTCCCAGGACGAAGAACAAAGTCGGCGAACAGACGGGAGCAAGCTTTGGTGTCAACGCCGAAGACAACACGGAAGAGATCCGCGTCAACACCGGCGTTATCGAAACCACGAACCAGGCCGGCGAGAAGACTTCTTTACATGGCGGAGACTATGCATCGGTGAATCCTTCGGGAACGGTGTCGCGACAAAAATTGCTGGAAGTGCCGTTGCCTTCAGAGCCGCATGATCTGGAAAAGGTTCTGGTCGGCGCCAATGGCTCGGCCAGTGTGATCTTGAAGTGGATGCGCCCGCAAGCGGGAACGGCTGCTTACTACCGCGTGGAAGTGGCCACTTCGCCTTTCTTTGTTGCTGACGGAAAGGTGATCGAGCGCGATCAACTAATCTCAAATGAATTTAGCGCCAGTGATCTTCGTCCGGGCACTTATTTTTGGCGAGTGCGTGGCACAGCGCAGAGCGGGCAAACCAGTGATTGGAGTGAGCCGCAAAAGTTCGTGGTTGCCACCCGCGGCACGGGGTCACAAGTGCCTGTAGCAAACCTCACGGCAGAATTCCTCGGAGGGAATATTTATTTGATTAGGGGCCGTGCCGAACCAGGCACAACGATTCGCATTGTCGGCCGCGAAGCGATTGTGGGGATGGACGGAAACTTCCAGGTCCAAATTACGGCTGCTGCTGAGAGTCGAGACGTGGTTGTGTTTGCCCAGGATCCGCAGGGTAACAGCAGCCCATACAAATTGTCGCTCAATCGCAGCGCCCGTAACAAAGGTTGAAAAAGCCCAGCTCTATGTCACACGTAGTCCTCATTACTGATGCCCACGAAGCCCCTGCCTATGAATTAATCGAGGCGTTGCGGGCCGCTGGTGTGAAAACGCTCATTGAGGGGCTCCGGGAGGTCGAAATCGAGGTTGAACTCGCCAGGGAACGGGAAAACGCAGGACCGGCCGAAGCGCTGGGTACACCGCCCCTGGCAGTGCTGTATGAAATAGTAGCCGGGGCTGACATGGTCGAGGTGCATACTGCTGTCGACCATGCCAAGGCGTTCTGGCCGGGCGCACCGCTGATCGCGTGTCGCCGCCACATCAATGGTTTTCACCACCATCACTTGCGCAGTCTTGACGGGGCAGCTCTAAAGCGACTGGGCTTTCGCGCCATCGCCGATAAGGCAGCGCAACTGCCGGCCATTCTACGGGAAATCGAAGGACATGGGGCCACCGGTGAACTACGTCTGCCGGAAACGATGGAGAAACCGGTCGAGCCCGCTTCACTTTCCCTGCCGGCGCGATTGAATTCGAAGCATCTACGAGCCGCCTTCGATCTCGTTTCATCTCTTCACTTCATCGCCGACCAACGAGGCGCAGCCCAAACTGCTTTGGCGGGCCTTGGACCACTGGTCGACGCCGATCGCTGGGTCGTCTATCTGATCTCGGACTCGGATACCGGTGACGGAAGCAGCCTGGAAGCACTCGCAGTGCGAACGCCGGGTGACGAGATCGCCGAGAGGGATGACGAAGACTGGCGTCGCGTTGTAACAGGTGAGAGCGCTCTTCCTGCGGGCTCGGAATCGAAAGCCGCGAAACTAGCTGCCAGTGGAATGGGAGTGACGAAACGAAAGGAACGCGGCCAGCGAATCATCGGCATTCCATTGGTTTGCGGAGAACGAATTCTTGGCGTGCTTGAAGGGATGCGCGCAAGCAAGACTGCCCGGTCGTTCAAGAAATCAGAAATCGCTTTGCTTGAGGGCCTGGCTCTGCCAATTGCTTCCGCGCTTGCCAACGCAGTGCGAATCGCGGAGGCTGAACGGCTATCTCAAACTGATGATCTCACCAAGCTTCACAACGCCCGTTATCTGCGCCAGTTCCTGCTGAATGAGATCCGGCGGGCTCGACGTTATGGAACGAGTGTCGCAGCTCTATTCCTTGACCTTGACGACTTCAAGCAGATCAACGACCTGCATGGACACCTCGTTGGTTCGCACGTATTGATGGAGATGGCGGCCGTTATTCTATCCTCGGTCCGCGACACCGATGCGGTAGCTCGTTATGGCGGAGATGAGTTTGTAATCGTCCTTCCCGACACTGATATCGAGTTGGCGGGGACGGTGGCTGAACGCATTCGTGAAAAGATCGAACGTTTTGAGTTTACAGGCGGGCGGCGCCTGAGACTCAAGCTGACTGCCAGCTTTGGTGTTGCGGCATTCCCGAAACATGCTTCCTCACCCCAACAATTGATCGCTTGCGCGGATACAGCTATGTACGAGGCCAAAGCCGCCCAGAAGAACTGTGTCCGGGTTGCCACCGGGATGGCCCAAAGCCGGCTTGATCCGCGCAGCCAGACACAGGTCGCAGAAAGTGATGTCAACCGGACTATTTCACCAGCGGGCAATACTGCTAACACAAAACTCTGAATTCGGTGTATCTTAGTGAGTTGACTGGTAAGGGGTTTGAGTTTGCAAGCACCGTTAACGTTTCCCACCGGGGTTCCACTCTACAAACGCGGGAAGTGAATCAGCTTAAATGGCCTTTAAATCTATTTTCAGTCTATTCTCAAGTGACCTGGCAATCGATCTTGGGACCGCAAATACCCTGGTTTATGCAAAAGGAAGGGGCATAGTGGTCTCTGAACCTTCCATAGTTGCCATTAACAAAGTAACCAACCAGGTTGAAGCAGTCGGGCGTGATGCCAAGGACATGCTGGGACGCACCCCAGGCAACATCGTCGCCATTAGACCAATGAAAGACGGCGTGATTGCTAACTTTGAAGTGACTGAAAAAATGCTCCAACACTTTATCCGCAAAGCCCACAACGGCAAGACCTGGGTCAGTCCGCGCGTAGTGATTGGCATTCCCTCAGAGATCACGCAGGTCGAGCGTCGAGCCGTGGAAGATTCGGCGTACCGCGCGAAGGCGTCCGAAGTTTATCTGGTAGAAGAGGCAATGGCCGCGGCAATTGGCGCGGGACTGCCCATCACTGAACCTCATGGAAACATGGTGGTGGACATCGGCGGAGGCACTACCGACATTGCCGTCATCAGCTTGAGTGGCATCGTTTACTCGCGAGCGGTGCGTGTGGCCGGCAACGAGATGGACGAAGCAATCATTCAATACATCAAGCGCAAGTACAATCTGTTGATCGGCGAACGAACTGCCGAAGCGATCAAGATCGAACTCGGATCCGCTTATCCGCTTGACGAACCCCTTTCATACGAAGTACGTGGCCGCAACCTGATCGAAGGTATACCCAAAACCATCACTATTACCGACGAAGAGGTTCGCGAGGCTCTTGCCGATTCAGTATCCACGATCATTAACGCGGTGCGCGTTGCGCTTGAACGTACCCCTCCGGAACTTTCGGCGGACATCGTCGAACGCGGCATTGTTCTCACCGGCGGAGGCGCGCTCTTGAAGAACCTCGACAAACGACTTTCGATCGAAACCGGCCTACCCGTTTCCCTGGCTGATGATCCGCTGGCCTCGGTGGTGCTCGGAACCGGAAAGATGCTTTCCGATTTCGATCTGCTCAAGCGGGTAAAATGGGAGAATACGATGACCAGCGGAATATAATCATCACTGGTAAAGAGACAGGCATTTCCATCCCGATTTACAATTACTAGGCAATGGCCACCGTTAGGACCCAACGAGAGATTCGCCAGCGCGCGCCGATTTGGCTCGTGACGCTACTCGTCGCCAATTTCATCATCATGGCCATCGATGCTCGCAACACGGAGACTGGGCAACGCAAGTTCAGGGTTTTGGCTCAGACGGCTGCCAGCCCTTTCCAGAACGTTTCCTCGAAGGCCGGGAACGCCACTTCAGATTTGTTTCATCAAATCGTGAATTTCCGCAGTGCGGCTGAAGAGAACGAGCGCTTGAGGGAACAGCTGACGCAAATGCAGTCCGAACTGCGTAATGCGCGGGAACATGCCTCCGAGAATGAACGTTTGAAAGCCCTGCTGAACCTCAAACAACAAACCGGGTATGGCAATGTGCCGGCTCGAGTGATCGGACGCGATCCTTCAGTTTGGTTTAATACTGTCACCATCGATCGCGGGAGCGCTTCGGGTGTCGAGGTAAACATGCCGGTGGTGACCGGCGGAGGCATCGTGGGCCGAGTGATAACCGTCAGCCCTTTTTCGTCGCAGGTCATGTTAATCACGGATGAGAAGGCAGGTGCAGGTGCGGTGGTCGGCCAACTCGGCCAGTCAGGGGCGCTCGGCTCGGTCAGGGGCGGGGGCGAAACGGGCCTGGTTGAAATGCGCTACGTTTCGGGCCTGGAACAAGTGGAGGTCGGCGATTTCGTACTGACAACCGGTCAGGATGGGATCTACCCGGCAGGTTTAAACGTGGGAGAGGTGGTGGCACTCAGACGCGGTACAGCCACTCAAGCTCACCAGATTTTCATCAGGCCGAGTGCTCGGCTTGATCAACTACAAGACGTGGCGGTGCTGGTCTATCATGCACCGCAAAGGCCTGCACCCGAACAGAGCCTGCCGAATGTGGACAAAGCAAAAAGCGGTGATAAGTGATTTCTTAAGAGCCTGAGTAAGCGGTGAGAAGAACGGCCAGAACTTCGATCGCTGGTACTAACCTTTACTCAACACTCAGCAGGGAAGATTCGTCGCCGGTTACTTGTTTTCTATCGCTGTCGTAAATGCCGCAGCTCAAGATCGCCGCAGTTCTTGCAATCGCCATTATCCTGCAGCTTTCTCTACGCGCGGTTTGGCCGCCCCTCTCCTATATAGACTTTCCTCTGGTCGTAGTTGTTTATATCGCCCTGCAACGTGACGCCTGGCAGGCGTTGATTGTGGGCACGGTGGCGGGGCTTGTCGTGGATGCCGCGAGCGGAGGGTTGATCGGGGCGGGCGGGTTTTCGAAAACTCTTACTGCCTACATCGTTTACCTTGCGGCTACGCGCATCAATCTTGAAAATCCGCTGTTAAGGATTCCCGTCCTCGCCGCCGCGGCCGTTGCGGATGCCGCGATTTATGTATTTTGGCACCGGTCACTCGGCTACCCTCCTATGGCACCATTTGTGCAAACACTTTCTTACCGACTAATTGGCACGACGATTGTGGGAACTTTCGTATTCTATATGATGGATTCGCTCTTTTCCGCCCGCGCGACCCAGCACCGGCAATTCGCGGCAAGGCGGCGGGTGGCGCGCAGGCCAACAGGTCCGCTGCGAAGAAGATGACCCGTCTCCCATTTCTCATTTGTCATTGCTGATTTATCATTTGCTCTGGGAACTGCACCGGGGGCCAGGACAACGGCAGGCGAATCGAAGGGACACCATCTATAACCACATACCGCACTGAATGGCTGACCACTGACTTCAATGAAATTCGAAGATACATCGCAAAATCTGCGAGCCCGGCTGCGGGTCATCCAAATCATCGTGATCCTTTTGCTGAGCGTGCTGGGCGTAAGGCTGTACATGTTGCAGGTGGTGCGCGGCCAGTTTTACGCCGAGATTGCAGAAAATCAGCGCCGCCGCCGTCTGCCGATTCCGGCACCGCGTGGCGTCATCTTCGACCGCGCAGGAAAAGTGCTGGTCGACTCGCGCCCTATCTATAACGTGATTCTCTCGCGCGAAGATGTGCGAGGAAAAGACCTTTACTCGTTAATCAAGCCGCTTTCAGAGGCGCTCGCTGTTGACGGGGACATTCTGCGCGACCGTTTTGACCAGATAAAATCGCTCCCCGCTTTCGAATCGATTCAGATCAAGCAGGATGCAACGCCTGGCGATATCGCCTGGGTCGAAGCGCATGTGCTGGAGTTCCCGGAACTGCGAGTTGAACTTCAGCCTGTGCGTCGCTATCCCGCTAATGGCGTCCTCGCGCATGTTCTCGGGTACGTTGGAGAGATCAGCCCGGAACAACTGAAGCAACCCTCATACAAAGAAAAAGGTCTCAAACCAGGCGACATCATCGGCCAGAGTGGACTTGAGCAAGTCTATGACGAATATCTCCGTGGCAAAGACGGATATCGTGAAGTTATTGTCGATAGCCGGGGACGCATCCAGGACGAGATTGGGGTTGTGCCGCCGCAACCGGGTCAGGACATGATCACGACTATAGACCTCGATCTTCAAGAGGTCGCCGAACAGCAGCTGCGCGACTCAGTAACGAAGCGCGGCGTGATAATCGCGATGGATCCAAATAATGGGGAAATTCTGGCGCTCGCCTCGGCGCCTTCCTTTGACCCGAATTTGTTTTCTCAACGCATCACCACCAGGGAAGGACGCGCTGAGTACAATGCGTTGCTAAATGATCCGGAGACGCCGTTGTTGAACCGCGCGATACAAAGCCGTTACCCGCCGGGCTCAACCTGGAAGGTTCCAATGTCTGTAGCGGGACTGCAACAGGGCGCGATCACGATTGACCACTCGAACCTCGTTTGCGGTGGCGGCATCACAATCGGAAACAAGTTTACTCGCTGCATGGGCAATCATGGAACGCCGGATATCAAGACGGCGATTACCAAGTCGTGCGACGGTTACTTCTACCGCCTGGGATTAAAAATGGGCATCGAGGGAATCGAGAAGATGGTTGATGAATTTGATCTCAACCGCCGCACCGGAATTGACTTGCCCAACGAAGTTGTCAGCTGGACTCCTTCGCGCGAGTTTAAAAAGCGGATGCAGCCTCGCGACCCTGAATGGCGAGACATCGACACCGTGTATGCTTCTTTCGGTCAGGTTTACGACGTCATAACCCCGATGGCTCTGCTGCGAACGGTTGCCGGTATCAGCGTTGATGGTCACCTCTATACCCCGCATTTTTTGAAGGAATTCAAAGCTGTAGGCGAGCCGGGAGCGAGCGAGTATCGTCCCACTCGCGGTTTTCAGCCGCTGGATCCTTCCCGACCTAATCCGAAGGTGATACCGATTCCTGAAGACATTCATCACACCGTTGTGGAAGGGATGTGGGGCGTGGTCAACAACGGTGGCACAGGCGCAGGCATCAAGATGGCCGGTTTCGATATCGCCGGGAAAACCGGCACGGCCCAGGTAGTCGGCCTTGGCAAAGACATCGGCAAGAATAAAGACCATTCGTGGTTTGTTTCCTACGCTCCCGCCTACAAACCCGAGATCTCAATGCTGGCCCTGATCGAGAATTCGGGCTTCGGTAATCAACATGCTGCGCCTGCAATCCGCAAGGTGTACGACGTTTACTATCGCAAGACGCGTCATGAAGAACCGCCGGGCGCTCAAATAGCGCAAACTGCCAAACCAACTAACACAGCTAAGAAGACGCCGGCAGTAGGCCAGTTGGCCCAAACCCAGTAATAAAGCGAACGATCCGCTGCCCAATGACAACTGACTGCTGACTACTGACGAACGAAATGGTTGCAATACTGGAAAAAAGATCGTTGCGAGACTTTGACTGGCTGCTGGCTGTGTTGGCAATCGCGCTGGTTGGGTTTGGCACTTATCAGATTCGCAACGCCCAGCCCACGGAGACCTATTGGATCAAGCAACTAATCGGGCTCGGGATCGCTCTTGTAACAATGCTGGCCGTGGCGTTCACTGATTACCGCAAACTCATCAATATCGCGCCGGCGTTCTATATCTTTGGTCTGGTTCTCCTCGTAATCGTACTCGTCCCGGGGATTGGTCTGAAGATCAACGGCCAGCGTGCGTGGATTCGCGTGCCGGGGGTTGGTCAATTTCAGCCGTCGGAGTTTGTGAAGGTCACGACAGCGATGATGCTGGCTCGTTACTTTGGGAAATACCGGGCGCAGGCGCTTACCTGGAAAGAGATGGTTGTTGGCGGCCTAATCCTCGCCCTGCCGATCATTCTGATTCTGGGCGAGCACGACGTGGGTTCGGTTTTGACGTATATGCCCATCCTCGCAGTAATTCTATTCCTTTCGGCGATTCGAATCCGATACGTGCTGATTGCCCTCGTGCTCGGCATTGTGCTGTTGCCGTTTGCATACTGGCTAGGCGTCAAAACGCGCGTGGTTAAGTATTATCAGCAGGAACGCATCAACGTCATTCTCGATCCTCAGAACGCGGATCGTCGAGGTTTCGCTTATAACACCTGGCAATCGATCCTGACTGTCGGCGAAGGCGGGCTGTTGGGTGCTGATGCCTCGGCAGCTCATTCGCAAAGCAGTCTCAAGTTTCTGCCTGAGCCGCATACTGACTTCATCTTTTCAGTCACGGCCGGTAACGCTGGTTTTGTCGGCTGTATTCTGGTGCTGCTGGTGTATGCCGTCCTTCTCTCGCGACTGATCAGTTGCGCCCGGCGGGCTCCTGACCGCATGGGAATGCTGGTCATTATGGCCGCTGTAGGCGGGATGACGTTCCAGATCTTCATCAACATCGGCATGGCGCTGGGTATTCTTCCAGTCATAGGCGTGCCGCTGCCGTTAATGAGTGCGGGTCTCGCTTCCCTTATCGCGACCTTCATCGCCATCGGCTTTGCCATCAGCGTTCAACTGCGACGGTTTGTGAACTAAGCGAGCCCTACTTTCGTGTCATTTCGTGGATTTGAAGTTCCCGATCAAATTAGAGTCATGCCCGAACGGAACCGCGTAATGGGGAAGAAAAACGATCCACGAACTAACACGAACTGAACGGTGGGTGGCCGAGAGACGGCGAGGTTCTCAATTTCGTTGATTGCGCGATTTTATCCACTGGTCTCAGTTACGGCGTTAATTTTTTGTGGCGTTGTCGCGGCAACTTCGCAGCAACCTGCGGAAACCAAACCGGAACAGGAACCGAAAAAAGCCAACGCGCGGGTTGAACCGACCCGGGCCGTCGAACCGTTTGATGGCGCGTCAATTGAGAAACTGGCGGCGCAGTGCGTCAAGCTGGAAACGGAAGCAGGCAACATCGACATCGAGATGCTCGCCGAGATGGCCCCGGAAACCGTCCGGAACTTTCTTAATCTGGTCAGCATCGGCGCCTTTGACACCACTACATTCAGCCGGGTGGTACCGCGTTTTGTGATTCAGGGCGGGAATCTGGCGACCCGCCAGAACCTCACCGAAGAGATGTATCGCCGCTCACAAAGAACCGTGCCGGACGAGCCCAGCATCATCAAACACGTCCGCGGAATCGTATCGATGGCCCGACCTGAAGAATCGAACAGCGCGACCTCGCATTTCTTCATACTGGTAGCAGACGCAGCGAATCTTAATGGAAAGTTCAGCGCCTTTGGCCGCGTTCGCAGCGGAATGGAGGTGGCGGACCAGATTAACCAGGGGCCGGTTAATGGCGAGAAACCGGAAAGGCCCGTGCGGCTAAACCGCGTCTCAGTGAAACCCTGCAGCCAATGAACGTTCTCAAGAAACAAACAAGCATGACATCTGTGATAAGGGAGTCCCGATTTGGGAAACCTCTAATCACCAAGCCGCCGCTTAACTTCTTTTTCCTTTTCAGCACAGCTTCAGTTATACTCTGCCCAGCTTGACCTGCCGGGAAGTCTTCAGGCGTTTAGCGCGCAACCGAATACTTGAAGCACGAAGGAACAACAGATTTTTCCGTGCGCCGGATGGCCGGGCTGCGAATTTGTCCGTCGTCCAGAATGACGACGCCGTATTAACTTTATTTAGAGCCGCTCACCTGGCCCGAACAGCCAGGCAAATTGAGCGCAGCGGGCACAAGAGCCCCAACGCAAGAAAGCAGAACCGACAGAGGTGTTTTGAGCACCTTCCGATCTCTCGCCCTTCGCGACGAGCAAAGTGAAAGCGCTCCCTTTGTCGATCTGCCTTCGTGATTCGAGTGGCTAGTCAGGTTTTCTGTTGAAGCAACTGAAGCTCTATCGCGCAGCGAAACCACTGTTTCCCTGCCCGATCAGTTCCTCGCGCAACTCGCTGCGCGGAGTACGATCCACTGCCAACCGCGTCTTAGACGTCAGGCTTTCAAGTCTCACTAATCTGCGGCCCGATATCATCCGTTCAATTAACGGCGAAGCGATTGCTCGTTTCGTCACGCTGGTGCAAAGTGTGTGCCTCGCTCATTCGCTTGAAGGCCGCTCTTTATTGCCCGCCCACAAATTTACGAAGACAACTGTTGATTCCCAATCTTGCTTGCGACTCCGGATAAACGTCCTGAGGGGCGTACCAAGTCGATTTGAGCGCACTGGGTATCTCAAATTGTCCAGGAGACCAGACTTACAGCATGGCTAAACAACTAATAGTCAGCGTCAACGGACGCGAGAAGAAAATAGCGATAATTGAAAACGACAAGGTCAGCGAGTTCTACATCGAACGAGGAGAGCAGAACCAGGGCATAGTCGGCAATATTTATAAAGGGCGCGTTATGCGTGTCCTGCCCGGAATGCAATCAGCCTTCGTAGATATTGGACTTGAACGCGATGCCTTTCTCTATGTCTCGGACTTCTTTGATGAAGAAGAAGAGTTCGAGCGCATTGTTATCGACAAGACTAAGAAGGGCTCGGCGGACGCCGAGCGCGCTGCTGCCGAACAGGTTGCACTGGGGCGTGTCGAGCGCGAACACCACATCGAAGCCACCCAGGAGCGCGTCGAACCCCTGCGCGAAACCGAAGTTCCGGCCGTCATCCCCGACGAGCAATCAACAGAAACCGAAGGGGGCAGGCGTCGCGGCCGTCGCGGCAGGCGTCGTAGTCGCGGCAAGGAAACTGGTGAAGAGTTTGCCGGCGATACTCACAGGCATGCTCCCAGGGAGATTGAGAGTCCTGCTTCTCCATTTGTCACCGGCGATCCTTCAATCCAGCGGATTAGCGACGATGAAGAGACTGCGGACAGCGGGGAAATGTTTAAGGACGCGCGGTTGCAGGAAAGGCTCTTCGATCAGATTCATGCGGTCGAATTCAATCTCGAAGATGACTTTCGCACGGCCGAAGTCGGTTCAGTGCTCCCGTCCGGCCGCCTGAGCGATGACTCGTTTCAACGAATCGACGACAGCGATATCTACGGCGAAAGCGTGCCTGAGCCAGGCGAGATGCGCGCCCAGCCCACTGTGGCCGCTCATCTCGATTCATTTGTCGAGGATGTAGCCGTCGACACCCTGGGACGCGGCAGCTTTGAAAGGGTCAGCGACGACGACGAAGGGATTACTGACGTGACGCCAGTCGCTCGCCGCGGCCGGAAAGCAGCGGTCGCCGAAGATGGTGAAGCGAAAAAGAAGCGAACCACCAAGCGGAGCTCAACTGCAAAGTCCGCCCAGAAAAAAGCAACGAGCAAACGCGGGCCGGTAAAGAAGCGGGCGAAAGCTTCAGGCGAAGCGCCTCAGTCAGATGAACTATCCGGAGACTCTGAAGCGAGAATAACCAGCAGCCGCTCGCGGGGCGAGTTTGCCACCAGACGCGGAGGCAGACGACGGCGCCGCCCGGGCAAGCAAAAGCCTGGTATCAGTCCGAATGGTGCCAACGGCAGGGATGTAGAAAGCGACGTCATGACGGTTGAGCCTTTACCGGCGCCCGAAGCCGTTGTTTCTCAAGCGCCAGTTGGCGACTTACCCGTTCGTGAACGGCCGCGCGAGAATCGCGGATTTCGTGGATCAGCGCGTCGCGAGCGACATCAGCCCACAATCACCGATCTCTTGCGCGAAGGACAGGAGATTCTCGTCCAAATTGCGAAAGAGCCAATCGCCAAAAAAGGCGCTCGCATCACCTCGCACATCGCACTGCCCGGTCGCTTTCTTGTTTACATGCCCACAGTCGAGCACGTTGGCGTCTCGCGGAAGATCGAGTCTGACAGCGAGCGTCAACGATTGCGCAAGCTAATCCAACAACTGCGAGCTGAAGAAGACATTCCTTCCGGTGGCTTCATCGTGCGAACCGCAGGCGTCGGCACCAGTGAAAAAGACCTGCGAGAAGATGTCCGGTACCTGGTGCGAACGTGGTTGGATATTCGCGCGGCTGCCGAGAAATCAAAACCAGCCACGCTGGTCCATCGAGATCTCGACCTGGTACAGCGTATCTTGCGCGACCAGCTGTCGGATGACTTCGAATCAGTGCGCGTCGATTCCGAAGAGGAATATCAGCGCATCGTGGAGTTCGTAAACCGAATCCATCCCCGGATGGTCAAGCGGGTGAAGTTATACACCCGAGATCAGCCTATCCTCGAGGCCTTCGGCGTACAAGGTGAGATTGATAAAGCAATCAAGCCTCGCGTCTGGCTGCGTTCCGGTGGCTATCTGGTAATCAATCAGACTGAGGCGCTGGTAGCGATAGACGTCAACACCGGAAAGTTTGTCGGCCGGGGCAGTGGCCGTCTGGAAGACACAATCACCCGCACAAACATGGAAGCCGTCGAGGAGATCGTTAGGCAGATTCGCCTGCGAGATCTCGGCGGAATCATTGTGCTCGATCTGATCGACATGGAAGAACGGCGCAACCGGACAAGGGTAATGCAGGCGCTGCAGGACGCTCTGCGTTATGACAAGTCGCCCACGAAGGTGCTTTCGTTCAATGACTTTGGTTTGGTAATCATGACCCGGAAGCGGGTCAAGCAATCACTGGAAAGAACATTGTGTGCTCCCTGCAACTATTGTCAGGGGGCCGGCCTGGTTAAGTCGCCACAGACAATCTGTTACGAAATGCTCGACGAGGCGCGACGACTGAGCAAGAGCATCGGCGAGGAAAGGGCGAACCAGGCAACGCTTCGAGTCAATCCTGAGGTGGCCAAAGCACTGCGCACTTCCGAGCGGGATGTGTTGACCGAAATTGAGGACTATCTCGGACCAGTGGACATCTCGAGTGATCCCGAGATCCACCAGGAACAGTTCGACTTTGCGTTCATATAGGACCAAAGCGTGGATTCCGAAGCCGGATTTCGGATTTCGGATTTTTGGGTTAGTTTCAAGCTGAAAGTGGAGTTGCAGGTTGCGTGTTTGAGATCTGAGATTTCAGATCTGAGATTTCAGATTATTTCCGATCTGAGATTTCAGATCGTTTCAGATAGCCCGGGATTCAAAGCATAACGCCATCCCCAATACCCAATAAGCAATTCGCGGTCGAATCTCGACGAGACCGCACCGAAGGAACCCAACCTCATGCAGCATACGGACAATACCTGCTCCCCGCATTGGTTGGCTATGACACTACAGCGCCATGAACACGCAGAAAAAATTCCTCCGCGGGTACACACAATTGGGTAAATTCGGAAACTTCTGGAAAACTCTCCTCGCAGGCGGCGCCGGTGTCGCAGCGCTCGCGGCGATGAACGCCTCTATTCGCCGTCGCGCCACGGAACCCGACGACAGCGCGCTCGGTGGCCAGCCAAACTTCTACGACTGGAAACACGGTCGCATCTTCTACAAAGTTTCCGGGGCAAACAATCCGGGGCGGCCGCTGCTTTTTGTCCATGGTGTGGCAGCAGGCGCTTCCAGTTTTATGTGGCGGAAGAATTTCGATCCGCTGGCGGCTGATTTTCGAGTCTATGCGCTGGATCTGCTGGGCTTTGGCTTCTCAGAAAAGCCTGTTGGGGCGTCATACTCGGCTGATCTCTACGTGGAACTGATCGCTGACTTCATTCGCGAAATCATTGGTCCTCCAGTAAACATCATTGCCAGCTCTTTGAGTGGTTCCTATTCCGTGCGAGTGGCCGATGAGCACCCCGAACTCGTCAATTCACTCATTCTCAATGCGTCTGCCGGTTACGACAATCTGAACAGTCGTCCGGGAATGGCGGGAGCTGCCTTTTACGGTCTGCTGCAATCACCGGTGCTGGGTACCTCTTTTTATAACGTGATGGCCAGCGAACGCAGCATCCGCGATTACGCGCGCAATCAACTCTTCTATAATCCTCGTCGCGTTACGGATCGACTGTTAGCGAATCTTTATGCTACCAGCCATCAGCCAGGAGCACAGCACGCGATTGCTGCATTTCTTTCCGGCTATCTCAACACAGACACGCGCGCGGCCTTCGCGCGGTTACAACAACCGGTTACGCTCGTGTGCGGCAAACAGGATCTCACCACGCCCCTGGCCAGGGGCGAAGCTCTGGCCCGCTTAAACCCGCGCGCCCACCTGGAGGTTTTCGACTATTGCCGCATGATGCCCGAACAGGAGCATCCGGAAAAATTCAACGACCTTGTCCGCCAGTCTTTCCGCGCCCGCTCCGCCGCCGCACCGGCGCTGTAGCTCCGAGACACTCGAGACAGTATCTTCGAGACAGCCGCTTCGGGGGCAGTAGCTCCGGGGCAGTAGCCCGACTGTCAGGGAGGGCTCCGCGACTCGGGCCAGTAGCCCGACTGTCAGGGAGGGCTCCGCGACTCGGGGCAGTAGCCCGACTGTCAAGGAGGGCTCCCTTAGCTGCTCAATCATCAAAGCTCGGCAGTTCATCTCCTTGACCATAAAGCACATATTCGATTGCTCTTGCAACGTGCCTTTCCTTCCACAGATACGGCGTGCTGCCATGTCTCGCCCAAGGCTTGATGTCGCGAGTTAGTAGTGCTTTTTCACGTAACTTCCTTGTCGCGTAAGCCTGGAAAGCCTGAAGGATGGGTTCGGGTTTCAGTTCCGCCGACACAACCGTATGCACGTGGTTGGTGCGAACGTTGATTGCTCGCAACCAGTATCCGCGGTGCTCACAGACCTCGCGGATCGCTTTCTCCACCACCGGCCTTTGCCATTCATCAAGTTTGACTGGAGGATGTTTTAGCTGCTTCATCTCCGCACGCTGCAACCCTGGATTCGGAGGAATGCGCGGCGTGCCGTACTTGTTTTGTTTGCGACTCATTGATCCGCGGTTGTCGCCATGCAGCCACGTTCCATAAGTCCGAAAGGAAATAAGGTATGCGAGCGGGAATTCGTTATCGTCGAAGTCTCTGACCATAGACGGGTGAGGTGTCTACTAATGATGGTTGAGGGGTAACCGAGCCCTCCCTAACGGTCGGGCTACTGCCCCGACCGCACGTCACGCGATTTACTGCCACATTCTAGCACGTCACCGGTAACTACGATCTGCGACAAACTTTCCGCAAAAAAATCCCGTACGTTGTCGTTTTCGGGCCCCACTGTTCGACTAACTGTTGAAAAGCTGTAACTGTTTCGCAAGTAACCATTGCTAAGCACCCGAGAGGCAATGAAAAAAACAACAATAAAAGGAGACTTAAGATGACAGCAATGCATTCGACCCAGACGGGAGCGGCGACGTCAAAAAACGAAAGCACCCAACCACG
This sequence comes from Pyrinomonadaceae bacterium, assembly GCA_035644135.1. Taxonomy (GTDB): domain Bacteria; phylum Acidobacteriota; class Blastocatellia; order Pyrinomonadales; family Pyrinomonadaceae; genus PSRF01. The sequence goes on from DASQPD010000007.1 coordinate 52,255, forward strand.
CACCCAAAAAATCACCACCTTCCTATGGTTCGACAATAATGCTGAGGAGGCAGTCAATTTCTATACGTCCATTTTCAAAAACTCGAAGGTCTTGAGCACCGCGCGTTATGGAGAAGCAGGTCCTGGTCCCAAAGGCACTGTTATGACCATAGCGTTTCAGCTCGACGGCCAGGAGTTCACAGCGTTGAATGGCGGACCACACTTCAAATTCACCGAAGCCATATCCCTCGTCGTTCACTGTCAAACCCAACAAGAGGTGGACCACTTTTGGGAGAAACTTTCCGAAGGAGGACAGCAAGTTGAATGCGGATGGCTCAAAGACAAGTTTGGGTTGTCCTGGCAGATCGTGCCCGATGTTTTGTTGGAACTGCTTGAGAGCGGCGACAGCCAGCAATCGGAAAGAGTTATGAAAGCCATGCTCAAAATGAAGAAACTTGATATTGAAGGCTTAAAGCGAGCGGCCGCAGGCGAGTAGTCTTACGCGAAGCTCCGAGCTGCCAAATTTAGCCACAGATAAACGCTGATCACGCTGATCAGAACGGAGACCAAGAAGCACCTTACTATCCGGTTTGCTCTGTGTCATCCGCGTTAATCTGCGGCTGGATTTGCTTAGTCCGGCATTTTTCCGGTGGAGAGGAAGCGCCATCGCTTCGCGCTGCGACAACTCGCTACGTAGTTGTCCATTCGCAATTTTGGCATCTCTCCCGGCCCGGCAGTACCGATTGAGATAACTGAAGCCTTTGATGAACTACCCGGCATACCTGAAGCACAAGAGTCCTCAGTAACCGTTCCAAAGTCCTCAATAACCCGAAGGCGGCCGTTCGGAAATTCAACTAAAGCGGCCATCTCGATGAGTGTGCCCTGATTCATATCACCGCTCGTCATTAACAACTCATCGAGGCCGTCCCCATTGAGGTCTGTCTTGCGTACGATACTGCTCCGGAAATCCATGTCCACGTTGGCAATCAGTTGTGTGCCCGAGAAGATGGCGACGCGCTTAGTGCCAAAGTTGTCAGCGTGAGAAGCGTTACACTCGCTCACTGAAACAACGTAGGCCGTCTGTGTTTGACCCGGCGCCGTGAAACTCCCGGTTGCCATATCAACGATCGCGGGAACTATTTGCCCGGCGTTTCGAGCCGCCTGTAAGCGATCGTTACTGCCGCTCGCGTCGAATTGAGGATTGCACTTAGCCTCGTCTTTTAGATATTTTCGAAAGAGCTTCGACAGCACGGTCCTCTGAGTTGCTAAGGGAATTTTAGGCGGCGCACTCCTCCGCTCGACCCTAAAATCAAAGAGTGTCTGACGCTGTTTCTGCGAGGGCATTTGCCCCTGGACCAGCAGTCCGGTAAGAGCAAGCATCAGGAGAATGAAGGGTATTGCTCTCATATTATCGGGTCAGGCGTCTGAAGCACCGGGATTGTGTACCTCTCGGCAATCAAAGACAAGCAAAACATTTTCCATTCATCATTTTCCATTTTTCATTTTCCATTTTCCATTTCCTCGGCTTCGGGTTGCTTACACTGTTTGGTGTAATTTCGTGGTTTCGTGTGATAGTGCATTTGTAAACGAGTACGAGCGACAAAAACAAGCGAAACTCCGAAAAATCACCAATTGAAAAATGGGAAATGGAAAATCTCTTACATCCATGAAGATTGTGTGGCATTCAACAATCACAGACTGAAGTCTGTGCCACTTTGGCCCGTTGCGTGGATTGTTGAAGGGAGTCGGACCAAAGTCGTTGACACTTCGCGCTTTCGTTATCTAAGATGCCCGCCGATACATCTTTCATACGTTCGGGGAATAATAGAGTTCTGTTAGTAACAGTTGAACCACCTATCCCTTTCGCGCCGCAATTGTGCGGCACTCTGAATTGCTCTGGTCTTGACAAACTAAATCTCGTAAGTCAACAGGAGAAGCTTATGCGCAATGCATTGATTCCCCCCTTTGCCGTGCGGGTCAAAGGAATTGGTATTTGTTTGCTTGGTATGCTCTGCATAACCGCTGTAGTACGGGCCCAAACCCAAATCACAGCGGGTACCATTCAGGGCACCGTGGTTGACGCGAATGGCGCAGCGCTGCCGGGCGCCGATGTGGAAATCAGAAATCTGGATACAAATCTCGCCAGAACTCTTACTACTGACGAGGGCGGCCGGTTTGTGGCGTTGCAGTTGTCCCCAGGCAGATACAACGTGACAGTGACGAAGAGTGGCTTTGCAACTCTGACGGTGGAAAAGGTTGACCTGACGGTTGGGCAGGCCTTGAATCTGCCGATATCGATGAAAGTCTCAGGCGTGGAAGAACGTGTGACCATCTCCGGCACTCCCACGGTTGATACGCTCAAGACCGAGTCGAGCTCAACGATTAATGAAACAGTGGTCAATACGACACCGATCCTGGGCCGCAAGTTCGAGGATCTGCTGACGTTGACTCCGGGGGTAAGCATCGTGCAGGGGCCCGATGGCGACGAAATCACCTTCGCCGGACAACGCGGAGTCTTTAACAACGTCAGTCTGGACGGCGGCGACTACAACAACGGCTTCTTTGGAGAACAACTGGGCGGGCAGCGCGCCGCGATCGATATCACGCTGGAAGCGGTAAGAGAGTTTCAGGTCGTGGCTACAGGCGCCTCAGCCGAGTTTGGCCGTACCGCGGGCGGCATCATCAACGTGATCACCAAGTCGGGTACGAATGACGTGCACGGCAGCCTGTTTTATTTTCAGCGTCTCGAGGCCCTTTCGGCGCACACGTCAGACGGCAAACCACTCAAGGACTTTCGGCGCGAGCAGTTTGGCGGAACCATTGGTGGTCCAATAAAGAAAAACAAGGCGTTCTACTTCTTTGCCTTCGAGGGTATCCGGGAAAGATTGACGAGAGCCAATCTGAGCGATCCGATTGCTCCCACCCCCTGCCCCGTATCTGCGCCAACCATCACGGCAAATGAAGCGATAATTAACTCCAATGGCGATTGTCAACGACTGGCTTTGATCAATTTCATGCGAAACACGAGAAGCCAGGAAGAAGGACTCCCGGTTGAGCATCCGATCCGCAACTACGCATTTCTCGCAAAAACCGATTGGGACCTCAACAATTCCAACAAATTGGCAATCTCCTACAACTTCGATTATTCGAAGAATACAAATCAAACCTTTGACGTTGCCAGCTACGGCAATTCGGCGAACGGAATCGAGGGTCCTTCGAAAATCAATGTGGTCAACGTCAATCTGTTCAGCACGATTTCGGCCACGAAAGTAAACGAAGCCCACTTCTCTTATTCTCGCGAACTGCGCCCGCGTGGTGCGGTAACGTCAAATATTCCTGCCGACACTGGAGTCGGCTTCGCGCCCAGCTTCAGATTTGGCAATCCGTTTTTCCTGCAACCAGCAATCGACGAGTTGCTGTGGCGCGCGCAGGTGAAAGACAACTTTTCCATCGTTTCCGGAAACCACACTTTCAAATTCGGCGGCGAGTGGATTCATACGCTCAACGATCAGGTCTTTCGCGGGTTCTTCACGGGCAGATATCTTTTCGACTCAACGGCTGGATTTCTTCGCTACGCTTCGCCACAAGCCGCCGGCGGATTCGGACCAACAACTCTGGAGTGCGTAAACGGCACCGGCGCAGTGGTGACCTGGCGCACTCAGGCGTTGGGAGAGGCGTGTCCGGCTGGAACGAGTGTGGGCGGTCCCTTGTTACTCTACTTGCAGAACGGCATTCCCACAGGCATAGCCGGGGTGCCACCACCGGGCAAGTCGACAATCAAGAACGAAGACTACGGACTGTTCGCTCAGGACAGATGGCAGGCGAGGCCAAATCTCACATTGAGCTACGGCCTGCGTTGGGAAGCTCAGATTTTCCCTAAACCCGTGATTTCTCCGACTCAAACGGCTTATGCTTCCCTTTTGTCAAACCCTCTGTTCCCCTCTGACGGCACGCTGCATAGTCCAAAGAAGGAGTTTCAACCTCGCGTGGGCCTGGCTTGGGATCTTTCCAAAACAGGAAAGTCGGTGTTCAGAGCGAGCTATGGAATCTTCTATGGCCGTCAGAACATGTTGTCGCAGGTCGGCTCAATCACCGACAACGGAGCGCAGCAGTTTGGCGTGGTGTGCGCCACGACATTCGCTTTCACCTGCTTTGGCGCCTCGACCCAACCACCAACCTGGCCGGGCATTCTGACCGTGCCACCATCGGGAGGCATCCCTTTTGGCGCATCGGTCCGGGTGTTTAGTAAAGACTACGCTAACCCGCGCATTTACACGGTGAATGCGCAGTTTGAGCAGGAACTAACTGGCGATCTGTCGCTTTACTTTGATTTCACTCACTCGAAAGGCGTGCATTTGACTCGATTTCTTAACTACGCTCGCACCGGCTTGTTCCCCACGCTGGGCGATGTATTTGTCACGAGCGCGGTTGGAAAATCTCTCTATAACGGCTTTACCGCCGGCATGAGAAAACGATTCAGCAGACACTATCAGTTCGAGTGGAACTACACGTTGTCGAAGGACAAGGATGATGATTCGAATGAGCGCGATCCGTTTACCGACCGCTCGTTTGACATCAATAATCTGCAATTCGATTACGCCGTGTCCGACCGGGACATTCGCCACAAGTTCAATTTCTTCTCTTTTGTCACGATGCCCTGGGGATTGGAGGGCAACTTCCGGGTGCAAGCGCGTTCCGCGCAACCGATAACGCCGGCGGTGCGGACGGCAACCAACCGGAACAGTCTGAGGAAGGACAATAAGTACTTCTCATTTGACTGGAGGATTCAGCGTCCATTCCATTGGGGTGAAAGGTTTGCCCTGATCCCGATCGTAGAAATGTTCAATACCTTTAACAACGCCAACAACATCAATCCATTGTCGACTGTGGCCTTGTTCAACTTTGACGGGTTCCTGCGGCAGGGTGTTGGCGATCCTCGACAACTTCAGCTGGCGATCAAGTTTACCTTCTAGCGCTAAAGGATTTTCCAAACAAAAGGCGCAGGGTACCAATCAACCCTGCGCCTTTTTGTTTTCGTGTCTTTGTTCTTCGCTTTTTATTTCGTGTTAATTCGTGGATCGTACTATTGTTCATAACTGGGCTACGGAGTCAACGGCTGCAAAGAAACTCGAAAGCTTTGCCCTATCCAGTTTTCCCCCGGTCCGTACGCCACTGCAAACATCGACACCAAAAGGCTGTACCTGGCGCACAGCCTCAGCCACATTGCCTCCGTTTAAACCGCCGGCCAGGAATAAGGGAACGGCGATCGCCTGACGAATTGCGCGGCTCAGATTCCAGTCATGAGTGCGGCCGGTTCCACCCAATTCCTTGATGGCCAGCGATTGGTTCCCTGAGTCAAGCAAGATGGCATCTACAAAACCAGAGACTGCAATTGCTTCAGCGACAGACTCGGGACCGGTTACGTGAATCACCTGCACGATTGAAATCCCCGGGAGCGCAGCTCGCAATTGCTGATGACTCCCCGCCGGCAATCGATCGCAGATCTGAAGAGTGTTAACGCCGAGTCGTCTTTGTTGGTCCACGATCGCGTCGACTTCCTGTTTGCACGTCAGCAGAAACGAGCCGATGGCGGGCGGAATAATCGCGGCGATTTCCGCAATCAGGTCTTCAGAGATGACCCCGGGCCCGCTCGGCATTTCCGAAACCAGCCCTACCGCGGACGCACCACTGTTAATTGCCAGCCACATCTCGTCGATGCTGGCCATGCAACAAATCTTTACTCGAGGTTTTAAAGTTTCAAGTTTCAAGTTCAAAGTTTCAAGTTTCAAGTTTCAAGTTTCAAGTTCCAGGTTCCAAGTTTCAAGTTCCAGGTTTCAACACCTCCACCGCGGAAATGTCACCTCCACTGGTGAAACTTGAAACTTGAAACTTTGAACCTGGAACTTGAAACTTGGAACTTGAAACTTGGAACTTGAAACTTGAAACTTGAAACTTGAAACTTGGAACTTGAAACCTGGAACTTGAAACTTGGAACTAAAGGTATTCCGTAATCGCCGCAAGCGTATCCAGATAGATATCGGGCCCAGCATCGGCTACACGCCAACTGGTCGGATAAGTGCTGCGCACACCGATCGTCATTACCCCGGCTGTCTTGCCCATCTCAATGTCTTCCGGACTGTCTCCCACGTAACAGGTACATCCAACGTGGCAATTCAACGTGCCCATGGCTTTGTGCAAACCTTCCGGGTGCGGTTTCTTGTTGACGATATGTTCGTTGCAGATGACTACCTGGAACACCCCATTGAGTCCCAGATGCGTTATCTCCCGGGTAAGTCTGGCGTGACTGCCACTACTTACCACACCCAGTTGGTAGCCCTTGCGGTGAAGATGTCGAATCGCGACGTCCGCGCCGTCAATAAAAGCTGCCGTCTGCTCGCCGTAGTGTTTGAGCCACAAGTTGTCGGCTTCGTCCCATCGCTCCCTTGGCAAGCTCATAGCTTCGTAGAGTGAGTACCAATTTGGCGAATAAGCCCGCTCGTAAACCTCCTGAGGGAAAGGCAGCCCTAGTATCGAGAATGTTTTTTGGAAGGCCACAAGTCCCAGCTGAGCAGAATCGACAACCGTACCGTCCCAGTCAAACAGCACGGTGGTGATCGAGTCGATTCGATTCTTCATGGAACGAGGGCATGAGGTTCCGGGGGTGCGGCTGTGGGTTCGTTGGCGGACAAGATGTCCGTCGTCTCAGACACCATCGCGCAGTCTCGCTTTACGAAGCGATAGAGAATATCTCGCTGCCGGGGAACAAAACCCGCCTCGGCGATCAGGTAGCGAAGCATTTTTTCATCGGCTTCGTTCTTTGCTCCCGCCGCCGATACCACGTTCTCCTCGATCATGATCGAACCCATGTCGTTGGCGCCAAAGCGCAACGCCACCTGGCCCAATCGCAAGCCCTGGGTCAACCATGACGATTGAAAGTTCTCAATGTTGTCCAGGAACAGCCGCGAGACGGAGAGCATCTTCAAGTAGTCGATCCCCGTCGGTTCATCTTTTATCCGGCGTCCCAGCGCCGTGTTTTCACGTTGAAAGGTCCAGGGAATAAACGCTGTAAAGCCACCGGTCTCATCCTGGAGATCGCGAATTCGCTGTAGATGTCTGACTCGGTGCTCTAATTTATCCCCGATTCCAAACATCATCGTCGCCGTCGATCTGAGGCCGCAATGATGCACGGCCCGCATTACTGCCAGCCATTCATCGGTGGTGCATTTTGTGGCGACTCGTTTACGAACCTCATCATCAAGAATTTCCGCGCCGCCGCCCGGCAAACTGTAGAGACCCGCGGCCTTCAATCGCTTCATGATCGTCTCGTAATCCAGTCCGGAAATCAGATGGATGTTGTGAATCTCCGGCGGCGAAAAGCAGTGCAGTTGAAAGCCCGGGTAACGCGCGCTCAGATCGCGCAGCAACTGTTCATACCATTCAATGCCAAAATCCGGATGCAGTCCTCCCTGCATCAAAACGCCGGTGCCGCCAAGCGCAATCGTTTCGTCGATCTTCTCGCAGATTTCGTCGAATGTGCGGACGTAGGTGTCGGGCGCTCCGGGTCGCCGGTAAAACGCGCAGAACGTGCAAACTACATTACAAACATTCGTGTAGTTGACGTTGCGGTCGATGATGTAGGTAATGATGTTGTCCGGATGCCTGCGTCTGCGAATTTCGTCCGCTGCCGCGCCAATGCGCGCAATATCGTAAGACGCGAGCAGCATGGCGCACTCAGCGGCGCTCATTCGCTGGCCGGCCAAGGTGCGCTCAAGGATGGCTTGGATTTCAGGGGCAGTACTCATCTTTTTCACGTTGATACTAAGCTATGGCTCGAGCGTTTTCAAAGGCTTCACTGCGTCGATCAGCTTGTGGCGCTGTGCGAGTTCATAATAGAGATCCAATCCCGCGCGCATGCTCGCGTCCATGCGAAACGAGATGTTCTGCCGCAAGTAAAGCTCTAATTCAGAGGCGGGCAGGCTCAAGCTGGATGCGTACTCTTTGGCTATCTGTTCCAACTGAGACAAGCCTTCGTCGCAGGCGCCAGAGAAATCGATGGCCTGAAGGCTTTCACGGACTTGGGCGCGAACCATCCACATGGCAAACACAAATCCGAGACCGGTAAACTGTCTCCACAAACTCGCCAAATCCCAGACATTCAGTCCGGCCCTGTTGAACGTCATCGCTGGATCACCGATGATCAAAGCGCCGTCATTGACATTCAGCGTGCGCCGCAAGTCCGGTGAGGAGTAGCTCTCCCAAACAGGTTCATGACCAATGAATTCGCGAAACAGTATATTGATGAGTGTTGCCGAAGTACGCGATGAATCATCTAGTGCCACGCTGCGAATCTCTTTCAGGTCGTCGCGCAGGGAGACCAAAACTACGCTGCGAACCTCACCCTGCGAACCAACGCAGATGTCTGGCACCAGTAAAACATCCGTTGTTCGTTGATACTCGATCACGGGCACCAGCGCGGCGGCTACTGCACCTTGAGCCAACAGCGCCGCGCAACGAGCGGGTACAGCGTCGATTAGCTGCACCTGAGTGCGCCTTGAGCCATGCAAAAAGCTCCATATTAACGGCGCGCTATTTAGATAAGTCGAGCCTGCAAGACGCGGCAGTTGGAATTCGAGATTAACCGAAATGATGCCTTCTCCGTTGAAGTTTTGATCAGCTTTCCGGCTCGATGCTAGCGGATCAATCTCCCAGCCCGCAAGAAGCGACTAGTTTCTGATGGTGTAGTTCGTGTGATGCGCGTGGATCGTAATTCTTTTTTGTTGGGGAAAATGATGAGCATCCTTCAACGAGCAGAAGCGATCCACGAAATAACACGAAATACGCGAATTAAGGACAAATCCTGCGGCGTTGTGTTAACTCCGTTGACACTCTTCTCGTGGGCCAATTACTATCCTCGAAATTCAAATCAGGATCTCCTTAATGCCACTGTATGATGTCAGCGTCCCGCTTTGCGCGACTACGCCAACCTACCCGGGTGATCCGGGAATTGAGATTACCAACTGGCTTAAACTCGCCAGTGGTGACCCGGCAAATGTTACTTTCATCAAGTTTGGAGCGCATACGGGGACCCATGTCGATGCTCCAGCTCACTTCATCGAAGGTGGCAACCACGTTGAGTCGTTGCCGCTTGAGGTGCTGATAGGTGAGGCGATTGTCTTCGAAGTTCCGGACACGGCGAAAGTGATCGACGAAGACGCCGCGGCCAGGGCCTGTGCGGCCGGAGCCACCAGAGTCTTATTCAAAACCCGCAACTCAGAATTCTGGAGCAAACTGGGCCAGGGCTTTCGCTCTGACTATACATACATCGATGTGCACGCGGCCCGTCTGCTGGTTGAGCGGGGCGTGAGACTTGTGGGTATTGATTATCTGTCAGTCGAAAAATTCCAGTCTGACGATTTTGCTACTCACCACCTATTGCTTTCACACGGTGTGGTCATCGTTGAAGGTCTGGACCTGCGCGAAGTGCCCGCGGGGCGGTATGAACTGTTCTGCTTACCCCTGAGAATAAGAGATGGCAGTGGGGACGGTGCTCCCGCGCGTGCGGTGTTGCGAAGTATAGAATAGCTCAAGTGAGATAAGGGTGGACCCGAAGTCGAACTATCGCCAGCGCGTTTACAAGCTCGTGCGGCGCATACCGCCAGGGCGAGTGATGACCTATGGCCAGATTGCCGAATTGCTGGGCGAGGGATACACCCCTCGCACTGTAGGCTTCGTCATGCATGGATCGGATGATAAAACACCCTGGCATCGAGTCATTAATGCTCAAGGCGCGTGTTCCACTCTGGGCGTGGTTCTGCCTCATGACAAGCAACAGAGAATGCTCGAAGCGGAGGGCATCAAATTCAATAAACAAGGACGCTGTGAGTTGCAAACGTATCTTTGGATCCCCAGGCAACGCGCAAAGCCCGAACAAAGCAAAACAAGTCTATTCAAAAAGCCGCGTCGAAAAACGCAGAAGGAAAAACGATGAGCATGGATCCGGCCCAACCAAAAGTTCCATACCCAGTGAGTGCGCCGCGTTATTCCGTTTCGCATCAAATGGTGACTACGGCTTTCGAGTTGCCAAACTACCGAACTGTGCAGAACCTGGGTGTGGTGCGAGGAATCGTCGTGCGCTCGCGAAACATATTTGCCACTATCGGCGCCGGCTTGCAGACCATTGTGGGCGGCAATATCACCGTCTGGACCACGCTCTGCGAACAAACCCGCGCTGATGCTTTCGAAATCATGATCCAGCATGCTTCGGAAATCGGCGCCAATGCGGTCGTTGGCGCCAGATATGACACAACAGAGATTTCAGCCGGCGTTACAGAAGTGCTTGCCTACGGAACCGCTGTTATTGTCGATCCGGAGAATCCTGGAGAGAGTTATCGTTCATGAGCTCTCAGAAACTGACGGCGGCGCAAGAGAGCCGGATTCGGCAAGCACTCGAGCTGGTCCCTTTCGCCCAACTGTTGGGCATCGAGCTGGAATCATTCGAGCCCGGGTCAGCAGTGCTTGCCCTGAACCTTCGTGAGGAGCTCCGCCAAAACAACGGCGTGATACACGGCGGGGCCATCGCTTCGCTGATCGATACGGCCACCGCCCTGGCAATTCTCACCGTCATTCCCGATAGCGAAAAAGTAACAACCGTCGACCTGACAGTTAGTTATCTACGTCCGCTCATCACTGGCCGCGCACGGGCTCAAGCTAAGGTCTTGAGGGCAGGACGGCGCATAATTGCCGTTTCGGCGGAGGTTGCAAGCGAAAGTGGAACTTTGGCCGCAACAGCACTTAGCACATATATGCGGCTTGGAAATTAATCGGCTTTTTCATTTACAGCCGGGCGTTTATCAATGTAAAATGTTGTTGGCCCTGGCGTTGTGCCGTCAACGCTCCCGCCTAATGTTTGTGCCCAGCAGATTCTGCTCCGCCTTTTGGTCAACATGGACACCCTCTACAATTCCCTTCTGGCCCAGCATTCCCGCCAGCTGACACCAGTACGGTGCGCGCCATCGACCATTGCCCAACTTCATCGATATTTCGAAGAAGTAGTTACCGAGAACGATCTGGCCTCATTGGTGGTTGAGGCGCTACCACCGACGCTCGAGCGTCCGAGGCGTGAAATTTCGCGTGTGAGACAAGTAGCAGCGACTGCCCGGGACTTTTTCCTCTTCGCCTGTGCAGATGACCCGCTGGCGCGTGTGGTGCTGACCGCCAGCAGGGGTCACAATCCACCGGTTGTTGTCAGCCTCGTGGACCATTGCCGAGCCCATGAACGTTTCCTGGTAATCGCTGACAAGTGTTTTTCGGCTCTGCTTGTGTCGGTCCCCGAAGATGAAAGCGCCGCCGTTGATCGAGCTGTGTGGACTTTTGAACCTGACGTTGTGCATTCCGCGCTTGAATACCTGAAGGCCCGGGTCACGGCTGAACAGCCGCTTCATGCCGCCGCCTTCGCAAAGGCCGTTCAACTCTCAATGCCAGAGGCGACTTCGCTGGAACTCGCCCTCAGCGTGACTACGAAGCTTGCGCGCTTACTACAGCAACAGGCCGAACGCGAGATCGTAGTCAATCGAATCGCTGCCGCGATCCGCAATTCCGTGGAGCTCGAGACTATTCTGCAGACTGCCGCAAATGAAGTCGGACGTACTCTCAACGCACGGACTTGTGGCGTTTCAGTTGCCGGCAATCTGCTCGATGCCCAGATGACCAAATGCTATTTTCGTCCCGGTGTCTCAGTCAACGAACCGACTGTACAGTCTCTACTGGCGCAGATAGAAAACACTAATCGGGAACTCGAGCGCACGCCGAAGCTGATCGCTGTCGATGGTGATACTGCTCCGCGAAACGGAATCGCCTGTGTCACGGTCCCGCTGACTTACAAAGGAAGCTTTATCGGCGCCCTGCGCGCTGAGTCGGATGACTCTTCGCGCGTCTGGGAAGACAATGAACTCTTGCTGCTGCAAACCGTGGCTGATCAACTGTCAGTGGCGGTCAAGCAAGCACACCTATCTACGGAAATTCAGCAACAGGCGCTTACAGATTCGCTTACCGGGTGTTACAACCGCCGGGCTTTCGAGTTGCAACTTGAGCGAGACCTCCACCTGGCCACGCGCATGCGTCAACCTATTTCCGTGATCATGCTGGACCTGGATTATTTCAAGAGCGCGAACGACAGCGCGGGTCATGCCACCGGCGATCTCGCGTTGCGGACGCTTTCTGAGACACTGCGAAGAGAATTGCGTGCGGTCGATACAACAGCCAGACTTGGTGGCGACGAATTTGCGATCATTTTGCCGCAGGCGGCTCTTGAAGGCGCGAAGATCGTGGCAGAACGATTGCGGCGAATAATCAAGGAAACGGAAATCCCCGGTTGCGGCTCTCTCACCGCCTCGTTTGGGGTGGCCAGCTTTCCCAACCATGCTTCTTCCCGCGATACGCTTGTATTGGCAGCGGATCAGGCCCTATATAATTCAAAGCAATCTGGTCGCGATTGCGTCAGTGTGGCCATTGATGATGGGTTCGAGCCCACCGTCGACGGACCTGATCTCAGGAATCGCCAAAACCTCTTTCAGGAAAGCCTCTCTGGCCGTTAGCCTTCGGCAAAGCTCCAAAAAAAGCCAATCCAAATGTCCGACATGCTTCAGCTTGTCGCCAGGATTAGCCACACTCAAGCATGATACTACCCGTCGTACATTGAGTTTTGCCAATGTTGACGACAAGCTGAAGCATGTCGGACATTTGGTTGATTTGTATGATTTGGGGGCCGGTGATTTGCGCCAGAGATCACAGCGCGCGGCTTCGTGTCTTTTCGTGGATCCACCACATTTGGCTTACGCGCCAGAGATCGCGCATCATAGATCCTTCATGTTTGCGATCATGCCACATATCAGGCAAGTCTCCGGCAACCTATGAACGACCTAAAAAAATTCGCGCGCTACTTTTTGCCTTACAAAGTCTCGTTGACGATTGGCGTTCTTTGCATACTTGCCGGCGTACTATTCAATCTTTACATACCGCTTATCGTCGGCCAGGCGATCGATGCCAATTGGACGCAGGTCAGCTGGTCGCGTCTCACTATTTCTGCCTTGAAGGTCCTGGGCGCAAGCGCAGTTAGCGGCACCTTTCTGTTTCTTCAGCGTCGAATCCTGATCGGCATGTCACGCCTGGTTGAATACGATCTGCGCAGGGATTTCTATGCCCACCTGGTTGACCAGCCCCTTTCTTTCTTTCAGGAGCATCGCGTCGGCGATCTGATGGCCCGGGCCACAAATGATCTGGCTGCGGTGCGCCAGCTGGCTGGTCCGATGATCATGTACACACTGCAAACGTTTTTTGTGGTGGTTATCGTGCTGCCGCTGATGTTTCTCATCAGTTGGAAACTAACGCTGCTACTGTTTGTAACGATGCCCCTTGTATCCTTGACCGTGAAGTTTTTCGGTCAGCAAGTGCATGTCAGGTTCGAGAAAATTCAGGACTTCTTTGCCCAAATCACAGCTCGCGCTCAGGAGAATTTTACCGGGGTGCGAGTGGTGCGAGCATACGCTCAGGAAGAGGCGGAAATCGCGGCCTTCAGCACACTCAATCGCCAATATGCGGAGCGTAACCTCAGCCTCGTCAAGATTGATGCCTTAATGCGGCCCCTGATGCAGTTTTTGATTGGCCTCGGTTTTGTCCTGATCATGTGGGCAGGTGTTCCGCTTGCAGTTCGTGGCGAGATAACAGTGGGGCAGTTTACCGTCTTCAATATGTATCTCTTTCGTCTGATTTGGCCGCTAATTGCTCTCGGCTACGTTGTTAACCTGTATCAGCGGGGAACTGCCAGTCTGAAGCGAATGAATGCGATCATGGCCGTGAAGCCGGCCATTAGAGATGCCGAACACGTGTTGCAGCAAGCGCCGATCTCGGGCGAGATTGAATTTCGCAATCTCACGTTCAAATATCATCCGAGCGAAGAACCGGTACTCAGTGGCATCAACCTGAAAATCCCCGCGGGATACACCGTTGCGTTCGTTGGCCGGACAGGTAGTGGCAAGTCAACGCTGACGAATCTGATTCCACGGGTTATCGAAGCCGAGAAAGACGCCGTTTTAGTCGATGGCATTTCCGTGCGGGATTACCCGCTTGAACAACTGCGCGCGAGCATCGGATACGTTCCCCAGGAGACATTTCTATTCAGCGATACCCTGGCAGAGAATATTGCTTTTGGCGTAAGCAAGCCGCAACGGGCTGAGATTGAGTGGGCCGCGGAGATCGCCGGCCTTACAGAGGATGTGCGGGGCTTTCCCCAGGGTTTTGAGACTCTGGTTGGCGAGCGGGGAATCACCCTTTCAGGCGGTCAAAAACAACGAACGGCGATCGCGCGTGCTGTTTTGCGCGAGCCCAGGATTCTGATTCTCGATGATGCCTTGTCCTCGGTTGACACCTACACCGAGGAAAAGATCCTCGGGCAGCTTCGCGGTGTCATGCGCGACCGTACCAGTATTATTGTTTCGCATCGGATCTCGACGGTGCGCGACGCCGATCTGATTTGCGTGTTGGACGAGGGCCGAATAATCGAGCAGGGCACGCATATCGAGTTGCTGGCAATGCGTGGTGAATATGCAGATCTCTACGAACGCCAGTTGCTTGAAGAGGAACTGGCCGCAACCTGAGAAGAAAAATGCAACCTGAAGAAGCTCGAACCCAACTTGAGGCGCGCTATCGCACAATGCTGATTTTGTGGGCTGCGCTGCTGCTAACCGTGGGCTTCTATTTCGCCCTTTCTGTTTTGGTGGCAAAGCCCGATTCAGAGGACGCCCCGAGTCGAACGTTGACCTTCGCGCTCACAGCGGTTGGGGTCCTTTTGGTGATCGTTTCATTCGCGGTTAAACAGAAGTTTCTGGCCCAGGCCGAAAAAAACCAGGCGCCCTCGCTGGTGCAGACCGGACTAATTATCGCACTTGCTTTCCGCGAGGCTGCCAGTTACCGGCAACCAGACCAGGTTCGAGGCACTTAAACCAGTGGCCGTAACAGCTAAACAATTCCACGAAGAAGAGGCAATCGGAAAGACCTACGACCTCCAGGTCGCGCGGAGGTTGCTGCGCTATCTCAAGCCCTACCTGCGACCATTGGCCGGGGCGTTGCTGCTAACGCTGGTGCTTAACCTGCTCGGGATCTTGCAGCCGAAGTTTACGGAGTACGCAATCGACTGGTACATCCTGCCGCGCAAAACCGACGGACTACTGCTGCTGGTAGGCTTGTTTACCGCCGTCCAACTACTGCGCTTGATCTTTTCCTACTTCCAGGCAGTCTTGCTCAACACGGTCGGGCAATTTGTGATGTTCGACATTCGGCGAGAGCTTTACGATAAGCTTCAGCACCAGGAAATAGCCTACTACGATCGCAATCCGGTCGGCAGGATTATGACCCGGCTAACCACTGATGTGGACTCTTTGAACGAATTGTTCACCCAGGGTGTCACTGATTTGCTCGGTGACCTGGTCATGATTGTAGCCATCATAGGGGTGATGTTGTGGATGGACGTCAGACTTACTCTCGTGACGTTGTTGACTGTGCCGATGCTGTTTGCGGCCACTACCTGGTTTCGGAAGGGCGCCCGACGGGGCTATGACATGGTGCGCACACGCATTGCGCGGATCAACGCTTTCCTGCAAGAGCATTTTGCGGGGGCCCAGACCGTGCAAATCTTCAACGCCGAGAAAAAGTCTGTCACTCGCTTCAAAGAGATCAATGCCGATTACCGCAAGGCAAACATAGATACCATCTTTTACTACGCAGTTTTCTTTCCCCTCGTTGATTTCATCGGCGCCGTAGGGATTGCGTTGATCATCTGGTATGGCGGTTATCGGGTGATGCAAAACGCGCTGACGCTGGGTGCGCTCGTAGCCTTCATTCAGTATTCAGGCTTTCTCTTTCAACCCATTCGAGATATCTCAGACAAATACAATGTCTTACAGGCGGCGGTAGTTGCTTCTCACCGCATCTTCAAAACGCTTGACCTGCCAATCGCCATCATCACTCCCAGCCAGCCGCTCAAAGCAGGTCGAGCGCAAGGTCACATTGAGTTTCAGAATGTTTGGTTCGCCTACAAAGACGACGACTGGGTGTTGAAAGACGTCTCATTCTCGGTTAGTCCCGGCCAGTCAATCGCGCTTGTCGGCCATACCGGATCCGGCAAGACCACCATCACGAATCTGCTGATGCGTTTTTATGACATCCAGCGTGGACGCATACTGCTGGATGGCGTTGACTTGCGCGATTGGGACCTCGTTTCCCTCCGACAGAACTTCGCCGTAGTACTGCAGGATGTTTTTCTGTTCAGCGGTACCGTGGAAGGCAACATTCGCCTGGGCCGTGAAGAAATTCCCGAGTCGCGGGTGAAGTGGGCCGCGCGTGAAGTCCATGCAGATCGTTTCATCGAACGCTTGAAGGCCAGTTACAAAACTGAGGTCAAAGAGCGCGGCGCCGGTCTTTCGGTGGGGCAAAAGCAACTCATATCGTTTGCTCGCGCCCTGGCGTTCGATCCGGCACTGTTGATTCTGGACGAGGCCACCAGCTCGATTGATACCGAGACCGAACAGTTAATCCAACAAGCCATTGAACGTGTCATGCGCGACCGGACCTCAATCATAGTCGCTCATAGACTTTCAACGATCCAGCGGGCCGACCGGATCATCGTATTGCATCACGGCGAAATCCGAGAGCAAGGCTCGCATCAGGAACTGCTGGCTCAGCGTGGCCTTTACTGGAAACTCTACAAGCTTCAATATGCCGATACGGCTACCAGGGTCGAGCGCGAGTTTGCTGAAGAGGAGCCAGACCGCGAATCGACGCCTGAGCGCCTTCAGCTCAGCGATTAGCCTTACCTGATTTCAATAACGGAGGTCTTTGATGAAACTGCTAACAGCAGAGGGAGTCACGCTGTGCCTGGCCGTTGTGCTTGTGGCACAAATCACCGCACGCTCGCAAAGTGCAGGACCAGCTAAGCTTCGCTTTTCCGTCAAGTTTCCCGAAAGCGCCGCCAAAGAAGCATTGGACGGAAGGTTATTGTTGCTGGTCTCGCAAGACAATACAAAGGAACCGAGATTTCAGATTAGCGAAGACCTCAGCACACAGCAGGTGTTCGGCGTAAACGTCGTCGCTTTACGGCCCGGACAAGCGGCAATAGTCGATGCCGGCGCAACTGGCTACCCTCTCCGAAGCCTCGCCCAGGTGCCTGCGGGAGAGTATTGGGTCCAGGCCCTGTTGCATCGCTACGAAACCTTTCAGCGCGCGGACGGACATACAGTAGGTCTACCGATGGATCGCGGGGAGGGTCAGCAATGGAACAGCGCTCCGGGTAACCTATACAGCAAACCGCAAAAGCTTTTGATTGAGCCCGAACGAGGCGGAACGATCGAAATAAGCCTTGATCAGGTGATTCCTCCAATTGAATCACCCAGGGACACAAAATACATCAAGCACATCAAGCTTCAGAGTAAGCGATTATCCGAGTTTTGGGGCCGGCCGATGTATCTGGGCGCAAACGTGCTCTTGCCAGAAGGCTTTGATGCGCACCCGACCGCGCATTATCCCTTAGTAATATTTCACGGGCACTTCCCTGCCGACTTTGATGGCTTTCGCGAGACCTCTCCGGACCCGAACCTAAAACCTGAATACAGCGAAAGATTTCGGCTTGAAGGCTATAACCGGATTGTTCAGGAGTATGCGTACAAGTTTTATCAGGACTGGACGGGACCGGCGTTTCCGCGATTTCTCATCGTCGAGATTCAACACGCGAATCCCTATTACGACGACTCCTACGCAGTGAATTCAGCTAATCTTGGACCCTACGGCGATGCCATCACTTACGAGCTGATCCCCCAGATCGAAAAGCAGTTTCGCGGCATAGGCAAAGGGTGGGCAAGGTTCTTATACGGAGGTTCAACCGGTGGTTGGGAGGCCCTGGCAGCACAAGTCTTTTACCCGGACGAGTACAACGGATGTTGGGCTGCTTGTCCCGACCCGATTGATTTTCGAGCGTATACCGTGGTGAATATTTACGAGCACGAAAATGCCTATTACGCGGATGCAAAATGGAAAAAAGTGCCTCGTCCAGGTAAACGTAATTATCTGGGAGAACTGGCTGCCACCATTGAGGACGCCAACCAGATGGAACTAGCACTTGGTACTAACAGCCGCTCGGGCGGGCAGTGGGACATCTGGCAGGCGGTCTATTCACCGGTGGGCGCCGACGGTTATCCGAAACCGATTTGGGACAAGCAAACCGGAAAAATCGACCGATCAGTGGCCGAGTACTGGCGCGAGCACTATGACCTGGGTCACATTCTGCGTCGTGATTGGTCAAAGCTTGGTCCGAAGCTCGAGGGGAAGATTCACATTTACGTGGGTGAGGCTGACAACTATTTTCTCAACAATGCAGTGTATCTGGTGGAAGACTTTCTCAAGAACGCTAAGAACCCCTACTACGCGGGTGAGGTAGATTATGAACGCCGCGCCGAGCACTGCTGGAACGGGGACCACACCAGGCCGAATGCAATCTCGAGGCTTCGTTATCATCAATTCTTCGCACCGAAGATTGTCGAGCGAATATTCAAGAGTGCCCCTGCGGGAGCTGATCTTACGAGCTGGAGATACTAAGGCGCCGAAGAATTTGACATTGGTCGTTTGACATTGATCATTTTTCATTTTTGCTTTTTTCTTTCGTGTAATTTCGTGGATCAATTCTTTCGCTGCGCCATACCATCCACTAATTCACACAAAAAAAGCAAAATTGAAAAATGATCAATGTCAAACGACCAACGTCAAATGATCCGTTACTTCGTCGCAACGGGTTTGTTGAACCGCGAATCCTCTATCGGAACATTCAATTTGATCTCGGTAAACTTCCTGGTTGAGGTGTAAAACGGATCGATTGCCGAAACGCGGATTGTAAATGGGAGCTTCATTCCGTCGACGTCTCGATAGTCTTCAAAATCAACCTGCTCCGGAATGTTACCGATAGAGGTCGGCATAATGCTCAGGCGTCTAACCAACAGACCGCTCTCTGTGTCGAAATACAGCCTCTCGCGCCTGTTGTCTGTCGTAGTGCCGCGTAACACATACACATCGCGGCCATCGATCTTGTCTTTGCCGGCAACTGCCAGGCGGCTGAACTGATCCTTCAGCTTGATGTCCTTGAACAGATTAGGATAACGCTTCAGGTAGAACATTTCCTCGTCCACCATATCGCGTACGCCTCTGGGACTCTTCTCCCATCCGGCTGTTCCGTTAAAAGCTCGCTCCACCGTCCCCTGGGGCGTGGTGAGCACGGCCAGAACCTTATTCGGCGCAGACTGGAACAGTTCGTAGCTGAAACTGGTGCCATTCGATCCCAACCAGGTTCCCTTCATGGTGCGTGTTTTCAATTTGTCGATCGCTGCGCTGCCTCCAACGGCCTCGAGATATTTCGCCAATATTTGATCCGCGGTTGGCAGAGCTTCTCGCGGTCCGCCCTCCACAGCCGCGGGTCGAGGAGTAACTTCCGGTATCGGCAGTGATGGCACACCCTGAGGAGACGTGCGGCCACGATGGCAGGTATAGCAACTGACCTCGGTATTGCCCCGGAAATTGTTCTTGTTGATACCAAGAACCATGGTGATCATTTCACGGGCAGCTTTTTTCTCGCCCTTTTCGTCGGAGGCAAAATCCCAATTGCCGTCCTTGTTTAGGTGACAAAAGTCGCACCTCACACCGAGCGATGCGCTCATGAAGTTCATGACGGGAAGCAATTGTGATTCGGGCAACCCTTTCAGGACCTGAATGTTCTTCTGCACCTGCTCAACAGTTTTTTCTGACGAGGCCGGTTGCTGCGTACCTCCGTTTTGCGCCCGCATGCCCCCACTGGCCGCGACCGTTACAATCCATGAAGCTAAGAAGATCTGGGCCGTGATCGTCAGGAGGGCGGCTCGGTACCTCATTGGGGCATGCCTATCCGACATATATCAAAATTTCCTTTCGTGTACATGTTGTGGAAGCGCGAATTCCTGAGAGCTGCCGGTCTCAAATTGGCGACAGCCGCCTCAAGCAGTCCAAGGCTCCGTAAGCGACACGGATGTCCACTATTCAGCCGAATGAGACAGACGTACACACGCCTCTGCTGACTTAGATTGATTCGACTTGCCTGGAACGGGAAAATGTCAGAATCTGACCGAGCTTTACCTGATTGCTTCGGCCGAATCCGCCGCTTTTAGTTTAAGCGGCACAAGACTCTCAAAAGACTTATAAATCTGCAAATACATCTGCGTCTCGCGCGGAATCAGTGTGCGCCACGAGTCGCCTCCGCGCCGCAGATAGAGCGGTAGTTTTGCGGCATTGGAGTTGTAACCGGCGGCCATCAGCTCAGCAGGAGTCGCAGTCTTGGAATCGAGCGCGGCCTTCACGTCCGCACTGGCGGTGAGATCGTTCCACGTGTCCTGCATATATAAGAGCATTGCTTGCAAGGCGTTCGAATGATTGCGCATACCGGCAACGAAATCGGGGGTCAGGCCAACGCCGGAATGACGCTGGCGTATCAGGTTATAAGCCCAGGGTATCATCTGCACCATACCACCGGCTCCGGCAAAGCTGACTGAGTAGCGATAGGTGTCAAGCTCGTTGAGGGCGTAGAGAGAATAGACTTCGTTGTACAGCGCGAGGCGGTTCTCGGCACGAAAGCGTTCATGATCCACATGCTCCACTAAACAGAGTCGCTCCGCCACATCGACGATTTGGGGCGAAATAAACGCTCCTTTTTCTCGCAATCGCTTGACGGCGAGATCGAGCATGCTGCGCACGTAAGCCTGCCCTGAACGCGTGAGGTCGTTTGACAGCAGCGCCGGGTGTGCAGAGGTGTAATACGCCATCTCGCGAAAGACACCGCCCTTTTCGATCGGGAACTCAACTACCAGCGGAGCCAGGGCCCGTCCACCCGCGTCGGTTAATGTGACAGCGGTATTGACGCCGTTAGCGCGAAGGATACGCAGATCCACGGGCATCCCCTGCGAACTGATCAAGCTAAGATCGGCATTTTTTTTCAGGAATGTTTCCTTTGAAACCGTGAACAGGTGAATCCGCGAAGTCGCTCGATCAAGCGCCGCAATGGTGACAAACTCAATCGATGGTGATGTGAGCGCAGTCGGTTGGGGCCGGGTCTTCATCAATCGCTCAGCCTCGGCGATGCGCGAACGAATAGTTGACGGCGAGAAACTTGTGGGCAGTTGCGGAGCTCGCTCCTCGACGGGAACCGGTGCGAGTGTAGTCACGGACGCTCCGCTGGTGTTTACTCGGACGTCCGACGGGTTCCCCAACGGCTGAATTTCAGCTTTATTTGTCGAGGCGGGCACTTGCTGCTGCGGTTGTTGAGTTTGAGAAACGGTGCGCGGTCGCGTCTCCAGACCGGTTGACGTCTGGGCATTGGCTGAGTAAAAAGAGAGAATTAGGGCAACTGTCAGGGCAAAAGGGGAATGGCTTTTCATTTTTTCCTTCAGGAGAGCCGGTATTTCCAACTACTCACCGAGGGGCGGCGAGCGTAGCTTAGATTCGCCCATTGCGGGGCAGGTTGTCAACAAATTTCAGCAGCCCGACTCGATCGCACCCACCAGGAAAAAATCCAAATCAGCCACAGATTAACGCGGATAAGACCGATCATAATATATAAGGGTTTAAGCGGTGACTAAGGTGAGACAAAGCCCTTCCAGTTTCATGGCGCGTGAATTCTGGTATCAATTGGAGATGAAAACTTCTTAACTACTCTTCCGATCCGTTAATCTGCGTTAATCTGTGGCTAAATTTCCTGTCTTAATCAACCGAAAACGCGATGTTCACTACGGCGGTGATGTCTTTGTCCAGGGAAGATGTGTCGTTCATCCCCGAATCCGATACTTCATTCGAGTCGGCCGGAGTAATCTGCAAGACGCCCATTCGAGCAGAACGAACACTGCCGATGCTGCTGCCAGTGCTTTGCGCAATCTGTTGAGCGCGGGCCTTCGCGTCTTTTGCAGCCTCCGACAACATCTCGATCTTTAGATCACCGAGTTTAGTGTAGTGATATTCCGGCGGCAGCGATTCGATCAGAATTCCCTGGTTGATTAGCTCAGTGGCCTCCCGGGCAATCTTCGCAATCTTTTCCACATCGTTGGAACGAACTTCCAATTCCTGTCGCAGAGAGTAGCCGGTGATCTGACCTGTACCTTCTCCCTCAGTTGTCCGAGCATGGAGTGTCTGAGATGTTATCGCACTGATTGTGATCTGGTTTTCCGGTATACCTTTGCTGACCAGATAATTCTTGACGCGCGGCACGCTCTCGGAAAGAGATCTGTAAGCGTCACTCAGCACGCTTGATTGATATGAGATGCCGGCGCGCCAGATAACCAGATCAGATTTTATTCTCTTGCGCGCCGACCCTGTTACCGTAACGGATTGGTCAGCCCGTTTGCCTTTGACAAAAGCAAAACCACCAATCGCTGCGGCGAAGACCAGCCCAACGGCCAGCACTGCCCCGGCGCCGAAGACCCCTCCAAATCGCTGATCGCTCATCGCGGAAAGACTCCTTTACCTAGACTCTAGTCCCATACAATTGCCGCCCGAGTTCGATCCCGATTGAGGAGCCTCAGCATATCATCATCCGTCAGATTCGCGGATCAAACTTTGGAGTGCGCTGACTTGTCAGCGCTTTCCAAGTTTCGGTTGAGTCAAGCGAGAGACAAAAGCGGCGACCCGTCGCCGCACTCCAAAGAGATGAATTGCTTAGTCTTCCGCGCTTTGGCGATAGTTTAGCTTCGCCTGTATACTTCCGGCTGTTCACCAGCATCACTCCGCAAGGTCTCCTCAAAAGTGAAAGGACACCATTCATGTTTGCAACAAAATATCGCTTCGCTGTCGGTATTGTGCTCCTCGTTGCCGCACTGCTGTTGATTTTTCAAAGCTTGCCAGCCGCTTCAGGGCAGAATTCAACTTCGATTAGTACGCAGAATATGATCAAGCCGATTAAATATCCGATTACAAAGAAAATCGAGCAGATAGACGACTATCACGGTACCAAAGTGAGTGACCCTTACCGTTGGCTGGAAGACCTTGATTCGCCAGAGACGGCCCGCTGGGTCGAGGACGAGAACAATCTGGCCTTTAGTTTTCTTAACGAAATCCCCGCTCGAAACGTACTCAAGGATCGGCTCACAAAACTTTGGAATTACGAAAAATTTGGCGTGCCTTTCAAAGAGGGTAATCGTTACTTCTACTCGCGTAACAGCGGCCTGCAAAACCAAAGCGTAATCTACACAGTTACGGCGCTAAACGCCCAACCACAAGTCCTGATTGATCCGAATACCCTTTCGACAGATGGCACGGTTGCTCTCTCAGGTCTTTCGGTCAGCGACAACGGCAAGTTGATGGCCTACAGTTTGTCCGCGTCCGGTTCGGACTGGCAGGAATGGAAGGTGCGCGATATCGACAGCGGAAAAGATCTCGCCGACGATATCAAGTGGGTGAAGTTTTCCGGCGCGTCGTGGTCCGGGGACAACAAAGGGTTTTTCTACAGCCGCTATGACGAGCCCAAGAGCGACGCTTTGAAAGGAACTAACTACTTTCAAAAACTGTACTACCATCGTCTTGGCGCCACCCAATCTGAAGATGTTCTTATCTATGATCGTCCTGATCAGAAAGACTGGTTCTTCGATGGGTCCGTGACCGAAGACGGCCACTACCTGGTCATCACCGTCAGTCAGGGCACCGATGTAAAGAACCGCATTTACTACAAGGACCTGGCCGAAAAAGAAGCTCCGGTCGTGAAGCTGCTCGACGACTATGACGCGTCTTACACTCTGATTGGCAATGAGGGACCGATCTTCTGGTTTCGCACAGACCTTGAAGCCACTCGCGGCAAAATCATCGCCATCGACATCACCAAACCCGAACGGAAAAACTGGCAGGTGGTGGTGCCTGAAGCCGCCGAGACCCTCCAGGGTGTCACCCTCGTCAATCATATGTTCGTGGCCGACTACTTGAAGGACGCTCATAGTCAGATGAAGATTTACGACCGCACCGGAAAGTTTGTGCGGGAGGTAGAGTTTTCCGGACTGGGAACCGCGAGTGGCTTTGGCGGTAAAGCGACCGACAAAGAGACCTTTTATTCGTTCACAAGTTTCACGATCCCTACAACCATTTATCGGTATGACATGGTTACCGGCAAGAGCACTGTTTTTCGCCAGCCAAAGGTGGACTTCAACCCTGCGGACTATGAAACAAAGCAGGTCTTTTATACGAGCAAGGATGGGACCAGGCTGCCTATGTTCATTACACACAAGAAGGGGGTGAATCTCGACGGCAATAACCCGACCTACCTGTATGGTTACGGCGGCTTCAACATTTCTTTGACGCCGGCGTTCTCAGTGGGAAACCTGGTATGGATGGAAATGGGTGGGGTTTATGCGCAACCAAATCTGCGAGGCGGCGGCGAGTATGGTGAAGCCTGGCACCAGGCTGGGATGAAACTCAAGAAGCAAAATGTGTTTGATGATTTCATTGCGGCAGCCGAGTGGTTGATTGCTAACAAGTACACTTCGACTCCGAAGCTGGCGATTGGAGGAGGCAGCAATGGGGGCTTGCTGGTGGGAGCTGCAATGACGCAGCGACCTGATCTTTTTGGGGCGGCGCTGCCGGTAGTCGGCGTGATGGACATGTTGCGGTTCCAAAAGTTCACCATCGGCTGGGCCTGGGTTTCTGATTACGGATCTTCAGACAATGCGGACGAGTTCAAGACCCTTTATGCTTATTCACCGTTGCAAAATATCAAGTCCGGCACGGTTTACCCGGCGACACTAATCACGACCGCGGATCACGATGACCGGGTGTGGCCGGGTCACAGCTTCAAATTCGCAGCAACATTGCAGGCTGCCCAGGCTGGTCCAGCTCCGATTTTGATTCGCATTGAAACGAAAGCGGGCCATGGTGCGGGAAAACCGACTTCGAAGGTGATCGAGGAGCTGGCGGATCGTTGGGCATTTCTTGTGCGCGTACTGGAAATGAAGGCGGGTTGAGGTATCACTCGCGCAATGCTCGACTCTTTGGAGTGCGGCGCTTTATCGCCGCTTTCCAACTCACACAAGCGTGAAGCGAACCTCAAAAGTGCTGACGAGTCAGCGCACTCCAAAGAGGCGTCACTGAGACCATGGCGCGGGTTTGCGTACCCAACGGTGCTTCTTTAGATCATCATGCAACTCGCTCGGTAGCGGGCCCGCATCGCTTGCTGCGATATTCGAACTAACATGATTCGACTTGCGCATTCCCGGGATAATGGTACTAACCGTGGAATTGCTCAAAATAAATCGTAGCGCCAGTTCCGTCATGGTTATTTCAGGTTTGTTCGGATGAGCCTCGTTCCACTCGCGCAGCTCTTCTTTTAGTATCTCAGCCCGTTCAACGCTCGGGATCAGGTTTTCAGGCACAAAGTAGCTATTGCGCCAATCACCTTCAGGCCACTTACTCTCCCTGGTGAGCGTTCCCGTGAGTGTTCCTTCGTCAAAAGGCACCCGGGCAATTACCGCGATGTTCATTTCGGTACAGGCGGGAAACAGCACGTCTTCGGGGTTCTGGTCGAATATGTTGTAGATAACCTGAACGGCATCGATTAATCCGCTTTTTACGGCCCGAACTCCGTTCCAGGGTTCCCACCGATTGATACTAATACCGATTGCTTTAAGGAGACCCTGCCGACGCAAATCGTCCATCTTCCTGGCCCAGCGATCGTCCTCAACCCAGTGGTCCTGCCAGACATGTAGTTGGACCAGATCAAAGCTTTCCAGACCGGCATTCTTCAAACTGCGATGAACAAACTCTTCGACGTGGTCGGGAGGAAAACACTCGCCGGCGGTCGCGTCCGAACGTGCGGGCCATTGCATGTTCTTTGGCGGCATCTTGGTCGCAGTATAGAGACGCTTTTTGTTGTTGGCCCGCACTACCTGCCCGAGCAGGTTCTCGCTCCGACCCTCGCCGTAAGCATAAGCCGTGTCAAAGAAATTGCAGCCTGCGTCAACGGCAGCCTGCAATGAACGCAGCGACTCCTGATCGTCCGACTCAGACCAACTACCCATGCCCCACATGCCGTAGCCAATGTCGCTGACCCGCCACCCCATCCTGCCGAATTGTCGGTAGTTCATTATTGCTCCTCGATTGGTAGTACTCTTGGATCGGCGTGGATCTTAGCCTGCGGCAAGCTCAGAAACAAAAAGCAAGGTGCGTCCCGGAATTTCCGAGACGCACCTTGCAGGACGAAGCTGGACCAGCTAATTAGTTCTGGCTAAGTACTATGTCTTCGTCCTCACCTCCCACCGCGACACTGACGAGCTCTTGTGTGTCGCCGTTTGCCTGAGTTGTGACCGCCGTTCGTTTTGCCTTCTCGGTCCGCTTCTCAAGTCGCGCACTCGTCTTTGCAACCTCCTTGCCATCTTTCTTGATAGTGAGTTCGCCGGACTGCTCGTCAAAGTTAAGCCTATAGGTACCGGGCTTTAGCACAGTGCCCTTGACCGTCACTTTGTCCGGAAGAGTGATACTCACATTCCGCGTTTTGGCGGTCGCATTCGCATTCACCGCCAGGCTCGACAATGCCAAAAGTGTAAAGACAAGCATCGAGCGTTTAAGAAAACTCTTCATTTCTAGGCCTCCTTGATAGTCCTCATAACGGATTATGATTTCGGTTGTAGCCGAAAAACTTCCAGTGTTGGAGGGCTGCCGGGAGTTTTGCGTTGGCTGACCCTTGATTTGAAAACAAAACGCGACAAGAAAAACATTCGTCTGTCTGAAACATTTAAGCGGGAGTTACGTACCTGGCAGACTTTTCAAAATTTGCAGACAAGCGGATTTGAATTGATCTCATTATTAACCGCCGCATTAACCGCCGCGTTGGTGAGGGTCTTAGGGTCTTGGATTCAAGAAACGCGCAACCTCCGCGTGGAAGGTCCTTGACCCGGCCCCGAAATCCCCATTACGTAACCGCTGCCCTAAAGAATGCGCGCCGGGAGTTCAGAATAACAGCGCACCGCCCAAGGCAATGATAAAAAGTTGCTACCGTGTGCTCCCTTTCGAGGGCGGCAGTTGGTATTTAGCCGCTAACCATCAGCAAGATGCTTTGCTGTTGACATAAGTGGAACAGCGGGTATAAGGTGCTGAGCGAAGGGCATTCTTTTTAGATTGATACCGCGGTAATCCTTACCTCACTGTCCTTCCCAACGAGTTCCGGAGCCGAACTTACAGCCTTAGCCTCAAATCTTCAAAACGGGATCGCTCGTGAACAGAATAGGTGTCGAAGGATTGGCATCGTTCTTGACCCAATACTTGTTGACTACTGCTTAGAGTGCGGACTGAGGCCATTTGCCGCGCAGTGATTCTGGTCACCCTAACCCATGCGGGCTCTCAGAACCCCTGACCGCGAACTTACCCGCCGATTGTCCTTTAGGGAAGCAGAAATGAGCATAGCTCGATCCTTAATTGCCGTCTTTTTACCGTTGATAGCGTTACTTGCTATTTCGGCCCTTATCTTCCCGCAGGAAGATCTTAGGAATCACGCTTTGCTGCCCGAAGAAGTTGCGCGTATGTCCGCTATTGAACCAATTCTGCGACATATACGGAAGAGGCTGTGCGAGCCAGCATTTCAGGTGTTGTCAGAATCAAAATAGAAATAAGCGAGGACGGCGAGGTCTTAAGAATTAAGGTCAAGCCGCGCACCAATCCTCTCTTGAAGACAGCGGTAGTAGATGCCGTAAAGAGATGGACGTTTAAGCCGTGGCCCGGTACGGATGTGGCCGGAAAAGCTGTTATCAGTCGATTGACATTTCGCTTCACCATCCAAAATGGCGAGCCACATGTTGCGATGTATGAACCACCAGGAACGTCACAGACTGAATGTCTGGATGTTATGACTCCGCGCTCGAGTTGCGAGAATGGCGGGAATGGGAAGAAGTTCCGATTGATAGATCGGAAGGCATGACGAGTGTTTCGTAAGAGCCCATCAAACACAGCAGTAAAGAGGAGTGAATAATGCCAATTCGTGAAATTTTGTCGAAGAACAGCTTTGTGCTCGGTCTTGGGTTAATCGCCTTGGTCGCTGTGGGTGTTAATGTAAAGACGCGGGCCTCCAGTGTGCAAAATCCAATGGGCGTTAAGGAGAGGGTCGTAGAAAAGCTTGACCTAAACGATTCTCCTGTCATCGTCGCTGATTTGAAAGTGTCAGGAAACACCGTTAAATTCGGTGATAAGTTTGACGAGGACGAAAACTGGCTTCGCCATCTATCTATTAAGTTGAAGAATCGTTCTGATAGACCCGTCACATTTGTGCAGTTGGATTTAGACTTTCCTGAGACTAAGGCAACCGGAAACATTATGGCATACCCTCTTTGGTTTGGCCGAAATCCTCGGGCCAGAGTGGTAGCTGGTGACCCAAAACGGTTGGGTCCGCAGGACACAGCAGAGATCGCCCTTTCCGAAGATGAGTACACAAAACTAAAGACCTTCCTCGAACAAAGGCACCCAATCGGGTCGATCAGCAAAACGAGCATCCGAATCACGCAGGTCGTTTTTGAGGACGGATTGATATGGCTTAACGGTTCTTGGGTACGGTCTGATCCGAACAATCCGAGTAAGTTCATTCCGGTGAACCATCCCTAGGCTTGCGAAGAAATCTACAATGACGCGTCCACTCTTAGGTTTCATCACTTTAGGCTGCGTTGTGGTCGCGGTAGGAGTGTTTTGCCTGTCGAGTCGTATAGGCACCGGGAGTTTGCAAGTGTATCGGTGGTAGTCCCGTACTGATAGACGTAAACGGTGACGGTTTTTCGTTGACCGATAACGCTGGCGGAGTGAACTTTGATCTTAACGTTGACGGTACTGCTGAACATCTATCCTGGACTGCGGCTGGCAGCGATGATGCTTGGCTGACACTCGATCGGAATGGCAATGGCGTCATAGACAACGGCGCGGAAGTGTTCGGCAACTTTACACCACAGCCGGAGCCCCCAGCGGGCGAAGAGAAGAACGGTTTCCTTGCTCTCGCTGAATACGACAAGACGGAGAACGGCGGTGACAGCGACGGAAAGATCACTACAAGCGATTCGGTGTTTGGTTCACTGCGTTTGTGGCAGGACACAAACCACAACGGAATCTCTGAAGCTAGTGAATTGCACACGTTCCAAGAGCTTGGTCTAATATCCATTGACTGCGACTATCACGAGACGAAGCGGACGGATCAGTACGGCAACCAGTTCCGCTATCGGTCTAAGGTCAAGGATACAAACGACGCACAGCTAGGACGTTGGGCGTGGGACGTGTTTCTTCTTCATGCGCAGTGATTCTTCTAATGTGTGCCATATGGAAAGCCCGCGCGGCGCCCAGGATTCGACGCTGGTGTACTTGAAGAAATAGCGAACAACGCGATCTAATCCACGAACTCACACGAAGTAACAGAACGAAAGAGTTCGGGTGAGTTCGTGTATTTGGTTTGTGTGGTTTCGTGGATCACTTTCCATCGAGCCAGTCTCGCGTCATGTCGCACCAAAGCGCCAGGCCCTGCCATTCTTTAAACCTTGAATAGTAGCGCGCGATCTTTTTATCGTTTGCCTTACGACCGTTGTTTCTTACCTGAAAAAACTTTGCCCGGGTCCAGGAATCAAGCGCGAGTCCATCATAGCGGCCCAAAAGCCTCAACAGATTTTCCGCAGCGTAATCGCCCACTCCTTTAACGGCTTTCAATTTCCGGATTAGCTCGCTGGTTGGCAGGTCGCTCTTCAACCAACCTTCAACATCGAAGTGTCCTGAAGCGACCTTTTCAGCCAGTTCTTTCAAGTACGGCGAGCGGTAACCCGCCCGGACTTCATTAACAAAAAACTTTTCCGGCATGAGCGCCATGGCCTCTGCGGTGGGAAAGGTTTTGCGACCATCATCCGATTCGCGACCAAGATTTTGGACCAGACCGGTGACCATTTTTTCGGTTAACGACCAGGAACAATTTGTCGTACAAATCATTTTCACGAGGTCTTCAAACACGGTTGGGGACCGCAGCATCCGGCCGGCTCCCTGTCTCGGAATCCAGGCAAATTCTTCCTCATTGGTCATTGCTCGATAAAAGCCGGTCAGGTCCTCGTCCAGCCGAAACATATGGGGAACGTCCCTGAGTACCTTGGTCATTGCCCGCTTGCCTAAGGGTCTGGAGGTTTGCAAACGTAACGACCGCTTGGAGGCGCTTAGCGAGATGGTGACCGGCATTTGTTTGCCCAAATCAATAACACGAATCAAGCTCCACTTTTCGCGATCCATTTCGAACGGCAAAAGCTCGCACCAGCCATGGCTGATGACCGTTCGTTTAAAATCAAAATTTATTGGTGTGGCAATTGTTATGTTCATCACGATTTTGCAATACTCATTTGCAGACTGAGCACATTACACGGATTGAGAAAAACTGGAAAGCAGGCGCAATCCGTTAACGAAGCGGTTCTGGGTTAGCCAACGGCCAATTTTTTCTTTTCTTGAGACAAAATAGAGGCTCGTTCAGAAGTCAAAGGTGAGTTCAAATTCGGCGTTTGTATCGTTCAAATTCGGTCAACCTGAAGCTTGACACGAAGGGGTTCGAAGCCTAGACTGGTCGGTACTTGAAAACAGTGTGTGGAAGGCTGTACTCGCGATACTCACTACACTAGAGTAGGCGCGAGCGAGGAGTCTAAAAACTAAGACCCCCTACAGTATTTACGGTGGCGTACGCACCGCTTCCTAGTTGATAGTCGGAGCTTTCCGACGCGGATTTTCGCCCCACCGGGCAGTTAGCAGGGCAGCTCGGGCGGGGCGATTTCGTGTCTATAGAACAGACATCCCCCAGCTGTGGAAGAAATTCGCAGGTTGGGAAGGTGGGCCCTACTTCACATACACGGGATTGGAAATTATCCAGGGCTGGTCAGCGATAGGGTGGCCCAACTGGGGCAGGTAAAGCTCAACGCGATAGTTTCCCTTCTCCTTCACCTCGAACTCTTTGCTTGTTGCCGCGGCGGCCTCCTGAATCTGGCTCCCGTCCTTGAACAATAGGATCCGGGCCGGTATTGGGCTCGAAACTCTTAAACGAACTCCATCCCCTAGCGCGATCTCATCCCCTTGAATCCGCTGATCGCTTGAATTGCCGGCGCTGAAACTAAATCCCTCAGTATCGCCGAATAGGTCGAATCCAATAAAGCAGTGGCCCATCTTCAGGGCCCCTACCAGAGTCGATTCTTCCAGTTTCTTGCCTTGGGGTATGAGCACGTGCATGCGCACAAGGTGAAAGCTTGTTTCATACGGATCGAGCTTAATCCCCAGCAGAGTTTTGCCGGAAGAGTCGTTCAAGCTTAGACCGACGTTTGCGTGTGAATCATTTCCGGCGAGACCCACCAATCTTTTGCTCTTGCCGGCCTGGTCCCATTTTGCTATTGCCTCGGAAGGTCTGGCATAGAAACTGGCAAAGAGCAGATCGTGATGACTACCAAGCGACCAGATAGTGTCGCACAAAGCTATCAAGGGATTTATACGGCGAGCGTTCGTATAAACATTATAAATCTCGATCGCCTCGTAGCCAGCGTTATCCCAACCCTTAAAATCCACCGGATAAGCGATCGCTGCAAGCTGGTTGTCGATCTTGGAATGCTCAAGCAAAGCCCGTGTTTCGTAGTCACCCGATCGACCGGTAACTTGATCTCCGGGAATGATGAGCAACCGATCTCCTTCCCGCGTGCCGGCTTCGTTACCATTTACGAATAGTACTCCCGCGTAGCTTCCTTTCAAGGTCATTGCCGCAGTATTGAATTCGCTGGAAGGGTGTTCAGTCATCACGACAAATTGAAGTCCGTTGGCTTTTGCCGCCTCGATGATCTCTTGAAAGCTGCCGGCACTGTGCCCGCCCAGAAATGAATGAACGTGCAGCACTCCTTTGTATTCGTTGTAACCAGTTTCGACTGAAGACGTGACGCGTTGTGAATTAAGTTGTTGGATGGCCGCATTCAGACGCCCAAGTTTGTATCGTCGATAGGCAAAAGGGATCTGCGAAATGATCAACAGACCGAGCAAGCCCAACAATAGCTTCTTGAAAAGCCTCATCTTCCTGTTCCAGAAAGCAAAACTATCCACGAAATTACATGAAATTTCGTGTTACTTCGTGGACCTTATGCTTCGAAATCAACCGAGACCACGTGCTCGCTGATGCTGCGGCCGAACTCTGCCACCTTCACGTGGTCGGAATGGACAGTATAGGCATCGAGTCCCGCCCGATCGCGAAAGGTTGCTACCAGGCCAGTGTCGTACGAGCGTGGCAACTTCAAAGTATCAAAGCCCACCGAAAGGCTCTGGACCTCTTTGATTACCGACGCCAACTTCCCCAGCAGTCGTACGTGCTCTTCACGTACTTCCTGCTCAACATCTGCGCGATACCGCCAAGCAACAATGTGCGTAAGCATGTTCTCAGGATCAAGCCGAGTAGGCCTTTCAATCCTTTCCTTCGCAAAACTTGCGCGTGATTTCATGCCGGTAGGCAAATAGTTTCCGCAGCCGTTTCTGAATCAGGAGTGGCGCAAACAGTCGTCCCGCGAAGCCCAGCGGCGGCTCATAATCTATCTCATCCCGGAGCACAGCGCCGTCCGCGTGTGGGGTAATGATATGGCGGTGACGCCAGCGACGAAATGGTCCCTTCAATTGAAGATCCTCAAAGACGCGCGGCGGTTCGTAGATGGTGTGCTGCGAAATCCATCTTATCTTGAACAGGCGAAAAATCTCGTTCTCAACGATTGTACGAGCGCCAATTTGAGAAATATCCGCTTGCTGTATTACTCGCACGCGTTCCCATGGAGGCGTCAATTTCGTCAGCGCGTCAGGCTGCTGATGAAAGGCGAAGACCGTCTCGGGACTGGCTCGGATTAGACTCTCATGCACGAATCGCATCGAGGAAATTTAGAATTTAGAACTTAGAATTTAGAATTTTTAGAATTTAGAATTTTTAGAATTTAGAAATATTTAGAATTTTTGGAATTGCGAATTTTGAAATCTGCGATTAGTGTTAGACGCTCCCTGCCTTCTGCTTTCCGCCGGCACTATTTCAAAAACCGATCAAACCAGGCAATTGTGCGTTCCAGTGCGTCAACTCGATGTCGTGGCTCGCGCAGACCATGGCCCTCACGTGGATAGCGGACAAGCACAGTCTCAACACCTCGACGTCTTAATCCCATATACATCTCTTCCGCCTGCGTAATATGCACGTCATTGTCCTGCTCACCATGGATGAAGAGGGTTGGGGTTTCCGCTTGTTTGATATATCGCAGGGGCGACCACTGCCAGAGCAGATCGTAATTGTCCCAGGGAAAACCGCCAAACTCAGCATGGACCAGATCCTGATACAACGAAGTTGAGTAGAAACTGATCAGATTGCTCACGCTGGCGACCGCGACAGCGGCCTTGAAACGTGGGGTTTGCGTGATGATCCAATTAGTCATGAAACCGCCGTACGAGCCGCCCGTCACACCCAGTCGCCCGGAATCAATCCAGGAGTATTTTCTCAAAGCTTCGTCAACGCCACGCATTAGGTCTCGGTAGTCGCCCCCACCCCACTCATTCAAAGTGCCATCGGAAAATTTTTGACCGTAACCGCTCGAGCCGCGCGGATTAATGTAAAGCACGGCATACCCGCGAGCAGCGTACACCTGGAAAGCCTGGTTAAACCCCCAGCCAAACATTCCGTGTGGACCACCGTGCACACTCAGAATCATCGGATACCTCTGGTCCTCACGGAATCCGGTGGGCTTAATTATCCAGGCTTGAATAGGAGTGCCGTCAAAGCTCTTAAAGCTGAGCTCTTCGGGCTCACTTAATCTCGACCCTGCGACTACTGAATCGTTGTGGGCACTCAAACGTTGCAAGGGTGACATTGCATCCCAACCGAACCAAAGCTCGGCAGGATGAAGGGCATCACTCAAGGTAAGAGCGAGAGCCGATACAGTCCGAACGGAACCCCGATCGACTACAGAGGTAGTTCGTTGGGCAACGCTGAAGCTTCCGACAACAAAAGCTCGCAGTGACCTTGGAGCGGTCGACCGGAATCCTGGCCTTTCACTGTCAAACGAGCCGATTGGTAGACCGTCGACGTAGGCGGCGACAAACCGATCAATCTTTCCGCCATTGACGCTTACGCGAAAGATACTGGTGACCCCCCGGTCCCCGGCAACGTACAAGACGCTTCGGCTATCCGGAGACCATTGAGGATCGCGTGCCCGGCGATCCTGTTCTTCGCTCAGTTCTCGTCCACTGCCACCC
This sequence comes from Pyrinomonadaceae bacterium, assembly GCA_035644135.1. GTDB lineage: Bacteria > Acidobacteriota > Blastocatellia > Pyrinomonadales > Pyrinomonadaceae > PSRF01. The sequence goes on from DASQPD010000007.1 coordinate 86,554, forward strand.
GCAGCAGCGATGATCCAAACGTGTGCATCTTCGGCCACACTGTCTATTGTCGTTACATCACGTTTGCTTGCAGTGTAAGCCAACCACCGTCCGTCCGGAGACCAGGCAGGCTCGTACTCACAACCCTTGGTATTGGTAAGTTGGCGCATCTGGCCGCCAAGGTTTACCGTAAAGATATCCGAATTGTTGTTAGCGTCAGGGTCTTCGTCGTGATTTGAAAGAAAGGCGATCTCATCTCCGCGAGGGCTGAACGAGAGCGCGTGATCGTAAGCAGATCCAGAGGTGAGCTGCCGCGGCTCAGGCCGTTCAATGTCGGTCACGAAGATATGTGTGCGCAAACGATCGGAAAGTGCAGTGCGCGATTTGTATTGAATACGATCGATAACGCGCGGATCGTCCGACCTTCTCGCAAGGCTGAGACGTTCCTCCGAGTCTTCGACGGCCGAGATATAGGCAATGCGTTTCGAGTCAGGCGACCAGGAAAACGGTTCGCCTGCATAAGTGATGAAGAAGTTTGTCTGCTGCACAGATGCGAGGAAACGCGGTTCATGCCGCGAGAGCGCGACGGTCCAGATACCGCTGATATTGTCGCGCTCGGCCAGGAAGGCGATCGTCGCGCCATCTGGAGACCAACGCGGATTCGAGGCCGACCAGCCGGCGGGTAATAGCGGGGTCGGAGAACTTCGCACGCTGGGCCAGTCTGTATTTGATATTGCGGGCGTGGCAAGCTGTGAAGAAAACTGTTCCGTTACTCGAGCCAACCACAGGGTCGTTTGATTCTTATCGCCATCGACTGTGGACACGCTATAAACCACCCAACGGCCATCTGGCGATATCTGCGCGTCACTGATGGCGGCAACCCTCAGGATGTCCGCCGGCGACATTGGACGGCGTGGCTGGGCCAGTGAGAGCGAAGACAATGCAGCCAGGACGACAAATACAAGAATTGAATGGCGTTTCATCGTGATAGGATGTTTCACGCAAAGGCGCAAAGAAAAACCAAAGCCGCAATTACTCGGCAAGAGCGTTAAGAGCCTTTGACACTATGCTCCATTTCCAAAGGAATGAACCTTCTCGATAATCAGCTCTTTGCGTCTCGTGACCCCTCTTTGCGACTTTGCGTGAAAAACTGCGTTCTGATGGGCAAACTGAGAGCCCTAAAGACCATTCAAAACTCGCGTAATTCCATTCTTTATAAACTCAACGTTGAAGTTAATTAAGAACCCAAGTTTCATTCCCGCCAGCCTCAGGTATGTGAGCAACTGTTTTCGGTGAACTGGCGCTATAACCTCGATGGACTTGATCTCAACTATGAGTTTGCCTTCCACAACAAGATCTGCGCGAAAACCCATTTCCATCCGTACAGTATCGTAGATAACCGGCAGGCCCTGCTGGCGCCGAACCACTAATCTTCGCTTAGCAAGTTCGTGAGCCAATGATGCTTCATAAACTGATTCCAACAATCCCGGTCCAAGTCGCGTGTGAACCCATGAACGCGGCGTCGACAATAATCGTGGCGATTTCGTTTTCGGTCATGCGAGGACCTCCCTGTGAGAAAGGGAGTGATTGAACTTAGAACGCCGTGGAACCCTACTCTGGCGACGGGCTCGGTGTTGCTTGTGGCTTGGATCCCTCGATCTGCACACTCGTGCGAACCACATCCCACGCAGCATTCATCTGTTTCAACGACCGGTCGGGCCCAAAAAAAGTCATCACAACGAGCCGTTCACCCAAGACAACCCAGTAGATTTCCGCGGCTCCCGCTTCACCTTCGAGTACCGCGCGAATTTTCACACCCTCTGCCTTAACCCCGCCAATTTCGGTGCTCGCGGGCGAGCGTTCAGGCCGCGCTCCCATCTGCTCGAAGGTTTTCGCCGTCGAGTCCACATAGGTATCGACCAGCTTGTGTTTTGCGTCTGCCAGTTTGTCGGGTGTTTCGATCTTGCTGCGATAAACGAACAACCTGATCTGAGCATCACTATCTGACCGCGCCAGAGTTAACTGCTGGGCATCGTTTTTGCTGGCGTCCTGGAGGTTCCATGCCGAAGGGTAGTTAAACGACAAACCTTCCTTCGTAAAGTTCTTAGCGGTCTGCGTGAACGCGGGAAGACTACAAACCAGGACCAGGGCGATGACTTGAAAGATCCGGAAAGAACTCATCAGATTCTCCTATCAAGTTTGCGTTAAACAGAAAGCAGACCCATTTGTTGATTGAGCAGATCCCAAACCTGCTTCACATGCCTTTCGCCGGTGCGAATGTTTCCGATTGAAAGCCTGAGAGTGATCTTGTCATGCAACCGAGTGTGCGAAAGGAGTGCTTTGCCGGTGGCGTTGACGCTATGCATGATGGCTTCATTCAAGACATCAAGCTTTCGCTCGCGAACTGATTCATTCGCAGCTTCAACTTCAGGACAAGCTCGAAAGCAAACAAGCCCCAGCGGCACCGGCGCCATTAGCTCCCACTCGTGCGATTGCTCAACCCATGAAGCGAACAACTGCGCCAGACGGCAGTGTTCCCTAATGCGTGCAGCGAGGCCTTCGTGGCCGAAGTAGCGAATGATCATCCACAGCTTCAAGGCCCGGAAACGCCGCCCCAGTTGCACACCGTAGTCTGATCCGCTGCGCACCTTTTCCTGCTCGGGAGTACGCAGATATTCGGGCACGAGGGAGAAGGCGCGCCGCAGCAGATCCATGTGCCGGCAATAGAGTACTGACAAATCGAACGGCGTGAACAACCACTTGTGCGGATTCACTGCGAGCGAGTCGGCGCGTGCGCAACCGTCGAGGACGTACCGCAACTCCGGCACGACCGCGGCCGAACCGGCGTAAGCAGCATCGACATGCAGCCAAAGGGCATGCTGCTCGCAAATCTCGACGATCGCAGGCACGGGGTCGATACTGGATGTCGAAGTTGTGCCAACCGTGGCCACCACACAGAACGGAACGATCCCTTCCCGCTTATCTTCCTCGACAGCAGCTGCCAGCGCCGATGCATCCATGCGAAACTTGCTGTCGGAAGGGATCTTTCTGAGCGCCCGCTGTCCCAAGCCCAGCGTGATAATCCCTTTGTCGATGGACGAGTGGGCCTGGTCTGAAGCGTAAACCCTCAGTAAGGGCAGATCCTTGCGCCCGCTCATTCCCTCTTCGCGAATACGCAGCTCGGCCCCTTCGCGCGCTGCCGCAATTGCATGCATGCTGGAAACCGAAGCCGTGTCGTAGATGATGCCGCTTAACCCGGCGTCTAGTCCCATCATCTGTCGCAACCAGTCGAGCGCCACCTCTTCCAATTCTGTCGAGGCAGGTGAGGTACGCCAGAGCATGGCTTTGGTATCAAAGGCCGCACTCAACAGCTCACCGAAAATGCCCGGCGCTGAAGTCGAGGTGGCAAAGTAGGCGAAGAAGGACGGATGGCTCCAGTGAGTCAGTGCCGGGACTATAACTCGGTCCAAATCCGCAATGATCGCTTCCATCGACTCACCCTTTTCCGGCGGAGAGGCAGGCAACTGGGCTTTTAGATCACCGGGCTCGATCTGCGACAAAACCGGCAGCTCCTCGACATGTTCGAAGTAGTTACTAATCCAATCGATGAGCTCGTGGCCGAACCGGCGAAACTCCTCGCTGGACATGTCGCCGAGCGCGGGAGCAATTCCCACCGATTCGTTCTGGTTAGGCATAGGGATCAGGCTGCCAGTTCATCGGACGGCGGAAACGAAACTGTATATTTCCTTCGCCGCCGATGCAACAGTCACCGTTACACGGGCGGGTAGTGGGTCAGTTTAGCTGCAAATGTCCGATAAACTTTTTAGTTGTCGCGCGTTTACGACAAGCTAATAAAGCTTATCGGACATCAAACTGACCCACTACCTACGGGCGGATGCACATTTGTTGACCTGAGTGGTGTGGTAATATCAGTAAACAGTAGGATTAGTTTGCGTCAGGACAACGCGGACGCTATTATTCAGCCCGATTATTGAGCTGAATTAAAAGAGCTATGCCTCTCTGGTGACAGCCGAACCAGGTTCGGTTTACGGCTCTGAAGATCTGTTCGAAGATCTGTTCGTCAAATCCATCGCTTTTGTGAGGACCAAATGAAACGCATCTTAGTCGCGCTCTTGTTGATTACCACTCTATTCTTCGCGTTTGCCTGCGAACGCAGGGGCGGACCCGGCGCCGGAGGCAGTTCCGGGCAGATCGTCGTCGGTTATTACGGCGATCTCTCCGGCCGGACTTCAAACTTCGGCCAATCGACGAAGAATGGCGTTTTGATGGCTGCGGATGAACTCAATAAGGCAGGCGGAATTGATGGTCGCCAGGTTCAGATTCTCTCTGAAGACGATGAAGGCCGTCCCGAGAAGGCTGCGACAGTAGCGACTAAGCTGATCGATCAGGATCGTGTCATCGCGCTGCTCGGCGAAGTTGCCTCGGGCAACAGCCTGGCAGCGGCCCCGAAGGCCCAGGCCGGGCACGTGCCGATGATCTCGCCGTCTTCAACCAACCCCGCAGTTACCCAGGTAGGCGACTACATCTTCCGTGTCTGCTTCATTGATCCGTTCCAGGGTGAGGTGATGGCCAAGTTTGCCTACAACACATTAAAGGCCAAAAAAGCGGCGATCATGCTCGACTTTAATTCTCCATATAGCCGCGGCTTGACCGACTTCTTCGAGGCGGCATTCAAGAAGTTTGGTGGACAGATCGTGAACAAGCAGTCCTACACGCAGGGCGATCGAGACTACAAAGGTCAGTTGACTGCGATCCGCTCAAACAGCCCCGACGTCATCTACGTTCCCGGGTATTACGGCGAGGTGGGTGTGATTGCCAAACAAGCCAAGCAACTCGGCATCAATGTCCCGCTTCTCGGCGGCGATGGTTGGGATGCTACTCAATTATGGGATCTTGGCGGCGACTCGCTCAACGGCGATTTCATTTCTAATCACTACTCGGTCGACGATCCCTCGCCGGCGATTCAAAAATTTGTTGCTGACTACAAAGGCCGCTATGGCAATGCCCCGGATGCTCTGGCCGCGCTTGGCTACGATGCGATGCGGGTACTCGCCGATGCGATCAAACGGGCCGGAACGACAGAAGGACCAAAACTGCGAGACGCTATCGCCCAAACGAAAAACTTTGGCGGGGTAACTGGCACCATCACAATCGACGCTGAACGAAATGCGGTGAAACCTGCAGTCGTGCTCAAGCTGCAAGACCGCAAATACATTTATCAGGAAACGATCTATCCGGAAGGGATGGGGCCGGCCACGACTACCGCACCGGCAACTGGGGCCGACACATCCAGCGCGGCAAGAACCGCCAGCCCGGCGAGCAAGAGCGGCAATCCGTAACCACCGTTATGGATACCTTTGTTCAGCAGCTCATCAACGGCCTTACCATTGGTGCAATCTACGCCCTGATAGCCCTCGGCTATACCATGGTGTATGGCATCCTGCGTCTGATCAATTTCGCTCATGGCGATATTTACATGGTCGGCGCTTTCGTCGGTTATTTTCTCTCTTTCCAACTCGGTTTCGCATCAGGGCCATCATTGGTTGGCCTCACGGTAGTACTCCTGGGCTCAATGCTAATTGCTGCGCTGGTGGGAATGGCTATTGAGCGTTTCGCTTACAGGCCGATCCGAAAATACGCGCGCATGACCACGCTGATTACGGCAATCGGCGTGTCGCTGCTTATCGAGAACCTGTTTGTAGCCCGCCTCGGCGCTGCGCCGCGCGCCTTCCCGCAACTGCTCAGAGAAGAGAGTTATACATTGTTTGGAAATGCTGCGATCTCCAAATCGCAGATCCTGATCTTCGCGGTATCAGTCGCCCTGATGGTTCTGCTCCAGTGGATCATCTTTAAGACTAAAGTGGGAACCGCGATGCGGGCGGTCTCCTTTAATTTGAACTCCGCGAAATTGATGGGAATCAACACCGATGCGATTATCTCTTTTACCTTCGCACTCGGTTCAGCACTGGCAGCGGCCGGCGGTGTTCTGACAGCTCAATACAACCCGCAGATTGATCCTTTAATGGGAATCATCACCGGTCTGAAGGCCTTTGTGGCGGCAGTGCTTGGCGGGATCGGTAACATTCCCGGCGCAGTGTTGGGCGGCCTCCTGATTGGAATCGCGGAAACATTTGTAGTCGGGTACGGGCAGAACGTTGGCGTGCCCACAACCTTCCGCGACGCAGTGGCTTTCGCCATTCTTATTCTGGTGCTGTTGTTCCGGCCTACGGGACTGCTGGGCTCAACGGTGCAGGAAAAAGTCTAGAACATTGCCAATTGCCGATTGCCGACTGAAGTCATTGCCAATTGCCGATTGCCGATTGGCTTCTTGCTGACAGCTCGAACATTTGTGATGCCCAACTGCCGATTAAGCTCTCTGCTGAGTGGCTTGAGACCAATCGGCATTTGGCAATCGGCAATCGGCAATGGTTCAGTCGGCAATTGGCAATCGGCAATCGGCAATGGCTCATCTGATGCCAATTTTACTTAAACGCCTCGCAGGCGGCCTCGTAATTATTTTGGTGCTGATCGCCGTGAATCAATACATGAGCGATCAGGGACTCTTTGGTTTCGGCGTTCCTCCCTATTACGCTCGCGTGATCATGCTGGCGGGAATCAATGTGATTCTTGCCGTTTCCCTGAACTTGATCACCGGCTTTACCGGCCAATTCTCCATCGGACACGCAGGGTTCATGGCGGTAGGCGCGTATAGCTCTGCATATCTCACTGTCTATCACGCACAAACCTGGGAACACGCACTGGCCGGAATCGTAGGAACGAGTGTCGCGCACGCATCGATCTTCGTGTTGGCAATCATCGTTGGGAGTGTGGTTGCCGCGCTGGCGGGGTTGATTGTAGGGATCCCATCGTTGCGGCTCAGGGGAGACTATTTGGCGATCGTCACGCTTGGCTTTGCCGAGATCATTCGCATCGTCATTCTGAACATCGATAAGGTTGGAGGCGCAACCGGTTTTACTGTACCCGGCTATACTAACTTCATATGGGTTGGGGCTTTTGCGATTATCACGATCATCATCGTTCACAACATTGTGCACTCGGATGTCGGCCGGGCCCTCGTTTCGATTCGAGAGGATGAACTCGCAGCCGAAGCAATGGGGATTAATACGACTCGTTATAAGGTGCTCGCGTTCGTAATCAGCTCCGCTTTGGCAGGGATGGCCGGGGTCCTGTTTGGACACTACACCTCGTTTCTGAGCACCAACGATTTTCAGTTCATCCGCTCGTTTGAAATCATCATCATGATCGTGCTTGGGGGAATGGGGTCTCTGACAGGGTCTGTAATAGGTGCCGTTGTAATTACGCTGTTACCAGAGCTGCTACGTTCATTAGGACCTAAACTTGAGGACCTCTTACACACATTCGGAGTTACAACCATACCGCCATCTCTACATGAATTTCTCATGAGCCTAGCGAATTACCGTTTGGTAATTTATTCGGCGTTGTTAATTCTGATCATGCTGACGCGCCCTCAAGGCTTATTTGGCACCCGAGAATTTGGTTTATCGTGGCTAAAACGGCCGCAGAGACGACCTGAAGGTGATAAACCGGTCGGCGATAAGGGCGTACCGATTGCCAATCAGCCGCCGGCATCGGGCAAGGAGGCCAAGAACAGATGAGTGCTTTGCCGGAAAAGGACGGCGTTCGCGACGCGAGCCCAGCAGAATCGGTGAAAGCCGAACATGCTCGAATGCTCAAGCGCGGACGACAGAACAAACCGAACGCAGAGTTTCCCTTGCAAACTTCTAAATGCACCATCAAGTTTGGTGGCCTGGTAGCAGTAAACGAGCTCGACATGAATGTCCGCCGCGAGGAGATCTACGGCTTGATAGGGCCGAACGGCGCCGGCAAAACAACAATCTTCAACCTGCTGACCGGTGTTTACGAACCCACGTCGGGCGAGATTTACTTTGAAGGGCGAAGGATCGATGGTTTAAGGTCGTATGAGATCTCTCGTCGCGGAGTGTCCCGCACGTTCCAAAACATCCGGCTGTTCCCCAGCATGTCGGTGCTGGAAAATGTTATGACCGCCTGCCACAGGCATGCCCGGCAAAACCTGATGGATGCGGTTTTGCGACTGCCGCGATTTGAGCGTGACGAACTCGAGCACCGCGAGTTTGCGATCGAGCTGCTCGAGATATTTGACCTCGCTCGTTACAAGGACGAGGGCGGAACGAGTTTGCCTTACGGCAATCAAAGACGGCTGGAAATCGTGCGCGCACTGGCCACCCGGCCCACTCTGCTTCTGCTTGACGAACCCGCCGCCGGGATGAATCCGTCCGAGCAGGAAGACCTCATGCGTTTGATCAAACAAATACGAGACCGGTTCGGTCTGACTATTCTGCTGGTCGAACACAACATGAAGGTTGTGATGGGTGTTTGCGAAAGAATCCAGGTAGTTGATTATGGCAAGTCAATCGCCCTCGGCGTGCCCGAAGTAATCAAGAACGATCCGAAGGTTATCGAAGCGTACTTGGGTGATTAGAGTGAGGGTCGGGGCATTGTGTGGGTTTTTTATTTTCCATTTGTCGTTTTCCATTTTTCATTTGCCATTGTTTTGTAGATTCAAGTCGTCTGGATGTTCAAACCATTGGAATGGCAATGAAAAATGAAAAATGGAAAATGAAAGAAAGAATCAATTCAAATCAAAGAAGATTCTATGCTTACGTTAGAAAATGTCTCCGTCAACTACGGCGCGATAGAGGCTCTGACCGGCATCTCAATGCATGTCGAGCAGGGTGAAGTTGTCACGCTTATCGGCGCCAACGGGGCTGGAAAAACTACCACCTTGCGGACAATAACCGGTCTGCTCGAACCTCGCGAAGGGCGAGTTACTTTTGAGGGCGACGACATCAGCGGCAAACCAACCCATAAACTGGTTTCGCGCGGCATTTCGATGTCGCCCGAAGGCCGCGGTGTCTTTGCCAACCTGTCGGTGCGCGAGAACCTCCAGATGGGCGCATACCTAAACAAGGACCGCCGGGCCATAGCCGCTGATATGGATCGGGCCTTTCAGATGTTTCCGCGCCTGAAAGAACGAGAGGCGCAAAAGGCCGGAACGCTGTCGGGCGGCGAACAACAGATGCTGGCTATTGGCCGGGCGCTGATGTCCAATCCTCGCCTGCTGTTGCTCGACGAACCTTCCCTCGGCCTGGCGCCGCTGGTGGTCCATACGATCTTCGAAGCTATAGACGAGATTCGCAGCAAGGGTACAACCATTCTCCTGGTTGAGCAGAATGCGCACGCCGCTCTGGGCCATTCCGATCGCGCCTACGTTTTGGAAACCGGCCGCATCGTTATGGAAGGCCGCTCGAAAGAGCTGGCGGCAGACCCAAAGATCAAAGAAGCCTACCTCGGTGAGTAAAGCCACTCATTCTCGCAATCATGTTTTAGGCACCCGGCGAAAGTCCCGTAGCCCTTATCGCGGCAGACATATATTTTGCGTACTCGCCGCTGCTTTATTTGTAACTTCGTTTTGGCTCGCCGCCTGCAACCGGCAGGAACACACTTCAGAGGGCCCAGACCGGACCATGATAAAAATCGGTTACTACGGCGACCTCTCGGGGCCAACCTTCAACTTTGGTGAGTCGGCAAAAAACGGTGTGCTCATGGCTGCAGAGGAGATCAACCGATCAGGCGGAATCAACGGCCGCAAGATTGATGTCGTTATTGAAGACGACCAGGGCAGTCCTGAACGCGCAGCGACGCTCGTCAGCAAGCTCATAAACCACGACCAAGTCGTCGCGGTCATTGCCGGCGGGGCTTCGGGCAACAGTCTGGCCGCGGCGCCACGCGCGCAAGCGCTCAAGATTCCCTTCATTTCGCCGTCGTCGACCGACCCGGCCGTGACTCGCACCGGGGACTACATATTTCGCGTTTGCTTTATCGATGCCTTCCAGGGTGAAGTGATGGCGAAGTTTGCCGCCAACGCTCTCAACGCAAAAAGGACCGCGATCATGGTGGATTTTAATAATCCCTACAGTCGCGGCCTCAGCGAGTTTTTCGAGCTCAGCTTCACCAAGCTCGGGGGAGAGATTGTCAGCAAACAGTCATATGCCCAGGGTGATCCTGACTACAAAGGACAACTAAGCACGATTAGAGCTACGAATCCTGATGCCATTTACATTCCTGGTTATTATGGCGACGTGGCGATCATGGCTAAACAAGCGCGACAGCTTGGCTTGAACCAACCTTTGCTCGGAGGTGATGGCTGGGATGCGCCGGAGTTGTGGCAGCTCGGTGGCGATGCGCTCAACAACTCATATATCACCAGCCACTATTCGGCTGGCGACCCCGCGGCATTGATTCAGAAATTTGTTCACGACTACAAACAACTCTACGGCAACCTCGAACCCGATAGCCATGCGGCTTTGGCGTATGATGCGATGCATGTCGTCGAGGACGCGATTCGACGCGCCGGTACGACCGGCGCCGCGAAGCTGCGCGAGGCGCTGGCCCAGACCAAAGACTTTGCCGGCGTCACCGGCATGATCAGCATGAACGCCGACCGGGATGCAGTAAAACCGGCAGTGGTCCTCAAACTCGAAGATGGACGGCGGATCTACCAGGAAACTATTCAGCCCGAACCGGCATCGGCGCCAGTAGCGTCGCCGAAAAAGCCCTGACCGGTTGATCCCGAGATCACAGTAGAGTCCGCAATCGATCTTTCGTGATCGCTTCTTTCGGAGTCCTGGCCCCTCCGTTTAGCCAATCATGAACCTTCCTGATAGTGAGGCGGTGGGTTACCGAGCGCCTCACCTCAACATCCAGATAGCTTGCCTGCCCGGGCTCGCAGTTATGCTCTCTAAAAATTTTGAGTGCGAGAACGGCTGCTTCGTAAAGGCTCTGGGCCTCAACCTCAACTGTATGCCGGATGCCCTCCGGATCGAGGTAGGAAACGCTGCATGATGCCATGCCGCCTGAGTTTAGCGGTTTTATCGATGAAACGGAATTTAGCGGATGGGATGGTAGTGCCCTAATTTGGGCATTAACTTACTTGACGAATCAAGCGGTGTACGCCAAAATCATACCCGTGAGGGGGATCGTGTGCAATGATCCTCACTGAAGCACGTCTGTACATTACGGGAGGGCGCACCGCCATGGATCGAGTTTCTGAATCTCTACTTAATGAATTCTCAGAAGAGCACGATATTGTTGCACTGCCTGAAGAAGTCAAATTTGAACACTTCGCGGCCTACATAACCGTTCAGCGTCATTACTCTGAGACTTTCGACGCTGCCGACATTGTTACCGGTGCCGGCGGTGACACTGGAATTGACGCTGTTGCAATACTTGTTAATGGATCGCTGGTAACTGACCTTGAGGCACTAGAAAGAACAAGCTGAAAAGGCGGGGATGTTGGACGTAACATTCGTGTTCGTTCAAGCCGAACGTAGCTCAAACTTTGACAGTGCCAAGATAGGGACTTTTGGCTTTGGTGTACTTGATTTCTTCAGAGAAACCCCGAGCCTAAAACGCAATGAGAAAATCGCGGAAGCGGCGGCGATAATGGCAGCTATTTATCGACGAAGCCAGCAAGTTCAAGCGTGGTAACCCAGTATGCCGACTTTATTATGTTACAACTGGCAAGTGGGTAGGTGATGCCACACTGGAGACGCGTCGCAAAGCAGTTGTAGGCGACCTTGACGCTACAGGGCTTTTCCGAGATGTCGAGTTCTTACCGATCGATGCCGATGGCCTTCAGCGACTATATAGACAGACAAAGAACGCGATTGCCAGAGAGTTTAACTTTGTCAATAGAACGGTTGTTCCCGACGTGCCGGGCGTAAAAGAAGCGCACCTAGGATTTCTGCCGGCCTCTGAGTTTTTGAAACTTATTCAAGACGACGGTGGGGAAATAATTAGCGGATTGTTTTACGACAATGTAAGAGACTGGCTTGACTCTAATCCTGTGAACGATGAAATCAGAATAACTCTCGGATCGAGCACTCGTGCCCGTTTCGTGTTGATGAATAATGGAATCACCATAATCGCAAGGAACCTTCAGCCTGTCGGGAATAAATTTCTCATCGAAGACTTTTCTATAGTGAATGGATGCCAAACGAGTCATGTCCTTTTTGGTGAGAAAGATAAGATTGATGAATCGGTGATGGTTCCGATACGCTTAATCGGCACTCAGGATGAGGACATCATCAACGATATTATTAGAGCTACCAACAGGCAGACCGAAGTCAAAGCGGAACAGTTCTATGCTCTTCAAGAGTTTTCAAAAGCCCTGGAGCTGTTCTGCCAAGCATTTCCTGACCCGCACAAACTCTATTATGAGCGTCGGACGCGGCAATACCATCGCCTGCCGATTGAAAAAACTCGCATCATCACTCCAGCTAATATGATTAAGGCGTATGCGGCAATGTTTTTGGGTGACCCGCATAGGACGACGAGAAACTATAGTGCTCTTAAAGCAAAAGTTGGTGACGAGATTTTTGTCAAAGGGCATCGCATGGAGCCGTATTACACAGCCGCCTTTGCCCTTTATAAACTAGAGTATTTGTTTCGTACTGGTCGGTTGGAGGCGAAATATAAGCCCGCGCGATTCCATATCCTTTTAGCCGCACGCATTCTCGCCAACAATGCGGACTTACCGGCGATAAACTCCCACGAAATGGCCAGATATTGCGGGGTAATCATGGAAAAACTCTGGGATCAGAGCAGCGTAGATGATCTACTAACAGCGGCGGCTCTTGTGATCGATGTCGTTGCTGCCGGCGATTTCAACCGGGACAATATTCGGTCCGAACCATTTACGTCCAAAGTTATCAAAACTTTATCTGTGGCCGTGAAGCCTAAGACTCTTTTGGAGGCTGCCGAATCATGAAAGCAAAACGATCCGCCGAGTTTGAGAAGTTCGACAAAGTAATGAATGGTTTATTGGCGGTTCCCTACTCCGAACTTCAGCAAAAGTTAGAAGAAGAAAAGCGAGCGAAAGCAAAGCACAAAAAGAGGCGGCCTACTTCTTTGGCCGCCTCCCGCGCTTCTTCTTCCCATAAAAGGCGCGTTGCTTAGCACGATAATTTATCGTCATCTTTGAGCTTGCCGGTAACTTCGGCAAAGGTAAGGCGCTTGCCAGAAACCTGTTCCATTACTCGCTGAAATCGCTCGCTATCGTTTCCGCGGCGAGTATTGAATCTGAATGTTTGTTCATCAAGGTATCTAAAAAGATGAAACGGTTCGACGGATACATAAGTACCCTTGATCGACCGCTTGAGGAGACTCCAGAAATTTTCGATTCCGTTAGTGTGAACCTGTCCATCAACATAGCGTTCAGCGTGATTGATTACGTTATGAATGTAACGAGATTCAAGGCTGTTGTAGGACACGTACTTATCGGTGTAGACATTCGCGCCTTGCTCGATATGCCGTTCGATGTGAGGCTGCAAACTCTCCGTGCGGGTGTTTGGAACCACGTGCGCTCTTACTTCGCCATGACGCTCAAGCAGACCCATTACAGCCACCTTGCCAGCGCCGCCAGTGCCAAGATGCCTTACGCTTGCTCGCGTGCATGTTGCGGGCAAGGCCGCCAATGAAAGTTTCGTCAACTTCAATATGGCCGTTCATTTTTTTGAGAAACGATCCAGTGTGCATTGCCAAGCGGATGCGATGATCCATAAACCAAGCGGTCTTTTGGGTAACACCCAAGTTTCGCGCAATCTCATACGAGCTAATGCCGTTTTTGCAATTGACGATCATCCATACAGCGCCAAGCCACTTATCCAAGCCAAGCGGCGAGTCTTCAAAGATAGTTCCTACCTTTGCGGAGAACTGGCGTTGCTTGTGGGCGCTCTTACATTGCCATTTGTTTTGCTTCTCAAGGAATGTAACGTCGTCACGGCCACAGGTCGGACAGGTAACACCATCTGGCCAACGGCGAGCGGTCAAATAGGCAAGGCAATTCTTTGGATTCGAGAAATAAATAATTGCCTTTTGGAGCGTTTTGGGTTCGGTTTGCCTCGTCATAGTGAGGGAAGATTAGCATGACTGGCTTGATTCGTCAAGTATATTATTGCCCTAATTTGGAAAGCTTACCATCCAACCACAATCTGTAAGGGTTCAAATCGTGTAACCGACTTAGTTTCAAGCGTTACTTCCAGTCTTGCTTGTCCCATCGCGCGGTGTAGTCCGAGGCCAATAAAGAACTGGTCGTCGAATTGCGTTCGTACCAAAATCCCAGCGAGCGTTCGCGGCACATCATCCGCCCGAACTAGATTGATAGGCATATCCCAATTAGCCTCACGCACGACATTGGCGATTTCGTTGGCGAACGAACAGGCCTCTTCATTCTCATTCGGGCAACGTATCTCAAGTCCCGCCGCTATTTTCCATGAACCCTTTGTCGGTACATCCTCAAGGGTTTTTAGGAGCGTCGCTTTTTGCTCGGCTGTTAGATGTCGTGCTACCTCGCGGCGCGGCGGTATGGGCTTCGGCCCACGCCCCAAAGCCTTATCCTGTGCTAATTCAGCAGGCGTAGGAAACTCGGGTTCGGGTTTCAAGCCAATTCGCACCCTAAGCGAGTCGGGCGGAAATTCATTTTTGATTGCGGGCGCAAACTGGCGGGCCACCCAATTATTGGTATGTAAGAAGCTTTCGAGCGCACCAGCAGCCTCTCCAGGCTTTTCTCTTATTTCACTAAGAGTATGGAACGCGTTTGGGTCTGAAGCTGAATCACGAGGCCAAGCGGTTTGTATTATTACCCCGTCAAAAAACGGCTCTGCCAGATCCTCGCGAGCTGTTGTGCTTATCACATTCCATCCTGCAAAGCGTAGAGCCTGCGTTAGTTGTTGGGCCGCGCGGGCCGGTTCTCGATCCGGTGCGGCGAACTCAACGATCACCTTCAAGCCAGCAAACGGCTTCAGGATGTCCAAGTTGGACGGTCCGCCAAGTGTCCCAACAAAAGGTAAGGCTCTTCGGGCCAGCGATTTTGCTAGATTTAGCCCTCTTAAACGTTCCTCTTCTAAGCGAAGCTCCGTTGCAAGGTTCTGGCTTTTTAATACCTCTGTTGCTCTGCTTGCGTCGGCGATCTTTACATTGGCTTCGTTTCGGGCTTCTTCAATTTTTGCGCTTGCCTCTGCCTCAACTTTTGCAACCCGCTCCTTGCCTTCGTTCTCAATTCGCGTTTGCTCCTTCGCGGCTTCAGCCCTTGCCTCATCAAGCTTTTCCTGTGCGCTACGGGCAGCAGCGTCAGCCTTCTCTTTAGCGTCTGTTTCCGCATCAGCCTTAACCTTAACCATTCGCAATTGTGTAAGCGTCCCCTGCGCTTCGCTAAGCACACCCGTTGCGCGCCTCAGCCATTGGCTATTCAGCGCGATGAATACTGCTATCAGCCCAGCCGCAGCTAATAGCGCAATATTGAAACGGTTTGGCCATCTTGCGCGACTTTCTAATCTCCTAACTTCGTTTTCTTGGGCGGTGATTTCAGGCCCTGAGGATGATGCGCTGTTCTGGTGGCTAGCAGGATTTTTGTCCGCCTGTGCGGTGGCTATAGTCATCGGGACAACCCTCCATTTTGTAATAGGGCATACTGAAAAGAACGCCAAGAAGGCTAAGAAAAATAAGAACATTCGCATCAAGAGTAACTGTAACACAAAAAGGTTTGACAGCAAGGACTAAGTGTATTACATTATCTCTCAGTTAAGGAGTTAGCGCAATGGCAAACGTCCTACCAAAAGACAAACAGATAGCGATAATCGGCATGTTGGTTGAGGGTTCAAGTATGCGGGCAATTTCGCGTATGATTGGCATTCACCAAGATACGATTTGTCGCTTAGGCGTTCGCATCGGGCAGGGATGCGCCAAGCTGCTGGACGCAAAGATGCGCGATTTGACGTGCCAGTTCCTAGAGTTTGACGAGATTTGGGGCTTTATCGGAAAGAAGGAAAAGCACCGCAGGGAAACCGACAATCCAACATTGGGCGATGTTTGGACGTTTTGTGCCATTGATGCCGAGACCAAACTCGTCCCTTCCTTCAGGGTAGGCAAGCGTGACCATGTAACCGCAAACGCTTTTGTTAGTGACGTTGCTTCGCGGATAAAGAATCGTCCGCAGATTTCCAGCGATGGTTTACGCGCTTATGTCGAGGCCGTAGAAAACGCTTTCGGGATGAACGTGGATTTCGGGATGATTATTAAGAGCTACGGAGTAGATAAGGGCGAGCATCATCAAGAGCGTCGCTACAGTGCGCCGGAAGTAACGTCTATGGAGAAAATTGAAATGATGGGCAAGCCTGATATGGATTTAATTTCAACTAGCCACATCGAACGATTAAACGGAACTACTCGCCTTCACATGCGCCGCTTGACACGTCTAACCTATGCGTTCAGCAAGAAGCTAGAAAACTTTGAGGCCGCTGTTGCTCTGCATTTTGCTTACTACAATTTCTGTAAGACGCATGGCAGCTTGAAAATGACGCCTGCGATGATGGCGGACATAGAAAAGAATTGGTGGTCAGTCGGGGATTTAGTTGAGGCTTCATCGTGAGCAAATACATAAGAGAGTTACAAGACGTTATACGCCGCTTGCACGGCTCAGAGTCAACACACGTTGAAACTGTGCCGATCAAGGAAACGTGGCAAGGCCAAACGGTTTGGGAAGGCGAAGTTGAAGTGTTCGATTTGCACGATCATCCTCAGACTTCCCGCGTGTACGCTTGGGCGCATGAGACGGAAGACGCAGACCATCCCCGAAGGCATGTAACTGTCTTACATATCCCGCCAGCGACAAGTCCACGTAAGGCCGTACAAGCATCAATCGTCAGGGATTATAGGGAGCAAGAAGGTAATGCCGAAAACTAAAAAGATCGGAAGACCGAAATTACCAAAGGGACACGCTAAGGGCGTGATCGTTCCAGTGCGTGTCAATCCCGAGGATCGCAAGTTATTTGAGAGGGCGGCCAAGGCGAGTGAACATAAAACCCTCTCCGGTTGGATACGTCACACATTGAAAAAGGCCGCACAGGACAATTGGTGTACCACACTTGAATAAGATGCAATTCAAATTAGGGCACTACCGATGGGATGGCTAATCGACCAATACCCGAGCTATTTCAATCGCCGCTGCAACTTGTCTCCGTCCAGTGCCACCTGCCTGGGATTTTGTCGCGAGCGTCTGTTCGAGCGATAAAGCTTCAAAGACACTAGCGTCGATCAGGCTCGAGAACTTCTGCAGCTCCGGCAGCGATAGTTCCTGAAGTTCAACTCCCAAATCAATTGCGTGCAAAACAATTCGGCCGACTGTTTCGTGCGCTTCTCGAAATGGAATGCCCTTTCGCACAAGATAGTCGGCCAGGTCGGTGGCGTTCAGGTAGCCATTTGAAGCTGCCTGCTTCGCCCGTTCAGCATTGACTCGAATATTCCGCAGTACCGTTGCCGTGACTCTTAAACATGAACTGACGGTATCGAATGAATCGAAAACACCCTCTTTGTCTTCCTGCATGTCCTTGTTGTAGGCCAGCGCCAAGCCTTTGAGAGTCGTGAGTATGGCCTGTAAATGGCCGAAAACTCGTCCGGCCTTTCCCCGCACCAGCTCCATCGAGTCAGGATTCTTCTTTTGCGGCATTAGACTCGAGCCGGTTGAAATTGCCTCGCCCAGCTCAAAGAAACCAAATTCCGAGGTCGAGTAAAGAATGAGGTCTTCCGCCAGGCGCGAAAGGTGCACCATGATCAAAGAACACGCGGAAGAATACTCGACGCAGAAATCCCGATCGCTGACTGCGTCGAGACTATTGCGCGAAACATCGGCAAAGCCCAGCTCGCGAGCTACCGCTGCGCGATCAATGGGAAAGCTCGTCCCAGCCAGCGCCGCGGCACCCAGCGGCATGATGTTTACACGCTTGAGGGTATCAGCCAATCGCTCCCGATCTCGCGCGAACATCTCAAGATACGCAAGACACCAATGCGCCAGAAGCAATGGTTGTGCACGTCGCAGATGGGTATAGCCGGGCAGGACCACATCATTATTTGATTCAGCAAAATCCAACAACCCTGTCTGTACCCGTCGCAAAAGATTAGTCAGCTCATCAATACTTTCTCGCATCCAGATCCGGAGATCAGTGGCTACCTGATCATTGCGGCTGCGTCCGGTGTGGAGTTTTCGCCCTGTCTCGCCGATCAACTCCACCAACTGCCCTTCTACGAACGAGTGCACATCTTCGGCAGTCACTTCGGCAAAGTAATTTGGGTTCGCCTGGCCACACTCGAGGATTGTCTGCAAGCCGTTCGCAATCGCCTCACCTTCTTCATTCGTCAGGACCCCGGCGCCCACCAATCCATTGGCGTGCGCGAGGCTGGCGCGGACGTCAGCCACAAATAAGCGGCGGTCGAACTCAAATGAACGATTGAAGTCAGCAAAATCCGGGTCCGCTGCACCCTGGAAACGCCCGCCCCATAAGTTCCTGGCCATCTTTGGAGTCCTCCAACACCGCATTCTACCCCGCGCCTTGACGGGGAAACATCCTGAATGATAGTTTATGCATCTATGCACTAGTTATGCAAGTTTGGCGCATAGCGAGTTGAGAGTTGTTGTGCAAAAGAACCTGCGACAAAGAAAGCTTTTGAGCCTGATTCAGGCGCGGGCCATTGCCACACAAGCCGAGTTGCGCAATTTACTTGAAGGCGCCGGAGTTTCGGCGACGCAATCCAGCCTCTCGAGGGACTTGGAGGAACTAGGGGTCGTCAAGCATCACGGCCGCTACACAGTACCGCGAACCAATGGAACGAACGCTCGCGGTCTTTTGAGTCTGGCCCCAGCCGGAGAGAATTTGATCGTGGCTCGTACCGAGGCGGGTTTGGCGTCAGCCGTGGCCGTCGAGATTGATGCGGCCAGGATTGCTGAAATTGTCGGCACGCTGGCAGGCGAGGACACGATCTTTGTTGCAGTAAGCGATCGCAAGACACAACGACTGGCGTTGAAGAGGATTTGGGAGATATTTCAGTGATGGTCAGTTGTCAGTAGTCCGTTGTCAGTTGTTTCGTTCGTGTTTCGTGTCATTTCGTGGATAGGCTTTTTTCTTCGGGGATCCTCATTGCTGAGGTGACAGCTAGTCCACGAAATGACACGAACTCCGAACGAAACAACACGAACCGGAACAACTGACAACGGACTACTGACAACATGGAATTAAAAATGCCGGAGAAAAAAATCAACAAGATCGTTTTAGCCTATTCCGGGGGGCTGGACACTTCGGTGATGCTCCGCTGGTTGCGAGAGCGCTACAACTGTGAAGTCGTCTGCTACTGCGCAGATGTGGGCCAGGGCGAGGAACTGGAAGGGCTGGAGGCCAAAGCGCTCGAGACAGGCGCCTCAAGACTGTACGTCGAAGACCTGCGCGATGAGTTCGTACGTGAATACGTCTGGACGGCGGTAAAAGCAAATGCGGTCTACGAAGGTGTTTATCTTATGGGCACGTCGCTGGCCCGGCCTGTCATAGCCAAACGCCAGATCGAGATTGCGCGGAAGGAAGGCGCCGACGCAGTGGCCCACGGCTCGACCGGCAAAGGGAATGACCAGGTGCGGTTTGAATTGACTTACTACGCCTTGCAACCAGACATAAAGGTAATAGCGCCGTGGCGAGAATGGGAATTCAAAGGTCGCAGCGATCTTATCGCCTATGCCAGGAAACATCAGATTCCGGTCACTGCAACACACGAGAAGCCTTATTCGACAGATCGCAATCTGATGCATGTCTCTTACGAGGGCGGAATTCTCGAAGATCCGTGGAACGAGCCACCAGAGGACATCTTTCAGTTAACCGTATCGCCGGAAGGGGCGAATGCTGAACCTGAGTATCTTGAGATTTCCTTCGAACATGGTGAACCCATAGCCATCAACGGCAAACAGGCTGATGCGGTCGCGGTGTTGACGACTCTGAACGATCTCGGCGGCAGGAACGGAATCGGCAGGGTTGATCTGGTTGAGAACAGATTCGTCGGTATGAAGTCGCGCGGAGTGTATGAAACTCCGGGCGTCACCATTTTGCACGCAGCCCATCGGGCGCTGGAATCAATCACCCTCGACCGCGAGGTGATGCATTTGCGCGATTCCTGGGGTGTCAAGTTTGCCGAAAGCATCTACTACGGTTTCTGGTTTGCGCCGGAGTTTGAGTTGCTCCGCAAGATGGTTGATGAAACCCAGCGCAATGTGACTGGCGACGTCCGAGTCAAGCTTTACCGGGGGAACGTGACGGTCGTCGGCCGTCGCTCGCCGCAGTCGCTTTACGATGAAAAGGTCGCAACTTTCGAAGCGGATTCAGTTTACAACCAGCGTGATGCCGAAGGATTTATCAAGTTGAATGCTCTGCGATTGCGATTAAGCCGTGGCAGATAGAACAGGGGAGAAATGCTGATGAAGGACACCAGCCAGACAAATATCAAGGTGGTTGAGGTTGACAAGATCGGCTCGGCAACCTCGCCGCTGGGTCTTCAAAAAACCGTCGCGATTATCGATGGGTCTGAGTCGCCACTACCAGGTGATGTCGTCGTAGTTCGCGCGCTCACCGACAGCGCGACTTATAACATGCTCGAACTGCCCACGGGCCGGCTCGCAAAAATCAATCCTGGCGATCTGCTGCTCGGAGTCCTGGGTCAACGTCGGGCGTTGAAGGGCTTTGTGGGGAACGTCCCGGCAAAGGTACAGGTCGGCGATGAGTTGCACCTACTAAATATGGGCGGAGTTATCGGTTGCTGCACCGGTCACCATTCAAGTCTGGGTGACGCAATCAAAGTGGAATTGGTTGGGCTGGTATGTGATGAAGATATGCGGGTCAGCAATATTGCTGACGCTGCCCTGCCGGCGCGCATTTCACTGGGGGTTAGCGCGCCCCTGGTAATGATTGCCGGCGCGAGCATGAACAGCGGCAAGACTCTCGCCGCAACCGAATTGATTAAACAAGCTACCCGCGCTGGACTGAAGGTTGCCGCCGGGAAGCTTTCGGGTGTTGCGTGTCTGCGCGACACGTTGAACATGAGTGACCACGGAGCCGTAGCCACCGCAAGTTTCCTTGATTGCGGTCTTCCCTCGACGGTTGATGCAGGGGATCTCGCTCCAGTTGCGAAGGCGATCATTGGCCGGCTCAACGAATGCTCACCCGACCTGATCGTCATCGAGATGGGAGACGGAGTTCTTGGCGGCTACTCTGTCGAATCGATATTCGATGATCCCGAACTTCGCGACGCAACTGCGGCAAACGTGTTTTGTGCGGCGGATTACGTAGGGGCCTGGGGTGGAATTGAATTGCTGGCCCGGCGTGGGATTCAGGTTGATCTGATCGCAGGTTCGGTCACTGACTCGCAGATGGGCCAGGATTACATTGAAAGCGAATTCGGGGTGCCGGCGGCAAATGCCAGGCGGAATGGAACGCGGCTGTTTGAGATCGTGTTTTCGCGGCTGACGGCAAAAGCCCGAATGGCCGAGGCTTGTCTTACCGAGGTCTAAGGACTTTTGAATCATGAAAATCAAGGTAGGAATATTGGGAGGTTCCGGTTACGGCGGTGCAGAGTTGCTCCGGATACTATTGTTTCATCCCGCTGCCGAAGTCGTCTTTGTCACTGCAAACGAACATGCGGGGAAAGCGGTAAGCGAAGTTCATCGCAATCTTAATGGATTAACCGACCTGGTATTCTCCCCTGCCCCTGAAGATCCCTTCGCGCTTGCGAATATTGATTGTGTTTTTCTGGCGCTTCCGCACGGCCAGGCCATCGACGTCATTCCGCGGCTGCCAGGCGGGGTACGGGCGATTGACTTGTCCGGAGACTTTCGCCTCAACGATAAGGACGCTTTTGAGCAGTACTACGGGCGCAAACATACCGCGATGCGGACCCAGGCTGATTTTGTGTACGGCCTCACGGAAATAAATCGAGCAGCGGTACAGACCGCGCGCTTGGTTGCGAATCCTGGTTGCTTTGCAACCGCTACTCTGCTCGGTCTGGCGCCCCTGGTAGCAAATAATCTGCTCGCGGGTCGAGTAGTTGTGGATGCCAAGACCGGGTCGTCCGGTTCAGGAGCAAAGGCAGCCGCGAATACGCACCATCCGCAACGAATGAATTCGTTCTACGCCTATAAGCCTTTTACACATCAGCATGTACCTGAGATTGAGCAGCAATTGCACGCCTTGGGTGATTGGACCAATGAACTTGTTTTCATGACTCATTCGTTGCCCGTCGCGCGGGGGATCTTTGCGTCGATCTATGTCGAGCTGAAGAACGCAACCGGCACGGAAGACTTAGCCGCCATATTTGCCGATTTTTACCGGGAGTCATTCTTTATTCGTCTCGTAAAAGGCTCACCGGACATCAATTGGGTGAAGACGACAAATTTCTGCGACCTGGGATTTGCAACACGGCGCCGCCAGGCTGTGATCTTTTCCGCGCTCGACAACCTCGTCAAAGGCGCGGCAGGCCAGGCCGTGCAAAACATGAATCTGATGTTTGGGTTGGAGGAGAAGACAGGTCTGGTTCTCGTAGGCACAAACCCGTGAGGCGAATAATAGACCACCCACTAGAGGATATGGAATTCAAGACTGCGCCAGTCAAACCCTTGATTGAACTTGCCGACCTGGACAAGATCGATATTCGTGTGGGAACAATTCTGAAGCTCGAAGATCTCGCCGGGTCGGACAAACTCATGAAGCTGACTGTGTCGTTCGGCGATCATCAGCGAGCAATTCTGGCGGGCATCAAAAAGGAACGAGGCGATCCAAAGGAAATAGAAGGTAAGCAGGCCCTCTTCGTTATCAATCTAACGCCCAGGAAGATGTTAGGCCATGTCTCGGAGGGAATGTTGTTCGATATCGGCTATGCTGACGGCTTAACACCGGTCCTGGCAGTGCCGGAAAAGCAGATCCCGGATGGAGCGAAGGCAGGATGAGCGTCGACATTAGGCAAACATTTGGCGAGATAGCCGCAAGCGAAAATCAATTTCAACTGGCGACCTATAAAAAGATGCCGATTGCCGCAGAACGCGGCGAGGGTGCCTGGATCTATTCGACGGCGGGCGAACGATACCTGGATCTATACGGTGGCCATGCCGTAGCAGCCACCGGCCATTGTCATCCACATGTCGTCAAGGCAATTCGCGAACAGGCAGAGGACTTGCTGTTTTATTCGAACCTCGTTTACTCGCAACCGCGGGCCCGAGCGGCGGAAAAGCTGGTTTCGCTAGCGCCCGCTGCGCTCTCGAAGGTGTTCTTCTGCAACTCGGGCACCGAAGCAAACGAAAACGCAATGCGACTGGCTCGCATGGCCACGGGTCGCGAAAAGATCATTACGTTTTCCGGAGGCTTTCACGGTCGCACTGCCGACGCGATCAGCGCCACCTTCCTGGGTAAGTACCGGCAACTGGGCAAACCAAACGTGCCGGGGCATTTGCAAGCAGAGTTCGGTGACATCGAGTCAGTTCGTGCTTTGGCCAATGATTCGGTAGCAGCCATCATGCTCGAGCCGATTCAATCGATGGCGGGCGTGCGCGCAGCTGAACGGTCTTTCCATCGGGAGCTGAGACAGCTCTGTGATGAACGCGGAATAGTACTGATTTATGACGAGGTACAAACAGGTGTCGGACGAACGGGCGAATGGTTCTTTGCCGGCAGCGCGGCGGCTGATCACGTTGTGCCGGAAATCATCACGCTGGCAAAAGCGCTTGGCAGTGGCATCCCGGTGGGAGCATGTTTGGTCACCGATGAAATAGCCTCGCAGATCAAGGAAAACGATCTGGGCACAACGTTTGGCGGTGGGATGATTGCGATGGCTGCAGTTGTAGCCACCTTGGAAGCCATTGAAGCCGATTCAATGTTGGCGAATGTGAAAACCGTCGAGGCTTATTTGCGACAACGGCTTGCTGAGATACCACAAGTTACGAAAGTTCGCGGCCTGGGACTCTTACTCGGGTTGGAGTTTGCGGACAAAGCGGCGACGATTCAAGAGGGCTTGCTCGATCGAAATGTGATTACAGGGACATCGAGCAATCCAAATGTGTTGCGGCTTTTGCCTCCGCTGTGTCTGGGGCGTGCGGAGGTTGATTTGTTCATCGACATGCTGGTTGCCACGGTGTGAATGAGAAAAGGGACAGAATCAAAAGGGGAGGCATCATTGACTTACCATTGGTTTGACCTGGTAGGAATGATTGGCGTGTTGCTGATCGTAACATCCTATGCGCTGCTTCAGCTCGATAAAATGCGGAGCTCGGCAATCTCGTTTTCGCTGCTCAATGCGATTGGTGCCGGCTTGATTATCGTGTCGCTTCTTTTCAGCTTTAATCTTTCGGCATTCCTGATGGAGTTGTTCTGGTTTGTAATGAGTGTCTTTGGTGCAATTCGACGAATGGTTTCTAAGACTTCGGTTGTCTGATTCACGCGCATCACACCAAACAGAGGCCACTAACTCGGTTTCGTGTTATTTAGTGGATCGTATTTGTCTTTGTTTATGCCCCGGGATTTTCTAAAAACATCCGACTGGTCACGCTCCGAGCTGGATTCGCTAATTGACCTGGCTTTCCGTTTCAAGCAAGGCGATGACCGATCCCGGCCGCTGGTAGATCGTTCGGTGGCCCTGGTGTTTTTTAACCCCAGCCTGCGCACACGAGCTTCAATGCAGATTGGCATTACCGAATTGGGTGGAAGCGCAATCGTGTTGGAGCCGGGTGGAACCAGTTGGACCCTTGAACATCGTGATGGCGTGGTAATGGACGGAGACAAAACCGAGCATGTAGCAGAGTTCGTCCGGGTATTGGGCCGCTATTGCTCGGCTATCGGCGTTCGTACGTTTGCCGCGTTAAAAAACTGGGAAGAGGAATGCCAGGATCCCGTACTGCGTGCCTTTGCAAAATATTCCGAGGTTCCGCTGATCAATCTGGAATCGGCAATGCACCATCCCTGCCAGGCCCTCGCTGACATGATGACGATTCGTGAAAAGCTGGGTAGTGGTTGCAAGCGAATCTTGCTGACCTGGGCCTGGCATCCCAAGGCTTTGCCGATGGCGGTCCCCAATAGTTTTGCGTTGGCGGCGGCGCAGTTGGGTCATGATTTGGTGATTGCTCATCCACCCGGGTATGAGCTTGATGATGAGCTTATGGATAAGATCAGAAGAGAGTCGATGGCGGCCGGGGGGACTGTGCAGGTAAGCAACGCGGTCGACGAAGCTTTCATAAGCGCCGAGGTTGTTTACGCGAAGAGTTGGGGCGCTAAACAATTCTATGGCGCGCCGGAAAGAGACGTCGCGGAGAGAAGTCAATATCGCAGGGATTGGATTGTTAACGAAGAAAAGATGGCGCGCACGCGCGATGCGATATTCATGCATTGCCTGCCGGTCCGCCGGAATGTGATTGTCACCGACGGGGTAATCGATTCACCCTCTTCGGTCGTCATTGATGAAGCCGAGAACCGGTTGCACGTCCAGAAAGCCATCTTGAAGGAACTGCTGGGAGGACGATCCACAGATTTCGCAGATTACACAGATTCAAAGCAGACAATCGTAATGAGTTGAGTGAGTGGATGAATGGTTTCTAAAAGGTTGGCGGTGATATAGGCGGCGCCTTACCTTCATTTGAATTTTTAGTTCTTGAATCTGCGTAATCTGCGTAATCTGCGGATTAAGAAGTGATACGCCATGAGCCTATGAAGGAACTGCTGGGAGGACGATCCACAGATTTCGCAGATTCCGCAGCGCAGCAGAGCCGCAACCAAAAAACCTGAGACATGATCCACGAAATTACACGAAATAAATCGAGGAGCTTTCGTGTCAGTTGTTTTTCGGTTCGTGTAATTTCGTGGATCGGTTTGTTACTTGCCAAAAAAACCTGCTCAAGAAAAACAAGAACTTGGCGGTTTGTTACACAGATTCAAAGCAGACAAACGTAATGAGTTGCGTGAGTGGATGAATGGTTTCTAAAAGGTTGGCGGTGAATATCGGCGGCGCCTTACCTTCATTTGAATTCTTAGTTCTTGAATCTGCGTAATCTGCGTAATCTGCGGATTAAGAAGTGATACGCCCGCGTTAGTGAGTTTATGAAAGAATCAAATCTCGAAATCGGCAATCAGTTGCGATTGGATCTGCTCCGCGAGGCCCTGCCCTATATCCAGCGGTTCAAGGGCAAGACGTTCGTCGTCAAACTGTCGGGGAAAACGACGGAAGATGCACAGAACCTGAACTCACTCGCAGAGGAGCTGGCGCTTCTCCAGCAGGTCGGCATACGCATCTGTGTGGTGCACGGCGGCGGTAAACAGTTGAGTGAGCTGGCTTCAAAGATGGGAGTGGCGCAAACCATCATCGAAGGACGACGAGTCACCGACGATGCGACACTCGAAATGGCCAAGATGGTCTTTGCCGGCAAGATCAACACGGACATTCTAGCAGCCCTGAGAAACCACAGCATCGAGGCAGTGGGCCTGTCCGGAGTCGATGGCAATATCGTTCATGCCGAGCGCCGGCCGCCTAAAGAGGTCCTCAACCGCGAGACAGGCGCCCGCGAACACGTGGATTTCGGCCACGTGGGCGATGTGGTGGAAATCAACTCCCGGCTGCTTACCGTCTTGCTGGACCACGGTTACCTGCCGGTAATTTCATCGCTCGGCGCTGATGCTGAAGGGACAGTATTCAACATCAACGCCGACACGATTGCGGCAGAGATTGCCGTCCGTCTCAAGGCAGAGAAGCTGATTCTATTGTCCGATGTAGACGGGATCTATCTGCGACCTGGCGAGCCCGACACCAAACTATCCCGTCTGAGCTGTGCCGAGGCCGAAGCGTTGCTTGAAAGTGGCGCTGCGTCTGGCGGGATGATTCCCAAACTACAGAGTATCACCGCTTTGCTCCACCGCGGTCTGCGCAGTGCTCACATAATCAGTGGCAACAATCGCAATGCGCTGCTTTCAGAGATCTTCACCGACAAAGGCACCGGCACGATGATTGTCGCTTAACCAAGTGGCGACTGTGGCAAATTACGATCGCGATCGAAAGCCGGATCTTCGTGTGGTGGCATGGGATCCTCCGGCCAGTCTTTTGACCACCTGCTGCGAAACTCCTCATCAGCGTAGTACTTCAAGTAAACCTGCATATCTTCGGCGCTGCCGCTGCCGGTGAGATCTATCATGTAGACATAACCCGGGTTTTCGGGAAACAGCATGGCTTCTTCCCGCAGTCCTTCATCGTAAAGATATTGGTATAGTTCGCGATCGCCCAGGTGGTTGGTATTCAGCAGATACGCGCCCAGTGAAGCCATCCGCTGGCACATTTCTTCCAACTTGGCAGCGAGTTGCGGTTGATCCAGGGTATCCGGATCCGGAATCTCAAACCCCGCATTTTCCAGCAGACGAAAAAGCGTTATGGGTTGGGCGTGCTCGTATTCAAGAACTTGTTTGAGAAACTCCTCTTCGAGATCCGCAGGCATCTCGGAATCAGTCGAAAAGATTCCTCCGAGCCTCTCAATTTCTTCGCGCATCCGTTGAATTCTTTTTTCCTGATTCGGTTCTTCCTGAAGGTTTGTGAGTGTCATGGTGATCTTTCCTTTGGTTGTGAGGTTGAAAGATTGGAGGCTCGCGGAGTGAACGTGAGGACCCCCGAAAGTAATTGCCCTAAGAGACTGGCGAATTGTCTACGGAGATATTGCGAAAGTCAAATCGATTTGCCATTTTCCATTTTCCATTTTCCATTTCTCATTTTCTGATTTCGTGTGTCTTACGCTTCTTATTCGTGTGACTTCGTGGATCGTTTTGTTGACTCGCAAAAAACCTGCTCAAGAAAACAAGAAATTGGCATTTTGTTTCACAGACGAGGTGCAAATGGCTAAACTATCTTTGCATCCATGAACAACGAAGAGATTGCGCGCCGTTTTTATCAGCTCTCCGCCTTGATGGAAATTCGCGGTGACGATCCGTTTCGTCTGCGGTCGTATCGAAACGCCGCCGAAGCAATCGAAGTGTGGCCAACGCCGCTAAAGGAAATTGCTGCACAAGAAGGCATCCAGGGTTTGCAGGAGATTCCTGGTGTCGGCAAAGCGATCGCCGGAAAGGTCATCGAACTCCTTGACCATGGAACGTTTGACGCCTGGGAACGAATTACCGCGGAAACTCCGGCTACGGTTCTGGATCTGCTCGAGATTCCGGGCATCGGTCCAAAGACGGCAGCGCTGCTTCATCAGCGATTCAAGGTTTCTTCGCTTGAGGATTTGAAAAAGTTTACTGCCGGAGGTGGTCTGAATATGGTAGACGGTGTTGGTGCAAAGACAGCTGACCGGATAAAGGAGTATTTGGGAGAACTATGACCTCTGAGCGTTAACCGCGCGTCTATCACTACCCGCTCATGATGAAGAAACTCACTAAGGCGAAATAAATCTTTGCAAATTCAATGAACCTCGTGATTGAATGACGGCGCTCGACCCTACCACATCCTGCTGGTTGTTTTCGGAATTTGAAACTCTGAAAAGCCGCGAGGAGTCTTATGCCCAAGAAAATCAAACGTCGTGATTTTATGCGCACCGGAGCTCTCGCCGGTATCGCCCTTGCCGCGCCAAAGATTAATGCGGCCAAAGCTCCAGCAATCATCGTCCAAACTGGTGCGAAGCCGGTGGTTATCTCTTCAGCAAATGGCAATCGCTTTAAGAATGGCGGCGATGTTGCCTGTGTGCAGAGGGCTTTCACGATGATGACGCAGGGCTCAGATGTGCTCGACGCGCTGATCGCTGGAGTAAACATAGTTGAGCTCGATCCGCTCGACGACAGCGTAGGGTATGGAGGGTTGCCGAATGCCGAGGGCATTGTGCAGCTCGACTCGTCTTGTATGCACGGGCCGAAGAAGCGGGCCGGTGCAGTCGGGGCCCTGGAAGGAGTACGCACGCCATCACTGGTGGCCAAAGCAATCATGGAAAATACGGATCACCATCTGATTGTCGGCGACGGGGCACAGCAGTTCGCCCGCAGTATGGGGTTCAAAATTGAAGACGACTTGAATACGCCTCACTCGAGAGAAATATGGCTTGAGTGGAAGCGCCGAACGGATCCCGCCCACTATCTCAACCCCAAAGAACGGGCACAAATATGGTTTCGCGAAGGTCTGAAGATGGTCGAAGAAGGGTTGATCGATCGAGAGCATTTTTACGGAACCATCAACTGCGATGGCGTCAATTCCAAAGGTGAGATCTGTGGGGTTACCACTACCAGCGGTTTGGCCTGGAAGATACCCGGCCGGCTGGGCGACTCTCCGATTCTGGGCGCAGGCTTATACGTGGACGGCAACGTAGGCGCCGCCGGTTCGACGGGGCGCGGCGAGGCCAACCTTTACAACCTGTGCTCGTTCTTGATCGTGGAAGAGATGCGACGCGGCGCGCATCCAAAAGATGCAGGAATGGAAGCATTGCGCAGAATCAAAGCCAATACGATCGAAAAGCGCCTTTTGAACAGCCAGGGCGAGCCGAATTTCGGCATTAACTTCTACATCCTGAACGCAAAGGGTGAAACGGCAGGCGTTTCAATGTACGAGTCGAGTTACGCCATGTGCAATGACAAAGGGCCGCAGACGCTCAAGACCGAGGCGCTCTTGCCAGGCCGACCCAACGACTAGTTATGCGCTCTGATCCAGTGTC
The DNA here is from genome assembly GCA_035644135.1 of Pyrinomonadaceae bacterium. GTDB lineage: Bacteria > Acidobacteriota > Blastocatellia > Pyrinomonadales > Pyrinomonadaceae > PSRF01. The sequence continues at coordinate 116,150 of DASQPD010000007.1, forward strand.
GGTGTTTAGTATCTCTCAATTGCCATGCGAATGAGTTCTATTGGTGCTGTTTCGTGTGATTTCGTGCATCGTCGTTCTTGTGCGCAGAATACGATCCACTAAATTACACGAACGTCATGAAACTCAAACTGAATAACTGTAACCCCAGGTTTGCTTCCACTAGATATAAATCTTTCCTTCCAGATACTTGATAGCTTGGCCGGAAATCAGCACCCGATCGCCCTTGTCTTCACAAAACAACTCGGCGCCTCGCTGCGATACCTGACGCGCATGAATACTCTTCTTGTTAAGCCGCTTCGCCCAGAAAGGTGTTAACGCGCTGTGAATTGAGCCAGTAGCCGGATCTTCAGGAATGCCGTAGCTCGGCGCAAAGTAGCGCGAAGCACAATCCGAGTTATCGCCTGGCGCAGTGACGATGACACCATTGGGGTGAAGCTGCTCCAGCTTCGCAAAATCCGGCCGCAGCGAAACGACCTCGGCTTGCGAATTGTAAACAGCGAAGTAATTGCTTCCCTTTGTCACGGAGTAAAGCTCTCGCGGCGCTCTTCCGAGTCCTTCCAATAGCGCCACCGGCGGCTGTTCTAACGGCCGAAGCGGCCAGGTAGGGAAATCCATCGTCAACATATCGCCGTTGCGCCTGACGTACAACGGACCGCTTCTGGAAGCAAATTCAGCAGCCTCGCGCTGAGGCTCCAGCTCGGTGAATATGACAAACGCTGAAGCGAGCGTTGCGTGTCCACACAAATCAACTTCCAGTCGGGGTGTAAACCAGCGCAGGTGAAAACCACCGTTACTGGGAACGAAGAAGGCCGTCTCTGCAAGATTGTTTTCCTGGGCAATGGCTTGCAGCACATCCTCTTCCAGCCATTTCTCGAGCGGACAAACAGCCGCCGGGTTGCCACGAAAAACCTTAGTTGCAAAAGCGTCGATCTGAAAAATGCGCAACTCCATTGGTTCCGATCCTCCAAAAGTATGGCCCAATACGCGCGAGAGTTTCAGTGTAAAGCAAGCTGTTAGCTTGCTGTGTTGAGGCTTCCCAATCCCTCAATATTGATGCGTTGGCCACCAAACGCAAGCTAACAGCTTTCCCAATCCCTGAATATTGATGCGTTGGCCACCAAACGCAAGCTAACAGCTTGCGTTACTTTGCGTCCGGGGCGGCCTGCATCATTCCGAATATATTTCCTTCGGTATCTTTGCAATAGACAAGCCAGCCAACCCCCGGAATCGGCATTTTTGGAAGTACAACCGTTCCGCCGTTCGCCTTAACTGTCGCCGTTGAAGCATCGACTGACTGAACGTCAACTGTGCAAACGTAGCCGATGACAGCCTGGCCATCCACTTCGCCCTGCCGCTGGACCAGGCCTCCGTTAATACCCGGCTGGTCATTAGAACCGGTCGTGATCAACCAGTAGGGCATTGGTCCTTCCCACTTCTGAAAACCCCAGTCAAACACTTTCTGATAAAAAGAGATTGCTCGCTCGGGATTGCCTGCGTGAATCTCAAAATGCACAACTCTCGGCATATAGGTCTCCTTCTCCTCTAGTTTTCTTGCCACCACATCGCGCTTGTCAAAGCAATCAAAGTCAGCCGATCCACGAAACACACGCGGAACTTGCTGAGTGCCTTAGTAGCTCAGGCGCTGTATCTAACCATGGGCCACGGCCGGGGCTTTGCCATACTTCTGTGTTGCAAAACCAACGATTAACCCAACCATGCTCCCGGGCAACATTATTTCAAAGTAATAACCGCCCACCGCAAAACGAGCCGTCAGATACGCCAGAAACGCTCCCACAGCCAGGCCAAAGAGAATACCAATCGGAAGCGAGTGAAACTTCCTGGCGAAGAACCCGATCGCAATGCCCGCGATAATGCCTTTGAAAGTTGAACTGACCACGATTCCGGCCAACTGATCTCTCACTGCGGGCGTGAACCAGGCTGTCAGACCGTCAAACGCTCCGAGTACGGCTCCCAGTAGAATTCCAATCAGGGGTTTGGACATTTTTTCTCCTCTTTCTCTTTTGATTCCTTTCACTGAGAAAGTGCGTTTGTCTTTCTCCTAACCTTCTATTAAACGTTCAGCGTGATTCCTTTAACGCTTCGCAGTCAAGATAAAGAAAATTCTCATTAGTAGATATGCCAGCACCAGAAGCACCAGGAACCGGTTCTTGCCAAGCCAGCGGCCAATTCTCTCTACTGTATTTTCCCGGTAGGCGGACACCGGTTCAGCATCGAGTAACCTGCCAATATCGGCCGACATTTCGACGGCACTGGGATATCTGTCGGCGGCAGAGCGGGCCATCGCCTTAAGGCAGATTGCTTCAGCAGCCTTGCTGATCTTCGAATTCAGTTCCCGCGGGCGCTGAATCGAAACCGTTGTGGCGCTTTGTCCAGTTGCCCCCGCTGTCTTTCGCTCAATAGGCGCCTGGCGTGTAAGGAGGAAATAGAGAACGGCTCCCAGCGAGTAAATATCCGATCTTTCATCCAGTTGCTCGACTTCACCAAGCGACTGTTCTGGTGACATGTACCGAGGTGTTCCGATCACCGTACCGTGCGCAGTGTCGATGGGTTTGTCGGTTCGGACGTCGCAGTTCGTACCAGGCAGGATTAACGTGTCCGCCTCGGAAGAGGCTGCCGGCAACAGCTTCGCCACGCCCCAATCCAGCACCAGGACTTCACCGAACGACCCAATCATGATGTTCTGTGGTTTTAGATCGCGATGGACGACACCATGCGCGTGGGCAAATGCGACTGCGTCGCACACAGCCTGAAACTTCCTGAGGCGATCCTTGATCGAGTCGACCTGTGCGGCATACTCGTCCAAACGACTGCCGCGCACAAACTTCATGGCGTAAAAGACTCGGCCGTCCGGAAGCGTGCCTACATCATGGACCGGCACAATTCCCGGGTGTTCCAGTCGGGCAATGATTTTCGCTTCGCGCACCATGCGCCGGGCAAGACCCGAGTCCAACTCCGGAGTGTTTAGTACCTTGATGGCTATTTGTCTTCCTAGTTCGATGTCCTCCGCGAGATAAACAGTGCCCATGCCACCGCGAGCAATCTCTTTGACGACCTTGTATTTGGTCGCACTGAAATCCGGATCATCAGTGATGCTGCGCAAGTGCTCGATCGTGTTGTCCGACAGCCATCTCATTTGATTTTGATACCCAACAGCGCGCGCGCTTCCCGCTGAAACTCTTCCTCCGTTCCCGTTGTCTCACGAAGTTTATCCAGCACAATTCTGCGAAAGTCTCGTCTCGCGGCGGCCAGATAGTTGTTTACTTCAATCGAATTCAACGAAAACTCTCGCGCGAGATCGGCATAAGTGAGTTTGGTCACTTGCTCGTCTCGCAAGTCGTAGGCTTCGAAGAGCTTGAAGTGAACACTACGTCCCTTTTCATCATAGCTGCGGCGCAGAGCTTCGACTGCGAGGGTAAACAAGCCACGAACCCATTCCCGATAAAAGTATTGATCCGGCGTTATGCCATCACTAACTCGATGCCGGTTAAGTTCTTCCTCCGCGCTTTCAAAGTCGAGCGCGAAAGTGTTGGTTCCCCCACCTCTTTTGAGACGCTGTTCAGACTTTTTCTGATTAGCTACAAAGCCATCCAGGCAGGTGCGCAGGTAGGTTTGGAAACTGGCCTTTGTTGGATCGAAACGGGCAAAATAGTTCTTCTCAATCGCTATCGCAAAAAACCCTTGCGTCAGATCTTTCGCCTCTTCATTCGACGCCTGCCACTTCAGACGGATGTATTTGTACGCGGGCTTCCAGTAACTCGTCAGGATCGTTTCGAAAGCACGCTGCCGCACCTCAAGGTCATCACTTCTGGCCGCGACTATTGCTGAGTGACTGGTAACGGGGAACCTGTGCAGCCGGCCGCCAATATCTGTATCCGGATCCATCTGTGGCTTCAGAATTATCATATTGGACCGGATTGTCACAGCCTGCTTCCGTGGTAGTCTAGTGATTACTCTGATCGGCCATGGCTAAACAAACGAAACCTGGGACGATCCGGTTCCACGCCGCAACTCCTTCCCGCTGGCCTGACATTGAAGAACTGTTCGGCGAACGTGGCGCCTGCGGCGGATGCTGGTGCATGTTTTGGCGCGTTCCACGGAAAGAGTTTGAGGCCGGCAAAGGCACGGGGAATAAGCGGGCCTTAAAGAGCGTCGTCAACGCCGGACGTAAACCGGGAATTATTGCTTATGCGGGAAACGGGCCCGTGGGTTGGTGTGCGATAGCGCCGCGGGAAGCTTATGTAGGTCTGGAAACATCTCGTTTGCTCAAGCCGGTTGACGATCGGCCGGTCTGGTCAGTCTCATGCCTGTTTGTTCGAAAGGGTTATCGACGCCAGGGCATCTCAGTTAAACTACTGAAAGCTGCGGTCGATTTTGCCGCGCGACAGGGAGCGACGGTGGTCGAAGGCTATCCGGCCGAGCCTTCGACGAACAAGATGCCTGATCCTTTTCTCTGGCATGGTGTGCCTTCGGCCTTTAGGGCGGCGGGCTTCAAAGAGGTGACGAGGCGTTCAAAATCGAGGCCGATCATGCGTCGGGAGATATGAACAGGTCACGCCTCTGTGGTGAAACCTTCGCTTCTTCACTCCGGTTAGGGGTGAAAACGACGACCGGGCGAGACATTCAGTCGCCGCTCGAGGCCACTGCAAGTTGTCTGGTTTCTGCCTGACGCTTAACAATTACCAGGGTGATATCGTCCGCGGCGCGCGTGCCTTGAGCAAATTTTGTGAGGGCCGACTCGATCCGATCACGGATACCGGCCGCCGAAGCATCGACGTTCCGCGATACCACTTCATAGAGTCGCGTAGGTCCAAATTCCTCACCTGTAGGACTTACTGCCTCGGTAACCCCATCCGAGTAGATCACCAGGACATCGCCGCATTGCATTTGAGTTCGTCCCTCTCGATACTCAGCATCACGTTTGATCCCCAGCGGCAACCCGCCAGAAGCCAGTTGTTCGACTGTTCCCGCCGAATGAACAATCAACGGTGGATTGTGGCCCGCATTCAGGAATGACAGAGCACCAGACTCGGGGTCAAGTTCCGCGTAGAACAGAGTAACGAACCGATTAGACGGGATGTTATCGGCGAGATAGCGATTGACTGCCGAAATAGTGGCAACCAGAGAATCGTGTGACCCGGATTGCGCATGAATAGCGGCATGCAAAGATGACATCAGCAAAGCCGCGGCAGTTCCCTTGCCCGAGACATCGCCGAGAGCGATTACCAGGCGGCCATCGTCGCGCTTAATGAAATCGTAGTAGTCTCCGCCGATTTCATAGCATGGAAAGCTGATTCCTTGCAGTTCATATCCTTGCACCTGTGGTGGAGCTGTTGGTTGGAAGCGTTGTTGTATTTCACTGGCGAGGGAGAGTTCGCGCTCCAAACGCTCCTGCTCCAGCCGCGATTCAACCAACCTGGCATTCTCAACCCTAATGGCAGCAACTGAGGCCAGAGTAGTCAGCACTTTCAGATGGTCTTCGGTAAACCTACCTTCGGCAATTGGCGAATCAGCATAAATGATGCCAAACACTTTGTCTGCGACGCCCAGCGGTACCGCCAATACCGAACGAACTCCCTGCAAGACCACTGTACCGCTGGCAAAACGTGGGTCGTGCTGCGCGTCAGAAGTCAAAACCGACTTACCCCTAAATACGACCTCCTCGAGCACATTGCGGCTGACACGTATCTCGCCAACTTCCCCAACGCGATCGCGCAAGCGAGCCACGGCGACGCGCAACTCTTCGCTGCCTTCAGAGCGCATCATCAACAAACACCGATCCGCCGGCACAGCTTCAAATACGAGAGACACGATCTGCTCCAACGTCTCTCCGAGAGTCGCCGAAGCCAGCAAAGTGATCCCCACCTTGCTAATCAAGGCCAGCAAGTCGCCGGTTTTCGCTGTGGTGGCGGTAGCAACTTCTTCAGGTTTGGTGCGCGCGCCTTCGATTGCTTCCAGCAGGCCCGAGGTGGTCCGATCACCCGAGGCAAGGGCAATCGTCGCTTCAGGGAGCGACGTCGTATTGTCCGTGATCATGGTCGCGCCCATGCTCGAGTTGTAGGTACCGTCGTCGAAGACAATCTCTGTCTCGCCAATTTGAATGCGGCCGCCAGGGCCAAGCGGAATTACACCTTCCACGCTCGAGCCGTTGTAGAGGGTGCCGTTGGCCGATCCCAGATCCTGTAAAAAGTATTCATCGCCTTCACGGCGAACCTCGGCATGAACTCGAGAAGCAAAGGGATCCGGTATGCAGAGATCATTTCGGGCTGAGCGACCGATGGTGATACGCAGGCGTCCCAGCGGAAAATGATCAGGGGCTCTGTCAGGATATTTGACGATTAGTTCAGACATTGAAGAAAGCTTTGCTAATGGTTACGCACCCCGGCGTGTCTTAGAGGTGCTAATACCCGCAAATGTGCCTTCACGAACGACGATGGTGCCAGCAATAAGATCGTGCAAGGCTCGCCCGCGGGCCGTGAAGGCAGCAATAAGAAATCCAATTCCCAGGGGCAGAAATGATACCGGATAACCAACAAAGTGGCGAAGGAGTGCCCGGCCAATGCCGATTTGCTCCCCAGTCACGCGTTCAATTCGGAGCCCGGTGGCCCACTTGCCGGCCGTGCGGCCAGTAAGGCCTGGCGCCACGCCAAGGTCAAGGGCAGCGCCAATTACCGCAATCACGACCCCCAGCGTTTCCGCCGAGCCACCGGCCATCCGGGCTCCGCCTCCGAGCATTCGCGCAATCAGAGTGCTGACAGCAACGATCGAAATTACCAAGACATAATCGATCAGCAGGGCCCCACAACGCAGGGAAAACGGTGCGTGGAATCGCCGCCTCTGCTGGCTGGCGGCGCGACCTTGCTTATTCGACTGCTTTACGGCGGTGCCCTCTACCGCGATCATTATTTGGCCAACATCGGTCGTCAGTTGTCTGTGCAATCCTGGCCCGGTGTGTTCTCGTATCTCAGGTTCCGTTGCCAACCGGATTCCTAAAACCACTGACAACCGACCGCTGACCCCTGATCAACCTACAAGAAAATGAAGTGTCGTTTCACCCAGGCGGAGCTTATCTCCGCTATCGAGAACGCGCGGCTGCCTGGGAGCAAGGCGTACTGAATCATTAATGACAGTACCGTTGACGGATCCAAGATCCTCAACCAGAAAGGTATCGCCTTCGCGCCAGATTCTGGCGTGGCGCCGGGAAACTTTTGTCTCAGAATCGAAACGCGAGAGATCGATCTCCGGAAAGATATTCGAATGCGGATCGGTACGCCCTACGAGGTTGCTGTCCTTCTGTAGAATAAAGGATGCGTCCAACTCGGTCGTTCCGGCCACCACGAGTTTTGCGGTCGGATGGGAAGTGCGCAACATGGCGCTGGGCCCGACGCCTGCTAGCGGCTGGCGTGCTCCACAGTGCGCGCAAAAGATATCGTCGGCTGCGATTCGGCCTCCGCAGAAACCGCAATACACGGTTTGCACCTGCACTGTCTCGCTGCCAAGCTGCTGCGCCGGCACGCCATAACTGACTCTTCCGGCCATCAACTTTTCCAGATGGCTGGCCAGCACATCGCGCATGTCTTCGCCTGATCTGAACCGATCTTCTGGCTTATATTCGACGGCTCTCATCAGGATCATTTCCATCTCGGTTGAAATGGAAGGCGCAATTTGCCGCGGCCGCGGATTCTTGGTGAAATCAAAAATCAACAACGGATTGTCCTGAGGATCAGATCCGGTCAATAGATGAAACATGGTGGCGCCGAGACTGTAGATATCGGAGCGCGGTTCCACGCGCCCACCAAATAGCTCAGGCGGCGCATAACCCATCGTGCCCACCGCGGTGACACCCTTTTCTTCCTGCTTAACCCAGCGAGCAATACCGAAATCTATCAGCATTACGCGGCCTGTATTACCATCAATCATCAGGTTCGCCGGTTTCAAGTCCCTATAGATGATCGACTTTGGTCGCGAGTGCAGATACTCGAGGACATCCGCCACCTGCATGCCCCAGTCCGCGACGGTCTTTTCATCGAGTCGCCCCGTCGCCGAGCTGCGCAGGCGGGAAGCAAGGTCGCCGCCGGAAATGTATTTCATCACGAGGTAAAACCGCCCGGCTGGCTCATCGTAAAAATAGTCGTAGATAGTCGGGATGGAAGGATGTTCGAGCGAGGTCAGCAGCAACGACTCGCGCTTAAAATCGCCGATGGCCTTTTCGTGTTGGGCCGGATCCAGATGCGCCTCGACCATCTCTTTAACCGCGCGAGGTGCATCCCCAAGGTTGCGATCCTTGGCAAGATACACGGCGCCCATGCCGCCGCCACCGATGCGCCTGACGATCTCATAACGGCCGTTAAGAAGGGTGCCCGCTTCAAGTTGTTTGATGGTTGGCTGATGACCGCCTGTTGTTCCCTTATGGGGAGTTGCGCTGGTATTGGAAACACCCAGCCCACCGGTCGCTGAGCCACCGAGAGATGACGACGAGACCTTTTTCGCCGAGGCGAACTCGGATGAATCTGCGGTCGGAGTTGAACCAGCTGGCGGAGTTTCATCGGCCTTGGATGCCGCAGACTCAGGCGCAGCCGGCCCGCCGGCACCCAGCAGAGATAGATCCCCCATCTCGCCGCTGGCTGACGTCTCGAACTCAGCATCGGCGGGGGGTTGCTGCGCGCCACAACTGCCACAGAAGTGTTCGGACTGCTCCAGGGCTGCGCCGCATTCAGTACACTCAGTCATTGATTGCAATCGACCGTTTGTGGTCCAGGGGTCATTGATGCGAACGCGCTTCAGCTGGTTATCCTGGAAACGTTCGCCGCTTGAATTACTTAACTACAAAAAACCGCAGGAACGTCTTACCAACGATGATTTCATCGCCGTCCCGCAGCGGTTGGCGGTAGCCGGGAGGCAATCTCTTTCCGCGATTAACAAAGGTGCCGTTGGTCGATCCGAGGTCCTCGAGAAAGTATTGTCCGTCGCGTAAAGTGATGCGTGCGTGCCGTCGGGAAACTTTTGCCTCTGGATCGTCGGCATCCAGGTCGACATCCGGAAAGATCCCTCCGTCAGCGTCCCAGCGGCCAATCTGCGAATCATCACCACTCAGCAAAAATTGCTTTCCTACCGAACGACCACGCTCGATTACTAAGCGCGCGTGAGCCTTGGCTGAGGGATTCAAAGACGATGAAAAGCTGATTGCCGCGGCGGCCTGGCCGGGCGCAAATTCAGGCTTTTTGCTGGGAACGGGTGCACGAGAACCGTTCGGGCCATCGGGACTCTTAGACAAGCCCGAGTTGTCGGATATGCTGGGGCGAAGATTCGGCCTCAGCGGGGCTCCGCATTCATCGCAGTATTGCGAGCCTTCGAGGTTTTCCGTTTTACAGCGGTCGCAAGTAATCATCTGGGTCTTTTGAGTCTCGGCAGCTCATTAAAGGCTTGATACATCGGATGGCCTCTTACGATCGAGAGGCCAATCATTCTAACGCGAAATAATCGCCTGCGCCAACGCTGAATTCCCGCGATAGCTGCATCTTAGTAACCGGGTTTGCTGCCGGGTCTGCTGCCAAAACCGACCGTCGACCACGCAGCAGCAGTTACTCTGCGCCTGGGCGAAGGATAGGTTTAACCTTCTTTTTTTGAGAAATTGGTCGCCTGGGTTCTGAAACAGGCGATGTCAGAAGGCAGAAGCGCCGGCGGGCTCGCGAGAGGAATTTTTGCGCCCGGCACCCAGAGTTTTCCGGGCTTTTCTTGTGCTCAGCGGTTGCTCTTAGTTGAAACTGTTTGCTAATTTTACACGTAAGAGCTAACCGAGCAGACGGGGTCTGGCAGCGGATTTCTGTGCAACTTACTAACTCGTCTCCAAAATAAAAAATAAGTATCTGATCGAAGGAAGAAAACATGGCTTTGAGTCGGAAGAAAAAGATTGTTATCGCGGTCGCGGCAGTTGCGGTTTTAGCGTTGGTAATTATCATCAGCGTCTTCGCCAGCCGCAAAGAAGAATCCGAAGTAACTACTATCAAAATTGAGGTGCGACCAGAGTTGCGGCAAACAGTAACTGCATCGGGCGAAGTTCGGCCGGTGCGCTATATCAAACTTACCAGTGAGGTTCCCGGACGAATCGAAGAGATCTATGTAAATGCTGGTGATCAGGTAACCAAGGGCAAGCCGCTGGTACGGATTGATCCAACGCAACTTCAATCCAACCAGGAAGCACAATGGGCCGCAGCCCAGGCTTCAATCAACGATGTTCAGAATGCGCGGAATGCGGTTGCCTCGGCCCAGCAGGCTTTGGTGGTTGCTGAGTCTTCGGTGGCAGCGGCGCGTCAACAGCTCGTGTCTTCCCAGACTTCTGTGGATCGTGCCCAGGTCGATCTCAATACCGCCCAGCGCGAACTTAAACGTAATACCGACTTAATCGAAGCAGGCGTTGCTTCACGCGCTGAATACGATGCCGCGCGCGATCGTTACGATCAGGCGAAGATAGCTTTGGATACAGCCAGAGCAAACCTCGAGTCGCAGAAGATCGCTGTGAAAGAAGCACAGGAGCGCGCGAACCAACAGCGACTCGCGGTTCAGGAAGCCAGAACCAGTATCAAGTCTTCTGAGATGCGGGCGAACCAGCAACAGGCACTCCTTCGTGGCCAATCAAGCCAGCGCTCCAAAGCGACCCAATTGTCGCCACTGAACGGTGTGGTCGCCGACATCCCGACTCGCGTGGGCGAATTCGCCGTGGCTGGTCTGTCCACCACCCCGCTGATGACAATCGCAGACATGTCCACGATCAACGTCGAGGTCAATGTCGATGAAACTGAGATTTCGAATGTTGAGGTTGGTCAACAGGCGAAGGTGAAAGTGGACGCCCTGGGAGAAAAGGAAATCAAAGCAGTAGTGCTGCAAAAGAATCCCCTGGCGGTGGCCAAGTCAGACACGCAGGGTGGCTTGTCTAACCGAGTTAATGTCCAGGAAGCTAAAGAGTTTAAGGTTACCGTTGAGCTGATCGATAAAGAGATGACCGATGATATTCGCAATGCTCTGCGGCCCGGAATGAGTGCTACGGCCACCATCACGACTAAAGTGAAGAATAACGTAGTTGCTGTCCCGCTGGAATCGATAGTAGAGAAGTCGCCTTCGCCATCTCCCACAGCTTCAGTGGCAGGCAGCGCTCCGCCGCCTCCGTCCGGGGACAAACCTAAGAGCTTGAAGGGTGTTTATATTATCGAAGGGAACAAGGTCCGGTTCATTGAAGTTACTACCGGCATAACCGGCGAGGCAGATATCGAGGTCACGAGCGGTGTGAAGGCGGGCATGGAAATCGTTAGAGGACCCAGCCGGGTTTTGAAGACGCTTAAGGACGGGATGACGGTGAAGCGCCAGCAACGTCCGACCGGCGCAAACGCTAACTCAACGGGGCCCAGCTAAATGAGTGACATTACATTCGCTCCCTCAGTAACGGAAAAGATCTTCGAGCAAGAAGAGACTAACAGCCGCCGGCATGATGCGTTAGCTCTGATATCAATGCGCAGGATCTGGAAGACCTATCAGATGGGCGCGGAAGAGGTGCACGCTCTGCACGGTGTCTCTTTTGACGTTCACAAAGGCGAATACATTGCCATCATCGGTCCTTCAGGTTCGGGCAAGTCGACATTGATGAACCTGATCGGTTGTCTCGACACCGCTTCCCAGGGCGAGTACTGGCTTAACGGCAAGAACGTTTCGGAGATGGACGACGACGAGCTGGCGCGCATACGAAATCAGGAAGTTGGCTTTGTGTTTCAGACCTTCAACCTGCTGGCGCGCGCCACCGCTCTCCACAATGTCGAACTGCCCTTGATTTACGGAGGCATCGGCTCAAGTCAGCGTCATGAGATGGCCAAACAGGCGCTGCATGCGGTCGATCTCTCAGACCGGATCCTGCACCGGCCTAACGAGCTCTCCGGCGGACAGCGCCAGCGTGTAGCCATTGCGCGCGCGCTCGTCAATCATCCTTCGATACTGCTGGCGGACGAACCCACGGGCGCGCTCGATACTCACACCAGCATGGAAATCATGGACCTCTTCGAACGCCTGCATGCTGAGGGAAACACGATTATCGTCGTCACTCACGAACCGGACATTGCCAGACGGGCGCATCGCATACTCTCAATCCGCGACGGACTGATCGAAAAAGACGAGAAAATCAAATAGGAGGTCTGGATGGAGCGAAGTGGCGGAAACCCGATCGAGCCACAAAGCTACTCATCTGGCCGGCGCCTCAATCTGCCTGCAAGCATTCGTTCTTTGCGTGCCGTCAGATTGGCATCTTTAGGCGAAGCCTTTCTCGTCGCCACCTCGAGTCTGCGAGCAAACAAGCTTCGCACAGCCCTGACATTGATGGGAATCGTCGTCGGCGTATCGGCGGTGATTTCCGTGGTCACGATTATCAAAGGGCTGGACAAGACAGTGGCCCAAACTTTTTCGTCGCAGGGCTCAACTGTCTTCACCATCTCTAAGAACCCTCAGATCATTAAGTCGCGTGAAGAGTACATAAAATTCAGCAAGCGCAAGGATGTCACTAACGAAGACGCTGAGGCAATTGGCCGTCTGTGTTCGGCGTGTTGGCGCGTAGGTGAGGCTGCCAACGCCATCGAGACCATAAAACATGCCGACCAAAAATCCGAAGGCGTTCGAGTTCGCGGCGTGAATCCCACCACCATGTTCTCCATCGACGGGGTCACGATTGACGTCGGCAGAATTTGGACTGAGGCCGAGGGAAGTTCAGGCCATGAGATCTGCGTCATCGGCCCTGATTTGTTAAAGAATCTCTTTGCCGATGCTCCCGCTGATCGGGCAATTGGTCAGGAGATAAGGATTGCTGGACGGCCTTATACCGTCATTGGTGTGTTAGAGCCACTCGGTTCGATATTTGGCTTTTCGCGGGACAATGTGGTCTATATCCCGTATTCGACCTACCAAAAATCCTACGGCTCCCGCAGGTCGCTCGTGGTTTTTATTCAGGTGCCAACCGCCGAACAGCTCGAGGCTGCAGAGGACCAGGTGCGCACTATCATGCGCAACCGTCGCGGAAGAACGTTTGACCAGGAGGGGGATGAAGGCTTCGCGCTCGAGACTCAGGATGTCTTTCTCAATTTGTACTCCAGTGCTACTTCGAACATCTATATTGTGACCATTGGGGTGGCGGCAATCTCGCTGGTGGTTGGCGGCATCGTGGTGATGAATATCATGCTGGTGTCGGTAACGGAACGAACGAAGGAAATCGGCATTCGCAAAGCGATTGGAGCGCGCCGGAAAGACATTCTGACGCAGTTTTTGATTGAGGCAGTTACAGTAACTGCGCTTGGGGGTGCGATTGGAGTTGGTACTGGGTTTGGTTTGGCTTACATAATTTCAGCCTTGATTGGTTTTCCGCTTCTGATCAGCGCCGCTTCGGCAGTTTTGGGAGTGGGCGTATCGTCCGTGGTAGGGATCATCAGCGGATTATGGCCGGCGTGGCGCGCCGCCCGGCTGGATCCGATAGAGGCACTGCGCGCCGAATGAATCCATTGCCAGGTCATTGCCGATTTCCGATTGCCAATTGCCGATTGGAGTGGTGAACATGTCGATTCGCGCTTGGGGCGGGAAATAGGTTGGAGTAACGGCAAGTGACAATATCAGCACTCCAATCGGCAATCGGAAATCGAAAATCGGCAATGTTTTATGCGTCTTGAAGATATCAAAGAGTCGGCCCTGATGGCCGTCGATACGTTGCGAGCAAACAAGCTGCGCTCGTCATTGACGATCCTTGGGGTCAGTGTCGGAGTAATTACAGTGATCTTCATGGTCTCGATCATCCAGGGTCTCAACAAGGCCTTTGCGGATCAGATCGAGTCGCTTGGGTCAAATACCATCTTTATCTCGAAGTTTGACCCAAGTTTCGGCAGACCACCTAGTCCGGAAGAGGTTCACCGAAAAGACCTGACGATGGACGATGCGGACGCTCTGCGTCGAGAAGCGCCCTCAGTCGCCGGAGTCTCACCTATCCATCGCATGATTGCCGTAACCATGCGCTATCAGGAGAAGCAAACCGATACGCCGATTCTTCTGGGGGTCACACCGTACTATGAATTCGTCCATTCACAATACGTCGCCAACGGTCGCTTCATCAGCGATATTGACATGCAGGATCGCTCCAACGTCTGCATAATCGGCGTCGATGTGAAGCGGGCCTTGTTCCCTTTTGAAGATCCGGTGGACAGAGAGGTGCGGATCAACGGCAATCCTTTTCGGATCATAGGAGTGATGGAACCGCTGGGAAACTTTTTTGGCCAATCGCGTGACAATTCGATTTTTGTTCCCATTAGTACTTTCGACAAGTACTACCCGGATCGACCGTTCCCCGAAGTGGTGTTCTTTATCATTGTGCGACCACAGTCTCGTGCCATGGTGAAGTCCGCAATCGACGAGATCACTGACATCCTTCGGCGGCGCAGGCGCGTGCCGCCAAGCGAAAAGAATAACTTTGGCATCTCTTCGCAGGATTCTCTGCTGGATGTGTACAACCAACTCACCGGCGCCACTGCGCTCGTGTTGACCGCAATCTCGTTTGTCGCCCTGATGATTGGAGGTATTGGGGTCATGAATATCATGTTGGTGTCGGTGACGGAACGAACAAAGGAAATCGGCGTGCGCAAGGCCGTGGGCGCGACCCGTTTGAATATTCTGTCGCAGTTCCTAATCGAGGCAGTGGTGTTAACGGCGATTGGCGGGCTTGCCGGACTGGCAGTCGGAGAGCTGGCCAGCCTTCTGATGAACAAATACTCACCGCTTCCGGCTTATGTTCCGCTCTGGGCTATCGGTGTAGGGGTAGGCATTTCAGCAGCGGTCGGAATCGTCTTCGGGCTGTGGCCGGCATGGAAAGCCGCCCGCCTGGATCCTATCGAGGCGCTGCGGTGGGAATAGAGTCATTGCCGATTGCCAATTGCCGATTGCCGATTTGTTTTTTGGTGGTTTCGTGTGATTTCGTGGACACATTCTCCTGGGATACCTCAGTCCAATCTATCAGCACGCCGCCCAACTTGAACTCCAGCGCTAACTGCAACAATATAGCTGTTTAGCCCGTAGTAGGTTCGCCCGTGAAGTTTATCGAAACCCTTAAGCTTGCTTTGGCAGCGATCTGGGCGCACAAACTGCGCTCGGCCCTGACCCTTTTGGGCATGGTCATCGGCGTAATGGCGGTGGTGGTTGTTTATTCGCTGATCCAAGGATTCAATACCTACGTCGACGAAAAGATCGCAGGCATCGGAGCGAAGTCGTTCACCATTCAGCGTTTCAATCCGCTCGAAGATTTCAAAGATACCGATACCATTGCTGCGGCCCAGCGACGTAACAAAGAACTAACTCTGGAAGATTACGAATACCTGAAACAGCGGGCTAGCCTGATTGGAAAGATAGGCGCAAAAGCACGCAGCAGTCCGTCGCAGGTCAAGCGGGGCAACGAGGTGCTGGACGATGTATTTGTTTCCGGGGCAACGGCAAATACCGCTGACATTGAGAATAGAGACATTGCTGATGGTCGCTTTTTCTCGGCGAGCGAAGAGGAAGCGGCACAGCGAGTGGCTTATGTGGGCGCCGATGTTGGAAACAAGCTTTTCCCCGCCGGTAGTCCAGTGGGCCAGGAAATCCTAATCAGGGGCTTACCTTATCGCGTGATTGGGGTCGAGACGGCGAAGGGCACCGTGTTTGGCATTCCCCAGGACAACTTCATCGTTATTCCTTTGAAAACATACTCGATTAATTTTGGTGGTTTGATCCGGCAGAGATCGCTTTATTTTATAGCAACCTCGAAAACCGATGATGCTTTCAACGATGCGGTGGATGAAAGCCGTTTCCTGATGCGCGTGCGGAGAAAACTGGGTCCTGACGAAAAAGATAACTTTGGCATTGTTACACCAGACGCTATTACAGGTCTTCGTGATCGGATTTTTGGCACCATTTTTATTGTGGCCCTCGCGGTCCCCAGCATTGCACTGCTCGTCGGGGCGATCGTCATTATGAACATCATGTTGGTCTCGGTCACAGAACGGACAAAGGAGATCGGCATACGAAAATCTCTGGGTGCGCGGCAGATAGATATTCTTAAGCAGTTTCTGGTCGAGGCTGTAACTCTTTCAGCCATTGGCGGCGCAGTCGGGGTACTTATTGCCTGGATCATTGGTCGCGTGATGACGGCTGTCTTTTTTCCCACGTACCTTTCGATTGCCGCGGTCGCAATCGCCGTAGGTATCTCAGCGCTCGTAGGGGTTATGGCGGGGGTCTTTCCCGCATGGAAGGCTGCTCGGCTGGATCCGATTGAGGCCTTGAGGGCGGAATAATGAAACTTTTGCGCAGCGATATCTATGAGAATCTCAGAATGGCCATCGCGACCCTTCTGAGCAACAAGCTACGCTCGTTCCTGACCGTATTTGGGGTCGTGATTGGCATCATCACAGTAATGTTGATTGCTTCAATCATCAGCGGTATTGATGTTTCCGTTAAAAAGGAGATTGAGTCGTTTGGAACGCGCTCGATTTTCATCAGCAAATTCAATCCGGGCATTCACATCGGCCGGCTCTCAAGAGAAGAGCGAATGCGCAAGGAACTAACCTATGATGACGCGATTGCTCTCACATCGCTACCGACCATTGAATTGTCTGTTCCTTTTCTTGACATCACAAACAACTTCTTTGGAGGAAAGCTGCTCGTTTCAGGTGGAGGCAAAACTACAGCCTCGGTTGCCTTGCAAGGCACCCTGCCCGAATTCGAGAAGGCCGGCACGCAGACAATCTCAGAAGGCCGCTTCTTTTCTCAATTTGAGAATGATTCGAGAGCCAGCGTTTGTGTTGTTGGCTCAAAGGTGGCTGATGACTTCTTCAAGTTTGGGTCGCCCGTAAACCAGTCGATCAAGATAGGAGAAGAAGAATTCCGGGTCGTAGGAACGTTGCAAAAGCGCGAACAGTTTTTGTTTAGCGGTGGCAGCGATGATCAGAATAATGTCATTTACGTCCCCTTCAGCGTTGCTCGCAAACTGAAACCCAATGCTGATGACATTTTCATTCTGGCGGTAGC
Organism: Pyrinomonadaceae bacterium; assembly: GCA_035644135.1. Classification (GTDB taxonomy): domain Bacteria; phylum Acidobacteriota; class Blastocatellia; order Pyrinomonadales; family Pyrinomonadaceae; genus PSRF01. The sequence goes on from DASQPD010000007.1 coordinate 133,235, forward strand.
GAAGCCGGGCTTAATGGAAGAAGCAAAAGACCAGGTGCGCGATCTCTTGCGTGTTCGGCGCCAGGTGCCGTTCGCGGCAAACGACAACTTTGGCATGGAGACATCAGAAAGCGTGCTTGATAACTTTCGCTCGATCACGGCGGGTTTGGCCATCGGGATGGTTGTTATCTCGTCGGTTGGTCTGATGGTTGGTGGTATCGGCGTGATGAACATTATGCTTGTGTCAGTAACTGAGCGTACACGCGAGATCGGCGTGCGGAAAGCTATCGGGGCACGCCGCAGTGACATCATGTGGCAGTTTCTTATCGAGGCCGCAACCCTAACCGGAATCGGGGGTCTGATTGGGCTCACAGTTGGCTGGCTTTTGACTCTGCTGCTGCGGATCTTGCTTCCTTCCTACGTCCCGCTGTGGGCCCCGATCGGCGGGTTTGTAGCAAGCGTTGGTATTGGCCTGGTCTTCGGGCTCTGGCCGGCATGGAAAGCAGCCCGCCTCGACCCAATTGAGTCACTCAGATACGAATAAGTCTCGGAGTCTTCGAGTCTCGAGTCTCGAGTCGGGAGTCCGGAGTCTGGAGTCCGGAGTCCGGAGTCTGGAAGTCCGAGACTCCAAGACTTCCAGACTCCAAGACTCCAAGACTCCAAGACTCCAAGACTCCAAGACTCCAAGACTCCAAGACTTCCCCGACTCCCGACTGTTTTAAGAAATGAAGGCTGGGAAGATCGCCGCCACGATAGCCCCCAGCAAGACACCGAGAACCCAGAACAGAATGGCTGTGCTCCAGGCCGCAGCTTTAGTGACTCGTTCACCGGCATTCTGTAATCCCGTCGCCTTTAACCACAATCCGTAAAAAGAGAGCACTCCAAAAGCACTGGCAACTACAAAAAGTACCGGATGATCTGCGGGGGTAAACAAGACACTCAGATTGTCCTGGACCAGACTCTCCTGACCGCGAAGCGGAGGAATGTCATCGGGAGACTTCACAAACAGAATGATTAAGCTAACGATTTTCTGAACAACAGTAATGGGCAAAGCCGCGTACATCACGACCACAAACGACTGCCAGTAATTTATTCTGCCGCCAAAAACCAGCACCGCAAGAAGATAGAGTGCGGCCAGAACGGCACTCACGATCCACAAGCCAGCCATGCTCTTCACAACGGTTTGCGCCCGCTGAAGCGGATTCTTGAGTTGCTCGAGTTGATCAACCTTGGCTCGCTCGACTGCCTCGGGAGGGATGAAAGGTGTTTGGGCCATCTTCTCGGTAACAGCGTCGACAATTTTTTCGGGCGTTAGACGATGGACGAATACGATCCCATAGCTGATATTGAAAAAGGCAATAATCAGAAATGCAGCCAGCCAACGTGGATGTCTCCTCAGATTTCGAAATACCTGGGTGGGTTCATAGAAGACGCCCGCGATTCTATCAAACGCAGACATCGGCGTAGGCGCATCAGGGCCGGCAGGCAACGGCACGAAACTCAACCCAAACAGGCACAATCCCCAAACAGCCAGGGCTATTCCGGTAATGACTCCTCCCGGCAGTAGCTTCGCGATGCCGCCGACGAGCACCAGTATACCAAGCACAAACAGCACAATTGCCGGTATCCTGATATGTGTGGGCCGGGGCGCCGCAGGAGCTGGAGACGGCGGCGGCGGTGGTGCGTGAAATTCTTGCTGGTTCGGATCACTCATTGCTTGTTCCTCCTGAGAAGAGGACGGGGAGAAAGCATTTCCGTCCGATTAGAGATAACTCGACTTTAGCGAGTGTAATACGCAACCGGGAAAATCACTGTTTCAAATCCAGATCCACAGATTACGCAGCGCACCAAGTGCCACAACCAAAACCTAAAGACATGATCCACGAAATCACACGAAATAAATAGAGGACCATTTCGTGTGGTTTGTTTTCGGTTCGTGTAATTTCGTGGATCCGTTTGTTTACTCGCGAAAAGCCAAGAAAACAAGAAACTCCGAATTTGTTTAATCTGCGTAATCTGTGGATTCAATTTGCGGTTTAGCCGTTTCCCAACCGGGAACCCTGATGCAGGCCACAGAATGACCGGGGGAAATTTCTCGCAGCTCAGGATCGATTTGTGAGCATTCGGCAATGGCTATCGGGCAGCGCGTACGAAAGCGACAGCCCGAAGGAGGGTTGATTGGCGTCGGCACATCGCCCTGCAAAACCACTCGATTGCGCTTGCGCTGCGGATCCGGAACCGGAATCGCCGAGAGCAGAGCTTGCGTGTACGGGTGAAGCGGATGCGCATACAGTTCGACAGCACTGGCTATCTCAACTATTCGCCCCAGATACATCACCGCTACCCGAGTGGAGATATGCTCGACCACGGCCAGCCCGTGCGAGATGAACAAATAAGTGAGCCCGAATTCGGCCTGCAAATCCTGAAGCAGATTTACCACTTGCGCTTGCACCGAGACGTCGAGCGCGGAAACCGGTTCGTCGGCCACAATTAGTTTCGGGTTTAGCGCCAGAGTCCGCGCGACCCCGATCCGTTGGCGCTGTCCGCCCGAGAACTCATGCGGGTACCGCTTGGAATAGGCCGGGTCAAGACCGACACGTCGCAGAAGGTCGGCGACACGATCGCGACGTTCGCTTTTCGTGCCAATTCTGTGAATGACCAGGGGTTCGCCGACGATGTCGCCAACTTTCATTCGCGGGTTCAGGGAAGCGTAAGGATCCTGGAAAACGATCTGCATTTCGCGACGCAATTCGCGCAACTCAGTCTTCCCCATTGAAAGCACATCGCGCCCCTCAAATGAAACCTTGCCCGCGGTCGGTTCGATCAGTCGCAGCAGACATCTGCCCACAGTCGATTTGCCGCAGCCTGATTCACCGACCAGGCCCATTGTCTCGCCGCGAAATACTGCAAACGAAACTCCGTCCACCGCCCGCACCACTTCGTCGCTTCCTTCGATCGGGAAGTGCTTGACGAGATCGCGCACTTCCACTAAATGTCCATTCTTCAGGGTCACAAGGATCTTTTCTACTGCTAGTGCAGACGTATCGTGCGATCGCTTAGTGTTATTTCGTGGATCGCTTTTCTCTTCCGGCTCCGCAACGCCTCACTTCACGCTCCAATCACAAAATCATTCTATTGATTTCCGTTCCTATCGTTCAGCGCCGCCTGATGATCCGCGGTTACAGCCGCAGCCAAATCGAACAAGACGCACCGCACCTTAACGCCGCCGTCAAGCTCGTAGAGAGGAATCTCTTCTTCGGTGCAACGGGGCATTCGGTACGGACAACGCGGGGCAAAGTGGCAGCCCGGAGGCAACTCAGTCGGACTGGGCACCACGCCTTCGATCGTTTGCAAGCGTTCGATCTTGGCGACATGTTCTGCCGTTAATTTGGGCACCGATCGCAGCAGTCCTTCGGTGTAAGGATGCTTGGGCCTCAAAAACAATTCATTGACGTCCGACTCCTCGACAATTCTGCCGGTGTACATCACCGCCACCCGATCGGCCACCTCCGCGACTACGCCGAGGTCATGTGTAATCAGCAGGACGGCAAGGTCGCGGTTCTTACGCAAGTCATTGAGAAGCTCCAAAATTTGCGCCTGAATTGTTACATCGAGGGCGGTGGTCGGTTCGTCGGCGATCAAGAGTCTGGGATTGCAGGCCAGCGCCATTGCAATCATGACCCGCTGGCGCATGCCGCCTGATAACTGATGGGGATAATCATTGACGCGACGGGCAGGATCGGGAATCGCCACTTCGCGCATTGCTTCAATGGCCGCCGCGCGCGCCTGCTTGCGCGAGAGTTTTCGATGAAGTCGCAATGCTTCGGCAATCTGTTCCCCGATTGTGAAAACCGGATTGAGCGAGGTCATCGGATCCTGAAAGATCATCGCGATATCGTCGCCGCGTATTTCCCGCATTTGCTGATCGGAAAACTTCAACAGGTCTTTACCGTCAAAGAGAATCTTACCGGCCACAGTCTTTCCGGGGGGTGCAATCAAACGCATGATGGAAAGTGCGGTAATTGATTTGCCGCAGCCCGACTCGCCGACCAGGCCAAGCAGCTCACCACAGTCGAGAGAAAAACTGACGCCGTCGACCGCCTTCACCAGCCCCGCTCGGGTCGGGAAGTGTGTTTGGAGATTTTGGACTTCCAGCAGATTCGCCATCCCAATTTCGTGTGCTTTCGTATAGTCGTTTCGTGTGTCTTCGTGGATCGTATCCACGCGCATCACACGAACTCTGCGGATCTATAGTCCGAGCTTGTCCATCTTCGCCGTCTCGTAATCGCCGTCTTCGCCGGGATAGCGCAAGAACCTGTCAAATCGGCCAGTCTCTTTCGCGAGCGCCCAAATGATGCTTTCGCCGGCGGGGACAATCTTAGGTTGCGCACTGAAAACGGGATCATTGAATGCACTGACTGCATCGATTACCGGCCAGCCTTTGTCTTTGAACATGTCAATCAGATCACCCAGAAACAGTGCGTTCAAGAGATTGAAGTGCATCAGGATCGTGTGCATGACATTCCGACCGGCTACTTTGTGCGAAAGATCATTGTAGTACAAGGCTCGTTCCCACATGTGGTCCAGATAGAACCGGCGATAAGGATTCAGGTCCGCAGCCGGATCTTTTGCCAACCGCTTTCTAAGGCGATCGTCAATGATCCAGTCTGAAGTGTCGATCGTCACGTGGCCGACGCGATAACCCTGCTGCTGGAGAAACTCACGAAGCGCATCGCGTTTTTCGGCCGTCTCGCCTTCTTTCAAATAAGGAAACCGGAAGATCTTTTGAAAGCGCGAAAAGTCTTTCAGTAGCTGCTCACAGCGCAGGATGTCCTGTTCAAAAGTTCCGGCAGAGATCTTCGGATTGTTGTAGTAGAGATGGGAGTAGCTGTGGTTGCCGATCAAGTGACCTTCAGTGTCCCAGGCCTTCAGTAGACCTTTTCCTTCGTCATTATCAATATTGGACCCGCGCACAAAGAGCGCCGCTTTCACTGAACGCGATCGCAGGGCCGCAAGTATGGCCTGATTCCTTTCCGCACCAGTCAACTTCACGGTGTTGGCGCCCCAGTTGAAATCATCCATCGTGATCGCAACTCGAGGAGGTGGAGCGGAGGCTCGGATCTTGCCGGTCAAGCACAGGCCGATTCCACCCAAAACTGCAACTTGCGTAAATTGTCGTCTGTTCATCGTTCAATAACCTACAGCTAATCAGCTAACAAACATTGGGGGGCAGTAATAACGACAAATGAAAAATGGAAAATGATGAATAGAAAATCTTTTAGATTGTTGATGTTTCGCGGTATTCGCCCCAGACACTTCTTAACCGATTGCTGATCTCGCCCACTGTGACCTCGGCTTCCACGCAATCGAGAATTCTGGGAAGCACATTCTCCGTGCCGCGGGCAGCCTCTTCCAAACGAGACAAGACGATCTCAGCACGCTCACCATTGCGTCGTGTTCGCACGGCTCGTACGCGTTCCACCTGCTGCTGTTCTATAGCAGGGGCAATCCGCAGCGTTTGAATAGGGGAATCCTCTTCAGCTTGAAATCGGTTTACCCCAACTACCACAGCTTCCTCAGACTCAATTGCCCGCTGATATTTGTACGCGGACTCCTGAATTTCGCGCTGGATGTATCCAGACTCAATCGCGCGCAACATTCCGCCCAAAGCATCAATCTTCTCGAGGTACGCTTCAGCTCGCTTCTCGATTTGCGTCGTAAGCTCTTCTATCGCGTAGGAACCAGCCAATGGATCCGCTGTGTCTGCAACCCCCGACTCGTATGCAATGACCTGTTGCGTGCGCAGGGCCAGGCGCGCAGCTTGTTCGGTCGGCAGCGCCAGCGCCTCGTCCATCGCATTGGTATGCAGCGACTGAGTACCGCCCAGTACAGCAGCCAGCGCCTGAATCGTTGTCCGCACTATATTCACTTCCGGTTGTTGTGCGGTCAGCGACGAACCGGCCGTCTGGGTGTGGAAACGAAGCATCAGCGAGCGCGGGTCGTGCGCCTGAAAACGTTGGCGCATGATCCGGGCCCACAGCCTGCGCGCCGCACGAAACTTGGCAACTTCTTCCAGCAGGTCGTTGTGTGAATTGAAAAAGAAAGAGATGCGCGGCGCGAATTCGTCCACCGCGAGGCCGGCTGCCCGCGCTGCTTCGACATAGGCGATCGCGTCCCCCAGCGTAAAGGCAACTTCCTGCACCGCAGTAGAGCCTGCTTCGCGAATGTGATAACCACTGATGGAAATTGAATTCCAATTTGGCACTTCGCGGGCACAGAAGGCGAACGTGTCAGTTACCAGGCGTAGTGAAGGCCCGGGGGGATAAATGTAAGTGCCGCGCGCAATGTACTCCTTCAGAATGTCGTTCTGAAGGGTGCCACGAACCTTGTCAAAAGCCACTTGCTGCTTGCGCGCAACCGCCAGGTAAAGACAGAGCAGCGTGGAGGCGGTTGCGTTTATAGTCATCGACGTTGATACGGTGTCGAGCGGTATGCCCTCGAACAACCGCAGCATGTCATCGAGGGAATCGATTGCTACGCCGACCTTCCCTACTTCGCCGCTCGCCAGTGGATCGTCCGAGTCGAGGCCAATTTGCGTGGGCAGGTCAAAAGCAATGGAGAGCCCCGTGGTTCCCTGGGCCAGGAGATACTTGTAACGAGCGTTTGATTCCTCGGCTGTGGCATACCCGGCGTACTGCCGCATGGTCCATAGCCGGCCTCGATACATGTCAGCATAAATGCCCCGGGTGTAGGGAAACTCTCCCGGGTCGCCAAGGTCGCGGTCATAGTCTACGGGCTCAGTATTTGAGGGATTGAAATCCGCAGGCAACTCAATTCCTGACGTAGTTTCGATGTGATTGCGATCGGTCTTGATCTTGATTGGCATGACTCTCGGGTGTCCCAAGGCCCGCAATAACTGCAATAGGCGAAGCCTAACACAGCGTTTGCGAGCCTCGCAATTGATGTGTCAGAGTAGCTGGTGATGCCAACAGTCGTAGTCGCAAAGCGCGGGGCGGATCGCATTCGCGCCGGACATCTGTGGATTTACCGCAGTGATGTGAGCGACGCTGCTAATGTTGCCGGTGGCTCGATCGTGACCGTACGCGATCAGCATGGCAACTTTGTGGGTCAGGCCTTCTACAGCGACCGCTCCGAAATCGCTTTGCGGCTGCTCAGCAGATCTGATGAACCGATAGATCGCGAGTGGTGGCGCACACGCATTCGCAATGCGGCGTGCCGGCGTGAAAGGCTAACGGCCGATGCGAATGCCTATCGTCTGGTCTATTCGGAAGGAGATTTGCTTCCTTCCCTGATAGTCGATCGTTACGACGACGTCCTGGTGCTGCAAACTCTTTCTCAGGGTAGTGAAGCATTGAAGCCGCTGCTGGTGGAGCTGCTGGTCCAGGAGTTTGCTCCCCGCGCAATTGTGGAACGAAATGATCTGCGGGTGCGCGGACTGGAAGGATTACCTCTCACTGCCGGCACACTCTACGGCCAGGCTGCGGACGAAGTCGAGGTGATCCAACACGGTATTCGATTCCTGGTCGCGCCGTTGGGAGGACAAAAGACCGGCTCGTTTCTGGATCAACGTGAAAATCGAGTGGCAGCTCAGTCAGTCGCCCACGGGCGCGCTCTTGATTGCTTTACCTTTGCCGGTGGCTTTGCCCTTCACCTGTCCCGCGTCTGTGAGAGCGTGTTGGGTATCGACATTTCCACTGAAGCAGTCGAGTGGGCGCGTCGCAATGCCGAACTGAACGACGCCTCGAACGCGGAGTTCCGTGAAGCGAATGCGTTTGATGCCTTGCGTGAGTTTGAAGAGAGTGGGGAAAAGTTTGATACGATAGTTCTCGATCCGCCGGCATTTGCGAAGAACCGCGCCAGTGTCAAGAACGCGGCACGCGGGTACAAAGAGATCAATCTGCGAGCTATGAAGTTATTGAATCCGGGCGGCATTCTCGTGACTTGCAGCTGTTCCTACCACATCTCAGAAAACCTCTTTCTGGAGATCATCACGGAGGCGGCAAAGGATGGTCGTTGCAGACTGCAACTCGTCGAGAAGAGAATGCAAGCGAGCGACCATCCAGTGCTGCTCAGCGTGCCCGAGACGTATTATTTGAAATGCATGATTGCCCGCCTGATTGATTAAATCAGAATGCACTGGCCTGTGTTGTGGCGGTTGAACGACTGTCACTCCTCTCCTGTCACGCCCTCCGCTTTTCTAATACCCTGCGTTCTTAGAAGGTGGTATTGCATTTGCTGCTCGAGGCAGCGATCTGATTGCATTTAAACGCGGAGTCGTCGTGAGATGCGCCGAATAAGTTGCCTTTTGCTGATTTTTCTCGTTCCCTGTTGCTGCACGGCGAAAATACCGGCAGCAGCAAAAACCCTCCAGCAGTCGCAGGATGCAAGCCCGACTCTTAGCCAGGATGACGTTTTAGCGATGGTCAAGTCGGGCCTCGCGGCTGAAGTTATTATTGCCAAGCTGCAACGATCGACCTGCACTTGCGATGTCTCTGCCACCGAACTCAACCGGCTCAAATCTGAAGGTGTCCCTGATGACGTACTTCTCGCCATGATCAACGCCGCCAGACCAGGCCGAAATGACTCGCGTGCCATCACGATTCCCAGGGACACTGTTGTTGAGATAGAGTCCGCCTACCGGATCAACTCTCAGGAGATCGCCGCGGGCGAAGCAATAACGTTTCGCGTTGTCAATCCCGTCAAAATCGGCGACGCCATTGTGATAGAGCCCGGCGCCATTGCCACCGGTCGAGTGACACAAGCAAAGCGGGGCGCGCACTTCGGCAGAGCGGGTCGTCTGGTCTGGCATCTGGAAAATGTGTTGGCGGTGGACGGTACGAAAGTACCCATCAAGTCGCAGGGACGAGTAGTAGGCGACAGTAAGGGAGCGAAAGTTGCGACCCAAATCGTGCTTACCGGCGCGCTGCTATGGCCGATTGCCCCGATAGCGCTGCTGCATGGTTTAAAGCGCGGCGAGAATGCTTACATCCCACAGGGCCGGCGATTTGAGGCGCTCGTGAGCGGCGATACCACTATCCACCGCAAAGTAATTCCGAACTGATTCCAGGAGGCTAGTCCGATCCGGCAGTTTGGGAAGAGTCGCCGAGCCGCTGCACTTTCCTCAGTTGTCCCACAGTGTCTCGCAACCGAATAGCTAACTCTTCGATCGTTTCTGCTCGTTTCCGCGCCTTTTCGTTCAACTCCTCACGCAGCAGCAGCTGTGCCTGGCCCAATACACCCGTGAGCGGATTATTTATCTCGTGCCGAACACGAGCCACAAGGTCTACCATCTCATTGAGCTTTGTTTCGTAATCAGCGATCAAGGCTCGCAATTCACGCTCCGAGTCAACAGACTCAGGTCGGGATTGATGCTCGTTCATCTATGCTCCAGATAGCAGGGCGAATTTCAACGTGTGGGAGTTGTCTTGCGGCTGCCCTATTCTGCCTGCATGCGGGCAAAACGACAAGGCCTAAATTCCCAAGTACTTATTTCGTGCCTTTCGTGTGATGCGCGTGGATCGTAGTTTTTATTCAGCAGAGAACGGCTGGAGCTCCTAACAAAGAGAACTTCAAGCCGGGTCGGCTGCTCATCGCTTCGAATGGAGAGTGTTTGCGTTGTAAATCTAATACTGAGATGCAGCCGGAGCAGAGCGGCCCCAAAACCTAAGACATGATCCACGAAATCACACGAAATAAATCGAGGAACATTTCGTGTGACTTTGTCTTTCGGTTCGTGTGATTTCGTGGATCGATTTGTTTACTCGCAAACCTCAAGAAAACAAGAAATTCCCATTGCTACACAGAGGTACGCTAAAGTTAGGACACGACGCAATCTCGTCTACACCACGGAGGCACAGAGATCACAGAGAACGCAAAGAGATTCTCAAATGTGGGAACCACCAAGAGATTGCCGGTTGTTGACAAGAAACCGGCCCGCCACGTACATTGAAACTCTGCATTGGGAGGTCGTCTAACGGTAAGACTGCGGACTCTGGATCCGCCTATCGGGGTTCGAATCCCTGCCTCCCAGCCAAATAAACTCGCATCGTTTCGAGCAGCTTTGTAACTTGAACCATTAATTTGCCGCTCCGGCAACTTATTGGTTCCAATAGCCTCCGGCAATTAATTGGTTCCACTTTTCGGAAAAGTACAGACTACCCCAAAATTCCTTCGTAAATTGTTAACCGCTAGATTTAGGGACCGTTCTCGGCAACTCATTGGTTCCAAAAGCACCCGGCAATTTATTGGTTCCATTTGTTGGAAAAGTACAACCACCCTGAATTCTTCTTGCGTAAATTTTTCCCAAGCCTCCTGCTCGCGATATACAAGTAATTGGTCGTAAACGTCGCTGTTCGTTTCGTCCTGCTCAGATCGTGGCAGCAAGATGTACGTCACCACCAGCGGTGTGGGGCTTCGGGGGTCGGGTCATGGCGAAGAGGTAGAGCGAAGCCCTTGTCTGTACTTTGAGGATTTGCTCAGCTCGCCTTGAAACCTCAAATCATTTGAATTATTGTAGCGTCACCTCGCAAGCGGTTTTAATTGGCCTTCGTCGTAACTCAATGAAGGCGAACTTGAACGTAACAACAGGCTGGTCCCCAGAGCCAGCGCGCAGCCGCACTACTCCAGACACCAGGCCGGCAAATCCCTTGAGGTTTGGAATTCGAGGTTAGTAGTGGGCGGCTTCTGTCCAACAAGAGTCTCATCACCTCTCGGCCAAATTTGCATTTCTAAAGTTGCGAGAACTTTCGGCCTCAGTGGGCACGTTCAATCAACGTTTGGAGGTAATTATGATGCAAATCATAGGGATGATTATCGGCATTGCTTTTGCGAAATATGTATTACACATCAATTCCATCCCCGCGATATTCCCATTCGCATTGATGGGTTGGTTCATCGGCCTCTTAATGAGTGGCGGTGGTAGTAGGCAAGGAGGTAGTGGGGGTGCTACCAATGATAGTGATGGCGGGAATAAGTAAATAAATTGACGATGATCAATTGAATACGCAAGCGGAAAATCCAATCGCGCTGGCATCGAAGGCTTCAAGACTGGTCGGATAACTCTCTCCAAAAGTGGCAGGCATATTTGTCTCGCAGCCTACAGCAAAGCAAGCGTGAAAAGGAATCTCTATGAAAAAACTCCTTACATTCATCTGGCTTGGAATCGCCGTGCAAATTTCGGCCGCGTCGGCGAATGCCACTAATTTTAAAAACTGGGTTATTTATCCGTTTTCGTTGGAAGTGCCTGAATCGTTTCAACCGTTTAGCGAGCGGGAGCGCGAATTATTTCGGAGCAACTACACAAGCCAGAGCGCTGATTATTACAAGCGTTACTACCAGTTCAACGAGAGCCCATTTTCAGCAGCACCCTACATCGCTGCATTTCGGACTTATGATTTTGGACTCACGTTCGTTGCCATGGTCATTCGGATTCCGCCACAGACCGATTATCTCGCATCGATCACGAAAGATTTCGGTGACAAAATGGAATGGGGCAAACGCCAGGGCATCATCAAAGAGATGAGTATTTCCGATCGAGCGCGCATTGGAAATTACGATTCCATCACGATGGAGACCGTCAAGCCTGACGGCGGACATGGTTTCACTGCGATGCTTTACGATGACGAATTGCCCTACCAAGTTATCCAACTGACTCTCCTCGCCTCCAGCGTTCGGGCAGGGGAAGCGCGCGAAGTTTTCGCTCACATTTCTAAGACCATCAAGATTGACTACACGCTGCGAGGCATGGTCGGAGGCCAGCCATTCGTCATTTCCAAGCGATGCCAGGAGTTTTTCGTTGTGACGGAAATCAGCCATCCTGACGCAAAAAAGATTGTTTTCATTGTTCAAGAACCGCATTGGGATTGGCGAGGACACTGGAATCTCCATCAAGGCTTGCGAGTTTTTTTCGATGACAACGCGAATTTACTGGAGAAGTCGGCCTTTCTCTCGGAAGGTGTGAGGGCAATGGAGCAGACATCCGTTGCGGCGCTCACGCAAGTAGTGCAAGAACCAGAACCTATGCTGGTGAAAGCGACGCTGGAGAGCTTTCTCGTAACTGGATACCTGACTTTTAACTGGATGACAGAAAATCGAATTCCGGTGATCGGCACGGAAGATTGGCCGCTTTACGAGGAATCAGCCCGTTTGTGGAAGACCGGCGAGAACGCGCCGTGGGCCGTCACCGTCGCAGCACGAAACGAGAAGATGGTTGAAGTGCTTTTGCAACTGCAAACCCGGTTCGACAACCCAATGCTGTTCGTGGGTGGGATGCACATTCACAACATTGACAAAGACTTGTTTGCGAAAGGGCAGGCGACGCTCGATGCCACATCTCCATCGTCAGGAAAGTCGAATCGCGGCGTTAAAGACTGGCTAAAGCGAAAGGGAGTTGATTTTATCTACATCGAACCGTTTCCTGATTTGTCTCTGCGAGATGACGCACGCGCGATGGCTCGCTACGGCGAGCTTTTCACTGCGCAGCTTAGGGGCAATTACGATGCCTATGTTGAAACGTTCGCCGACGGTTATCTGAGCCGGCTAGCCGCTGGTGCATATACCGAGGGCGTGACCGTAACACCCAAACCTGCGGAAGCGGCCAAGCTCGTCGCGATCCTCCAAAAGGAATCTGGAGGCGACGACGGCCCCGATAAATCCAATAACAAGGGGTATAGAAACCAAGCCAGTGGCGCAGTTCAGAGATTCAAAGATGGCTTGAGCAAAGTCAACCTGCGCGGAAAGAACTTGAAGTCTGGACGAAATGCCATTAGAGACGCCGACCCGAATCTGATCGAGACACGCGATGACTCAGGGCGTCACGTATGGAAGGAGAAGAATGGCCGCGTGCGGTTTCGCTATGACCCGAAGGGCGCACACAAAGACGCGCATTGGGATAAATATGCGCATGACGGAACTCGCATCGACAACGCCGGACGCCCTAGCCTTGAACACATCCCAGCAAAGTAGGCAGGGTTTGGTTCAGCGAAGGACAAGGAAGGGCGCACGAATCAGGTTAAGCCGCACAACTATCGAAGTATCCGCAATCCACGGTTTTGCATCAACGCGGAGGTCTGCTGAATTAAACACCGGCTCAGTTAGTAAGAAGTAAGGGGGGTAGTGTGGTGTGTGGTTGTTGTCGGCGGCGGCGTCGCTACGAGTTGTGGCGCAATGAACTTAGGGAGGGTACTCTTGCGCGAACCTGCGCGAACCTGGCAATTCACTAATGCTTACCCGTTGCATCTGCCCCCGAATATCACATGAAAAACTCTTAATCGGCAACGAGGACAGCGGTTCATTGGCTAAGGTGTCATACCGATACGACAAGAGGTCGGTAGAAGAACTGAAGCTTTTTTGTTGTGAGTAGAAGTAGATGCGAATTTACAAAAGAGGATGCGAATAAATACAGAAGTGGGTGCGAACGTGGGTAGGTGCTGGAATTATTTTAGATTGGTGCCTTCACGAGTTTTGCCGACTTGGTTCGCCTCCGATTGCGATGGCAATGGCGCCTTGAGGTCCAGGTGATCCTATGATCGCAAGAAAATTGCCCGCAAAATCACGAGAAGCAAAGAGAAGCACGCATTCAGTATGGAACGTGCTCCTGTTCGAGTGGAAAACATGCCGCCGAATCGACGCGTCGGTCCTGCACCAGCGCAGGCGTCAAGCTCGTCCGCTGCAATGGCTTGTGTCGCCTGTCCGCGATTCGTCCGTATCCAGGACTTATCGTTCGATCACGGTAATACGTTCTATATCCATTTCCTCTAATAACTTTATTATTTCCTGGATTCTTTCTTTGGATGTATTTACTGGAATCTCCAACTTACGCCCATTCGCTGATTGTAATACCATCGAACTGCGATGTCCTTGGATTAATTGCAGTATTCCAGTAATTAAAGCTGAAACACCAGCACTGGTGCCTGAAACAATCGCAACCAATACAGTAGGGTCAATGGTAGCCCCATGAGCATCCATTTCTCTTAGTTCCAATTTCACTTCGTTGGCGTGGAGATTAGAGGCTAAGAATTCATAAAGGGCACCTGCAGACCGGCCATCCCAACGAACTTGTACCTTCAAGATTATTAGGACTCTTGTTCATATCATTATCTTCAACCCTCTTGCGAATTAAGTTCCCATGCGGTGTACACATCATCAAGTACTGATTGATAATGATCAAATGAAACCTTTTGATTAATGTAGGCTGCTTGGTTTATGGCTGTTGCGATTCGGTGAAATCGCTCGCGAGGCAATGGATGCGAGTTTGGAGAATATCTTCCCATTTTTCTGAGAAGCTCCAAGCACTCGAAGAATTGGAACATTGCCGAAATTAACATCGGGTTATCGGACAAAGATTCTGGCCATGGCCCTTCGGCCATATGACGTGAAGCGAATAGGTCAGCCTCTATTTCTTGGTTGTAACGGCTGTTCTTCGCTTGCCAAACTGAAACGTCTGGCCCAATCGCTGTGGCTGATGCTCTTCCATGCTCAAGGAAAGCATGCCCCATCTCGTGGAGGGTGAGAAATACCTGTTGAAAAGATGTATTCGCCCAAACATATGCTCGAATATCGGGTCTTAACTGCGTCTCTAAACGAAAGATCCATGAGTCCAACTCATCCTTAGTCCCAAGAAAGAGGTGAGAGATGCGTTCTGGAAATTTCAATGCAATTGCCAGGGCGTCTTGCGACGGGTGCCGACCCATGCCTGCGGACAGTAATTCGTGAAATCGGTCATTGGCTGCATACAAGGCTCCGAATAGCTTTATATTTAACACTATCCATCGTACATTTGCTCTTAGATCAAATACATGGGCCGCATCTATGTACTGAACTCTAGCGAACTGCATCGGAGTATGTAGCAGCTTGCGCTCATTCGATTTGAGCATAGGGCTTATCACTTTTATCAGTGACTCTCTCAACCTTTCAAGACCTGCCCCCATGAGCACGCCCTGTGCAGCATGATTACCGTCAGCAAGGCCAAAAAGGCTAAAAGCATATGAGTTGAAAAGTTCAAGATCACGCTCCAAGTCATTCTCAGTCGTGGGCCATTCTTCAGCCCCAATACCTTTCAGAAATTGGTCAAGTACAGAAGGCATCCCAAGTTCTCGATGAGGAGGACGCAAACTCGCGATATTGGAAGACTCTGACCATTTTTCCATTTTCCTATCAAGCAATACCATGCGTGCCCCAAGTTCAAGATTGAGTGCTGATTGTACTCCAAGGTTCAGGACGAGGTAGTAAAAGACAACTGCTGCCAGCCCCCAGTACCAACTAGTTGTGAGAAACAGTGCAAGAGGCACGATCAAGAGGAAAAGTAGATTGAAGAGCCAGACAAGTGCGCAAGCTAGTTGCAACTTAGGTTCCTGCGGGTAAAAACGAGCATGCGCGAGAGCCATTGGATGCATTACTTTCATCATCTCAACATAGCCGTCTGACCCCCTTCGTCTGATTTCAGCCTTAGTTGCAGCTATTTCCTCACGAGAGATTTCCATGTTTGGTAAGCCCGCTTCATTCCAAGCATTTGGCATAACATCTCTCCTTTTCACGCGAGGGTTAGATAAGGTGAATATCGAATTGAGCCGCCGCGCACACAACCACGAAATCATCCAAGATCTCGATGAGAGAATGCTAACTCGCGGTGCTCGAATTTCGTTGGGCAGCACCTATCGCTAGATGCGGCTTGCCCGGACGTCACCAGAAACCGGTTGAGGTCGCGGAAGATGAACTCTCGCATTCCGTAAAAGCTGTTATGACGGCCCTCCACGACCCGTACTCGATCCTTAAGACGGCGGTAAGATCGTCGACGTTGTCCAAGTAGACGTACAGATCGACTTCGCGACGGTCGTGCGCGCTTGGTTGGCCCGCCCGCCTTGAACATGACCTCGCTACTTCCGAAGGATTGCAACGCCCTCACCGTCATCGCTGTACGTGCCCCGCGTCATCCGCTCACCTTAATTCAATAAGGCCTCGGACGGCGGCGGCGGCGTTGCAAGGGTTGGTGGGGGCGTCGTCGTAGTAATCTTTTCTCTCGATCAAGAAATCTGACGAGTTTGCTATAATTTGCTATAAGAGGTCGAAGGAGATGCCTCGACAAAAGTCATCTAAGCGTAAGGCTCGGAAACGACGGGCTTCGCCTAGCCCATATCGGTTTGATGTGCGCGCAGTTGTGTCCCATGGGGGCTTGGAATTAAGTTCGCGACAGATCTCAAGATTGCCAAGTCCCGAATCTACGACCGCTTTTTCAGTGGAACTGGCCGAAGAAGGCACAGTAATCCCGGGCTTCAAAGAAAAGGAGCAGATTCTTACTCAGCGCCCTGCACAATTTGCCGGAAAAGCTGTTGAAGCACATGAGACCGAGACGATATTCGGATTCCCCAGTCTACCTCAGACACCGGCTCCAAGCGGATTAACAGGAATCAATTGGCCAGGACCAAGATCCTCTAGTGGGTTATTCCCTCCGGATCCGCAAATCTCTGTCAGCGGAAGTCACGTAGTTGTAACCACGAATGATGTTGTGGCCTTCTATGACAAAAACGGAACGTTGTTGCAAGCAATTGCGCCTACAGGTTTCTTGTTAAGCATTCTCGTACCGCCAACAGGTGACCTGCCGGCTGGAATCGACACCGTTTTTGACCTACGCACCATATTCGATTCTTATCGCAACCGTTTTTGGGTCGGCGCACTTGCGCTCAATTCCGCCCATTCAGCGGACGAAGGGAGATTAACAAAGTTTGTTGTCGCAGTCTCTCAAACTGAAAACCCGTTTGACGGCTGGCACCTTTACTGGTGGGACGCAGTAGCAAATGATGGTTTGCCAAACGATCCGATCTTTAAGCCTGGCGATGCAGGCGATTACCCTTGCCTGGGAATCGATAACACGGGGTTTTTCCAAACCAACGCTGTCGCGAATGTTCTTAGTCATGAATATCGGTATTGGCTGGTAAACGCTCTTCCTGCGAATTTGCTCGCTTCCGGGGTGCTTGCCAATGGCTCTCGGCGCTTTGATCTCACGAATCCCGACGGTACTCCAGCCCTTCTTATTCAACCCTCAGTTCATCATGGCCCGAACCCACGTACATATTTAGCCAGTCGCGTTCTTGATGCCGGCAATCGTCAGATCCTTGTCTGGTCCATAACGAATCTCTTCCAGACAAATGAGCAGGTGACGCGCGTAGAAGTGACGCTTCAGCCGTTTGGACCCACGAACAATTTTGCGCCTCAGGCAGGTTCTTCGCAGAGAATTCAAATGGACAACTTAGGCAGCAATGTAATGAAGGCAGTATTCCGCTCGGATAAGTTGTACCTCATAACGCACGATGCCAAGGATTGGTTCAACGATGGCCGAGTGTTGTCCTCGTTGCGTTTAGTTCGCCTCAACGTCGCGAACTATCCACATATTCCTGCTGGCCCCGCTGATCTGATCGATCGCGTTTTTGGCGCCAACAACCCTTTCACCGATCAACCCACGGACCATTTCCATTATGGATGGCCAGCCGTTGAAGTGAATAAGTTCGGCGACATTGTTCTTGTATTTGCCAGGTCTGGTACAACGATTTTTCCCGAGGCGCGCCTGAGCATTCGATTCGCGGACGAAGCAGACATTCGTCCCAGTCGGCTCCTGAAGCCCGGTGAAGTCCCTTATGGATTGGACTATGCGGAAACCACTGGTAATAACGAGCTTCGCTGGGGCGATACGGCAGGCGCTTCGGTTGACCCTTCCGACGATACGGCGGTCTGGGTCACGCAGGCCTATGCTTCTGACCATCGAAGCTTTCAGCATAACAATTGGGCGTTGTGGGTTGGAAAATTGGCGTTGAATGTTATCGCGGTTCCAGATTGCACCGACCTCGCACTAGAAGAGGCGCAATCTCTGCTCGAAAGTGCCGGTTTGATTATAGGCACAGTCGTGACGCTGCCGCCGCCGCCTCCTCCGGGAACGTTGGGCCCCCCACTCGTAATAGACCAGGCACCGCTAGCGGGTATCGAAGTTAAACGAGGCAGCAGGGTAGATCTTCAATTGCAAAGGGAGCGCTTCCCACCTGTGCCGCGGTTTTAGATGAGACAGAACCAAGGCTCTTCGTGTCGCTAGCTTTGGATTTTAAATGACGCGGATCTCTCACAAGTTTCGCGGCAGCTACTTGCACTCTAATGCAAATGGCAGGGTCCAAGAGCATTCTACGAAGTAGACTCGTCATCTGCCGGCGCCGAGATCCCGCGCAGGCGCGGCTTCTACTGACTTCTATACAGGATAAGCCTTATTTCCTCTTCACTTCGCCCGCCTTGCTGTAAAAGCGACAGCAGCTGCGACTCTTCTTGAGGTTCAAAGCTAAGGGGCAACTCTCCCCTGTCACTCAGCTCGCGTAGATAAGCGAGCCCGCCCGAGCGCCGAACGAAGCCGAGGATTACATTTAGCTCTTTCACCGCCTCGGTACAATCTACGTCGGCGAAGCTTGTTGGGAGGTCAATGTTGTTCAGCCAAGCTTGCATATCTTTTCGCAGCAAAAGAACAAACTCTCGAAGTTCGGGTTGAAGCGAATCGTAATCAATCCGATCCCAGTTCGGCTGTGCCGATAACAATCTCATGTAGTGCGTCCAAGGCTCGACTATTGACCATCGGATCGATCTCTTTAATTGGGGGTCGCTCTCCATCCCCTGGGCGATGGGCGGACTTATCCTGTAGTACTCGCGATAGAAATCCGCAAAGAACTGCCTACCCCAACCAGTCTGGCATAGGGCGTTGTCTCGAAGTTCACGCAAGAACTGAACCTCTGGAGCGATGTCCGAGCCATACGCGGCACTCGCGATGAAGCAACGACCTCCAGCTCCACCACCTCCGCTGCCTTCTCCACCCCCGGTTCCGCCGCTGCCCCCGCCACCGGTTCCGCCACCTCCGCCGCCTCCGGTTCCGCCGCCTCCGCTGCCTTCTCCGCCCCCGGTCCCGTTTTCTTTAGGTTTCTTAGCTGCTTCCATAATCTCACTCCTAAACAAATAAGACTTTCAGTCCCGAACGGTACGTGCCCCTCGACCGGCAAGTGCCGATACATCTCTCTAGAGGGAACAAATATGGGAAAGCGCACTTTATTCCGTAGCTAGACTTCGGTCAAGAGGGAGGCAATAGGGGAGGCGGCAACCCACGACACATCGCCCAGCAAAACGAACGTTAGAGTAAACGCAGAAGTACTCGTCCGCCGCGGGAAGCTTCTGAATTGGAGGGAGCTAATGTGTCCCAAATGGATGGCGTTCACTGGGCGCGACATAATCCCGAGCCGAAAAATAGCGCAGACTCATCGCCACTTGGCCAATGGCTTGGCAAAAATAACTGCACGCGACCTTTATGTCATGCCCAGTAATGCCGAATGTGACGTTCGACATCATCCGTTTGACTTCCGGCAAGGCTTAACTTCCAGTTTGCATTTACGGCAAAGTTAACTTTCAAACGTCAGGAATGACGGGGAGTCAGTTGCGCGAATTCTTAGATTTTCTTAGACTCACGGCAACGAATTGCGTCACGTAGCGGCAAGGAAATGCTTCAAGTGTCACCACTACTTGTGTAACCTGAAGCAATACTTTGCCGGCCTTGGCAACTTATTGCTTCCACTAGCCCCAGGAAATTTATTGCTTCCACCGTTGGAAATGCAATCCGAATATCGCGCTCTGTGAGAGCGCGTACTACGCCGCATGTGGCCTTGACGCCGAACGCGTTGGCCACGCGCGTTCCCGCCGCTCTGCTGTTCTTTTTTTCCAATGAGGAGATGCAAAGAATACTCTTGAAAAAGCTTGACAAAGCTCAGCAAAACGCAATACCGTCTAGCCGTTCTCAAATAACGGGCTGAATTCTCACGAGCCTCTGCCCTCTGCACACTCGCTTGGTCCAGCCAGATAACCATTAAAGCGTTCCGCTACCTCGCCGCGTACCTATACTGACCTTCACTAAAGGTAATTGATACTTTCTTCCGGCGGAACAAGCTGACAAACCGTTGAGCTGAAGGAGCCTCAGAGAGGCGCCTAATGTTCGACACTTTCCAGACTCAACATCCGAAAGGAGAGCTTTATGTCTAGCTTTCAACACTCACGTTCAGTGCAGGGTGTAATGATTTTTCTGTTTCTTATACTTTCATTAGGGTTGTGCGGTGCAAAAGCCAACGCTACTGACCTGACATTAACCACCGGAGGAAGAGTGACCATTGAACTTGTTTCCTCTGATGCCGCGTTCAGTAACACACTTTCCGTTATCTCTCCCAGCGGCATCGCTGTCGCTGTCACCGGTTGCCAGCTTGAAGCATCACCCGAGCTATCCGGCCTAAAGATTGTCAGTGAAAAGCAATCCCAACACGGCTGCAGAGTTGAACTGGATTCTGACCCGTCTACATCAGGCATTCAACCTTTCGCTGCCGGGACTACTTTCCGCTTCAACATGTGTTCACAAGAGGACGCTGATGTGAACTGTGAAGACGTCTGGTCCAGCAATCCCGCCTCCAACTCTGATGGATTTGATCATTTGAGGACGACGCCAATTCGGCCAACCGAGTTTCCTGGGCAGATTTTTCAACTTGGCTGGGAAGATCTACCAAATGGCGGCGATATGGATTTCAACGACCTCGTAGCCGTATTTAGAACCAGCGTGGATAGCGACGGAGATGGGCTCTGGGACGACTGGGAGCAGTTTGGGATCGATGCCGACGGAAACGGGACTATTGATCTCGATCTTCCGAATCTCCTGCCTGTCGATCTAAACGGTGACGGAGATACTACGGATCCAGGTGAACGGACAAGTCCAAACCGGAAAGACATATTTCTTGAGATCGACTTTATGGACTGTGCGACCCCAGGAGGTGATTGTGCTGCCGGAGATACGCACAGCCATCGGCCGAATGCAACCGTCATTAATACCGTAACTCAGGCGTTTGCCAATGCGTCGGTCAACAACCCTGATGGAAGCACCGGCATAACCCTGCATATTGATGTCAGTAATGCAATTCCCCATCAAAATTTTCTCAACATTCCCGGTCTCTGTTTTGCAGGTGGTGCGGGCATAGGAAATTTCGACACAGTGAAAGCCGACCCGGCCAACTTCGGTCCCAATAACCCGCGACGCTTCGCCTTCCATTATTCATTGTTCACGCACATTCAAACCAATGATACGACAAACCCCTTCCAAACCAGCTCGGGATGTGGAGAATTCCCCGGCAACGACTTTCAGGTTTCTATGGGCGCGTTTGCCGGGATGGTGGGGACGATTCAGCAGCAAGCAGGAACTCTGATGCATGAATTCGGGCACAACCTAAACCTGGGTCACGGGGGCGGTAACGGTGTCAATTTTAAGCCGAACTACCTCAGCATCATGAGCTACAGGTACCAATTCTCAGGTATCCCGCCGACCGGACGCACCGATTACTCCCGCTCCGCCCTTGCCTCTTTGGATGAGACTAATCTTAACGAGCCGGCAGGCATTGGTGACGGCACGGACACGGCTTTCTTCCGCTGCCCGAATGGAACTATTTCTTCTGGAGTAGGAAATGGACCGCTGAACTGGAATTGCGATGGCGATACTCTGGATACCATGGTCATGAACGACATCAATGGTGATACGCTGACGAATACGTTGACCGGCTTCGACGATTGGAGCAATTTACTGCTTGACTTCCAAAGAACCGGTAGCTTCGCGGACGGAGAACACAGTTTGAGCATCAAGGTCATTGAGGCGGACGTGGAAGTCTATCTGCAGCAGATAGCGGCTGAGCTTTCGGTGACCAAAACTGCTTCGCCCGATCTGGTCATAACCGGCTCGAACGTTACGTATACAATTACGATACACAACAATCACCCTGAAGCGGCAACGTCGGTAGTGGTGACAGACTTGTTACCAGCTGGGACTACGTTCGTTGGTTGCTCCGCGACGGGTGGCGGCATCTGCGGCGGCTTAGGCAACATGCGTACGGTCACCTTTTCATCGATCCCTGGCGGGACTTCTGCGACCGTCCAGATTGTTGCCCTTGTGACGTGCTCGGTTGCTAACGGTACTTTGATTACTAACACTGCAACGGTCTTCTCCTCGCCGCCTGACTCGGATCTGAGCAACAACTCTGCGACCACGACCATTACGGCGTCTAATCCACCACCAGTAATTTCCAACGAAGTAGTAAGCACGCCTGTGCTGCTGCAACGGAACCACAAGCTGACCGATGTTACAGTGAGCTATACCGTCGTCGACAACTGCGGTCCACTTACTAATGCCCTGAGTGTCTCAAGCAATGAGCCAATCAACGGGTTGGGCGACGGCGATACGGCGCCTGATTGGGAAATCATAGATGCCAACCATGTACGCCTGAGGGCCGAGCGGTCAGGCAGAGGTGCGGGGCGTGTTTACACCATCACAATCACGTCCACAGATAGTGCCGGCAATTCATCCAGCAAGGCGGTGTTTGTGACCGTACCTCACGATGGACGCCCCTAAAAACAGCGTCCATTGAAAATGCTCGCGTAGACGGCGCGACGAATCGGGTTTAACTTGCGGAGGGCACCTTGGGGCGGCAACGGTGCCCTCATTCTCAACCTTCATATGCAAGCAGAAAGGCTACAATGTCAGCCTACCCTTTAGAGCACATAAAGAAATGGGCTTTTATTATCGTCGCCATCTTGTTGATTGGCATGAGGGCTTCAATCGTATGCCAAACGCAGGACAACTACCAGGGAACGCTTGTCTTGGATTTTAGAAGTTGTGTTCCTGAACGCAACGCCATTAGCTTCTCTCATGGCTCTACAATTTATGAGCTAAAGAAGGAAAGAAGAAAGTGCCGTCTAAAGTACGGGACTGAGATTGAGGATCCTCTCTGGGACGGATTCCTAAACACCACTTGTCTCATACCCAAGCGGATGGGGAGGCAGAAATTCATAATAACCAGCACTGGCGTAGATTTTTCAGCACTCGTAACCTACTGCAAGTCTGTCAATCGATCTGAGGCCAAAACACCGTGAACCCCATTCATAAGCGCTCGTCCTCGCGCCGTGACGCTCGTTCTGGGCTTGGTAATGCAAATGAACGGTGCGTTCATCCTATGCGGATCAAGCTTGTAAGATCGGACCGTCACCCAGGGGTTCGATTACCTCTTTAAAATCGTGCCCGGTAGAACAGAACTGTAACTCGATCGGATCGACTTTGAACTTTCGGCAAGGCTTAACTTCCAATTTGCACTTGCGGCAATGTAAGCTTCCAACCTTGTGGAATCGCGGAGAATTAGAGGCGTGAAATTGCTGGATTTTTGGTGGACTTCCGGCAAGGAATTGCTTCTAGTCGCGGCAAGGAATCGCTTCAAGTCACACGCT
The DNA here is from genome assembly GCA_035644135.1 of Pyrinomonadaceae bacterium. Lineage (GTDB taxonomy): Bacteria > Acidobacteriota > Blastocatellia > Pyrinomonadales > Pyrinomonadaceae > PSRF01. Next base: position 156,545 of record DASQPD010000007.1, read on the forward strand.
TACCTTATTATGACTGCTCGTTTTATTGTGGGGGCGGAGCTGCGCGTACGCGATCGAGCAGTGCCCGCAGCGCAGCTACACTCTGCACACCCGACAGCCCTGCGCGACGGTTTACTACAAAGGCCGGAACGCCGTGCAAGCCCATGGTCGCCGCATCACGCTCGTCCTTTAAGACACTTTGCTCGAACTCTCGTGACTGTAAAGCCTCGGACAATTTCGAGCTGTCGAGCCCCAATTCGCCCGCCAGCTTCATCAACACGTCACGCTTCCCGATGTCCTCGCCACGCACAAAGAAGGCCTCGAACAACGCATCGTTGTATTCATTGAACCGCTGTTGAGCGCCAGCCCACTTTGCGGCCTGGTGCGCCAGACGAGTGCGAGGCTGCACCGGTGGCAATCTCATTGACACACCAAGTCGCTCTGCCAACGGATAAACTGAACTGCTCCACGCCTGTTTCAAATAGTCACCTTTTGGGTCCAGCGTAGGCGCCGGATCAGGTCGCAGCTCGAAGGCCCGCCAGACGATCTTCACGTCCGGCTCCACTAGTTCGAGTTCGTGCAGGCTTGGCTCCGCCAGCCGGCAGAACGGTCAAACGTAATCCGAAAAGACTTCGAGCGTAAGATTAGAATTTTCTTTGTTGCTCACCGGCGGTTCTCCCCTCGGCACAAGCAGCTTTGCCTCAAAAGCGACAAAGAGGCACAAAAAAGCAAAACGGCCTTCTTTAAATCGTTCGCACTTTTTGTGCTTCTTTGCGGACTTACAAAGGTGGGGCGACGAATCCAGAGCTAATCGTTCTTCGATAGCTGCATCACTGACTCGTCCGGAACTGATCTGGTCGACTCAGAAACCCGTTTTCGTTTGGCGGTTCGGTATTCCCCAAACGACTCATTGCAAAGTTTGAAGATTGTGCGGCGGTTTTGCGCAATCACTTTGGTCCAAGCCCACGGACCCATCTGCTGAAAATAAATTCCCCGAAAACAGATTCGCAGAATGAAATGATAGATTCGCCACCCGACAGATTTCTGACTTAGTGAATCAAGCGCCTCAGCGATGCGCTGGGGGCTGTAAGATGAAGTCCAGGCATAATCCAATTCTTGTTGCGCCTCGGCGATGGACATCTTAAGAGGCGTGTGAGCCATTTGATAAGGGGCAAAGTCCAACCAGTGTTTGGGACGCGTCAGACGACCGGCCTTTTTCAAGCGATCATAAAGAGGCGTCGCCGGGAACGGGGTAAGCTGTCCGAAGACCGGGAGGCCCGGTGGCCAGGTGCGAATCTGTTGCAAGGTGCGTTCTGCAACCCCAGGCGTGTCGTTGTCCATCCCGAAAATGAATGAGGTAATCGCGTAAAGGTCGCGTTGGGCCAGACGGTCCAAAACGGCCGCGTATTCGCCCGGCTTGTTAAAGCTCTTGTTGACATCCGCAAGATTGGCGGGATCAATCGATTCCATGCCGATGAAAATCAGCTTGCCTCCCGAGGCAGAAATCAGATCTACCAACTCCTCATCGCGCAGCAGATTCGCGCTGATCTGAGCGATCCATGGGAGTTGAGCTTCGGCGGCGATGATGTCACGCAAGAGTGATTTGGTGCGTTTGATGTTGATCGCAAAGTTATCATCAACGAAAAACACGATCATCTGTCCCCGTTCATCACGTGCTCGTGCCTTGAGTCGAAGCAATTCGTCGACAATGCTTTGGTTGGAGCGAAAGCGGATTGAATCTCCGAAAAAACCTGTGACAGTGCAAAACTCGCAACCGTACGGACAACCGCGACCGGACTCAATTGGGATGATGCGGGCGGTGGCCCAGCCGATTGACACATTGGCGAGCTTGGAACGGAGAAACTTCGGAACGATATTAAATTGCTCGAGGTCTATCGATTCCCAGGGAATTTCCGGGTAGGGATCCAAACTCGGTTTCTTGTCTTTGCCTTCCTTGTCCACTGGCAGGTAGACCTCTTGAAGCCTTCCCGCGGCAGCGTCCTCCACGATCCGTGGCCACGTCTCGTCAGCCTCTCCCAAGGCGATCGCGTCAGCATGACGGGGGCCACCATCACGTCCGAGCGGCTCATCAGGCACCTCGGTAATATGCGGTCCGCCCATCACCACTTTGATCCCGGCGTCGCGGAGGGCATCGGCCATGCGATAAGCTCGCGCGATCATGCGGGTCATTGCGCCGATGCCAACCAGTCCTACGTTTTGCTCAAGAGCGAAACGAACCAGTTCCTTTTCATTCATCGGCTTGGCATTGCCGTCGACCAGCAACACCTCATGACCTGCCGGCGTGATCTCCTGCAGCAAAAACATCCAGAGATGCGGCATGAAGTTCCGCGTTACCCCGTTATCAGGGTTATAAAGTAGGACTCTCATTACCCGCGATCTCCCATATATAGTCCGGCAATGTGAACATGGTTTTCCCCGGAAGAATATACCGGAGCGGGCAAGAGGAGGGAGTGTCGGGCACTCGATCCAGATGTCTCTTAAGCTCTTGATGCGCCGAGGTACTATAGCATGTATGTTCGGTAGCGCACCAACGCTTGTCTCGGCTTTCGTTCGCCTTTATATTTAGTAACGCAAGCTTTAGCTTGCGTCGGTTTGAGTTGCGGCCGCCCGTTTATGCCAGAACTAACTCCCTTGAGAAATTGGCAAAACTAATTCCGTTGTGAGAATCTCCAGCGCCGGAAACGCAAGCTAACAGCTTGCGTTACAGTGAGTGAGCAGACATCACTGTTAAAACGCATTCGTGGCCGAACCATCTGATGACTCGACGCTGAAACCTTCAGAGAGCTTGTTGCTCCCTACAGCGAGGGCATCGTGATCGACATTGGGACAGGAGACGGTCTCTTTATCTATCATTGTGCCCGGCGGAACGAAAACAAGTTTTACATCGGGATCGATGCAAATCCTCGCCCACCGGAAAAGATCTCGGAAAAAGTCTTTAGAAAACCGTCGAAGGGTGGCGGAATAGGTTCGAGCGTACCACTCATCCCCACTTGCGAATCTCCGTTCCTTGAGTGATATGCTCGAACCTATTCTAATTCTTCACAACTCGGCCGTGGGATTTGGGCTTTTTGTGCAAAGCCATACTGGTTAGTACTTTGGCACACGCGGGTCGACTTCGTCGGACCAGGCTGTGATTCCACCTCGCAAATTTATGAGCTTTCCTTGAAAGCCTGCCTGCTTCAACGCCTGGATAGCTTTGGCGCTTCTCCCACCTGCTTTGCAATGCACCACAGTTTCGCGCGCCGGATCTATTTCATTCATCCGGCTGACCACGCGCGCCAGCGGAATCAACTTCGTTCCAGGTATGCGAGCTATCTCGTACTCGTGCGGCTCGCGCACGTCAATCACCTGTAGATCATCTCCGCGCCGCAGTCTCTGGCTGAGCTCGAGCGCCCCAATCTCTTCCATTTTCGGCTGGTTGGCAGCAGCCGGTTGCGCCTTGAGGCCGCAGAACTCTTCATAATCGATCAGTGCCTTAATGGTCGGATTCACTCCGCAGATCGGACAGTTGGGATCTTTTTGGAGCTTGAGTTCACGAAACTTCAGCTGCCAGGCATCAAAGAGCAGCAGGCGGTTAACGAGCACGCCTTCTGCTCCCAATAGGATCTTGATTGTTTCGTTTGCCTGGATAGCCCCGATAATTCCGGGCAAGACGCCGAGGACGCCCCCTTCGGCACACGAGGGAACCAAACCTGGTGGCGGCGGTTCCGGATAGAGACAGCGATAACACGCGCCTTTCAAGGCCCAAAACACGCTTGCCTGTCCTTCGAACCTAAAAATTGAACCGTAAACGTTCGGCTTGCCGCTCAACACGCAGGCATCATTCACCAGATATCGCGTCGGAAAATTATCTGTGCCGTCAACAACGACATCGTAATTCGTGAACAAACGCATCGCATTTTCGCTCGTCAGACGCGACTCGTGAGTTTCGATTTCGATATAAGGATTGATGTCCCGCAGACGGTCGCGGGCTGATTCGATTTTTCGCCGGCCAACATCTTTTGTGCCGTGAATTATCTGGCGTTGCAGGTTTGATTCGTCCACCACATCGAAATCGACGATGCCCAGCCGGCCAACACCCGCCGCCGCCAGATACATGCCCGTGGGAGCGCCTAGGCCACCTGTGCCAATCATCAAAACACTGGCTGCTTTCAGGCGACGCTGTCCTTCCATGCCTACTTCCGGCATGATCAAATGCCTGCTGTAACGGGCGATTTCTTCATTGGACAGCTCTGGCAGGGCTTGCTTGGTGTCGATTTCAAGCGAAACTCCACCCGCAATCGAGGGCACAATCATCAGCGTGTCGCCATCCTTGACGGCCGTAGCAGTTCCCGAGCCGTGGCGAATATCTTCGTCGTTCAAATAGACATTTACGAAGCTTCGCAAACTGTTTTTTTCATCATAGAGGTGTCGACGGAGTTCCGGATGCGCAGTCGCCAAATGATCGAGCGCTTCACCAGCGGTGCTTGCTTCGACTTTGATGCTGGTGTTCCCGTCCGTGAATTGTCGCAACGCGGTCGGAATCGTAATGGTAACTAACATGGCGAGTTTCCTTTCAGGATTTCCTCTTGTTCGAATGCCGAGCGGTTCGGTTTCAGAACCCAGCTTCGAATGTCTGCGGCCTGTCCGTTTTGAACTGACAGAATGATATATGAGAAAACCGGCCAGGCGTGATCGCGATCATATTCTGAGGGTGCGGAAGGATGATCCGGATGCGAATGATAAACCCCGACAACCTCCAATTTCTTCTCAGCCGCGTACCGTTCACCTCTAAGCATCTCATCCGGCGTAATCAAAAAACGATTGCGCTTCGCGGCCTCTTCTCGAGCATTGGAGATGGCGTACGTCTCGCAGGTCACCTTTGAACCATCGCTCTCAAAACGTCCCAGCAATAGGCCGCAGCATTCATAGGGGTAGTCTTGTTCACCGTGCTGGGCAATGGCCAATCGATGTTCGGAAGTAAGCTGAATCATGGAAGAGATTTAGAATTTAGAATTTAGAATTTCTAATTTCCAGATATCTTTCTCCCCGATCGCAAAGCATTGTTACGATCACCGAACCCGCCGGTAAGGAACTTCCGAGTCTTAAGGCCGCAAACACGTTTGCTCCTGAGCTCGTCCCCACGAGTAACCCCTCCTCGACAGCCAAGCGCTGCGCCATCTGTCGAGCATCGTCAGTAGAAACCTCCACATGCAGATTTGCCAGCGTCGGATCGTAGATTCCAGGCACCGTCGCAGTAGCCATGTGCTTCACGCCCTCAACTCCGTGCAGGGGCGAATCTGGCTGCATCGAGACTGCCATGATTCGGGAATTAAATTCCTTCAACTTACGAACAGTGCCGACAAAGGTGCCTGAAGTACCTAAGCCCGCTACAAAATGAGTGATTCTTTGTTCCGTTTGCTCCCAAATCTCCGGTGCCGTAGTTTCATAATGCGCCAGCCAATTCGCGGGATTGTTGTACTGGTCAGCGTAGAAGTACGCATCTCTCGCGCTTTCGAATATTTCGCGAGCGCAAAGCTGGGCCCCATCGGTTGAAAGCAACGGATCGGTTTCAACTATCTCGGCTCCATAACTCAACAGAATTCGCTTTCGCTCGGAGCTGGCATTTCGAGGTAAACAGATTTTCACTTTGTAGCCTCGCGCGGCGCCAATCATGGCGTACGCGATTCCGGTGTTTCCGCTGGTAGCATCGAGAATCGTCATGCCCGGGCGCAGCTTTCCTCGTTCTTCTCCATCGATGATCATGCGCAGCGCTGCTCGATCCTTGACGGATCCCCCTGGATTCAGGTGTTCGGCCTTCGCAAATATTTCGACTCCGGGAGGAAGGTCTTTGGTGATGCGGCGGAGACGAAGCAATGGTGTTCCACCGATGTTGCCTTCGACCGAATCTTCGCGCGCCGGGCACAATGGTTTTTCTAAAACAGTCGTGGTCATAAGAACTCGGTATTCAAGTCCAGCAAAATCTTTCTCGACCAAAACAATACCGGTCGCGGATACCTTCAGGATCGCGACCGGCTTTTCCGTAAACTCGTGCTGCGTTTAGCTACTAAATGGCTATCGGCTCACGCCCGCACGAGGTATCCCGGTCGCGCCACCAGTAATGGCAGCAACAAGCGGAACACCAGCAACAGTAGCAAGCGTGACTCATCTTTCCTTTAGAGATCTTGTATGGTGACTATAGTTAACGCCTCAAGACGCTGTCAAGCCGGGAACAGTCGGGAGTCGGGAGTCGGGAGTCTTGGAGTCTGGAAGTCTTCGAGTCTTGAGTCTGGAGTCCCGAGTCTGAAACCGGATTCCATACTACCAGGGACGCCACCAGACTCCCGACTCCAAGACTTCCAGACTCCGCTTCCGGACTCCCGACTCCGGACTCCCGACTCGGGCCTTCCGGGAGGATCAGCCTCGCCGGTCCGCGGTCACTGGGCCCAGAAACGAGAGAAGGCGTTTTCCACTGGTGGTTTGCAGAACGCTCATGATACCCATGTAGCCAAAACCGAAGCAGAAGAGAAGCAAAAACGGAATTGTTCCCCACATGTGCAATCGGGCTGCATATGCGATTCCCAACAGAAAGTAAAGGGCGAACGCCAGTTCCAACAGCGGCAAGAGGCCGCGCTTGCGTTTGTACTTCTTCCGCTTCCAGGTCTCGTCGTGCGTTTGCTCCACCCGGTACTTTGGTGTCCGCACAAATTCCGTCTTCACTCCAAAGAGCGCCTCAAATACTGCGCGTGCATTTGAGAATGCCAAACCGATACCTAGCGCCATTACCAGCGGCAGGTGCAACATCCGGGGCGCGCGCTTTTTGTCGAGATACCAGATGGCCGTGCCGTAAAACAGCAACACCGAGATCGATGAAAAGAACAGCAACGGCAAGTCAAGGATCATCAGGTGATAGAACGGCTGATTGTACCGAACCAGCAGGAGTGGAAACTGCAAGAGACTAGCGACAATCATCAGGGGATAACTGATATTTCCGGTCAGCCGGAAAAACATCTCGAGCTTAACGCGAAACGGCAGTGGAGCAGACCAGATACGCGGATAGAGCTTCAACCCCACCTGCATGACACCTTTGGCCCAGCGGCGTTGTTGCGCCTTGAAAGCGTTGATTTCCACGGGGATTTCGGCGGGCGCCTCTTCATCGAGCAGATAAACAAACTTCCAGCCCATCAACTGGGCGCGAAAACTGAGGTCCGTATCTTCGGTTAGCGTATCGTGCTGCCAGCCGCCGCTGAGCTCAATTGCGCGCCGGCGCCAGATGCCAGCCGTGCCATTGAAGTTAAAAAAGCCACCTGTGCGATTGCGCGTCGTCTGTTCGACTACGAAGTGGCCGTCGAGCATTATCGTCTGCAAACGGGTTAGCAGGTTGTAACTGCCGTTGATATGCGACCAGCGCATCTGGGCACACCCGACGGCTTCGTCAGTGAAGAAATGGACCAGCCGGCGCAGGCAGTCCGGCTTGGGAACAAAATCGGCGTCGAAGATCGCCAGTAGATTTCCAGCAGCGGTTTTCAGACCATTCTCCAGGGCGCCTGCTTTGAACCCGGTGCGGTCCGAACGATGGACATAGGAAATGTTGAAGCCTTCTCGCGCGTATTTTTTTACTGTCGCCTGAGCCAGACCGACAGTCTCGTCTGTCGAATCGTCGAGTACCTGAATTTCCAGTTTCTCACGCGGGTAATCGATCTCTGTGACGGCCTTCAGCAAACGGTCGACAACGTACATTTCGTTGTAGAGCGGCAATTGGACCGTTATTTGAGGCAGGTCGTTCTCTTCGAACTGACTCTTTGGCTGCGGCACGAATTTGCGGTAGCGCCAGAAGTCAATGACCTGTTTGATGCGATAGCCACCGTAGACTGCGAGGATAGTCAGGATCGTGAAATACAGAATCAGGATGGTCCAATCAAACGCATCCAGGCGATAAAGGGGGCTGATGTTACTCCATGTTTTGTAGACGAGATCATGGAAGTATCGCGCGACCAGCTGATTCGGGGTCGGTCCGTGGGGCGGTATCGTATCCTGAAAAAACATAAACATAGCGCTAAAGTCCACTAGCTGCACTAGTTGCCTCGCTGTTGCAGTCAGAAGCTGAGAATCTTAACCCAGACGGGAGTAATCCGAAAACCGACCCGGGAAAGGTCGTGGGTCAGTCCTCTATTCATTTCGTGTGAATTCGTGGATCGGTCTGTTTACTCACAAAATGCTCAGGACACGAGAAACCAAAATTGTTACGCAGATCGCAGATCAAAGTAAAAGAGCTTCTGAACCGTTATGCGCTCTGATCCACGTCATCCGCGTTTATCTGTGGCTCGTATTCCGGTCTTATCAGATCCGCCTGTGGGGGGAGCTGTAGTCGCTTGGCGCGGTGGCAACGGAGACAGGAGCGACCGAAGTAATCTCGCGGCTATGACTCGATGCCACACGCCACCCGCGCAGTGCCAGATCAACCACTCCCGGCATCACGTAGAAAACTGCTACCGATCCCAAAAGAGCTCCGGTCAGAAATCGTGATGAGTGCGTATTCTCCCAGATCCCAAAGAACGTCAGACTGAAATCGATCGCTAGCGGCAGAGCTGCGAGAAAGAGCCATTTTCGGGGCGGTGCAAACGTTCGTTTGAGCGAGACTGCCAGTGGATAAACGACGAGGGCTGCGGTGAACCCGGCATACAAACCTGTGCAACGAGCGCACACTGCCAAAGGATGACCGTCAATGAAGAAAGACCGTTCAGGCAATTGATGACAAACTTTGCTGAACCCCCGGTAAATGGTCCACGCAACCGAAGGATGATTGTTTGCCAATGCCACGGGGGCCAACGCGACGAGCGCCAAAACCAGCAAAGCGCCGACCGCCAGGATTAGCCACACTATCAGCGGTCGACGAGTGACAATCGTTTGCGGCGAGTATTGTAATGCTGACGCAGGCGCTGACATTTCTAACTGTGCTTAGCCTAACCGCCCTGGTAATCGCGCCGCAAGTCGCCACCGGAGAAACCTCCGTGTTCTCTGTGCCTCAGTGGTGAGGTTACTCCGCCGACACTCACCGCAGAAACACAGAAAACACTGAGCCGTGAAAAGCGGTGTGCTGGCAGATCCGTTGAAATCCGATTACCATGTTCGCAACGTATATAAATCGGAGGGTTAGCTATGCTCAGACTTTCCGCACTTTTACTGATTCTGGTGGTAACAACTATGTTTTTGAACGCATGCAATATGGCGAACGCTTCCGCGATTGCCATTCCCAACCCAAAGCTTGACGCAACACTCGCCCCGGCAAAGGGCGAGCAAACCGCCATTTTCGCGGGAGGCTGTTTCTGGGGTGTCGAAGCGGTTTTCGATCGCGTGAAGGGAGTTTCGAAGGCCGAATCGGGGTATTCGGGGGGTTCAGCCCATACCGCTCAGTATTACTCAGTCGGCTCCGGCTCCACCGGGCACGCCGAATCTGTCCGGATCACTTATGATCCGTCACAAATCACCTATGGCCAACTGCTGAAAGTATTTTTTGCAGTGGCTCACGATCCGACTGAGTTGAATCGGCAAGGCCCGGATGTTGGCTCGCAGTACCGGTCAGCAATCTTTTATGCCAATGAAGAGCAAAAGCGGATTGCGGAGAGTTATATTGCACAACTGGACCAGGCAAAGGTTTTCAGCAGCAAGATCGTGACGCAGGTAGTTCCCTTCAAAGCCTTCTACCAGGCGGAAGACTATCATCAGAACTACCTTGTGAACCATCCCAACGAACCGTACATCGTCTACAACGACATGCCCAAACTGATGAATCTGCGCAAGCTCCTGCCCGAGTTATATAAGGAGAAATAATCCGCAGATTACGCCGATTACACAGATTACGGCTTAAAAAGTTTGGAAGCGCTTGTTTGATTATGATTGGCAGGCAAAACCCACCAGCCTTCCCTGGCGCTTTCCAATCTGTCCAATCTGTGTAATTTGTAGACAACTGTGAGAGAGTCGCGGCGCAAGTAACCTCACCTAAGGAGTTCACATATGTCTATCCTCACAGAATCCGATCCACGGACCTATGCGATCATTGGAGCGGCGATGGAAGTTCACCGTCAATTGGGTTGCGGCTTCCTCGAGCCTGTATATCAGGAAGCGCTCTCGATTGAGCTTGTGAGTCGATCCATTCCTTTTCAGTCTCAACAGAAGTTTCCCATAGACTACAAAGGCAGCCGATTAGATACCTATTACAAACCTGACTTCATTTGCTTTGAAGCAGTTGTGGTGGAACTGAAAGCGCTGGGACGCTTAAGTTCGATCGAAGAGTCTCAGCTAATCAATTACCTAAAGGTCACTGGTTTCCACACTGGCTTGCTGTTGAACTTCGGTAGCCGAAGTTTGGAAAAGAGACGCTTTGTGTTGACTTAAAGCATTACCACACATTACACAGATTACGGCTACTGGAAAACGCCGTAGGCAAGACTCCGGGGTTTGCCTCCCGTTCATAACAAAGTGTCTGGCCAGCTAAGACGAATGTTGAGAGGACGATCGCAAACAAGAGCTTTCAAACTTTTTAAGCCCTAATCTGCGTAATCTGCGTAATCGGTGGATACTTACGCGCATCCGAAACGACATCACGCCCCACTTGCGGGCATCACAAATGGTGGCTGGAAGCTCGTCTACAACGACAAACCGAATACTCAGATAAGAATAGGCGATCACGCGCGGAAGAGCGTCGATCTGTTGTATTCAATTGGAGCGATATTGAAAGAAGACGGCAGCGTCTTGGACGTGAATCCAAATCTCGAAGCCGCGAGAGCAGGGCTTGCTCCGGGAATGAAAATAGTCTCTGTGAATGGCCGAACATGGTCCATGGATGCACTTCACGAAGCGATCAGAGCGGCGAAAACGAACGCGACGCCGATCGAGTTAGTTGTCGACAACGGCAGCTTCAGTGGAGTGTACAAAGTGAACTATCACGGCGGCGAACGCTACCCACATCTGGAGCGTGACCCAACAAAGCCCGATATAATCGCGGACGTTATCAAGTCGCGCCGTTCCTCAACGACACAGTGAGTCGAGGTGGAACTCTTGATAGCAATGAGGTCAGTACCGGCACGCGGTAGCGTCGGGTGAACGGCCCCCATCATGGCTTGTGTGTAATGAACCGTTGACCCGACGCTACCGCGTGCCGGTACTGACTTCATCATGCTCAAGTCTGGTTTGGTGGGCACTTGATAGAGTTCGGCTAAATCCACATCGATCATTACCTTATGGCCGCGAATCAAATAGATCCTTCGCTCGATAAATTGAACTGAGACCGCGACACTGCTGGTGGTGAGGTTCTTCTTGCCACGCATAGAAAAACATTAGCAGCTAAAGCCCCACAAATAAATCCTGGATCGGCGCAATTTGGGACGGTGCGCCTCGATCAATCTCCGTAGTTGCCACAGTGCGTTTGAATGTTAAAATTCCCCGTGCGCAACCGTAGCCGCAAACGCGATTCGTTGCATTCTCTCATGCGTTGGATAGCAGGATTGTCTGCTCTTCTCGTGATACCTTTTCCTTTCGCCCAACCTGCTGTCAGCGCTCAAAAGCAACCGCCAACGGCACAGCAAGAAGGTCAACCCGTCACAATGACAGTCACTGTAACGAATGGTCGTGACGAACTTGTCAGTGCTTTAACAAAGGAAGATTTTGTGGTGCTGTCAGATAAGACGCCGCAGAAGATTACGTATTTCAGTGCTGAGGATTCGCCTGCTAGTATCGGGATACTGTTTGACGCGTCTCTTTCGATGAATTTTCGCAGCAGCGATACTGCAAAGATCGAAGGCTATAAAGACGCGCTTAGGCAGTTTTTCAAACGCAACAACCCGTCGAACGAGTATTTTCTGATTGGTTTCAACCAGCAGCCTCAATTGCTGATGGATTGGACGTCGGATACCGGCGCGATCCTCGATAGATTTAGCGTAGCTCGTTTTAAAGGAAAGACAGCATTCTTTGATGCCTGCTATCTCGGCATTGAAAAGGTATCCCACGGCAAGTACGACAAGCACGCTATTATCCTGATTAGCGACGGTCAGGATAATGAATCAAGTTATTCGCGCGGCCAGGTAAGCAGCCTGCTAAGGCAGCTCAATGTCCTTGTGTATTCAATTAATCTCAGCGAGGACAATGCAGGATCGTCTCTTGCGGACGAGGGCCAAAACATTCTGAACGAGCTGAGCCGGTTGTCCGGCGGGATGACGTTTTACCGCAACGAGAATCGACGTTTGCCGTCCGATGCTTTGAGTTCAATCTTCGCCCTCATTGCAGATCAGCTTCATCATCAATACATAATAGGTTTCATTTCCTCGACCAAGCCAACCAAAGACCAATGGCATCGGATCAGGGTCGAAGTGCGTGGCGATCCGGCAGATCAACGTCTGCGTGGATTAACCATTCGCAGCCGCGAAAGCTTTTAGGCAGGTCATAAATAAAGGAAAATACACGAACCGGACCACACGAAGTAGCTTTGCCCCTAAAGCCACAAAGAGGCACAAAAAACACAAAGGTCTCTCTAAATCGTTTGCGCTTTTGGTGCTTCTTTGCGGCCTTACAAAGCCGAAGGAACACTTCGTGTGAGTTTGTTTTTCATTCGTGTGATTTCGTGGATCGATTTGTTTACTCGCAATAAACCTGCTCAAGAAAACAAGAAATCGTCACTTTCTTACACAGACTTGTAAGTAGGTACGAAGTCCCGCTTAGTCACGTTGAGCGTTTAGCGACGCAAGAAATGTCGGCTTTCACCCCGGAGATCGCGTCTAGTACGTACCTGGCTCTAGATAGTCTTGTTCGGCCGGCGTCATGAGCTGAACCACAATGCGTACCCTCCTCAAGTTTTTCCTGCTCACTTATGCCGCAACATGGATCTGCTGGGCGACGTCCTTTGCGATCTTACGCGGGAGTGCTGCGGCTAACCCTGCGCTCACGGTAATCGCTGGGGCGGTGTTGCTTCTCGGTGTATTTGCTCCGGGATTGGTTGCACTCTTATTTACGGAACGAGGGGGGGACAGGCGGCAACGCTGGCGCTGGTCCATCGGGTCTTCAAGTGGCAGGTGGGCACGCGATGGTATGTGTTCGCCCTGGGCTTCATACCGGCGATCAAACTATTGGTTGCCGTCGTTTATCGCGTCGTGACTGGAGCATGGCCGAATTTTGGTCAAGTGCCTTGGTACCTTATGGCAGCGGCGATCGTGTTCTCCACCTGGGTGCAGGCGGGCGAAGAAATCGGTTGGCGGGGTTACGCGCTTCCGCGCCTGTCAGAGCGCTTGGGCCTCGCGCCCGCTAGCGTCATCTTGGGAATAATTTGGGCCAGCTGGCACTTGCCATTGTTCTTCTTTCCCGGAAGCACTATTCGTGGACAATCATTCCCGCTGTACCTGCTGCAAGTGACCGCGCTGAGCGTTGCAATGGCGTGGCTGTATTGGCGCACCCAGGGAAGTCTGTAATCAGGTCGGAACGTGACAGTCAGGGTTGAAGCGTCCGCACATCCAACAAGTAGATGAACCGAAGGCATAGCAATCAAGTCTTTCATCGGACAACTTGACTGGCTGCGGCGGTCGGGAATCCCACCAACGGCAGAAACTGTGTCAAAACTCTGAAGAATCTGCAGTCGCGACTGGACAACTCAAGCCGCGCAAATTCGCACGGTTGGAGTAGAGATGACCATTACTGGCCACCCCCTCCACGGATCCGGACGTGCGCAATTAACGCATCCGGCTCTTGCCTTAGGTGATGACGCCAAAGCGACGCAAAGGATAAGGGTGATAAAGCTGTGGCCAGGGTAGCC
>DASQPD010000008.1:0-22682 GCA_035644135.1 Pyrinomonadaceae bacterium
CCAGTCACCGTAACTTAGACCCAGATTCATCGGCGCACGACGGCTCTCAATACATTCTCACCAATCTCATCAAAAGCTTCCCAGAAAACCAACGTCGAAAGTCTTTCCTGGACCACCGGTCTCGCCCGCTGTGGGCTTTGCACAAAAAACTCCACAATTCCACTTAGCCCAGAGTGTGGAGGGTGGATTGAATCCCACACACGGAAGTGTGTGGATTGTTCAGATCCTGTCTAAAAACGCGAGTTTTAAACCGCCAGCGCGGACGCGCGCAAGACTTGAGATTAATTGGTTGTAGAAAGGATCTGAACTAATCCACACACTTCCCGTGTGTGGGATTCGAGTTTTTGTGCAAGGCCCCGCTGTTCGTTCGTCAACACTATCGGAGTTGTAACTTAGTTTTTGCTCGCGCTCCGTGCTCGGGGCAGGCGAGACGCCCGCGACCCCGGGTTAGAGCCATAGCTGATCATGTTGGCGAACACCCGGTACGCTCCCGGCACGCCGGCCATTAACTCTCGATACCAGACCATGCTGGTGTAAATGTAGTGGCCCTTGCCGTATTGTGCGACCAGCAAGCCGCCGTTCAAGGAAGGCTCGCCGGAATCGTTGGTCGAGAGCAATGCCTCGAAATGAGCATCCCATTCTTTCGGGTAATACAACCCACGTTCCTGGATCCAGTTTTTGAAATCATCGGTGGTGATTCGATTCGGATAGCGGAAAAGCGGATGAGCCGGTTTCAAAATCTTTACCGTTGCGTCCTCTTCGGTAACTCGTTCGTCACCAAGGATGATGGAATAAGGCGCAAGCTGCGGTCGATTTCTCTTCTCATCCGGGTTCCATTCATTTGCTTTGTGATAAAACACGATCAGTGTGCCGCCTGCCTTCACAAAGTCCAGAAGCCGTTGATTGGCGCCAATCAATTCCGGGTGCGCCTGATAGCCGCGATTGTCGATGATCAGAGTATCGTATTTTTCGAGCTCGCTCTTTTGAATATCTTCAATGGTTAGTTGTTTGGCTTCCAACCCAAGGGCAGCGAGCGAGTTTTCCAGCGTGCGATCGAAACTCGGCAAGTAACCGACTCGCAGGCCTTCAGCTACCTGAGCGTTGCTGTAGATTGCAGAAATCTTTTTTTGAGTGACCTTTTCAACTAGACCGCGAGATTGGATAGAAAGCGTGGCGAAGCCGGACTGACCGAACTCCGACTGCAATTGTCCCGCGGAGGCGGCGTATGTATTTTCTATCGTCAGCTCACTGGTCTCGTGAGGTGCAAGCCGCAACTCCTTGCCGGTGACGTGCGAATGAAGATCGGAATTAGTCAGGCTGAGTTGTCCTTCGAAATTTGTTGCCAGATGATTAGCTAATCTCACCTTAAGGGTGTTGCAGCGGGTCAGGGTCTTGGGGGTGCGTACGCAAGGCGAAGGAGAAACGTCCGTAATCTCCACTGCCGGGGTGACCTCAGTATGGGTTTCTCCGCTCATCGAGAATCGGGCGCCTTCGATCTCGAGTTCTGCGCTCGCTGTCTGGCGCTCACCCAGAAAGCGGTTGTCGTAAAGGTGCTCGGACGCAGGCACGGTCACGGCTGTGGTTTGCGGAATTCTCGCTTTGATAGCCACCGTAGTATCTGTTTCCGGCGGAAGCTTTTCTGCAATATCAACCGGCCGCGCCACACTCAATTCGCTGAAGGTCAACCGCTTGACGTCAATGTCGGTATCACCGTTGTTGCTAACCGTAACGGTAAACTGAGACTCAACGCCCGGCACAATTGTGGGCTCCTTCGAGGTCACACTGATCGAAGCTCCGCTGGCGACTGCGAGCGCCCGATCGAGCCTGGCTTTCATGCGATCAAAGCGGGGTCGGTCTAACCTGGCGATTTCGTCCGGTGCGTTGAAGAAACCTGCCTTCCGCGTTCTGATCAAGGCGACCAGAGCCTCGGCCGGCCGATCAATAAGGTCCGTCAATGGGCGATCGTTGATTGCCGGTGGTGCGAGTTTTGAGCCTGTTGTCAGCGGTAAGAGCAAACCGGCTAGAAAACTCGTCGCATTCTGTGGCAATGCCGGAGCTGCGGAAACTTCGCGCGCCAGGCGATAGCGAATCGCCGGAAGCTCAGTCCGGTTTTGCGCGCGCAAACGCTCGGCGACACTTTTCGGCCAGGGACCCTGAGTTGCGTGGCGTTGTAATGCGGTCAGCGCCTGCTCGGCAAATGTGGTGTCGCGTATCGGGTCTTTTTCATTTGGATTTACGGAGACGACTTTTCCGGCTTTCTCTGCCTCTTGCTCGAGGGCCTTGGTTACCGGACTGCTTTCAAAACCGAAGCGCACGAACAAACGCTGCGGTTGCCAGACGCTCACGCTCTTGAGCTGTTCGGGAAAGCTGTTGGGATCCGCCGCCGCATCAAAGGCTTGCAACAGCAGACGACCGGTGGCTTGATGCTGACCATGCCCACTGACCGTATCGTGGTTGGTGATGATCACGTCCGGGCGCAATTCGCGGATCTTCAGTACCATGCGTCTGAGTGCTTCCTTCTCGCCCCAGATGCGGAACGTTTCCTCGGCGGATTTTGTAAAGCCAAAGTCGGGTAGACCAAGAAAGTAAGGCTCGGAGCCCTGGATCTCGGCGGCGGCCATGGTTTCGCGCGCTCGAATCACACCGAGCTCCTGATAGAGCTCAGGACCGACCGCGTTCTGGCCCCCCTCTCCATATGTCGAAAAGAGGCTGACGGTGTGCACCCCGTATTTTCGACGCAACATCGTCAGGGTGGTTCCATCTTCGTCGTCCGGGTGAGCGGCCACACACATCACAGTCCAGGGGTTGCTGAGATCGAGCAAAGCCTGATGCAACTCGGCGCGATCGATTGACGTTGTAGAGGCCGCATTCCCTGGCCGCGCCTCGGCGCGGCGGAAGGCATTGAAGCGGTCAGACCGTGCAGCGCCACTGCTGGCTTGCGCCGGTTCCTCAGCCAGTGACCAAATCGGCAACGAAACCGTTAAGACAAGGCATATTGCCAGAACCGGAGCAAGTGTAGTGCGAAGATTAAACTTATTATGATTTACCATTTGGTTTCGTTTTGTCGCATCTGTTATTAGGATCTTAGGCGTTCCAGTTTTGTCGCCGCAATCATCGTCACAGCAATGATGCCGATGAGCACTACGCCGTAAGCTGCAGCTGTACCGAGCCTGAAATCACGCAGTTCCGATGCGATGGCGATCGAAATCGGACGGTTAGCCGGCACAAAAACCAGGACCGAAGCGACATATTCACCCAGCGCGATGATAAATGCCAGCAGGGTTCCAGCCACAGCGCCGGGCAGCACCAACGGAAGAGTGACGCGAAAAAATCGCTGCCACCATCGTGACCCGAGCGTTGCAGCGGCTTGTTCCAGTGCTGGATCGAGTTGCTCCAGGCTCGCCTGTATTGCGCGGACTACCAGCGGCATGAACCTGAGAAAATAAACTACGGGGAGAATCCAGAACGTGCCGACAAGTATGAATGATCCCAGGAGTGCGCTCGGTCTTCCATAAGCTTCGGCGATGGCGACCGCGACGACCGTGCCGGGGAGCGCCCACGGCACCAGGATAAGCAAAGAAACAAACCGCTTCCACACCTGCTGTCGCCCTTTTGTGACGAGCATGGCGGCGCAAAAGCCCCATACAAGCGCCGCTACGGCCGCAATAGCCGACATAGAAAGACTATTCAGGAAGACCTCGATGGATTGGCTGTTTGTGAACAAGCCGCGATAGTTTGCGAGAGTGTAGGCCGGCGGCAGTGTTTGTGTTGTCCATAGCCCATCCTGCGCCAGACTAACCAGCAGCAGCGTTAATACAGGTAACGCCAGCACCAGCGAGAAGGTAGCGCCGGACAACATCGCCAGGACGCGAGCGCGGCCATCGGTAATTGGCCGGCGCCGCTGGGGCGCGCCTTTCATGGCGGCGGCAACGAATCTTCGAGTACCTTCGTAACGCTGAAAAATCAAGAGCGCACTCAGAGATATGACAGCCAAAATCACTGTTTCTGTAACGGCCATCGTGATGTCTCCGCGCTGGCGGGCGGTGAAGATTTCCAGGGTCAGCACCCGGACGTTTCCACCAAAAAGAAGCGGGGCACTAAAAGAGGCCATTGAGGTCATAAATGTCAGTAACGCTGCGGCGATCAAAGAAGGAGTGAGTTGCGGCAGGAGTACGCGGAACAGAACTCGAGACGGTGTGGCGCCCAACCCGAGCGCTGCTTCCGCCAACCCGGCATCGATGCGGCGCAACCCTGCCCCAGTTAGCACGTAAAAAAACGGATACATCGTGTAAGTATGAAAAAGCAAAAGCGCGGACCATCCGCGCAGTGTCCATGGTGGACTGCCAAGACCGAGAAGCGTTTGAACGGCTCGAGAGAGGATTCCCGACTCTCCGCAAAGGAAAACGAATGCGACCGTCCCTACGAGCGGGGGGAGCACCAGCGGAAGAGCAGCGAGGGCTGCAAACAGCCGTCGTCCGGGAAAGGCATAGCGTTCGAACACAAATGCCAGCGGCACTCCAACCAAAGCGCAAAAGAACACTGTCGCCAGTGAAAGTGCGACACTGTTGAGAATGGCTTCGGTTACCGTACTTTGGGTGAGCGCTTCGGAATAGTTTTGCAGCGACCATGCGCCGTTGCGATCAAACGAAGTTAGAATCAGATGAAGATTTGGATAGATAACTCCGTAGAGGAGAACCACCAGGGTTAGGAGAAGGAGAATAAAACGGGGTGAAAACCTTGCAAATGGCGACCGACTCGATTTTCCATTTTCCGTTTTCCATTTCTCATTTATCATCCGCGAATTCAACTTCGAAATGCAACAAGCGATGAAATCAGTTTCTGTTGAATTTTTCTCGTTCACACCGCGGCTTTAGCCCGGTGTCAAAGCAATCTTAAAAGACTAGAACCGTTTCAACGGTTTTCGTGTCAATCTCACCATAAACCGTTAAAACGGTTTTGGGATCAGCCGGACACCATAACACCGGGCTAAAGCGACGGTGTGAATGAGAGACATCTTGCACTTCAACTTGAATCCACCATCCCTCATTTTGCCTTCATCTCGAATAGCGCGCGCTCCAATCATTTATCATTCCTGAGCAGCAGGATTTTGTCGGCGGGCAGAGTAAGCAGGCAATCACTGCCCACCGTCAATCCGTCAGGTTGAAGGACCAGTGCTTCGAGTGAAAGCCCGTTAGCATTCAGCTTGATACTTGAAGTGGCGCCGGCAAAGTTGATGTCGCGAATGCGTGCTGGCAGTGTGTTTTCAGGCGCGGCAGCCGGCACGAGGCCCGCGTTGCCACGTACCTTTTCCTCGTTAATCAGCACGTGCTCAGGACGAATAGAGAGAAAGCAGGGCTTGTTCATGGGCGACAGGTCATCGTGACGAACGGGCAAGCGCAACGTGTGTCCGCCCTGGATCGTCCTAAACTCTGCCCGGCTCGATTTGCTCGAACTTAAGCGCACCACTTCGATCAAATTGTTTCGGCCCAGAAACCGGGCCACCGAAACCTGTGCCGGCTGCTGGTATAAGTCGCGAGGTTTGTCGGTTTGAAGGATTCGCCCGCCCACCATTACAGCAATACGATCGCATAAGGCGAAGGCCTCTTCCTGATCATGAGTTACATAAACCGCCGTCAGTCCAAGCCGCGTGACTAGTTCACGAAGTTCGCTCCGTGTTTCCTCCCGCAAGGCAACATCAAGATTTGAAAGCGGCTCGTCGAAGAGCAGGAGAGCAGGTTCGATGGCGATGGCGCGCGCAATTGCGACTCGTTGTTGTTGTCCGCCGGAGAGCTCGTCAACTCGTCGTTTTTCGTAGCCGGGAAGTTGCACCAGACCCAGGGCGCTGGTTACGCGGTCGCCGATTTCTCCGGACGGCATATGGCGTGCGCGCAATCCGAACGCGACGTTTTCAAAAACATTCAGGTGAGGGAACAGCGCGTAGTTCTGGAAAACCATGCCGAAGCCGCGCCGTTCGGCCGGCTGGTTCGTAATCTCCGTGGCATCGAAGGCGATGGAACCGGTGTCAGGCTTTTCCAGTCCCGCGATCATCCGGAGAGTAGTTGTCTTGCCGCAGCCGGATGGTCCAAGCAATCCAAAGAACTCGCCGCGCTCAACACCCAAAGAAACCTCGGCCACGGCCTGCGTCGTGTTGTAGCGCTTGGATATATTCTTCAGCGACAGTAAAGGCATGAGTCAGTTTCTAAATGACAAATGAGAAATGGCAAATGCCAAATGATAAATGAGGTTTTCTGCCCCTTCGACCGTTGCTATTGCTCATATCACTTTCCTCTCCCTCGGATCTCCGTGTCCCAGTAGCGCATCCACTCCCCACTTTGTTTTCTAAGCACGTCCCAATCGAGCGGCAGCCGCGACATTGGTTGATTCATCCATTCGGGCAATTGCGAGCGGTCCACATCTAAACGCACCGGGATCCGGTAGTAGTTCTTTGCGGCGTGGACAAGGCTCTCGGAGGTTGTTACGAACTCGTAAAACTGACGAGCCTCAGCTTCATTTTGCGCTCCGCGAATAATCGCAATGCCATCGGTGATAACGAGAGTCCCGCTCGCGGGCAGCACATAAGACAGCGGCAGTTTCTTTTCCTGATAGATTCGCACATCCGGCAAATCCCACAAGGTGATCAAGCCTTCGCGACGAGCAATCTTTTGCATCAGCAGCGTCCCGTCGGCCGTGTACTCATGCACGTTCGCATCCAGCCGTCGCAGCCAATCATAACCCTTCTCAGGTGATCCGGTGTCTTTGTAAAAGCGCCAGATCATTCCTCCAAAGATGGCCCGCATCGTGTCTGACGGATTGGGATTGCGAATCAGGACCTTGTCCCGCCATTTTGGATCCAAAACATCATCCCAATCGTGAGGCGCATCCGCGGCTGCGACTGCCTCATTGTTGTAGACGATCACTTCCGGTGTTTCATAGGTCCCGTACCACAAGTCGTGTGGTTCGCGAGCAGAGGCGGCCACCTTCTCGGCCCATGAGGGACGATACGCGGCCAGCAGGTTCTCTTCGGCCGCAGTTTGAAACGTCGTCTGGGCGGCACCCCACCAAAGATCGGCTTGCGGACGATTTCGTTCAGCGCGCACGCGAGTGAGGATCTCCTGTGAGCCCATATCAAGGAACTGTACGTCTGTCTGGGGATTCTGAAGTTTGTAGCGAGCGACGAAGTCTCGAAGCAAATCCTGGCCATGGGGTGTGTAGATGACCAGCCTGCGCTTGTTTGAACCTCCGGATCGGTTGCAAGACGCCACTAAAAGTGAGACGCAGAGAAGTGCCAACAATAAACGCCTGAACTTTGCGAACATCGTCTGGATTTCACGGGCAGAATTAGGTGCTGAAGCGGAGTCATGCTAGCACACGGCGATTAGAGTCCACGAATTGACACGAAATGATCAGCATCCCATGTCTGTCGCTGGACAACGAAATTGTGTTAGCCGGATACTTAGGAGTGCAGAAAAGGGGATTGGGCCAAATGGGCGTAAAAAGGCGAATCGTCAGGGCAGGTGGTTGGGGGCTGGTTAAAAGACTTATTAAACCCGTTCCCGTTATTGGGTCGATCTTCGCCCTTGGTTTGGCGGCTTATGAAATCAGAAAGAAAGGTTTAATACCCGGGGCCATTCACGTGGGTCTGGATGTTACACCAGTAGTCGGCACAGCCAAGAACGTCGTCGAAATCTTCACCGGTGATTTGATCCCCGACAAGAAAGTAAACGGCTCGGAGAGTATTTCCAGCCATGACGGAAAGCTGCTCAGGAATGAATCGGAACTGGCAGCCTCCCCCGCACACAATTAGAAAGCCACAAAGTCAAAAGAACAAATGACAAACGTCAAATGACGAATGTCAAATGATTCGTGCCTCGTTGGCGACCTTCCCGGCAAACACAGGCGGGTGTTCATTGAAGGGTCGAATCTGTTCGTAAGCGTGCGCGAGTTTCAGCAGAACCGGTTCAGACCAGTATGGACCCAGTAACTGCATTCCGATCGGCAAGCGGTTTGAAGACAGTCCGCAGGGTACGCTCAGTCCCGGCACTCCCGCCAGGTTTGCGGTGACCGTGTAGATATCATTCAGATACATCGCCAGAGGGTCGTCGACTTTCTCGCCGATCGAAAACGCGGGAGTCGGTGAAGTAGGAGTGATGATCGCGTCACAGAGCGCGAAAGCATTTTGAAAATCTTGTTTGATTAGTGTTCGGACTTGTTGCGCTTTCCTATAGTACGCATCATAATACCCGGCCGAAAGCACGTATGTGCCCAACATAATGCGGCGTTTTACCTCCGGTCCGAATCCTTCCTCCCGTGTCTTACGATACATCTGTCGCAGTTCCGGAGCCTCTTCCGCGCGAAAGCCATAGCGCACACCATCAAATCGGGCCAGATTAGACGAAGCCTCGGCCGTGGCAATGATGTAGTAGACGGCGATGGCATATTGCGCGTGAGGCAGTTCAACCTCAACAATTTCGGCGCCGAGCTCTCTATAATCATCAACTGCGCGCTCGACGGCAGCAGCAACCTCCGCATCAAGACCCTTGCCAAAAAGCGCACGCGGGAAACCAATCCTTAAGCCGCGAATCTCTTCCGTCAGCGCAGCCTGATAATCCGGCACCGGGACATCAGCCGACGTGGCATCGCAGGGATCCCGACCTGCTACGACAGAAAGTACGGAGGCCACATCTGCTGCTTTACGCGCAAAAATGCCCACCTGATCGAGCGACGAGGCAAAGGCAACTAACCCGTAACGGGAGTTGCGTCCGTAGGTAGGTTTAAGTCCGACGACGCCGCACAATGAAGCCGGTTGCCGTACTGAGCCACCCGTGTCAGACCCCAACGCCGCCGGAACGATACCGGCAGCAACAGCCGCTGCCGAACCTCCTGACGACCCCCCGGGTACGCGCGAAGTGTCCCAGGGATTTCGCACTGGTCCAAAGGCGGAGTTCTCGTTTGACGAGCCCATCGCAAACTCGTCGCAGTTCGTCTTACCGATAATGATTGCCCCTGCGCCCAGGAGACGTTCGATAACCGTCGCGTTATAAGGTGGATGGTAGTCGCCGAGGATACGCGAGCCACAAGAGGTTTGTAGCCCCCGCACGCAGATGTTGTCCTTGATCGCCAGCGGAATTCCCGCGAGCTGACCAATATCGCCCTTCGCCCTTATACGCTCATCCAAAGTATCCGCCCGCGTCAGCGCACCAGTCCGATCAAGATCAAGGAAAGCATTCAGCGTATCGTTTAGCTCCTGGGCGGAATTGAGTGACACCCCAACCAGAGCGCGAGCGGTTGTTTCACCGGCGTTTAGGCGTCGCTTCAGTTCCTCAATATTACCCATATCCCTCAATGTCGGATCGAGTTAAAGCACCTTAGGTACCCGAAAATGGCCCGCCGCTGCATCGGGGGCCTCCGCAAGAGCGGTCTCCTGGCCCAACGAAGGCTGAACCGCGTCACTGCGCGCAGAATCAGTTCGTTCGCCTTCCGGAGTTAATCCACCCAGCGCCGGTTCTACGTTGGTGGTGTCCAGAGCGTTCAACTGCTCGACATAACTTACGATGTCGGCAATCTGCGGGCCGAATATTTCCAGTTCCTCTGCTCCAATTTCCAGATGCGCCAGTTGCGCCACTTTCTCGATGTCCGCTTTAGTTATTGGCATGGCTTGTCAATCTTAGCTTTGTGGTCGATGAAGGCTTTGCACAAAAAGTCGAAATCCCACCCACGGGAAGAGACTCTTATGAAAATAGAATTCCGAATCAGCTCAAATTGACCATGACGTTCTATTTTCATTCGCGGTGGCGAATCAAGATTCATGACTTACTGTGTCAAAAGTAAACTCCAGGGGAACAAGGTCAGTACCGAAACGCGTCGGGTCGAGTCATTGCCGATTTCCAATTGCCGATTTCCAATTGCTTGTTTGGTTGCTTATCAATCGGCAATCAGCAATCGACAATCGGCAATGACTCGACCCGACACTACCGCGTTTCGGTACTGACCTCATTACGCTCCGATCCTCATTCATTACGATCCAGTTATCAAACAGTCTCGGGAAGTTGGTGGATGAAACCTCAGCCTTGCTGCTCTCGTCTGCGAAGGTTGCTGGTGGCGGCGGCAAGAAAAACCTTGCGCAGCTGTTTGTCCTGGATGGCATTTGCGGCCGACCACAGTTCCAGAGACACTTCGTTCTCAGCAGTCGCGGGAACTTCTCTTGTTACTGATTGCTGACTAGACCTGGCTGCAAACTCCGGATCAATGTAAAACTCAAGCCTGCTAATCAATGGTTGACCAAGAGCCGAGTTCAGGCGAAACAGCAATTGCCCGGCGATGGACTGGAGTTGTTTCTGCCAGATCGCGTCCGCGATCGCTATCACAAGAGTTTTGCCGGTTAACTTCGTGGCGACCGCTTGATTGCTTAAGTTATCACCAGCCAGATGTTTCCATGCCGCTATCGCCGCCGCTTCGACAACTTCTGTAGAATAGCCGCCTGCACGGAGGATTGTCGGGAGAGTTTTGATTAGCTGTTCCATGAAAGGAATTTCGGATTTGGGATTGCGAATTTCGAATTTTCGTGTGTTTTCGTGGACCACACTTTATCCTGTGAACACATGATCCACGAAATAACACGAACCAAAATCCGTTATCAAACAATTCAACATTCCAAATGCCAAAACCGCACGTCTCCAAATTCCGAGTTAGCAATTTCCCTCAGTGTAGCGAAGAATCTTTGAGAGCGCCAAGAAGGAGAGCCCTTGATTAACCATACAACCACAGGCGAATCACTTGTCCTGGCCTCGCGCAGTCCGCGGCGTGCTGAACTCCTGCGAGCCGTAGGGTGGCAGTTCGAGGCTATAGCAGCGGACATTGATGAAAGCCTTAACAGCGACGAGGATGCTGTCGATTATGTGAGGCGGTTGGCGGAAACGAAAGCCCAAGCCGTGGCGGAGAAATCGCGCGGGCGGCTCGTTCTCGGAGCCGATACAACGGTCGTGATTGGCGGTGAGATCCTTGGTCAGCCACGCGACCACGACGACGCCCGGCGGATGCTCAGGCTCCTCAGCGGAGAATGGCACGAAGTGATAACCGGAGTGGCGCTGGTTCGCCTCGGTCCGAACCCCACGACGATCGTTGATTACGAAACAACTCGAGTGCACTTTGCGGATTTATCCGCCGAAGAAATCGACTGGTACGTCTCAACGAGTGAACCGATGGGGAAGGCTGGGGGCTACGGCATCCAGGGCAAAGCGGCGCCGTTTATTGACGAAATCCAGGGCGATTATTTCAATATCGTGGGTCTGCCTATCAGGTTGATTTATGAACTCTGGGGCCAGGCTAATAGAGAATTATCCACAGATTACATAGCGCAGCAGGGCCGCAACCAAAAACCTAAGACATGATCCACGCCCATCACACGAAACGTCGCCGCAATCGGATGTCTAAACTAGAACAGGACAGTTCCGCCATCGATGTTAATCGCCTGTCCGTTGATACCGCGACCTTCGTCGCTAGCCAGCAATAGGGCCAGCGCCGCAACCTCCTCCGCGGTAATCAGCCGCTTTTGTGAGCTCATCTGCTTAATTGCTTCAAGCGCTTCAGCCGCAGGTCGACCCGTCTTGGCGGTTATGTTTTCAATTCCCCGAGTTGTCATGTCGGTATCAACATAGCCGGGACAGATTGCATTAACAGTTATCCCCTTCGCTCCGACTTCCAGCGCCACTGAACGAGTCAATCCAAGCACGCCATGTTTTGACGCTGAATAGGCGGCAATGTATGGAGCGCCTGTTTTGCCGGCAATGGAAGCGATATTGATCACTCGACCCCAGCCACGTGCAAGCATATTCGGCAGTGCCGCTCGCATGCAGTAAAAAGTACCACTGAGGTTTATCGCCAGGTGACGTTGCCACAGCTCGTCGTCGGTTCTGGTGATCGGGGCGCTTTCGGCGACGCCGGCATTGTTCACCATAATGTCCGGGCCGCGCTGAAACGCTTCAGCCACGCTGGCAAACATCTCTTGCACGCTCGCAGCATCTGAGACATCGCAAACTACAGCGTGAGATTCTGCGCCCGATTCACGCGTAATTTCTGCCGCGACCTCTTCGACCTGTTGCCTGGTGCGGGCTGAGACGGCCACTCGCGCTCCTTCCCGGGCAAACGTGATCGCAATGGCCCGCCCGATCCCGCGGCCACCGCCGGTAATTAGCGCGACTTTGTTGTTCAGTCTCATGAGTTACGATCAATGACCCTTAAACTTCGGCGGTCGCTTCTCAAGATATGCCCGAATACCTTCGTGGCAATCCTGAGATTGAAAACAGCGCAGTTGCGCTTCGGTTTCATAACGCAGCATCTCTTCCAATTCTGATGCATGGCTCATGTAGACGGCTTGCTTGGCAGCGGCGACTGCGAGGGGCGGGGCGTCGCGCAGTCGTTCTGCGAGATCACGCGTGGCCGTCTCGAGTTCCTCCGGCTTAACCACGCGATTGACTATGCCCAGATGCAAAGCCTCGTCCGCGCTGATCGCATCGCCGAGAAAAAACATCTCGCAGGCCTTATTAGTGGTCACCATGCGCGGCAGGAAGTAGGTACCACCCCAATCAGGATGCAAGCCGACCTTGGCAAATGATTGGCTGAAACTTGCAGCCGACGAGGCGATCCGTAAATCGCAGGCCAAAGCAAGATTGAACCCCGCTCCTGACGCTGGTCCATTCACCGAGGCAATAACAGGTTTTGTCATGTGGCGAATCGCGCCGATGACGCGTCGAGCTGAGCCCAGTAAACGGCTAAACTCTTCGGTATCCTTGCGCTCGATCAGTTCCGCCATGTAAGGCACATCGCCGCCGGCACAAAACCCACGTCCCGCGCCCGTGATGATCACCACCCGCACACTGTAATCGCTGCCGGCTTCTTCGAGCGCCTCAGCAAGATCGCGGCGCATATGACCCACCAATGCGTTGAGTTTTTCAGGCCGGTTCAACGTGATGGTGACGATATTGTTGTCTTCAGTGATGTCGATATGTTCGTACATAAGAAATTTAGAATTTAGAAATTAGAATTTAGAAATTCTCATATCGTGGATTGCACTTCCACGTTGAATTCGCGTTAGGCTCATTGCTTATCACGGTGCCAGGAATCCGATTAACCCCTCTAACTAAATTCAAAATTCTAAATTCTAATTTCTAAATTCCATCTACTTTCCCTTGAAGTGGGGCTTGCGTTTATTGACATAAGCATCGATCCCTTCGCGGGCATCTTCTGATTGAAAGAGTTGTTGTTGCAGTTCGCGTTCAAGCGCCAGACCGTATTCGAGCGGCAGCTCTGCCCCTGATTGAACGCTGCGCTTGATTCGACCAACGGCGTTTGATGCTCTGTCCGGGGTTGTAAACTTGCGCGCGTAGTCGACTACCTGCCGCTTGAACTCCTCTGTATCCTTTGCTTCAAAGATCTGGTTGAGGATTCCCAATTCGAGTCCATGTTCAAAATCAAACAGGGCGCCCGTGGCCATGAGTTCAATTGCCCGTGACGAACCGACGATCCTCGCGAGCCTCTGGGTACCGCCGGTGCCCGGCAAAACACCCAGTGATACTTCCGGCAGCCCCATCTTGCCTGCACCTCGCCGAGCAACGCGAATGTCGGCCGCCAGCGCTACCTCGAGTCCGCCTCCGACACAATGCCCGTTAATCGCCGCGATCACCAGCTTCGGCGTTTGCTCGAGACGCGATAACGTCTCGTTCGCGTGCAGACAGAAATAGTATTTATAAACAGGGGTGGCCTTGGCGAGCATGTTGATATTTGCGCCGGCGCAAAAGAATTTTTCCCCGGCTCCAGTGATCACAATGACCTGGACCTCTTCGTCCATTCGAGCCGCAAGGATCGCCCAATCAAGGTCTTGCATCATTTCGAAGCTGTAGGTGTTGGCAGGCGGATCGTTAAGAGTAAAAAAGGCAATGGCGTCCTGCACATCATATTGAACAAGATTCCTCGTCATTTCGGTAACGCTGAAGGACTGTCCTACCTCTTCTGGTGAGTCGTTTGTCGTGTTCGTCCCGTCTGATTTCGTGGGTTCTCGTGGATCCATGTCTTTCGCCTGATTTCCTATTTCTAACGCGCGGCCTCATAAATCGAAATGTGTTTTTGACTCTCCGAAGTAAACGGTTCGCGTTGCCAGTTACTCCAGCGCTCGCGGAGACGCAAGCCTGCAAGTTGAGCCATGAGATCGATTTCCGATGGCCACGCGTAACGAATCTGAATCGGATACAAGCGCACACCGCCTTCAGTCAATACTACTTTCTGACTGGTTACATGCTGGCTTGCAGCGTCGTGCTGGCCGACGTCCAACTCGACGAGCTCTTCCGTCACCTTTGTGGCCCAATTCACCTGGCCACCGTTGAAACGCCTGAGATCAGGTACAAAAGCCTCAATCAGGAAACAACCACCGGGACTCAAATGTCCGGCCACGTTGCGAAAGCAGCGCACCTGCTCGGCCTGTGATGTCAAAGCAAAGAACGTGTTGAAAACAATATAGATGAGGATGAATTCGCCGTCGACCGCAACGTCAGCAAAGTTTCCCGGAGTGACCGGGATCCGATCGCCGCCGGGCTTTGCACGCAGACGAGAGACCATTGACGTCGACGCATCCACTCCATGCACGACGACGTTCCTGGCAACCAGCGGCAGAGCCAGACGACCCGTGCCAATCCCTAACTCCAAAGCGCGTCCACCGCCGGCCAGCTCGGCGAGGACATTGATGCTGTCCGGGTCATAATCGCCATACCAGTCATCGTAAACACCGGCGACCCGCTCGCCATAGGTCTCATAAGGAGACATGCTTCAGCCTGCCTTTCAGGAACTTGGGGCTCATTCCATTCTATCGGCGCCCAGATCAGATTAAGGTTTCTGCGGGAATCCAGCTCGCCAAACACTCATGTTTTCCGAACTGCGCGAGCCACGATCGGAATTCAGCTGAGCGGGAAAACTTCCTGCTGGAAATCCACCAAGAAAGAGACGAGTTACGTTTTGCGCCAGGTCGCCGACTTTGAGCTTTCCCTTCGGGTCGTACCAGTTATAGATCCAATTAAGCATCCCAAAGAGCGCATACGTAGCTACCGTCAAATCGACCTTTTGTCTTCCGTTACTCTGCCGTTGCAATTCGGTGAGAATCTGTCGCAGTCGATGCGTGTATTCCTTTTTCTTATTCGCTACATGCTCATACTTTTGACCCACCAATGACTCGCCTTCGTGCGAGAGTACTTTCATCTCCGCCATGTTGGCGGCAAAGAAGGAAAGATGGTTCTCGATGAACACGCGCAACTTCGACGCTGGGTCGTCAACCTCTTGCAAGCGCTTTTCCAGTCGATTGAGTACGTGACCGAAGCAATTGTCCTGAATCAGGAAAAGCAACTCTTCTTTCGACTCGCAGTAATGATACAGACCGGCCAGGCTGACGCGCGTGGCTCGGGAAATATCGCGCATCGTCGTGGAGTGATAACCCTTATCCGCAAAGATCCGGGACGCAGTACGCAGGATAAACTCGAGTTTCTGGTCGTAGCGAGACGAGAGAGATTGCGAATCGCGAATTGCGAATTGCGAATTTTTCGCTGATGAATCTCGCGCAATTTCTCTCATGTCGTATATACTTTGCGTTCCTTTGCGAAAACCTTTGTCGTCCTTTGCGTTTAAGTCTTCTTTGCCTTAGAGGTACCAATTGAATCAAGAAAGTAAAACGCAAAGAGCGCTAAGTTCAAACGCAAAGTACCGCGAAGAAGAAGTGCCTCTTGAAGGAATCGCATTTCCAAATTCGCAATTCGCAATCCGCAATTCTAAAGGCGCACATACTCGAACTCGAACGGCTTGCCCTTGATTCCGGTGGACGGCTGCGCGATCCAATTAGCAATCTTGCCGGGCTCAGTAACCGCGTGCATCAAGCTGCGAACGTACTCACGATCTGCCATGGTCGGAAGCCATTCGATTCGGCGCGCCTCAAACTCTTCAGCGCTGATCAGGTTTCCGGCAACGTCGAAGGTATGATTTGCGTATTCGCCGACGTGGCGATGAAAGCGCGAATTGGGTAGAGCCAAACGCTCGCTCAAGCCCTCTTCGGCCAAGATCTTGTTCCAGCGCGCCAGCCCCTTCTCACAGTCTTTTATGTATTCCTGGCGCAGGACCTCGTTCAGAGCATTACGCAGAGGAATCTCTCGAGGCTTGAGCCGGCTATCCTCGACTACCATCAACGTGAAGATTTCACTTGTGGCGGTGTGCTCGCTGTATTGGTCCTGCTCTTTGTAGCGGCCCTTTAGTCCGGCGGCGAAAAAGTCCGCAGAGTTGGAACTGATCTCGCCGCCAAAAAGATCCAACGAATAGCTGAACCAGAAGTTGATGTACCTTTGAATAATATCGAGCGGAATGCCGCCAAGCGTGCGCGGGTCACCTTCCTTCATTAGCTGTGCCGTGCGTTTCACCACTCGGCCCAGACCCGTGTCCCCGACAAACATGTGGTGGGCTTCTTCGGTGAGCATGAACTTGCACGTGCGAGCTAAAGGCTCAAACCCGGATTCGGCCAGGGCCGATAATTGATACTTTCCATCCCGGTCGGTAAACATCGTAAAGGCAAAGAAGTTGAGCCAGTCGTCACAAGGCTGGTTGAAAGCTTCGAGTATACGAGGCTTGTCAGGATTACCACTGCGACGTTCCAATAACGCGTCGGCTTCATCTCGTCCATCGCGTCCAAAAAACCCGTGCAGCAGATAAACCATAGCCCAGAGGTGTCGTCCTTCTTCGACATTAACCTGGAAAAGATTTCGCAAGTCGTACAGAGAAGGGCAGGTCTTGCCTAACTGACGCTGTTGTTCAACCGAGGCCGGTTCGGTGTCGCCCTGCGTCACGATGATCCGTCGCAAGGCATTGCGGAATTCTCCCGGCACTTCCTGGTAGGCCGGTTGTCCGTAGTTGTCCCCAAATCCTACCTTTGCATTCGGCTGGGCCGGCTCGAGAAAAATGCCCCAGCGGTAATCCGGCATCTTCACATAATCGAAGTGGGCCCAACCCTCTGAGCCGACGTCAACTGCCGTGCGGAGCCAGACCTCTTTCTCCTGAAAACCGTCGGGTCCCATCTCGCGCCACCAGTCGAGGTAGTTCGGTAACCACTTTTCCAGTGCACGTTGCAGTCGTTTGTCCTGCGCCAGGTTCACGTTGTTGGGAATGTTTGCGTATAAATCCATGACTTTCCTAAGTTCGTTTGAAATCGAACTGTGCCTGGGTAGGCTTACCATAGTTTGTCAGGGCGCCGCGCTCGCCTACTGCATTTGGCCGTTGAAAGATCCAGTTCTGCCAGGCAGTCAGTCGTCCATAAATCTTTGTGTCCATCGTCTCAGGGCCCGCAAATCTTAACGACGCCTCCATGCCTGTGAGCGCATCCGGCGACAGGGATGTTCGCTCTTCAATAGCGACACGGATTTCATCCTCCCAATCCAACTCATCAGGCGCGAAAGTTATCAGCCCCGTCTCTTCCGCTTGTTCCGTATCAAACGGATCCTCATGAGACAAAATCTCATCCACTTTGTCAGGCTCGGCAAGAAAGCGCGACTGAAGACGAGTCAAACCGTTGCTCATCGGAAAAGCCCCGTCATTCAACGTCGAAATGCTCACTGAAGCCTGTGCATCGGGGTTATTAAGCATGTAAGTGCGATCAGCCGCGAGCATCAGTTCCAACAAATTACCTGCGAAGCAACTGCCGGGCTGGACGATCGCGAAGAAGCTCTTGGCCGTCAGATCCAACCGGCGAAAGACCCGAGCCATATGCAGAATAATCTCGCGAACGAGCCAATGGTCACGGTTGGCTGCCAATACTTTATCGAGAGCCAAAACGCGATCGGGGTTGCCCTCTGTCCGCAAACAAACAAGACCAATCTCCGGTTCGTTCACACGCAAATGGAGCAACGCGTTATCCAGTTCGCGATACGCTTGCAACGGCCAGTAGCTGTCTCCCAGCTTCAAGATCTGCTGTGGTTCGGTGGGCAGATCTGCTTCCGGTCCGCGAACAGTCAAATCCGCATACCGCTTTTCTCGATTTAAGCTCACCTTTATGTACTTGTATTCGCGCACGTCTCTGGTGTCTCGCACCCCCAGTGGGTTGAGTTTGATACCGTTAGGCTGTGATGGTCCAGTAGCGCTCGAATTCGGTGTGATTAGGTCTCGAACCCGTGCCTGCACGCTTTCCTGAAACTTGCTGGTCGCAAAAGTAGCATCAATCAAACCCCACTCTTTTGCGCGCTTCCCCTTCAGCCCTTCCGCGAGCGTGGAGAAAACATCGGCGCGATCACGGCGCACCTTTCTCTTATCGACCAGCCTCGTTAAACCGCCAGTGCCTGGCAACACTCCGAGCAGAGGAACTTCGGGAAGGGAAACCGCGGAGTTGCCATCATCGACGAGATAGATCTCGTCACAGGCGATGGCCAGTTCATACCCGCCACCCGACGCCGTTCCGTTCAGGGCCGCAAGATAACGGCGTCCCGAATGCTGCGAGTCGTCTTCAATTGCGCAGCGAGTTTCATTGGTGAATTTGCAAAAGTTAACTTTGAATGCGTGTGACGAGGTGCCCAGCATGTAGATATTGGCGCCGGCGCAAAAGATCCGGGGCTTGAGACTTGTCAACACCACTACGCGAACATCAGGGTGTTCAAAGCGAAGCCGCTGGATAGCATCAGCCAGTTCGATGTCGACCCCCAGGTCATAAGAGTTCAGCTTTAGCTTGTACCCTTCGCCGAGTGTCAGGTCTTCCTGTACGTCCATCGAAAGCGTAGCCACAGTCCCATCGGTGCTTAGCTTCCAATGCTTGTATTGTGCCGGCGACGTTTGAAAATTAATCATCATCCCTCTCGCGCGGGTGGTTGCGTTTCGTGCCGTTCGAACGTTCGTTCGAGTAAGAGAATAGCCTCCGTTTATGATGACCGTCAAGCGAGGGTGCAGGTCCGCCCGAGCTTGGCTTCAAGCTTCAACCCCCTCAATCGACCCCAGGTGACAACCGAAGCACCTTATTAGCTACCGGCAGTTATATTTAGCCAACTGCGCATACAGGTGCCAAACGGCATTGGCTTGACAGTCAAGGCTGACGGCGCGTAGGGTTTCAGCCTTCAGTGACAGACCATGTAACAAGCGCTGAACCGTGGTTAAAGGTCGTCGCTGAGGTTGTTTGATACGTTCTTTGATAGGGTGTCAGATAAAAAATGCGTGGCCGTCAGACACAAGGCGTGGCCTGATTCGCAGGAGTCAGCAAGGAATGCCCCACCTACGGAGGCGAATCTGTTCTGGTGAACGGCGCGGTCTTCAAAACCGTTAGTGAGACTGTGAGAACAGGCTCAGGTAGGTTCGATTCCTACACGCCTCCGCCAGAAGGAATTTAGAATTGCGAATTTAGAATTTGGGATTGAAGAGTTAGAGCAATAGCTCACAGTTCTTTCAAATAACGACCGTTAACGCACGGCCTCGAAAAGGAAAATCCTCACATGATTAGCGACTGGGTTGAGTTGAACATGACGCCTGGTGTCGGACCGCGCGCCGCCGCGAGGCTGCTGGAACGCTTTGGGTCTGCGGAAGCCGTCTATGGCGCGACGCGAGCGGAGCTCGAGCCGTTGCGCTTGTTGCCGGAAGCTGTCGACATCATTATCGGGCGCGAGCTGAAGGGCAAAGCCGAAGCTGAAATTGGCCACGTGCGAAAGCTCGGCGGAGATTTGCTGATCCTTGACGATGGCACCTATCCAGCGCTCCTGCGGGAGATTTATGACCCGCCCATAGTGATCTACGTAAAAGGAGCCTGGAGCGAATGCCTGGAGCGTCCCTGCGTGGCAATCGTGGGCTCGCGCAAGAGTTCGACGTACGGTCAGAACGCTGCGTTAATGCTGGCTCGTGATCTGGCACAAAGGGGTGTGACCATTGTTTCCGGGTTTGCCCGAGGAATTGATGCCGCGGCGCATAGGGGGGCGCTCGAGGCGGGAGGGCGCACAGTAGCGGTCCTGGGCACTGGAATCGACCGGTGTTATCCCCGCGATCACGGAAAGTTAGCGACCGATATTTTGCATAGCGGTGGCGCGATGGTCACACAGTTTCCTCTGGGCACGCCTCCCGTATCGGAAAACTTTCCTTATCGAAACCGCATCATTAGCGGACTGAGCCTGGGAACAGTGGTTGTCGAGGCGGCTGAGAATTCTGGTTCCTTGATAACGGCACGGCTGGCAATTGAACAGAATCGAGAGGTGTTTGCGATACCTGGGAACATTACTTCTCGTAATTCGTTTGGTACGAACTATCTGATCAAGGGCGCCGGAGCAAAGCTGGTGCAGCAATGGCAGGATGTAGCGACGGAGTTGCCGCCGCAGATTGCCGCCAGACTTTTGCCGCCACCCTTCGGGGAAAAAAATCGCGAGAAGTCGTTACCCGAGAAGCTGGCCTTCTTGCCCGAGGGGCTTTCCGGAACCGAGACTGAGGTCTTGAGCTTGCTGACTGCGGACGATCCGGCGCACATCGATGCCCTGCTGGACAAAAGCCGGTTGCCAATTCCGGATTTGACGGCGGCGTTACTTGCCCTGGAAATGCGCGAGTTGGTTCGAGCGCTGCCAGGAAAATGCTTTGTGAGAAGAATGTAGAACATTTTAGATTGCCGATTGGCGATTGCCGATTGGACTTCATCGGGGCATTTGAGTAAATGGGTAAGTTGGGCAGTATTGAGAATCAGGAAACGCTGGACGCCAATCGGCAATTGGCAATTGGAAATGAATCGGATCGGCAATTGGAAATGAATCGGATCGGCAGTTATGACGATTGGAAACAGTAGAATCAGTAATAATCAAGAGACGCCACACGCCAATCGGCAATCGGAAATCGGCAATTGGCAATGGAGTGGCAATCGGCAATCGGCAATCGGAAATGGATCGAATGGCTAAGAATCTGGTTATCGTTGAGTCGCCCGCAAAGGCAAAGACAATCAATAAGTATTTGGGAAAGGACTATCTGGTCAAGGCTTCGATCGGACACATTAAAGATCTGCCTTCAAAGGGACTGGGTGTCGATATTGAGCACGACTTTAAGCCCACGTACGAGGTTATTCCGGACACGCGGAAACGAAACAACAAGAAGATCGTAGCCGAGCTCAAGAAAGCCGCCAAAGAGGCGGATGCCGTTTATCTTGCTGCTGACCCTGACCGCGAAGGCGAGGCCATCTGCCAACACCTGGCAGAAGAGATTGTGCCCAAGCGTCCGCCAAAACCGACGTACCGAGTGATGTTCAATGAAATCACTAAGCGCGCGGTCAACCAGGCTTTTGAAACTCCCCGGCAGATTGATGAAAACCTCGTTGATGCACAACAGGCGCGACGCGTTCTGGATCGGCTTGTCGGTTACAAGGTTTCGCCATTGCTTTGTCGCACCGTTGGTGGCCGGCTGAGCGCCGGCCGCGTCCAATCCGTGGCCCTGCGGATGGTCGTGGAGCGCGAACGCGAGATTGAAAGTTTTGTAAAGACCGAATACTGGACCATCGCCGCGAATCTTGGAGCCAGGTTGCCGCCAGCCTTTGAGGCCCGCCTTGCAAAAGTTGACGAACAATCACTAAAGACAAGCGGATTCGATCAGGAAATCAAGAAGAATGAAATCCTCATTGGTGACGAGTCAGCCGCGAAAGCCATTGTCGCGGAAGCTGAAAAACAGAAGTTCATTGTCAGCGAAGTAACTACAAAAGAGCGTAGACGAAATCCCGTTCCGTCCTTTATTACTTCAAAACTCCAGCAGGAGGCCTCGCGCAAACTTGGCTTTGCCGTCAAAAAGACGATGATGCTGGCACAGCGCCTCTACGAAGGTGTCGAATTGGGCGCCGAAGGCTCTGTCGGCTTGATTACCTACATGCGCACCGACTCGACGCGAGTGTCTGAGGCAGCCTTGAATGAGGTGCGCGATTTCATCGGCAAACAGTACGGTCCGAATTACCTGCCTGAGAAGACCGTGCACTACCGCTCGAAAAAAGACGCGCAGGATGCCCACGAAGCGATTAGACCAACAGACGTTGGCCATACTCCGGATTCGCTGGAGAAGTATCTCGGCAAGGACGAACTGAAGCTTTACCGTCTGATCTGGCAGCGATTCGTTGCCTCGCAAATGATGCCCGCGATCTTTGATCAGACCACCATAGATATCGATGCCGGGCGTTTTCTTTTCCGGGCCACGGGATCGGTCCAGAAGTTCGACGGTTTTCTCAAAATCTACCAGGAAGGCCGGGACGAGAAGACAGAAGAGGATGAGGAAGCTGAACGAACGTTGCCGTTGGTCGAAAAGGGCGAAGTGCTGAAGCTGAACCAGATCTCACCCGAGCAGCATTTCACCGAGCCGCCGCCGCGCTATACGGAAGCCACGCTGGTTAAAGCCCTCGAAGAGAAGGGAATTGGCAGACCTTCGACGTATGCCGCAATCATGTCAACCATCCAGGAGCGGGAATACGTCGAAAAGCTTCAGAGCCGGTTTCATCCCACCGCGCTGGGAAAAACGGTGAACGATCTGCTGATCGAAGGCGGCTTTGACGATCTGTTCAACGAGACGTACACCGCCCGGATGGAGGAAGAGCTCGATGAAATCGAAGAAGGCAAACTGAAGTGGACGGACGCTTTACATGATTTTTACAAAAAGTTTGCCGAGGACCTCAAGCAGTTTCAAAAGTACAC
>DASQPD010000009.1:0-128249 GCA_035644135.1 Pyrinomonadaceae bacterium
GGCTACCCTGGCCACAGCTTTATCACCCTTATCCTTTGCGTCGCTTTGGCGTCATCACCTAAGGCAAGAGCCGGATGCGTTAATTGCGCACGTCCGGATCCGTGGAGGGGGTGGCCAGTAATGGTCATCTCTACTCCAACCCTGCGAATCCTCTCTGCTGAGTGCTTCCTCCCAAAGCTTAGGCTAACGACCGCAACATTCGGATAGCATCAGTCGTACCAAGAAACTAGACTAGTATCATGCAAAAACTTGCTCCTGATTTTCGCAGCGCCCTCGACGCAGCTTTCGATCGCGCCATCTCGCATCTCGAACACCTGGATGAATCGTCCGTGGCGGCAACTGTCGATGTCGCCACGCTGAGAGCGCGCA
This sequence comes from Pyrinomonadaceae bacterium, assembly GCA_035644135.1. Lineage (GTDB taxonomy): Bacteria > Acidobacteriota > Blastocatellia > Pyrinomonadales > Pyrinomonadaceae > PSRF01. Next base: position 370 of record DASQPD010000009.1, read on the forward strand.
TAAACAAACCGCTCGCGCAAGCGGGTGTACCGCCGCCGCAGGTTATCGAAGACCTCGTGCGCGATGTTGACGGTGGACTGCTCGGCTCGGCCGGCGGCCGGTTCTATGGTTGGGTGATCGGCGGCGCGCTGCCCGCCGCGGTGGCAGCCGATTGGCTGACATCCGCCTGGCAACAGAATGCAGCTCTTTACGCCTGCTCGCCTGCGGCCGCAGTAGTGGAAGAAACAATCGGCGGCTGGTTGAAAGAGATTCTCGGTCTGCCGCAACAGGCCAGTTTTGCTGTCGTCACCGGCTGTCAGATGGCCCACGTCACCTGTCTCGCGGCGGCGCGTCACGCGCTGCTCAGCAAACATGGTTGGGACGTTGAGAGCAACGGTCTTTACGGCGCGCCGCCGATTCGCATTCTCTCGAGCAGCGAACGTCACGCCTCGTTCGAACGCGCGGTGCGTCTGCTCGGTTTAGGCACCGCGCACATAAAACTTCTTCCAGTCGATGACGAGTGCAGGCTAGTGCCCGATGCGCTCGAGGAGGAATTGAGCAAGCAGGATGGTCCGACACTCGTGCTGCTGCAGGCCGGTGACATCAACATTGGCGCTTACGATTCGTTTGAGAAGCTGATTCCGATCGCGAAGCGCTACGGTGCATGGGTCCATGTTGATGGCGCGTTCGGGTTGTGGGCGGCTGCGAGTCCTCACCTGCGATACCTGGTGAAGGGAATTGAAGCTGCCGACTCGTGGGCCACTGATGGTCACAAGTGGCTTAACGTTCCGTTCGACTCCGGATTTGCGTTCGTTGCCGATGCTGAGGCGCATCGCGCTTCGCTTTCAACCCGTGCTTCATATCTAACGCATGCGTCCGATGCGCGCGACCAGATGGACTGGAACCCCGAATGGTCGCGCCGCGCTCGCGCCTTCGCAGCGTACGCTGCCCTGCGACAGCTCGGCCATGAGGGGGTGGCGGATATGATCGAGCGCTGTTGCCGCCACGCCGCTGCGATCGTCACCGGCATAGGCTCACTGCGCGGCGCTGAGGTGCTGTGGCATCCGGTAATCAATCAGGGCCTGGTCCGCTTTCTCGATGAAAGAGCCGGCTCCACTGAAGAAGATCACGACCGCCGCACAGACGAAGTCATAGCAGCGATATTAAGGACTGGCGAAGCATTTTTCGGCGGCACAACCTGGCGCGGCCGCCGTGCCATGCGGGTCAGTGTCTGCAACTGGCAGACCTCGGAAGAAGATGTCGCCCGCGTTGTGAAAGCCGCGGCGAGCGTTCTGCGATAACCCAATCAGGCTTCAACGCTGCTGATCCACGAAATCACACGAAAACAAGGAACTGGTTGGTGTGACTTCGTGGTTTGTTTTGTGTGATTTCGTGGATCGCTTTTGTTTTCTCTGGCGCGCTCAGTGTCCTGAGTGTCTTTGGGATTTTGGGTCGTCTCTTCATCTAGCGGCCTAACAATGCTATCTTGAGTTTCGCCAGAATTACCGGACTATTAAACTCTACTCCACAAGACAGGTTTGTGAGCGGTAAAGAATCTTGACACTTGAGAGGGTGCATCCATGATTCATAAGCGATCCTTACAGTACATGTTTTTCCTGATCGTGCTTTCATTCTTTTCCCTTGCCTTGCCGGTGACAGCCCAACAATCATGTTTCACTGCGGAAACGCGGGCGAATGCCGAGCGGACCGCGAAAGTCTACCGGGAGCCCAACCCCGACTATGACCCGGTTCTGGGTTATAACCGTAATACGGGTCCACGCAAGAGCGCTCCTCCAGTTGATTCCTCGGGTCTCGCGAGACCCTTTTACTGTGTCGCAAACAGGGACCCGAGCCCGGGCGCGGGGACGACGCCAAAGTTCCACTGTTCTGTCCCCGGCATCACTAACGATAATGGTGATCTGGTCCGATACAAAGTGAAGCCCCACTTCAAGGGACAGTCGAGGGACAAGAGGAACGGAGAGGTCTATGGCGAGTTCCTTTCCTCTCGATTCTCGAAGGCGCTCGGCTTCTTCGCCGACGACGAATGGGTCTCCGATGTCACTTGCGCTGACTGTGAGAACAGCCTGACCAAGGGGTTTCAGGGGGCGAGCTTCCAGCCTTTTCAACCGGCCGCAGGCATCGAACTACCGCTCGGCAATGGAATCGACGTCAACTGCGATCACAAAGACTCCGGATCGCTCGCAGGATCGCTTCAGAAGCTGGTTCAAAGCGGAGCTCCCCGCGCGGAGATCGATGCGTTCAAGCTTTGGCTGGCATTCATCGACCATGGCGATACCAAAACCGACAACCACAAGTTCGCCTGTCTTAAGTCGCAGAAGAACGGCAACACACGCATATGCGAGCCGGGACAGTCTGTGTTCTACGTCAGTGACATGGGATCGACCTTTGGCTACTCGAGCGCCAGCGAAAAAAAAGCAACGCTCGCGACGTGGCGGGGCAAGGACCCGATCAAGGTGAGCGGCGGTCATTGCACCACTACTGCGAAGAGCGTCGGCGACACCAGCATCAGCGAAGAGGGCCGTCAGCTATTAGCCCGCGGACTTCAGAGGCTGCTCGATGAGGAGCAAACAGACGGAACGATTACTCGCGTGTTCCGCGCCTCGCGTAACGCTGAGCGTGACCGGCCGCCCGAGGAATGGACTGCGGAATTCCAGCGCAAGGCGAGCATGATCATCAACGCGCGCTGCTCAAACTGATTATTCTAACTATGACGCTAAGCAGGAAAGAGCAAGCGGCAAATTCAACCGGCGCGGGCTCGCCTGCAACTGAGCCGAAGGAAGATCGCCTCCTTGCGTGGTCTGTCTTCAACCGCGATTTGAGCCAACTGGAATTCTTTAAACGAGTCCTCGAAGAAGCAACCGATGGTTCTGTCCCCCTGCTGGAACGACTAAAGTTCCTCTCTGTGTTTTCCAATAACCTTGACGAGTTCTTCATGGTTCGTGTTTCCGGTCTCAAAGAGATGTTGCAAGTTGAAAACATCGGGCCGCTGCCGGGCGAACTAACTCCGGACGAGCAGCTGAAAGTTATTCGAGAGTGCGTGCTGCCGATAGTGGATACGCACTCGCGTTGTCTGCGGGAAGATGTACTGCCGGGGCTGGCAGCGCAGGGCGTGGTAATTGCTCCTTACGACTCGCTTTCCAGTCGCGAAAAGCGAAATCTAGCGAAGTACTTTAAGAAAAATGTTTTTCTGGTGCTCACTCCCCAGGCGGTAGATCCGGCTCACCCGTTCCCATACATGTCCAACCTAAGTCTCAATATTGGTCTTACAGTTGAGCCTGATCCGGAACATACAGAGACGGGATCAATCGGTGAAGATATCAGGTTCGTCCGGATCAAAGTTCCACCCGTTGTACCCCGGCTCGTCCCGGTAAACGAAGGCGAGTTGAAGTTTACTTTGCTCGAAGAGGTGATCGAGGCAAACATTCAAGCTCTGTTGCCGGGGATGAAGGCCGGCAAGGCACACCTCTTTCGGGTCACGCGCGATGCCGATGTCGAAATCAGAGACGACAAGGCTGCTGATCTTTTGGCCCTCATAAAAGAGTCCCTGCGCGAGCGCCGCTTTGGCCTGGCTGTCCGGCTTGAGGTGTCATCAACAATGCCTGCCGAGATGGTGGAGTATTTGACGCACTCGCTGGGCCTAGAGCCTGACGATGTTTACGAGATCGATGGAGTGCTGGGCACATCAGATTTGATGGAGCTCTATGGTCTCGAGAGGCCCGATTTAAAAGACAAGCCGCTGCAGACGACCGTGCCTTCGCCACTGCGCAAGAAAGGATCCTTGTTTGAGACCATCAAGAAACAGGATCTCTTGCTTCATCATCCATACACATCGTTCGCGACCGTCACCGATTTCATCCAAACCGCCGCGCAGGACCGCAAAGTACTAGCCATTAAAATGTGTCTCTATCGCACCGGCAAGGACTCGCCCATCCCGCAGGCCCTGATCGAGGCCAGTGAGCGGGGCAAGCAAGTCACCGCCGTTGTCGAAATCAAAGCCCGCTTTGATGAGGAAAACAATATCGAGTGGGCCAAGCGTCTCGCCGAATCCGGCGTGCATGTCGTCTATGGCCATGTGGACCTTAAGACGCACAGCAAAGTAACCCTCGTCGTGCGCCGCGAGGATGATGGACTTCAGACCTACGTGCACATCGCAACGGGCAACTACAATCCAACCACCTCCAAGGTGTATACCGACCTGGGCTTGCTGACCACCGACTTACAAATCGGTGATGATGCAACCGACCTATTCAATTTTCTGACAGGCTTTTCCATGCAAAAGGAAGAATACAGCCGGCTGATGGTGGCGCCGCTGAATCTTCGTGAGCGCATGCTGGGGCTCATAAAACGCGAGACAGACCACGCGCGAGCGGGCCGGCCGGCACGCATAGCTGCCAAGATCAACCGGCTGACAGACCTGGACATCATCGATGCGCTCTACCGGGCCTCGCAAGCCGGTGTGATCATTGAATTGATAGTACGTGGCTCGTGCATGCTGCGCCCGGGCGTTCCCGGACTCTCTCAAACGATCCATGTCAGGAGTATTGTCGGCCGTTTTCTTGAGCATAGTCGCATATTTTTCTTTGCGAATGGTGGCGAGGAGGACGTCTATATTGGATCCGCTGACTGGATGACGCGCAATCTTGATCGTCGCGTCGAAGTCGTCGTGCCTGTTTTGGATCCTCAGCTGAAGAAGTATTTGAATGAAACGGTGCTGGCTGCTTACTTGCGAGACAACGTAAAGGCCCGAGTCTTGAACGCTGACGGCAAGTACGAACTCCCGCAGGTTCGTGACGGCGAAGAACCCTTCAACAGTCAGTTGTTTTTCGAAGGCGGCAACAGTTCTACCGCTGCGGGAAGTACGTCGAAGAGGCGGCCGTTATGGGCAAAGAAGCTATCCTAGCGATATCTTTATAGGCCTCACTTACGGCTGCGCAATGCGACAGCCCAATCCGAAATCCACAATCGAAATCCGCAATGAAATCTTCTCGACCCGGGCGACGAATTGATGAACCCTGACTTGTCCCGGATTCACCTCTTGTCAGGGCGGCTCGTTCAAAAATAGAAAGGACGATGAGACATGAATAGGCTGACGTTAGGTCTGCTGGCGACGTTTGTCGCCATCCTACTTGGTAGCGCACTGCTTGCTTACGTTTTACGCGATCGCTCGGGCTCGGCTGGAACCAACACCGCAGCGCAATCAGAAAGCGCGGCCAGCGCACCTGGCGCTACAGCAACGCCAGACTCGGGTGATAGTCAAGGCAAGCACGGCAGCCGGCCGCTGCTCTGGGATCTTTTCGGGCCCGACTCTTCAGGACTATCACCGGCGAGCTATGCTGCCTGGGAGAGTACTGCTGCGAGGATTGCTCTGCGCTTTGCGCTGGCCGCGTTTCTTGCGGCCCTGCTGGCTTTCCGTCCCCGCCGGGGCGTCTCATTCAGCCGGCGTAATCCGTTTGTGGCCCAGACACAGATACTGATGGCTGTGGTGGCGGGGGCAATGATGATGGTTGTAGGCGACAGTGCAGCCCGCGCTTTCGGCATCTTCGCGGCTGCTTCGCTGGTTCGGTTTCGGACGAACATTCGCGATCCGAAAGAAATCACAGTACTCCTGATCTGTCTTGGGGTTGGACTGGCCGCCGGTATCGGACGCTGGGATATGGCAGTTATACTGACGCTGTTTGTGCTCCTCACGTTGGCAATTCTTGAATACTTTGAGCAATCGCAAGTCTTCCGCTCAATGGAAGTTTGCGTGGAAACTCGCAATGTCGACAAGACCAATGAAGTGCTAAAGAACGTGTTCGCCCGGCACAGATTTGATGCCGAACTTCGCGAACTCAATCGCCAGGACGAAGACGATCCGATGGGCAAGATTGTGTACCTCGTCAACGTGCACACAAACATCACCACCAGCCGGTTAAGCGATGAGATACTCTCGGCCGATCCTGACAATATTGACAGTGTGGAATGGGAACAGAAAGAGAGTTCTACCTACATTTATCGGTAGATAATCGTTACGGAAAAAACGAAAGCCGCCCCGAAGGCGGCTTGCAATAAAACCGAAGTGATTTGGCGATTAGTGACGGGTCTGGACTTTAACTGGATCCGCACTTTGCGCCCCGTCCGGATTACTCGCTTGCCTCTTAGCGTAGTAGTCCTGAACAAAATCCTTGAAGGCCTGGTGGCCCCAGCTCGTGTAGAAGTCGTACTGCTTCATCTCTTTGTAGGCCTGGTCAAAGGTCCAGTGATAGAACTGGAAGCGATAAACCGCGCCCATCGCGCCGGTGCGATGACGCCCACCAGCACAGTGCACGAAGAACTTACCGGTTTTGGGGTCACTCACAGTTTGCAGGAAAATCTGAGTCACTTCCGGGGTGGGGTACCTCCTGGAAGCCATGGGTATGTTGATATATTTCATTCCCAGAGATTCAACCAACGACTTCTCAGAACGGTCCGGATCGTCGCGGAGATCGATCACAGTCTTGATGCCTAACGCCGCGAGGTCTTTGTAGTCCTTCTCATTTGGTTGGCCGCCGCGGTAAAAACGATTGTCCATCTGCCCGAAATTCTTGATCCTGACAATGGCAATCGTATTGAGGTGGTTAGCAGTCTCTTGCGGCGAAGACACACTTGCCAATGAGATGATGACCAGCAACATGCCCAGAGCATTCCGGAAAGGCTTTTGCTTCAACAGCATTGGCATCTCGATCTCCTTGCGTGGGTCTTTGAATGGCTAAAGATAACCGGCTCTCCCGGAATCTTTTGCCACTCGGAAGATAACATTTTAGGGGCCCCAGACCCAAGAGTATTTTGGTCGAGGTTCGGGGTCCGAAGGTGCAAGCGTTGAACTGGTCAGGTCAGGAAATTAGATCGATCCACGAAATCACACGAATCCAAAACAAAGTCACACGAAATGTTCCTCGTCCTATTTCGTGTGATTTCGTGGATCATGTCTTATGTTTGGTGACGGCCCTAGCTGCGCTGTGATCTCTGTGTAACAAGTTCGAAGATTCTTGTTTTTTGAGAGTTTCCGCTAAGGCGCCAAAAGGAACGCCAAAATTAGCGCTAAGGGAAATTAGGCTCCGAGCCGACCGATCTTCACAGCTCAAAGCACGCGATGGTAAAATCCGAGTCAGACTGGACCCGGCAATGGAAAACCACACCGAAATGACTGAAGAGCAGCAAGTATTCCTTAAGCATATTCAGCAGAAAGGTCTCAAGCGCACCTCGCAGCGAGACTTGATTCTCGATGTGTTTCTCAGGACTGAGGAGCATCTATCCAGTGAAGACCTTTATCGTTTGGTCCAGAAGGAAGACGCCAGCATTGGACAAACAACCGTCTATCGCACGCTGAAACTGCTAAGTGAAGCGGGCCTGGCGCGAGAGGTCCGCTTTGGCGATGGACGCACTCACTACGAACACAATTATAAACATCAGCATCACGACCACATGATCTGCTCAGAGTGTGGGAGGATCATTGAATTCTTTTCAGCTGAACTCGAAGCAATACAGGATGCGATGGCGGCGAAGCATAGATTCGAGGTGACCCAGCATCTTTTGCGAATAATCGGATTGTGCGCTGAGTGCCGGCGCGCGAGGAAACAATCGGCGAAACGGGAAACGGCGCCCCAGCTGAAGACAAAGATCGCGGGCGGGCGGCGTAGCAGATAAAATAAGGTTCGTTCAGTATCCCGAGGGACCGGAGGCGACTCTGGTCTCTCTTTTTGCCTTTGTGTAGCTTCAGGTGTAACTTTTTGGTCAAGACCGCGTAAAGAGAACCTTTTCACTGATTGGCTGGTAGTGGCTTGAATGAGCGTTGAGATCACATTTCAGCCCGCCGGATTGAGCGGACTAGTAGCGGAAGGTATATATATCTCTGCTGCCGCGCATCGAATGGGTGTGACGATGTCCCTGGGTTGTAAAGGGGTGGGAGATTGCACGACCTGTCAGGTTTCGATCCTAAGTGGCGCTGAACTACTTTCCACGCCGACGGAAGCTGAAAACAGGATTCTCGGATTTGAGCGACTTGCGCAACAATACAGGCTTGCCTGCCAGGCAAGACTTGAACGATCAGGAGAACTTATCGTGCACGTCAGTCCGAAAACAGAAAAGGCAGCACATAAGCCCGGCGAAGCCGCCGGAATGCGAAAAGAATTCGGTGAGTTGCCGTTGGACAAAAAGATCAAAACACTTGTGCAGCTCGAGGCGATAACGATGTATGAGGCGCTGAACGCTGTTATCGACAAGCCGCTGGCAATGGGTGAAAAGGTTTTTGACCGGATTTTTTTCCGGAGCGCAAAAACCGAGCCCGGGAAGAAACCGGGAAAATGAGGCGGTCCCGGAACGAGAGAACGGATCTCGCCTAGGTATGAACACACAGATGTTTAAGACACAACCTGATATCGACGATGGCCGGCACCAGGGTGCTAGCACTTATGCCAGCGTTTGCCTGCTTTTCGTGATAGCCGTTCCCTTATTGTTTATCGCCTGTCCGAGAAATGATTCGCGTCCCGACAACCGAAACATCGGCGTATCCATGGGCACGCCGAGCCAGACGGTTACTCCTTTTCCGGGGGCAATAGCTTTTAACGGCGAGCGGGCCATTGATCATGTCCGCAAACAACTGGACTTTGGCCCGCGGCCGCCCGGCTCTCCGGAACTGGCGCGAACCCGCGAGTATATTATCAACGAGCTTAAGACGGCGGGTCTCTCGGTTGCCACGGACGAGTTCACCACTTCGACGCCAGTTGGTGAGAAGCGGATGGCAAACATCGTGGCTGAGATCCCGGGCGAGTCGAAGGACATAATCATCATCTCGAGTCACTACGACACAAAGCTTTTTAAAGACATGAAATTCCTCGGCGCCAACGACCCTGCTGCTTCTGTGGCCACGTTGCTGGAGTTGGGTCGAGTGCTGGGAGCGAACAAAGGCAAACTGAAGTCGACTTACCGGCTCGCCTTCTTCGATGGTGAAGAAGCGTTCTGTGAAGAATGGGAGGAATGCGGAAAGCCCGATGCGCCGGATAACACCTATGGCAGTCGACATTACGTCTCGCAACTCAGGACCAGGAATGAACTCGGGCTTGTGAAGGCGATGATCCTGTTGGACATGATGGGCTATAAGGAATTGAAACTAGGGCGCGACACAATGAGCATCCGTTGGTTGCAGGATATCATTTGGCAAACCGGCAAAGACATGGGTTACAGTTCGGTGTTTGTCGATGAACCCGAAGGAGTCGGTGGCGATGATCATGAACCGTTCCTCAGAGCGGGAATCGATTCAGTCGATATAATCCAATTGAACGGATATCCCTATTGGCACAAGGCAGAGGATACGCTCGATAAGGTTTCCGCACGCAGCATGAAAATCGTCGGCGATGTGGTGTTTGCGAGTCTGCCTTCTATCGAAGCACATGTGCTGAATAGAAAGTAAGCATTGTCATTGAGGAAGCTGGAAAGTGCTGAACTCTCCTGAAATACTAGTCCCGGTCGATTTCTCTCCCTGCTCGGTGAACGCCTTGCGCGTCGCAGTGGCTATGGCTTCGCCCGATGGGGACATTACGCTGCTCCACGTTGTGGACGAGCATTTCGTCAATGATGCAGTGGCTGCGTCGCTGGGGACGGTTGACGACATCAGAAACCGGCTTCGGGACCAGGCGGAGCTCAACTTCTCGACAATGATGGAAGGGCTGGAGGTGGGTTCGGTCGATATTGAGCGCATGATTGTTGTCGGCGTGCCTTTTACTGAAATATTGAAGATTGCCCGCGACCTCGATCTGCCAATGATCGTCATGGGGGTGAGAGGTCGCTCAACTCCTCCCGAGGAGCTTCTGTTTGGCTCGACCGCGGAGAAAGTGCTGCGCGGTTCGCGTGTGCCGGTCCTTTGCGTGCCCTACTAGCACGATTGTTTATTCCTACCCGACAGTTTTACCAAAGCGAAGGGCAGTGACAGGCAGGAACGCCTACTACCAGGATGAAGCGAGTTGCAGTAATTGCGGGAGATGGTATTGGCCCCGAGGTGATTGCCGAGGCGTTGCGCGTCATCGACTGCGTGCGGAAGAGTCACGACGTCCAGCTCGAATTGGTGGAGTTCGATTGGGGCGCTGAAAAATTTCTGCGCGAAGGAGTTACCTTGCCGCCGGGGTCACTGGAAATGCTTTCGCGAGATTTCCAGGCGATTCTTGCCGGGGCTTTTGGCGACCCGCGTATCCCTTCCAATCAACACGCGGAAGATATTCTGTTAGGCATGCGCCGGGGCCTTGATCTCTATATTAATTTGCGCCCGGTGCGGTTGCTCGAACAGAGATTGACTCCGTTGCGCGATCGAAAAGTTGAAGAAATAGATTTTGTCGTGTTTCGCGAAAACACTGAAGGCGCTTATTGCGGCGCTGGTGGGTTCTTGAAGAAAGGCACCGCGGACGAGATAGCGACCCAGGAAGAGTTAAACACCCATCGTGGCGTGGAAAGAATCATCGTTGCCGCCTTTGAATATGCGCAGACAGAAGGACGTAAGCGCGTCACAATGGCTGACAAGTCCAACGTTCAACGATTTGGCGGCGACCTATGGCAGCGCGTCTTCAAAGAAGTGGCTTCGCGCTACAGCGGCATCGAAGCTAACCACCAGTTCGTGGACGCGATGGCCATGTTCATGGTTCTTGATCCGGGTCAGTACGACGTTATCGTTAGTAACAATCTCTTCGGAGATATTCTGACGGATCTGGGCGCAGCAATTCAGGGTGGGCTAGGTCTCGCCGCATCGGGAAATATTCATCCCGGACGGGTTTCATTGTTCGAGCCCGTCCATGGAAGTGCACCTCCTTTGGCCGGGAAGGGAATCGCCAATCCGATCGGATCTATTCTGACCTCGGCCATGATGCTAGAATACCTGGGATTCAAACAAGCAAGCGAAGCGATCGAAAAAGCCGTGCGTGATGCGGTTGTAGAGGGCGAAACCACCAGGGATCTCGGTGGCAGCCTTTCAACGCGAGAAGCAGGCGAAGCGATTTGCTTTCATCTAAAATAATCGATGCTCAAGATGCAGTTCGGGGGCAGTCATGGATTCGGCGAACAAACGGCTGGCGCAAAGGCTGATTGCAATCATTGTAATCATTGCCATACTCGAGGTTATTGGTTTCAATCCCGCCATTATCGTCTTCTTTCTCATCGCCGGTTTAGTAATCTGGCGGGCGATGCGACGCTCTGAATATCAGGAGACGGAAAGAACTTTCGAGTTTTACATTGCCGCGGACGAAGTCCTGCGGGATGAAGGTCGACAGTGGTACGGCTTTGAGATTGCCGAGGTAATCGACGCCGGCGAGCGCGTAGTACTTTCCTTTGTCGATCCGCCGCCTCTAACGCGCTTCACTCTCGGCGCGCTCTATCATCGAGTTGGTGACTTTGAACCGGCCGTTGACCATCTCACCTGGGTGGTTGAAGGCACTTTAGGGGACGAAGTCCATTGCACCACGCCGTCGCCGCAGTTGCGCCGCTACGTCGAGACTCTCAGGCGTATTGAGCGTGACCCGGCGGTGGCCCCGCAAACGCTGGCCGCTGTGCGCAATCTTGAGCGGGCCAGACGGAAACGTTCTGCCGAGCTGCTCGCCGAGAGCCGCCAGGGGATCGTGGACGCGGCAATCCAGACTGGAAATGTCGAGCCGCCAGCTTCCGCCGAGCAGAGGAATGAGAAAGCCGCTCCCAGGCCGCTGAGTTCGATCACTGCGCCGCCGCCGATTTCAGAAGTACTCCGCGACGTCTATCAGAGTGAAGAATTCAGGAATTAGAAATTGGAATTTAGTAGAAATTATAAGAATTTAGAATTTTGTCTGAGCCGGGTTCAAGGTTCAAGTTCAAAGGTCCCAAGTTGCGGAACCGTGTTTCAAAAGTCAAAATCCCAAATTCCTCCAAATTCTAAATTCTTCTGGAATGCTAACCGCCGAGATAATCGCGATCGGGTCTGAGTTACTGGCCCCTGACCGCTCTGATACCAACAGCCTTTGGCTCACCGAGAAACTCAACAGTATCGGTATTGAGGTGCGCCTGAAAACGATTGTCGGGGACGATGATGCGCGCCTCGAAGACGCAATTAGGGACGCAGTCAAAAGATCCAGGGTAGTCATTACCACCGGCGGACTTGGTCCTACCGAAGACGACGTGACCAGGAAGGTTGCCGCGCGCGCGCTCGGTCGGAGACTCTTGCTGGATGAACAGCTATTGGCAGAAATTCGCGAGCGGTTCAAGACTTTTGGCCTGTCGATGCCTGAACGCAACTCGCGCCAGGCGATGGTGATCGACGGTGCGGACGTGCTGCCAAATCCAAACGGTTCCGCGCCGGGTCTCTTCATCGAACATGAAGGAACCGCGATCGCTTTGTTGCCGGGACCGCCCAGAGAAATGCGGCCAATGTTCTCGAACCACGTCCAGGCCAGGTTGACTGCTCGGGCCGGAAACGTGCGAGTCGTGCGCCGTATGCTTCGAGTGGCCGGTTTCGGAGAGTCAGCGTTGGATGAACAGATTGCTCCAATCTACACACAATTTGAAAACCCCCGGACCACGATTCTCTTCAATAACACCGAGATTGAGATTCACCTTACCGCCAATGCCAAGACCGAGCACGATGCGGAACTGTTGCTTGATGATCTTTCGGCACGACTGGAAGAGCGTTTGGGAAACGCAATCTTCTCTTTTCGCGGAGAGAAGATGGAGGAAGTAGTCGGGCTCAAACTGAGTGTTGGTGGTTACACTCTAGCGGTCGCGGAAAGTTGTACTGGAGGCCTGGTCGCCCAGAGACTGACAGAGGTTCCCGGTTCATCCCAGTATTTCCGAGAAGGCATTGTCGCGTATTCGAATGATGCAAAGATCAGGCTGCTGGCAGTAGAACCAGAGTTGCTGCTCCAGCATGGCGCTGTCAGCGCCGAGGTTGCCGAGGCAATGGCCGAAGGCATCAGGAATCAGGCGGGAACTGACTTTGGAATTTCCGTGACGGGGATTGCCGGCCCGGACGGTGGTTCGGCAGAGAAGCCGGTCGGACTGGTCTACATTGCTTTGGCAGACGATGCGCATACAGAATACCGGCGATTGATGCTGCCGGGTGATCGGGGTTTAATCCGTTGGCGCGCGTCTCAAGCCGTGCTCGATCTTTTGCGTCGCCGGCTGATCTGATCTGATTACTTGTGACCAGTCGGGCGCAATTGCTATAGTCTGCGCTTCGCTCCAACTAGTACGAAGTTACGGAGCAGAGCATTGAAAGCTTTTCTGGTCACGGTGCTGGCCTACACGATCGGTTCAATTCCATTTGGTTATCTGATCGTGAAGGCCAAAGCTGGAGCCGATATTCGCAAGACAGGATCGGGCGGCACCGGCGCTACAAACGTTTCGCGGCGGGCTGGAAAATCAGCAGGCCTTCTGACGTTGCTTCTGGACGCCGCCAAAGGGGCCGTGGCGGTCGTCCTCGCCAGAATGCTATTGGCTCCGGACGGCAGGCTGAATTGGTCGTTCGCGTTGTCGGTCTTAGCGGTGATCATAGGACATATATTCCCCTTGTGGCTCGGTTTTCGCGGGGGAAAGGGCGTGGCGACAGCGGTTGGGGCTTTTCTTGTGCTTGAGCCGCTCGCAGTCGCTCTCTGCGGTGTGCTATTCCTAGCAATCGTTCTCCTGACCCGATACATCTCGCTCGCCTCAATGCTGGCTGCGCTGGCCTTGCCAATGTTCATCTGGGCGCAGATTAAATTTAAGCGTAGCCCGGATAGTGAAAGTCTATTGCTGTTTAGCTCCGCAGCTGCGGCATTGCTGATACTTTTCGCTCATCGCTCGAACATCGAGAGACTTTTGCGCGGCAAGGAAAGCAAGTTTCGCTAACCTCAAACAGTTCGTCGCAACTGTCGCGCGGTACCCCGGGGGCCCAAAGATGAAACGCATCGCGGTTATCGGTGCCGGGAGCTGGGGAACCGCACTAAGCGTTATGGCAGCGCGGGCTGGTAACAAAGTCAGCATTTGGGCTCGTAATCAATCGGTTGCGCGAGCGATTAATACAAACCACTTAAATGGTGTCTACCTTCCGGACACGCTTCTACCGGATGAGGTCAGAGCAACCACCAATTTCGCGGAAGCTCTCGAAGGTGCTGAGTTGGTTATTCTCGCAGCGCCTTCTCATGCAACGCGCGAGATTCTAAACACGATGGCGACCGCGTTGCCTTCCCAGGCAATCATCGTTAGTGCCACAAAAGGGATCGAGGTTGAGACCGGGAAGCGCATCTCGGAAGTCGTAACCGAAGTGCTCGGCGATGCATTTGCCACGAGGTTCGTATGTATCTCCGGCCCTTCTTTTGCAAAGGAAGTTGCGTGCGGACATCCTACGGCGATAGTGGCGGCGAGCGCTGATCCCGGCAGCAATGCTCTCGTGCAGTCCGTGTTGAGTTCTGAAAGTCTGCGTCTGTATACAAACGACGACTTGATTGGTACTGAGTTGGGTGGTTCAGTCAAGAATGTTATGGCCATCGCCGCCGGGATTGTTGCCGGATTGGGGTTTGGATCCAATAGCATTGCCGCTCTCATCACTCGTGGCCTTGCCGAAACCACTCGGCTGGCAGTCCAAGCTGGAGCGCGCATTGAGACTTTGATGGGCTTGGCGGGTTTGGGAGATCTTGTCTTAACCTGTACGGGCGGCCTTTCGCGCAATCGTTTTATTGGTCACGAATTGGGCCGTGGCCGTCAGCTCAACGATATTGTGGCCGGGCTGAACGAGGTAGCCGAGGGAGTTAAGACGACGAAGGCGGTGCGCTCGCTGGCAGCCAGGCTGAGCGTCGAGATGCCCATCACAGATGAAGTTTATCGCGTGCTTTATGAAGGAAGGGCGCCTCTCGAAGCGGCATCTGAGCTGATGAATCGACCGCTTCGTGGAGAATAGACTCAGCAGCCGTTGCACTGTTCAGTATGGCAGGAGAAAAGGAAGAAAAGGCGTTGGCGACAAATCGAGCCGCGTTTCACGACTATCATATCGGTGACAAGTACGAGGCCGGACTCTCGCTAAAAGGCACCGAGGTGAAGAGCGTCATGGCCGGCCGCGTCCAGCTAAAAGACGCTTACGTGGCTGTCCGCGATGGTGAAGCATGGTTGTTTAATGCCCACATTTCACCGTATTCTCATGGGAACAGGGAGAATCACGATCCCCTGAGAACGCGAAAGCTATTGTTG
This sequence comes from Pyrinomonadaceae bacterium, assembly GCA_035644135.1. GTDB lineage: Bacteria > Acidobacteriota > Blastocatellia > Pyrinomonadales > Pyrinomonadaceae > PSRF01. The sequence continues at coordinate 15,553 of DASQPD010000009.1, forward strand.
CATCGACGTGAAATAGGACGCCTTGATGAAGCGGCGGCGAAACAGGGTATGACCTTGGTCCCTACCAGGGTTTATCTGAGAAACAGACGAATCAAGATTGAAGTTGGGGTTGCTCGGGGCAAGAAGATGTATGACAAGCGAGAGACGGAACTAAAACGTACCGTCGAACGTGAAACTCGAGCCCAACTTAAAGAACGCAATCGTTGAACACAGAAGTCCAGAACTGGAGGAATATAGGCACCAATGCAAGTAGATGGGATGTCGCGCGGTTTGGCGAATGCGGACGCACAGGCGCTGGCAATAGCCGTCTTTCAGGGCGAAAAGGCTGACGATGGTTTTTTGCACAAACTGGATCGCCTCTGCGGCGGCTTGGTGAAGTCGGTCCTCGAGTCCGAAGAGATGAAAGGTAAAGAGGCGGAAACGGTTTTCCTTCACCTTCCTCCCGGGCAGGGTCTCAAAACGCAGCGCCTTTTACTGGTTGGGGTGGGTGAAAAGGCTGACTACCAATTGAGCGGTGTGTCGCAAATGGCCGGCACCGCTGGACGGTTCCTCCGCGGCCGAAGTGTGAAGTCAATCGCACTGGTACCTCGCGCGGAAGGCGATGTTCAGGATGTGTCGGCGGCTGCTGTCGAAGGCGCGATTATCGGCCTGTTTGAACCGGACAAATACCGCACAGTCGACAAGGAGAAAAGAGAGGTAGAGCGTTTGGTCGTGGTAATCGAAGGTGCAGACGATGCAGCATTGCGAAAGGGCGTCGAGACCGGCCGGCTGATTGGCGAAGCCGTCAACTACACGCGAGATCTTTCCAACGAGCCAGGCGCTTACATGACTCCAACCGTGATGGCCGAACGAGCGAAGGAGTTGGCAACTGAGTTTGGCTTGAGTGTCGACATTCTCGACGAAGCACAAATGGCACAGGAAGGCATGGGTTCTCTGCTAAGTGTAGCGCGAGGATCGGATGAACCTGCCAAACTAATTATCCTGAAGTATTCGCCGTCGCAGAAGCATAAAGAGAACGGATTGTTGGCCTTCGTCGGTAAGGGGATCACATTCGACTCCGGGGGAATCTCGTTAAAGCCCGGTGAGAATATGGAACTAATGAAATACGATATGACTGGCGGAGCAACCGTCATGGGTGCGCTAAGAGCAATCGCGCAATTGAAGCCACCGATGTCGATCCTCGGAGTTGTCCCCTGTTCAGAGAACCTCCCGTCCGGACATGCAACAAAGCCTGGCGATGTCGTGACGGCAATGACGGGCAAAACTATCGAAGTAATAAACACCGATGCCGAAGGAAGGTTGATTCTGGCGGATGCGATTGCTTACGCCAAAAAGCTCGGCGCGACCCAGGTAATCGATATGGCGACTCTGACAGGAGCGGTCTCGATCGCTCTGGGGGATGTGAACGCCGCGATCCTGGGAACCGATCAAGAGTTAATTGACGAAGTAATTGCAGCAGGAAGAGAAGTTGGAGAAAAGTTTTGGCAACTGCCGCTGGATAAGGAGTATTCGAAACAGATCAAATCGGACATCGCCGATATCAAGAATGTGGGCGGGCGTAAAGGGGGAACAATTACCGCCGCGGCGTTTCTCAAAGAGTTTGCAGATGGTCTTTCCTGGGCTCACCTGGACATTGCGGGTACAGCGTGGGGGGACGAAGCCAAGCCCTACCGGGCAAAGGGCCCTACGGGCATTGCCGTGCGGACTCTGATAAATATCGTCAAGCGCGCCGTTAATGCAAAGCTCACCTGATCGAGTGACGAGATCTGTGCCCGATCGTAGACAGTGGGTGTCGTTCACGGTGAACAGTTTGCTTTCTTAGATTGAGTGACCGGTGGTGTTTTTCTGGCTTTCTTGCGCTTTTTGCTTCTGGCACGAGGGTTGAAGGGACCGGCAATTAGCCAGAGGGCGCGGACTCACTAAAAAAATAGGTCCTCGCCCCCCTCGAAGGCCGCTCGAGGAGTTCAAGGAACCGCCCCTTTGGCCCTCACCTTTTATGTTCTTCTAAGGCGTTCGGTCGAAACTCTCCTAAGTATCACTTGTGACCCCACGATTGTCTGCAGAATTGCCAGGAAGTGGTATAATTTTTCCGTCCGATCGGGTTTTCCCCGTCTGATCGTGTTCGACCCGCCTTCGCTTCAGCGCTGGCTTTTAAAGGAGTAGTGAAAGCACGGTGACTGACTACTACAAACTTCTTGGGATTCGCCGGACGGCTTCGAAAGCTGAGATAAAGTCTGCCTACCGCAAACTTGCCCGGCTAAGACACCCGGATGTGAACAAAGGCTCGGATGCGGCCGCTCGTGAATTCGCGCTCTTGTCCAAGGCGTACCACGTTCTCAGCGATCCGCAGGAACGAGCCTACTACGATCAGCAGCTACTGGCTCAGACCAACGCAAACTATTCCATTCTGCATTCTGATAATCCCCATGCCCGTCGAGCCAGGAACGTCGCGATCCAGGCTCGCTGGGATCGCGTGGTGGATGAGGTCCTGGAAAGAGACCGCAAAGAGAACCGCGAGCGACAGCGAGCGGTCTTCACGACCGTGTCGCTATTCCTGTCAACTTTCTTCGTGGCGATGATGCGGCCAAACCTGTGGCAGGTGTTCGACTATGCCGGGCGGGCCGTAGTATTGACGCTGTTTGTTATCGGCGTATGGCATCTGGCTACAAGGCTGAGAGAATATTTTGCGCACTATACATACATACCAAAACCCATTCAGGCCTCGATCATGCGGCAGGAAGAAAAGCCGGAACAACCCTTCACCCGGTTTTCGGCTTACACATTCTTGTTGATCGGTTACGGTCTTAGCCTTGGGATCGGCCTTCTTATCGGCTGGCATACGCAGGATTTCTTTAGCGACTTAACGCTGTTGTTTCGTCATCGTGTGGAAGTAGTTCAATCGAGCATGCTGGCGTATTCTTCCGCGTCTTTGTTAGTTCCCGATCTGGTGGTTTATCCCCCAATCGCGGTCCTTATTGTCGATACTGTGCATGCCTTAGCATCGCGAATCGACTAGCAACTTTTTCCCCTGACGAAAATTAATCGGAGAGAGCGCGGCGCGATTGGGATCCGCAACTAAACATGCCCAAAAAGCATGATCCACGAAATCACTCGAAGTAACACAAGGTTCCGGCTAATGTTTGCCCTGTCAGACGGGCTCGTGTATATTCGCCTTCCCCGGAAGCAGCTCAACGACATTAATGCGGAGATTTGAAAATGGCTGAGTTTTCGGGTTTAGCTTCAAGATCGAATGTCAAATAACTGGCGCCCAGAAAAGATTCCAACCGACGGCCTGCTTGTTCTGAGTAAGTTGAAGTGAGTTGGGCCGTCGCCCTTGCAAAAGGAGCAAAGCGATGGCCAAACGATTAACCCAACGCCAGCTGCTCTCATTAAAACTCGAATCCCTTACAGACTCGGAAGTGCAGGAACTACTCGACTACGTAGCCATAATGGAATCCATGCGCCGTTCAGTCATGGTCCCGTCGGCTTGGGAAGACGAGGTCCTGGCAATTCTCGCAGACGCGCAAGAAAACAGACGAGCGCGCCAGGCGTTTGAGTGGGAAGCGGTGCGACGTCGCGCCGACCGGCGTGCCGCGGCGAATCCGGGCACTCGCGCATGAAGGTTTCCTACCTCTTAGATCCGAAGAGCACCGCGCTAACGATGGCGCTTGTTCTGCTTGCGCTCGGATTCCTGTCTTTGATTTCTCCGCACCTTGCCAGTGCATTTAAGACACAGGACGAGCGCGTCAGAAGTCTCACCCCTCGCCAACGCGAAATCGAAAAACAGCAACTGCGCCTGAGCTCCGCCGAGATAGAAGAGCGCCGGGATGCAGTAATGATACTCGGCGCCATGCGTCACGTGGATGCTTCGCGCGCGGCACTGCCGGCGCTGGCAGATCCCTCCGCGATAGTGAGAGCGACTGCAGCCAGGACGATTCTGGCTCTGCCCGCGCAAGACACTGTCGCCGCCTTGATTCCGTTGTTAGCCGATAAAGAAGAATTCGTTCGACAGGAAGCGGCATACGCCTTGGGCAAGACTCGCAGCAGGGCCGCAGTCGCACCGCTGAGTGAGCGTTTGTTGAATGATAAGAAAGCTGGAGTTCGAGCCGCAGCTGCGGTTGCACTCGGCGAGATCAGGGACGAATCTGGCGTGATGAGCTTGATTCAGATCATCTCAGGTGGGCCCGCGGGAGGGCAGGAAAAATCAAGCCAGAAAAACCGGAAAGAGAAGAATGAATTTGTGTTGCGCGCGGCGATGGCTGGGTTGGGTCAGATAAGAAGCCGCGTCGCAGTGCCCGCGCTCGTGGCTGTGCTTGCGGAGGAGAACCTCGCCTCGGACGTCAAACGAGAAGCAGCACACGCTCTGGGGCTGATTGGCGATCCCGCAGCCGTGCCTGCGCTGCAGGCTGCCTCCGCCGATATTGATCCTTACCTCTCGCGCACGGCAGTGGAGGCACTTCGTCGTATCTCGCGCTCCAGATAAGCAACAAGAAAGAAAAAAGAAGCGCCGGCACATCGTGTGTGACCGGCGCTTTGACATGTTTGATTAAGTGAAAGTTAGTTCTCTGTTTTGTCTCCGCGGCTTTGTCCCTTTTTGGCAGCCTTGGTAGCCTGAGGGATGGGCAAGCCAACACCACCGGACAAACTCTCCACCGCTTCGGGCGGCTGTTTGCCCTTGGGCAGTTCCGGAATCAACGCGCCTCCAGAGCGCTTCGAAAACACCAGTCGATGTGTTGTTTGGTCGACATCGACATTAACGAGATCACCCAGCCCGATCTGCCCTGTCGCGACCAGATTTGAAAGGGGATAAACGAGAAAACGTTCAACCGATCGTTTCAGGTGCCTGGCGCCGTATTTGAAGTCCAAACCTTCCTTCAACAGCATATCCTTCGCTGTCGAGGTGCATTGGAACACAAACTTGGTGCCGGCTGACTGCATGATTCGCTCCTGCACAGCCTGGAGTTCCAGATCCAGTATTAGTCGCAGGTGATGTTCCTTCAACGATCGGAACACCACAACCTTATCGATGCGATTCATAAACTCAGGTGAGAATTTCCGTCTAGCAGCTTCCACGGCGGTCCGGTAAATCTTCTGATCAACTTCTGTATCGTTAGGGCTCTTGGCGCCCTTGACTGGCGCAAAGCCAATTCCACCGGAGATCAGTTCAGACATCTCACGAGCGCCGAGGTTGGATGTCATGACGACCATTGAGTTGGCAAAATTGACGCGACGGTTATCCCCCAGAGTGAGGGTCGCCTTATCCAGTATTCCCAGCAGCAACTGCCACAGGCTGTCAGACGCCTTTTCAATTTCGTCGAATAGCACCAGCGAGAGTTTCAGTTCATCGGTGTGCATCCGATCGAGGTTCTCCTGCGTCAGCATTGGAGATGTCTCGCGATGTCCGAGATAACCCGGAGGTGACCCGATCAACTTGGCTATTTCATGTGAATGTTGAAACTCCGCGCAATCGATTTTTACGACCGCATTAGGATCACCGAACAAGACCTCGGCTGCAGCTTCGATTACACGGGTTTTGCCCGAACCGGTGGGCCCGAGAAACAGCATCGTGCCGATCGGGCGGTTTGGTGGATTCATCCCGGCTAAAAAGATTTGGTAAAGGCCGCTCATGCGGCGCACGGCACGCTCCTGTCCGACAATGCGGGCAGAAAGGCGCTCTTCAAAGTCTTGGGCGCGCGGGCTTTTTTGGTCCGGATCCAGGAAGACTGTTCCCATAAGCTCTTCTGTTTTGTCTGTCTCCATTTCGGCAATCATCTTTCGTCCTCCTACTTGCGCGACCGAGTGCGTGGGATCTTGCCTTCCCGCAATTCACTCAACAAGCAAGGAACGATCCGCTGGTCAAATTGATGCATTTTGTCTTAATTGAGTTCGCTTGCAACATTCGGTAATAACGAACTCGTCAGACGCGAGATGCTATATATACAACTCCAGCGCAAATGTCATCACAAAATATTGGGGCAAATGCAAGGCTCGCCGCTGTGAGGACGTTGGCGCAACATTGTTGAAGTGACATTTCACGTCAGGCAGGGCTGACAATTAATTGTACAGTTCAGTGGCGGTAAGAGTTTTCAGAGGGCGCTGCAATGCACCTTTTAACGCAAACTTCGACCAAAAGGTCGGGTTGCCTAACGAGATAAAATTCTTTTCTCAAAGCCACGAGCTTTAGTCGTAATACTCGAGGCCGAGGTGTGTAATGAGATCTTCGCCGCGCAAGTGCCGCAGCGTGTTTTTGAGTTTCATCAATTGAATAAAAATGTCATGTTCCGGGTAAAGACCAGGCGCAGTCTGCGGCGATTTGAAATAGAAGGAAAGCCATTCCTGCACGCCTTTCATGCCCGTTCGCTGGGCTAGATCCAAGAACAGAGCCAGGTCGAGCACCAGCGGGGCGGCCAGGATTGAGTCGCGACAGAGAAAATCGATCTTGATCTGCATCGGGTAACCAAGCCAACCGAAGATGTCGATGTTGTCCCAACCCTCTTTGTTGTCCCCTCGCGGCGGGTAGTAGTTAATGCGCACCACGTGCGAGAAATCTTTATAAAGAGTTGGATAAACCTCGGGCTGAAGGATGTACTCAAGTACTGAAAGTTTCGATTCCTCCTTCGTCTTAAACGACTCTGGATCATCGAGCACCTCGCCATCGCGATTACCGAGAATGTTGGTCGAATACCAGCCGTGCAGTCCGAGCATCCGCGACTTCAATCCCGGCGCGAGAATCGTCTTCATCAGCGTTTGACCGGTCTTGAAGTCTTTGCCGCAGATGGGGAGTTCCTGGTCAACTGCCAGTTGCCTGAGCGCGGGAACGTCGACGGTCAGGTTTGGAGCACCGTTAGCGAAGGGAATTCCTGATTTCAAGGCTGCATAGGCGTAGATCATCGAGGGCGCAATCGCCTTGTGATTCTCGCGCATCGCCTTTTCAAACGAGTCGAGTGTTTTATGAACGGGATGCGGACGCAGAAAAATCTCTGTCGATGCGGCCCAAATCATGACGACCCGAGGACAGCGGTTCTTTTTTTTCCACTCAGCGATCTCGGCAATCAACTGTTCGGCCAGCTCCATCTTGTTCTTGCCGCTTTTTACGTTCGTGCCGTTCAAACGCTTTACGTAATGCTGATCAAAGACGGCCTTCATGGGTTTGACTTTTTGCAGCGACGTCTTGATTTGCGCGAGCAGGTCCTTCTCCAGCACACCGGCGTGCAATGCAGCCTCGTAAGCCGAATCAGGAAAGATATCCCAGGCGCCGAAGACGAGATCCTCGAGCTTCGCCAGCGGAACGAAATCCCTGATCAAAGGCACACGGTTGTCGGTGCGTTTCCCAAGGCGGATCGTGCCCATTTGAGTAAGACTGCCAATCGGCTCAGCGGCACCTTTTTTTATTGCTTCCACGCCGGCTATAAAAGTCGTACTCACCGCACCGAGTCCCACCAACAACACACCGAGTTTGCCTTTGACTGGCGCGATTTCAGCACCCTTGCTAATGACCATTTGTTTGCCGCTCCGTCTGAGATTTGCGAATCAAGTCAAATCATACAGGGCTTGCTTAGGGAAAACTGTGCAAATCTTGCGCAATGTTAGCGTTCACTTGCGCTTTGCAGCCTGAGACCGCGGACCAGCCGGTGCGCCGCTGCTTTATCACTTTCTCAATCGTCTGGAAATGAGCGAAGCGCGAAAGGCCCGTGGGGTCAAACCTGTTGCCTGACGAAAACCCCTGGCAAAGTGACTGGGACTCGAGTAGCCGACTCGAAGGCTGACTTCGGTAATAGGTAGATCCGTTTCGGCGAGCAACCTTTGGGCGGTTGCCGTTCTCAGCGCGGCCAGATATGCATGGGGTGTGGTGCCCGTGAGTTTTTTGAAGAGTCTCGCAAAGTGGAATGGTGACAGATAGGATGCCGCTGCCAGATCTTTAAGCGAGAGTTCCTGATCGAGTTGGGCCATCATTAATTCGATTGCCCTGCGAATGCGCCGGTCGACAAGTCCGACTCGCGAAAGCTCGAGGGTGTCGGCCCGGCGGAACGTAGCGTAATGTCGGAGCAGATCAATTACGATTTGCTCCACCAATGCCGCAATTACCGCTTCGTGTCCGGCTTCGGCATCGACCATCTCACGGGAGAGATCCTCAACGAGACGCGTCATGAGCGGATCGGCCAGCACTTCACCTGAACGGAAATTGATGTCGTTGTTGACGCCACTCAGGCCGGTGCGTACTGAACAGTCGACGACCAGCTCGGGCGTAACGGCAAGCACCAGGACAGTGCCATCCAGGGTGGAGCATTTGGAGTTTGTTCCTGGATTAGCCAGCAAAAAATTGCCGGGGAAGAGCTCAATTTCGCCGTCCTGTGTTTTGTATTTGAGGGTGCCACCGAACACGAAAATTAGGCTGTAGTCGGCCCGGCCTTCATTGGCCCAACTGCCGCGCTTTTCGTGCCGATAGGTGATCGTGCAGTACTGGTTTAAGAAGAGGTTAAGTGGGCGGTTCTCGACCCGGGTCATCGGACCAGACTGTACGCGAAACAAGGTGACTGGTTCAATGTTCCAAATCGGATACTTTTAACTCTGAAAGATATTAACGGTTTGTGCTTTTATCGCGCCCAGACTTCCGATCCTTTTGACTTCCTGATTCGACTGTCCTTGACAGCATCAAATTCGCTTGATAAAAGGCGGCTGTCAGCTCAATAACCACCCTTGCCAACAGATCGCGGACGAAACTCCAAGCCACTACCCTTCACCCATTACGGGTAGTTTTGTCCCACCACAACAAACAGGAGGCACATTATGAAGAATGTAACGTTAGTAGTGCTAGGGATTTTCACCGGGGTTATCTTCGCAGGTTTGCAGACTGCGGCGTTTGGCCAGACACGAAGCCAGGGGTCGGAATTGGCCAGCATAAGCGCCGAAGGAATGACTGTTAGATGGGAGTCGGTCATTCCGTCCGCAAGTGTAGTCCTTGCTGTCTCGGGGCCGGATGGCAATGTTTTCCGACAAGAATTTGAAGGGGGCGTGGCACCTTCGTTCTCGCTTTTGGACAAAACAGGCGGAGCCCTTCGCGATGGTCAGTACACCTATGAACTGACGTTTACACCGCTGCTAACTCAAGAAGTCAAAGAACGCCTCATTGCCGCCCGGACGGAGGGCAACGACGACTCGGTACAGCGGGAACTGCGCAGTCGCGGACAGTTGCCAGCGCAACCCCTGGTTCAATCCGGATCGTTCGTCTTTCAGAATGGCTTCGTTTACGTTGGAAACGAAATAGAACCCAATTCCTCCGGAACTCCGCGATCGAAGCCTTCCAGCAAAAATAACCTGCAGTCAAACACAAATCGGCCGACCGAAATCACTCCAGAAGATCTCGTTATCCCCGACGATCTGATCGTACAAGGCAGCGGATGCGTCGGTCTCGATTGTGTTGACGGCGAGGTGTTCGGCTTTGACACGTTCAGACTTAAAGAAAACAACACTCGCATCCAGTTCGACGACACAAGCAACAGCGCTGGCTTCGCAACCAATAATTGGCAGATCAGGGCGAATAGCTCAGCCAGTGGCGGCGATAGTTTTTTGGGGTTTGTAGATCAAGGGGCCACCGGCAATTCGGAGACTGGGACGATTGTGTTTCAAGTCGATGCCGGTGCACCTGCCAACTCGCTCAGGGTGAGTAACACGGGCAAGATTGGAATCAAGACCGCCACTCCGGTGTTGGATTTGCACATGAATAACTCCGATACCCCCGCCGCACGCCTCGAACAAAACGCGTCGGGCGGCTTTACCGCACAAACCTGGGACATTGCTGGCAACGAAGCAAACTTTTTCGTTCGCGACGTGACCGGGGGCTCACGCCTTCCTTTTCGCATCCGGCCGGGTGCGCCGACCAGCAGCATTGATATCTCCGCCAACGGCAACGTGGGCATTGGTACGTCGAGTCCAGGTGCGCGACTTGAAGTTAACGCTCCTAATCCAACCTCTCAGCTCCGGCTTCGCTTCAATTCCACTTTCTTTACCGATTTTGTCACTGATCACATAAATGCCGTGGGCACGGGGCAGACATTTAGTTTCCAGTTAAATGGCAGCTCAAAAATTCATGTACTAAGTAACGGCAACGTTGGCATCGGAACAACAGCACCCACTGATACTCTGTCAGTCAACGGAACTGCCAGCAAGCCGGGCGGTGGTTCCTGGGCAGTCTTTTCGGACGCGCGCTTAAAGACGATCAAGGGTCGATTCAACAGCGGGCTCAAAGCCGTGATGCAGTTGCAGCCGCTCCGTTATGAATACAAGCAAAACAATGCGCTGGGAATTAACTCGACCGGAGAACACGTGGGCTTTGCAGCTCAAGCATTGCAGAACGTCATACCCGAAGCCGTGACCAGGACCGATGACGGATACTTGCTTGTGAACAATGACCCGATTCTCTGGACAATGCTCAACGCAATCAAAGAGCAGCAGAACCAGATTGTAAAACTGAAAGAGCAAATCCGGCGGTTGCAGTCAACCGTTCGCAAACGGAGGAAATAAGCATAACTACTTCGCGACTCATCACTTGTCGCTTGATGTGAGCGTCGATAATGCAAACCACCAAGATTGTCTTATGTATCCTCAGTGTCTGCGTCCTGGCGCAACCAACTTCTGAACAAACAGCTGTTCAGAAGCGAATCGTCATCGCAGCGAGCACAGTGCTCGATGGCAAGGGCCGCGCCCTGAAGGACACTCGCATCGTGATCGAGGGCACAAAGATCGTAGCGATCGATCCAAAAGCCGTACCGGTGAACTATGACCTGCGTGGCCTGACGGTATTGCCGGGTTGGATTGACGCGCACGTGCACATCACCTGGAGCTTTGGCCGCGATGGGAAGAATGCGGGCGGAGGAGGAACCACACAGGAGGCCGCCTATTCAGCCGCTTCGAATGCCTGGCTCACGCTGATGGCCGGGTTCACGACGGTGCAAAGTGTAGGATCGCCTGGTGATGTGCCTTTACGCGATGCGATTGCGCGAGGACAGCTTCCGGGGCCTCGCATCCTGACAGCCGTCCAACCGTTGCAAGGGCAAGGCGAGCAGACGGGCACGCCGGATGAGATCCGTGCCTTTGTGAGACAGCAGAAGGCAGCAGGCGCGAACCTGATCAAAATCTTTGCGGCAAACAGCGTTAGCCGCAGCGCTATGACGCTCTCACAAGAGCAACTGAACGCTGCCTGCGATGAAGCAAAAAAGCTGGGACTGCGCACACTCGTACATGCCTATAAGGATGCTGTTCGGGCCGCGACTCTTGCCGGCTGCACCCAGGTCGAGCACGGTCCGTTGGCGACGGATGACGATTTAAAATTGATGGCCCGGAACGGAACCTATCTGGATCCGCAGGCCGGACTTGTTTGGGAAAACTATTTACTGAACAAGGAGAAGTTCGCCGGCACACTCGGCTTTCCGACTTCTGCCACAGAGTTTGCGAGGCTGACAGAGCAACTCCTACCTGTGTACCACGATTTCATGAGGCAGGCACTTAAGATCCTCGGCTTGAAAATCGTCTTTGGCTCGGACGCCCTCGCGGGCTCACACGGGCGCAACGCCGAAGAGTTCATTGATCGCGTGCGGGATGTCGGCATGGATTCAATGGCGGCGCTGGTTTCCGCCAATGGGTTAGGAGCTGAAGCGCTCGGCATGTCCGATCAGATCGGCTCAATTGCGCCGGGGTTGCAGGCAGACATCATCGCGCTCGATGGAGATCCATTGAGAGACATCACGGCCGTCCGCCGTGTGGTATTTGTGATGAAGGGCGGTGTGGTTTACAAGAACGCGGCGCGGACTGCGATTCCGAACTTTGCGGGAAGGGCGCCCTGAGTCACGGTTTGTCACTGACTTTCAGTTCCTTTACCGGCACACCATCACTCCAGACTCCCATAAAGCGCTGCCGCGGAGTGTTACCCAAAGCGTATTCACGATTCTTCCCGAAAAACTGCATCGCACTCAACTCTCTTAGTCCTTACAATCCCAGAAACCTGCGGCGGAACGGGTAAAGCATCTGACCGAAATAGCCCGCTGGGACAGGCTCTGAGGTGCCGTATCTTTCTGGCATTCGCCCGCTGGGTAAGTAGAAAGTTCCAAGGAGTAAATCCAACAAGGGCAACTCTCCGGCGAAATTCTTGTTGTGAGCTTCAGGTTCCGCGCTGTGGTGCCAGTGATGAAACTCCGGCGTTCCAATCAGCCATCGCAGTGGACCAAACTTGAAGCGGACGTTTGCGTGAATGAACACAGCGTGCAGTGTTGCCAATCCGATATAGGAGCCAAACGTTGCTTTGCTAAAGCCCAGGATGTAGAGGGGAACGATCGTGAGAGCTTTGGTCACGATCTGATCCAGCGGATGAACCCGCGCCGCCGCAAGCCAGTCTATCTCAGTAATACTGTGATGCACCGAATGAAATCGCCACAAGAACGGAACTTCGTGTGACAGGCGGTGGCCAAAATAACCGCCAACGTTTGCAACCAGCACTGCTTCGGCGAATTGCAACAGGCGACTCTGGCTGGAGACCGTCGCCTGCAATGCTGGACTGACGACCCAGTGGGCCAACAATACCAGCGAACCAACAAAGAGGAAGGCGCAAATATCTGACAGATTACGCGTGAAAAGAAAGTGAAGTATGTCAGCGCGCCAACCGCGTCGCAGGATCCTCTGACCCCTATGAAGCGCGAATAAGCGTTCAAGCGGGATAAAGATCAAGGCCCCGACAATTAGTCCGTAAACGACGTTTGCCTTCATGCCGTCTACCTCACAACGCATCCAGCCAACGTTTTAGACGATCAAATCTGAACGAAAGTTTCGATAAGTTGCTTCCATCGAGTGGGCGGATCAGACAGGTGTGCGACCCGAGAAATGACGTCATTACGCCGGCGCTGGTCGCATCACCCGCGGATTGTTTGTAATTAAAGCCTTAAGACCAAGCGCTGTGGCGCGGTGAACCCAGCGCGGATCGTCCACGGTCCATACCACGCAGGACATGCCTAGTTGCGTGGCCTTTGCCACAGCGCGGGCACTAACCAGCCTATGGTGGATCGCAACTTCATCTGATCCAACAGCGCGAGCTTGCTCGATCCGGGCGTCAATTCTCAGAGATGAGAGCGGTCGTTTGATTGAAGGTTCAAACAACGCGGCCGTGCGGATTCCCGCGTCGAGACGCTTGATTTCCGCCAGAGCAGGAAGGTGAAAACACTCAACAACAACTGTGCGATCGGTGAATGCGAAACGCCGGATGAGTTCGACTACACTTCCCGCAAGATCGTCCCACCGCGGCCCTTCGCCTTTCATCTCCAGATAAAGCAGAGCCCTGGTATCTGAAAACAGAGCAAGCACATCGCGCAAGGTGGGTAGCGTCTCGCTTTCGTACTCTGGACGAGCAAGGTGCGGGAACTTCCGATTGAACCAGGCGCCCACACCGGCGCGACTCAGATCTTCTCCTGATGCTTCCGAGATCTTTGTATTAATGCCAGCTGTTCGGGTGAGGGTCGCATCGTGAATAACGACCGGCAGCTGATTGCTCGCGAGCCTGACGTCAAATTCAAAGCCATCGGCGCCGTCCGCCAGCGCGCGGGTAAAGGCAGCCAAAGTATTTTCTGGCGCGAGGGCCGAGGCCCCTCGATGTCCGATGATCAGTGGGCGTTCGATCATTCCTGAGAACGTGAACAAACCCGAGGTTAATTGTGGTCCGCGGCGATGGCTCGTGCGCCCGGCTGACGGGAGGCTTTCTTCAGCGTAATGTCGAACGTGCCGTATTCAGTCTTGATCCGAGCGCTGACGGGAATTCTCCGCTCATCGTCAGTCAGCCAAATTGAGAACTTACCGTCTTCCGCGATCATCCCACCTGGTCCAAAGAGTTCGGGATCGATTCTGACCACAGAAACGCGCCCGAGCTGGGTCTTCATCCGCTTTCTTTCGACCACCGAGATTGAAATCTGGTAGACCCTGCCGGAATCACTGATTGGAACCTGAAACTTTTTACCAGGCTCCAGGTTTCGCAATCGGAGAAAATAGATTGCGGAAAGAATATCCTGAATCGGTTCTTCGAATTTGGCCGTCGCGCGCCTTACGGCACGCGCGGGATCTCCCGGATCACGCTCGACCCAGGTCACCTGCCGGCGGTCGTGATCGAAAACAGCTTCGCTGGCGCGAACCCGCTTGCCCTGTTCATCGAGCCTGCTGGTTTTTTGAACGGCAAATGACTCGGGTTCGACCGTTGATTCTACCCGCTGATGAAAGTTCAGTCCGAACAGTTTAGCGAAGAATCCCTGGCTCACTGCGTCTCCCGTCAACTTCAAGGTGTAGGCTTGTGACTCGTTCGCAGCGCTCTTTGCGTTGGCTATTGCAACCCTGTTGACGGTGAGTTTGAAATTTGCAACGTCCAACTTCCGCAGCAGCGACCGAGAGAACTCGGCTTTGTAGATCAGTTCTTCCGCCGGCTCGAAGGGTCTGTCGGTGGTGGTGGAGCTCTGAGCAAGTATCGCCGGTGAGGTCCAAGCGAGCGCCAATACGCAGAAGCTGATAAGAACTGTTTTCCGCAGTCGTAAAATCATTTCCAGTAAACCATCTTAAAGGCCAGCAAGCCCCAGGCGATCAAGAGGCCCAGGCCAGCGCGGTATTCCCGGTAACGAAGATATAAGCCAGCATCAAAATCATTTTTGTTTGCGCTTTGTCCGCGAAAAGGACTTAGTCGTGGGAGAAAAAGGGGCACCTGTTGGGCGTATTGACGGAAACTGTCGCCGAACAATCCCTCCAGTGTCGCCGATTCGACGCGCATAACTGGAAAATAGATGCCAAAGAAAAGAATAGCGAACAGAAGTGCCAATTCCCAGCGATAGGCCGCGACGGTGAACCCAAGGCCTAACAGGAAACTGCCGAGATAAAGTGGGTTGCGGGTATATGCGTAAGGCCCTGAAGTAGCCAGCCGATCATTCTTGTGAATGTGTCCAGCAGCCCACGCTCGCAGCGCGAGTCCTACAAGCGAGATCGCCGCCCCGACAACGAGAGTGAGGGGGCGAGGGCGGGCCAGCAATACAAACAGTGCGGCACTCAAGAAGCCAAATGGCACCCTCCATCGTTGTATCCATGTTCCGCCTTTGCGCATTTTTGTACAGACTCCGAATCATTTGTCAGGGCTTTGTGCAAAGTCATTTGACCGCATCGAACCGGACATAAACGTTAGGGCACATGATCAGGCTCGCCATTTCTGCCCGACAAGACAAAATGAAAAACGATCAATTTCAAATGATCAATGTCAAATGATTTTTCCTATGAGGCATCCTTCCCGCCCGCCCTAATCTCTCTGTAACTGCCTCAAAGACGCGTTCCACCCCGATATCCAAACAGATCCAGTTCGAGCAGGCGCGACGATGGCAGTTTACTCGGCAGTCGATGTCGGTCCTTTCGACACAAATGTCTTCTGAATGTGGACTGCCATTTCGCCACCATTCGGTGGGACCGAAGAGCCCGACAATGGGCGCGCCGGCAGCCATGGCGATGTGCGTGGGACCGGTATCACCTCCGACATACGCCTCGGCACGCCTGGCGAGCGCAAAAAAACCTTTGAGCGAGAGGCTGACCGCCCGCACCATTCCAGTTCGCGAGGCGCCCATCACCGATTGCGCCAGTTCAGCTTCGCCCGGTCCGTAAGTCACCAGGGATCTGAGACCAAGCTCTTCCCAAACTCTGTCCGCTAACATTCCAAAGCGCTCGGTGCTCCATAATTTCGTAGGCCAACCGCCACCCGGATTCAAAATTATGAATTTCTCGCTTCCCGAGACTGCGTTGGCCTCGGCTTCGTGATCACTTCCGGCAGCGATGGGAAACTCGTACTCGTGAGAATCCAACGGCACCGGAATCCCGAGTGCTCCGGTCAAAAGGCCCAGCGCTTTGGGAATTACATGCGTTTTTTTTGGGACAAAGACAGTCTTCGAGAGCAGAAACTGGCTGGCAGGTTCACGCAAACCTTCGCGAGAATACCCGAAAATACGACGCGCGCCGGAAAGGCGCGCGATTGAAGCGGACTTGAGTAAACCTTGAAAATCTATGGCCACATCGAAGGCTGAGGCGCGTAACCGACGTAACTGCTGGCGCGGTGCCCGCAGCGTCTCCCCAGACATCAGCCCGCGCCTCAACGCCTTCGTGTCGACTTCGATGAGGCGATCAATGATCGGGTTGTCTTTCAAAATTTCGGCTGCACGACGTTCCACAACCCAGGAAATCTCAGCCGCGGGCATTGCATGCCGCAAAGCCGCGAGCGCCGGCAAGGTGTGGACGATGTCCCCGATACTGCCTAATTTGACAAACAGAATTCTCATTCATCCACGTTTAGGTCCCACCAAAGTAAGTAAACTTTAGGTTCGCCTCGGCAATCTTTCGGCCGCCCCGGAACTTTGTAAGGGTGCCTTCAAGCACAGGTGTGTCCTCGTCCAGGCTTCCGGCTGAGAAGACTCCCTTCTTTAGAAAACGCCCGGAAAAACTGTACGAAATCCCCCGGAGCGTTCCGGTGGTGAAAGTAAGCAACTCTGGTTTTACCGTTAGCGTCTTGAACGGCAATCTGCTGCCTGAGACCAATTCGACTCCCGCGGCGGGAAAACGTCGAGAACGGTGCGAGTTCAGGTTTATCCCTCCTATGTCCTTGAATTCAGGTGGTGGTGTTCCCTGAATCCAAAAAGAACCATCAGGGTTGAAACGATCTTTAGCCTTCTGCACGCCGGCGGCGGCTCCGGCGAGTAAGACTCCGGCCAAAACGATCACAGAGATGAGGCTCTTGAATATGGAAAGCATCGCTGTGCTCCTATTGTTTCGGCCCCTCCGGATCAGCTAGCCGCGAGATCAATTCTGTGGTCGAGTGGTCTTTCGGGTCGCCCACGATAGCAACCCGGCCACCATAAGATCGTACCACATCGCGCTCAGGCACACTGTCCTCGGTATAGTCAGTCCCCTTGGCATGATTCTCAGGTTTTAGCGCGAGCAATAAAGCCTCAACGGTGGGTTCGTCGAAAACTGTGACGAGATCGACGCTTTGCAAGGCAGCAACAAGCTCCGCGCGTTCCTCCGCTCCCATAATCGGCCTGCCTGCTCCCTTAAGCCTTGCTACCTGACGGTCAGAGTTAATCCCGACCACCAGAACGTCACCGAGGGCCTTGGCGCCTGCCAGATACCTGATATGACCAACATGCAACACATCGAAACAGCCATTCGCCAGGACAATACGAGCGCCCTTCTCACGGGCTTCATTAACAACGCGGGTTAGCTCAATTCGATTGTGAATTATTCTAGCCGGTGGCGGTGATTTGGTAAGGGACATCTGGGCCGGATCAAACACTCTCAGAATTAGCCACCGATTCTTCCAGTTCTTTCGGGGTAACGGTCGCCGTCCCGCGCTTCATCACGACGAGCCCGCCGGCATAGTTTGCCAGCCGTGCTGCATCAGGGAAAGAAGCACCCGAAGCCACTGCCAACGCGTAAGTTGCGATTACTGTATCTCCTGCGCCGGTAACGTCGACTGGCTCGCTTCCGCCTACCGCGTCGAGGTTGAGCGGTGCAACATCTTGCTCCAGGAGCAACATGCCATGACTGCCACGTGTCACCAGTAAAGCACGAAAACCGAGTTGCTCGCGCAAACGTTCGGCGGCGTTTGCGACTTGCGCGGGATCGTTGCTTATGCCGCCCAGTAGCTGATCGACCTCTTCTTCATTGGGCGTTGCCGAAGTACATCCGGAGAACGCCCTCAGCCGTGACCTCGAATCAACGAAGACAGGCGTTGAATGCTTTGCTGTTGCCTGGCGGATGGCCTCCACCGCTTTCTCGCTGGCGACTCCATAATTGTAATCGGAAATAATAATCGCATCACTGCCGGCTGCAGTTGCCCGCGATTGCGCGACGACCGCTAAATGCAGGGCTGGGTCAGTGAGCGGTCCGTCCTCGTAGTCAATCCGGATAACCTGCTGGCGCGTGGAATGAAGTTGACCCGCCAGTACTCGCATCTTCGTCACCGTTTGCACTCGATCTGACAAGACGACGCTTTCACAATTGACTCCGGATGTCTTCAGCCGCTCCAGCAACGCCTGTCCCGCCTCGTCATCACCCAGAACAGTCACCAGCGATACATTTGCACCTAGCGAGGCCAGGTTCATCGCGCAGTTTGCCGCCCCGCCCGGAATCGTTTCTGTTTGTTCATGTCGCAGAATGAAGACTGGGGCCTCTCGCGAGACTCGGCTGATAACTCCATGAACAAACCGGTCGGCCACGGCATCGCCGATGACTGCCACTCGCCGTTGTGGAAAAAGCCGGATGGCCCTCAGCAGACGCTCTTGTTGCGGTGTTGGTGTGGTCGCCATTAGTACGCGAGCTTTTGGAGTGCAGCGCCTTGTCGCCGCTTTTCGAGCTAAGGTGGACTCAAGCGGAGACAAAAGCGCCGACAACGCGCCGCACTCCGAAGAAGTTTTATCTTACGATCGCATCTACCGCTTCCAGCAGGTTCTCGCTCACCAGATCGGGCTGGTACTGCCAGGAATCACGTTGATGCTCCCATTCTCCTCGACCGTACCCGCTTAGAACGAAGGCTGATCGGATCCCTGCATTTCGCGCTAGTTCAATGTCGCTGTAACGATCGCCAACCATCCAGCTTTGTTCCAGATCGACATCAAGTTCCGTGGCCGCCCGCAGAATCAATCCGGGTTTGGGCTTGCGACAATCGCAATCTGCACGATACGGGGGCTCGCCGGCGGTTGGATGATGAGCGCAATAGTAGATCGCATCCAGACGAGCGTTTTCTTTTTTGAGGTCTTCCCTCAGCTTTTCGTGAACCCGAGCGATCAGATTCTCAGAAAAATATCCCCGCGCAACCCCGGCCTGGTTTGTCACCACGATGGCGAGCCAGTTGTTTTCTTTCAACCGTCTGACAGCCTCGGCCGCGTAGGGAAACAGTTGGAACCGCGAAGGGTGATTGATATATCCCACCTCTTCCGACAGCGTCCCATCGCGATCCATAAAAACAGCTTTCTGCATAACACGCCCTTGAAGAGCTATCTCTTGATCTGGATTCAGACTCCCCTGGTAATGGAAAATCGATCCAAGAAATCACACCAAAAGCTTCGTGGCCTCCGGCAGCTGCTCTGTTGGGGAATTATTTCTGCCTAAGAGCAATTCCGCCTTCTTCAAGACATCATCCACGCCGATCGCTGTCATGCAGCGATGATCAATTGGACAATCGCGTAACATGCAAGGCGCGCAGTCCGGAGGCTTGCGAATAATCTCTGCCGTGTTGGCATAAGGTCTTGTCGTCAGGGGATTGGTTGGCCCAAAGATTACGAGCGTCGGGCGCCCCAGGGCTGAGGCGATGTGCGCCGGCCCGGTATCGTTTGTCACCAGCAGATCTATAACACTGAGAATGGCAACGGCTTCGGCAAGGGTTGTTTCGCCAGTCAGATCAAGCGGCTTGCGCCTCATGTGGCGCTTTACCTCCGTGGCCACGTCCCGCTCATCTTTCGACCCAACGAGCAAAACGTCGACGTCCTGTTCTTCGATTAAACGATCAGCGAGTTCTGCAAAGCGGTCGGCGGGCCAACGCTTGGCCCTGCTGTTTATCGAACCCGGGCAGAGGGCCACAGTGATGTGGTCCTCTCGTGCTCCAAAGGCGATCAACTTTTCTACAGCCTCGCGTTGGCGCGCTTCTGACACGGCAATTGCACACTCAGGCCTGGCCGTCACTGAGGTTGTTTGACTGAAAACGCTCTCAAGCTCTTTTACGATGTTCAAATAGTAAAAGACTTCGTGCTGTTCATCGCGCCGTTCAGGCAGCTTTATTGGATGCGTGAGGAAGAGACGCCGGCCGTCGGTTGCATATCCAATTCGGAGCGGGATTCGAGCCATGAACGGAATGAGAGCAGCTTCAAAAGCATTCTGGAAGAGTACGGCTAGATCAAACTCCTGTTTGCGCCAGCGCCGGACTTGCTCCAGGACAGACATCGGGCCCTGTCGATCAACGGTCATTAAAGTATTTATGTAATCTGCGCCGGCAAACAAACCTTCTGCCCAGGGACGAACCACCAGCGTGATATGTGCTTCTGGAAAGGCTTGGCGCAGTTGTCGCAGGGCGGGCACACCCATAACGGCATCGCCGACCCAGTTTGTTCCACGAACGACGATGCGCCTAATATCCTTCTTATCGAGAGTGCCTTTCATGCGTTTTTTCTACAGCAAAGTTCGCAGCCCTTCTTCCAGGCTTATCTGAGGGCGCCAGTTCAACTCCTCTCGAATTCTGGTCAGGTCGGAAATGTAATTCACTGGGACCGGATGGGGAAGCGCCTCGTCTTCCGCAATCACCGGCTCAAGTGCAATCATTCGGCCGACGGCAGCAATTATCTCACGCAAGCTGGCTGAATTACCTTTTCCACCTCCAAGATTATAAAGACCGTATAGGCGGCCCGATTCGTAGAACGCCTGACAGGCCCGGGAAAAATCGTCTACGTGCAAAATATCGCGCACCGGATGACCTCCAAGCGGCAAGCGGATGGGCCAGCCTCGCTTCACCGACTCGACGTAGTGCGTCACAAATCCCGATTCGTTTCCATCAGACGGTCGAGCATACACGGTGGAAAGGCGAAATATGCAGGAACGCACTTTTCGCAGGCGCGAGTAATACTCGACATAACGCTCACCAATAAGTTTTGACCACTCCAGCGCAGTCTGGCCGGCATACTCCGTTGAGCATTCTTCGGGCACCTCGTTGTACGAGTCTGCATGGGGTCCGTAGACGTCCTTGGTCGAAGCATAGATAAGGACAGCGCCCGGAGAGATGTGCCGGAGTACATCCGCTGTGCCTTCGGCGTTCGTTGCGAAACACTGTCTAGCCCCAACCGGAGCTTTGTCCAGATGAGCTGCAAGGTGAATCACGAGATCGTAACTCGAGATCAATCCCAGATCGTTTTCATCGAGAATATCGAGATGTGAACGGCGAGAAAAATCGTCGGCGTCAAAGAATCGACGTACGTGAGTACCCAGGTAACCGCTGCCGCCCGTGACCAGCGCCTTCATCTATTACTCTCGAAAGCAAATGTGCTCATTTAAACGCAGGTTGACTAGGCGAATTCGGATTTGGCAACCGCAGGATTCCTGGCCAGCTTACTGAGTTTCATCAACGATTCGGCATTGCCGATCGCTATCAGCATGTCGCCGCCTTCGATGACCGATTCACCGCTGGGGTTGAAAAGCAACCGGCCATCGCTGCGACGGATGCTTATGATCACAATCTCGAGCTCTGAGCGGATGTTGGTCTCAGCGAGTTTGCGTCCGGCGAGAAATGACGATGAGTTGACTTCGAGCTGCTCGAAAGCGAGGCCTAATTTATTTGCGGTAATTGAGTCCAGAAAATCATCGACTGCAGGTTTTGTTAGAGCCACTGCCATGCGATGGCCGCCGATGATTGTCGGCGCCACGACTCGATTCGCGCCCGCCCTCACCAATTTTGTTTCGGCTTGCTCTTCTGCGGCGCGAGCGACGATGTGAAGTTGGGGATTAAGATCACGGGCCGTGAGCACAACATAGACGTTATCGGCATCGTTTGGCAGGCAGGCAGCCAGTCCGCGAGCATGTTCTACGCCTGCCTCACGCAGTGCCTCTTCCATCGTGGCATCCCGGACAAGGACAGTAACGCCGAGGTCTGTCAGCTCCGCTACTTTTTGCGTGTCCTTTTCAAGGACGATGAATGTGTCGCCGCTTCCCAAAAGGTTGCGGACCAGGTTTGAACCCACGCGACCGGCGCCGCAGATGATAAGATGATCGCGCAGTTTGCTCATTTTTCGAGAACGGCGGCGTTGGCCAAAGGTTGCTACTAACTCCGATTGAACGATCGACTGCACCGTGCTGGTCAATGCATACAGCACCACACCTACCCCGACGAGCATGAAAACTGTGGCAAAAGCCCTCCCATACAGCGTTCTGGGCGCCACGTCCCCAAACCCCACTGTAGTAACTGTTTGAACAGTAACGTAAAGGCTGTCAAGTATAGACCAGCCTTCGAGCGCACGGAAAACAACGGCTCCGATTGCAATGGCAACCAGCACCGCAAGGATGGCTGCCCGGATGCCGAACCGCCTTGTTCGGCGGGAACCTGATCCGGGAGATGATAGACTCATGTTGAAGACGGAGCATCAAAGTGAACTGCGGTAGAGCTTTTCACGTTATCCAAAGGGCGGGAGGGTGTCAATAAAAAGTGTCGGGTTGGTTGTGACGAGTCTTCTTAAGCAGCCATGGTATTGATCAGTTAGCAGATGCCGGTACGTTACCCTCCAGATAACAGAGTCCCTGTAAGAAGCGCAAAAGCTTCCAACCGCAGCCGCGTTGTCGCCTACACCGATCCTCATACCGGGTTCTGGCCGCGCGCCGGCCGGCGCGTTTTTAGTGTGCCGGTAATAGTCCCTCTCGTATTTCTCGGGACAATTCTCTTCGGCGTTCTGGTCTATTACTGGTCTGTTTTTTCCCACCGGATCGACAACCTGCTACGCGGTGAGGTCTACACACGTTCAGCCGGTATTTACGCGGCGCCTAAACTGCTGCACGTTGGGGAAACAATCTCGCAGGAAGAGCTGCTGGCGTATCTGAGGCGGGCCGGCTATGTCGAGAAAGGACAGCAGGGAGAAACTGCGCGCGGGCATTACGCATTGATTAATGAAGGGATCGAAATCGAGCCGAGTCGTGATTCAAGTGTGGATGGCCAATCCCAATTCGATTCGCTGAGGGTTAAGTTTTCGCGCAACCTGAAAGCGATCAGCGGCATAAGCCGAGTGAGTGACAACGCCAAACGGGACCGCGCCCAACTCGAGCCAGAGTTAATCAGCTCTGTGACAGGACGAGAACGTGCCAAACGAAAGGTAATTGGCTTTAACGATTTGCCCCCGCATCTGGTCAAAGCGATAACCGTCACAGAAGATCGGTCGTTCTTTGAACACTACGGTGTCAACATCCGCGGCATCTTAAGGGCTTTCATCAGGCGGTACGATTCTGATCCGAATTCTCCTATTGCTCGTCAGGGAGGCTCGAGCATTACCCAGCAACTCGTGAAGAACTTGTTACTGTCGCCCGAGCGAACGCTACGCCGGAAAATTGCGGAAGCTTACATGTCGGTGATTCTCGAGACCCGACTCCCGAAGGAACAGATTTTTTCCTTGTACTGCAATCAGGTTTATCTCGGCCAGCAGGCAGGTTTCTCAATCAATGGTTTCGGTGAAGCCGCCGATGCATACTTCAACAAGGACGTGACGAATCTGTCGCTGTCCGAGTCAGCGTTTCTGGCCGGATTGATCCGCAGTCCCAACCGGTACAACCCTTATCGTGACCCCACAACGGCCACGTCACGGCGGAACCAAGTTTTGGATTCAATGGCCGAAACCGGGGCCATCGCTCGCGATCAGGCTGAAAAAGCAAAGTCCGAACCGCTGCAACTTGCTCCAGTCAAAGGGCGCATCGATGTCTCGGACGCTCCGTATTTCTCAGACTTTGTGCAGAACCAACTGGGGGACATTATTGCCGGTAACGGAGCGGCGGAACATCTGCGGATCTATACGACTATCGACATGGAATTGCAGCGGGCCGCTTACACCGCGCTAACAAAGCAATTGGCTGCTCTCGATAGGGTTGAAGCAAAACGATTTGAACCCGGAACATTGCAGGCTGCGCTCATTGCAATGAATCCCAAAACCGGGGAGATTGTCGCGATGGTCGGCGGACGTGACTATGCAAAAAGTCAGCTCAACCGCGCCGCCGATGCAATGCGTCAGCCAGGTTCAGTCTTTAAGCCTTTCGTGTACGCCACGGCAATCAACACGGCGTATGACCCTGTTCCCAGATTGATCACGGCGGCGACGACCTACATGGACGAACCAAAGACGTTCACCTTCGACAATCAGGAATACTCACCCGGAAACTTTGGCGAAACTTACTCACACGCTCCGGTTACTTTGCGCGATGCACTGGTCCATAGCCTCAATGTCGTGACGGTAGATGTCGCAATGGAGGTGACGATTGGGCGGGTCATGAATCTCGCCACCAAAGCCGGGTTGCCAAAGCCGCCACGCACTTATCCGGCGATGGCTCTGGGGACAAGCGAAGCGACGCCGCTCCAGGTCGCCTCGGCTTACACATCGTTCGCGAACCTGGGAACTCGTATCACGCCGGTGGCCATCAATCGCATCACCACCGGTAATGGTGTAACGATCGCGGCCCCTACGCCACAAAAGAATGAGGTTATGACTCCTGACGTGGCCTATGTCATGAATTCTTTCATGAAGGACGTGGTGAATCGTGGTACGGCGGCCAAAGTTCGTGCCCGCGGTTTGAAAGCAAATGTTGCAGGTAAGACGGGGACTTCCCGTGACGGTTGGTTCGCCGGTTTCACGCCCAATCTGGTTTGCGTCGTCTGGGTAGGCTTTGATGACGGCTCGCAACTCGGGCTTACAGGCGCAAATTCCGCGCTCCCCATTTGGACTGATTTCATGCAGGTTGCCCTTGCCGAGCACCCGGAATGGCAGGGCGACTGGGAGATGCCGGCGGGAATCTCGCAGATCGAGATAAATCCCAAGACCGGAGAGCCCGCAAAAGCAGATGATGTGGATCGACGAGTCGAACTCTTCATCAACGGCACACATCCGGGTTCGTCCGACACTGCCACCCCTGAAGAGACTCCGGAGGAAGAGATGGAGGCGAGTCCGGAACCGGGCTCAGAAACTGAAGCAACGCCTGAGCCATCTCCTTTGCCTTCTCCTCACAAGTCGAAAGTTGAAGTGCGACCGGACGACGGCGCGCGTCTTGAGGGTACGATCACGCTGGATATTGATCCGACCACGGGACTAATCGCGGTCGAAACTTGTCCAGTCGTGCGTACTAAAACTTTCGTCCTGGGAACCGAGCCCAGGAAGTACTGCGGACCGGAATACCACAAGGCAAAAACAAACGAGCCGAGTGCCACGAGACCGCGGGTTGTGAATCCCTGACTTTAAAGAATTGCGCTGCAAGCCGATTCGAGCGCAACACGTAAGGTTTCAATTGCGAGCGCGGCGGCGTGTTGCTTCCGTGAAGGCAACCCACCAATCAGATCCAACAAATCTCTTTTTGTAAAACTCATGGCCTGTTCGATGGTCATGTTTTCGAGAGCCATACTCAAAGCCGAGCCACAGACCAGGGTTGGTGGACAGCCGTAAGCCAGGAAGCGGACCGCTTCAATCCGCCCATTCTTTACCCTCAACGACAAGCGCAACCGATCGCCACATACTGGATTTGACTCTTCTGCAATAGCGTTTGCATCAAGGAGTTCTCCGGCATTGCGAGGCCTTGCTAAATGATCTTTAAAGGCTGCTGAATAGGCCATGGAGTAAGAATAATTAGAAACTCGAAACTTTATTCAACGGAGATAGCTCTCTAAGCCTGGCAACAACCCTCGGCAACACCTCCAGCACATAGTCAACATCTTCCTGCGAATTGTCCTTGCCAAAGCTGAAACGGATTGAACCGCGAGCCAGCTCGTCATCACGCCCGAGTGCGAGGATGACCGGCGAGGGTTCAAGGGTACCGGATGAGCAAGCAGAGCCGGTTGAAACCGCAATGCCCTGCAGATCAAGACCGATAAGCAGTCCTTCACCCTCGATGTACCGGAATGAAATGTTCGAAAGGTGAGGCAGGCGAAACTTGTTATCACCATTGAAGACGACGTCCTCAACGAGCCTTTTTACTCCGGCTTCGAACCGATCGCGGAGTGTCTTCAGATGCGCACTGTGCTGGTGCAACTCTTCACGAGCGATCTTTGAAGCTGCGCCGAAGGCCACTATTCCAGGCACAAACTCAGTACCGGCGCGTCGCTCGCGTTCCTGATGCCCGCCCACGTTTTGACTTGCGAAGCGAACACCACGGCGAACGTAGAGGGCGCCCACTCCCTTTGGAGCGTAGAGCTTGTGTGCTGAAAGTGAGAGCAGATCGCAACCGAGTTCTTCAACGTCAATGGGGATCCGACCAGCCGCTTGCACGGCATCGGTGTGCAACCACAATTGTCTTCGACCCTCGGCGCGTTCCTGCTTTACCAGTCTGCCAATGTCCGCAATGGGCTGGATCGTGCCAATCTCGTTGTTTGCCAGCATCATAGAGATTAGTACTGTGTCTGGACGCAGACTTTGACGCACGTCGCTTATTCGCACCAGACCATTTTCATAAGCGGGCAGACGGGTGACGTCCCAGCCGCGTTTTTCAAGCACTTCGCAGATACCGCGCACGGAGGAATGCTCAACTGAGGATGTAATGAGGTGCCGCCCGTGGGTTTCCGCTACTTCACAAATACCGCGGATTGCCAAGTTATTTGCTTCCGTGCCCCCGGAGAGAAAGACGATTTCATTGGGTTTTGCCCCGATTAACGCTGCAACCTCGCGCCGCGCCCTGTCTACAGCCCCCCTGGCTTCCTGTCCCAAAAGGTGTACGCTCGACGGGTTACCAAACTTTTCTGTCAAATACGGAATCATCGCAGTCACAACCCTGGGGTCGACTGGAGTTGTAGCGCTGTGGTCCAAATAAACTGTTCGTTGCGGCATCGTTAAAACCTGGTGTCTCTGCCAACTCGCTTGAAATTGCAAGCATCTGAGCGTCAGTTCTTTCGAGCTTTTTCCACTTGGAACGAGTCTAGGTTGGCACGGAGGGGGCGTCAAGCGCAGCAAATTCATAGGTTTCCTTCATCTGAACTTTTCAGTGCTCCCTTCGCCGATTCACAATGCCGACTCCTAATCGTTGTTTCTTAAGTAAGAAAACGGATCCACGAATTCAAACGAAATTTCGTGCTATTTCGTGGATACGTGTTAGCATCTTGTTCGCGAGGTTGGTTACCAATCGCCGTGCCTTTTCAAAGGTGCGCGCTCTCCCAGAAGGAAAACAATAATGAAAGATTTGAGAATTCCCCTGGTAGTTGTGCTTGGCCTGGCACTAGTATTCCCCTTGAGCTTTACCACAGTCACAGCAGCTTCTCTGGATCCTACGCAGGCCCAGTCCACCGCACTCGAACGCGGTTATCGCACCGGTTATTCCGACGGTTACAACGCGGGCTATCGAGACGTAGCCGACGGAGCGAGTCGCGATTTTCAAAACAAACAGGAATACCAGCGAGCCGATCGATCCTTTAACCCCGTCTGGGGTCCCCCTGAAGACTATCGTGACGGTTACCAGCAAGGCTTCGAAAACGGCTATGCCGCCGGCTATGATCGTCAACCATTCAATTCATCAATCCCGACGGGATTTGGTCGACGAGGAAGCCCGGACGAGGTCGTCGCCCAAACCACACCTCAGTCAACCCCACAATCGGCAGGTCAGCCGGCAAACCCTGACGTGGTTTCAGCCGGACCGGTCATGATTCCTCGAGACATGATCTTTACTGTCGAGTTGTTGACACCAATCTCCACGGACGTTAGCCAACGAGGCGACCCCTTTCAAGCTCGGGTGATTCAGCCCGCCCAGTATGCTGGAGCCATAGTCGAGGGCCGAATTACTAACGTCAAACGTGCGGGCAAGGCGAAAGGAAGAGCCGAGCTGCAATTGAGCTTTGAGAGGATTCGCATGCCTGACAATCGCATTGCGAATTTTCGGGCAGACCTGGTCGAGGTCGTGCAGATGGGCAGTAGCGACGGTGTGGGCGACGTGGATCCGGAGGGTGGCGTAAAAGGCAGAAGCTCGACCAAAGACGATGTCTCGAAAGTGGGTGCGGCAACCGGAATCGGAGCCATCATCGGCGCGATCGCTGGCGGTGGCAAAGGCGCAGCCATTGGAGCGGTCATCGGTGGGGCCGTCGGCACAGGCGGCGTCTTAAGCCAACGCGGCAAGGATATTCGACTTTCTCAAGGCCAACAGTTGAGGATTCGAACTGCAACCGAAACTCAGCTCTAGTGAAAGGACCATGCAAGGGTGAAGGGGAGAACGCCAGCCGGACCATCTGGTCGACCCCTTCCCCCTGTTTCTGTATCGGCAGGTCTGCGCGCTTCTTCCAATCCTCCCGTAACTCTTCTGACTGACTTCGGAACAGCGGATTACTTCATCGGCGCGATGAAGGGAGTGATCCTCTCGATCAATCCTGAAGCCAGGGTTGTAGACATCACACACAACGTGCCACCCCAGGATGTAGAGGCCGCCGCCTTTACACTCCTGGCCGGCTACCGCTCTTTTCCAGCGGGCACAGTGCACGTGGCGGTGGTTGACCCAGGCGTTGGTTCAGGCCGTCGACCCATCCTTATCCAAGCGGGCAACCACTCCTTTGTTGGGCCAGACAACGGCATCTTCAGTTACATCTGTGATCAGGAAAACGATTTCACGGCCATTCATGTGACGAATGACAAGTTTTTTCGCCAGCCGGTTAGTGCGACTTTCCATGGCCGTGACATTTTCGCGCCCGTCGCCGCCGTTCTTTCAATTGGAGTCGAGGCTCGAGAACTCGGAGAAGAGATTGCAGATCCTGTGCGCCTCAAGTCGCTGCATCCGGAGCGGCTGAAAAATGGCAAGGTGAAGGGACGGCTGATTCACATCGATCGTTTTGGTAACTGCATTACAAACATTAGCCGGGACGATTTCACTGAAGCGGCCAGCTTGCAGATCAAGGGCAAAACTATCAAATCGTTTCGAAGATTCTTTGCTGAACCCGGACGTGACAAGTTGTTTGGAGTGTGGGGTAGTGCGGGGTTTTTGGAAATCGCCGCCAACAACGCCTCCGCAGCAAAGCTTCTTGGCGCTAAGCGAGGTGAACCGGTAGTGTTAACGCACGGAAAGGAATCCGCGAAACTCTCGAAAGTCGCCGGCAGTCTCGGTTGACACCATTGACTGTTTAGGGTGGTTCGATATTTTTCCTTGATCCAGGAAAAGTTCGTTGTTCTGTTCGCGTGAATTCGTGGGTCATGTTTGGTTTGGTAACCTTTTGCTTGCCAACTTGTCAGTGAATCACGGCTTTGTTATCTTCGCGTTCACCACGCTCATATGACTGATCAAGCGAACCAGGCGAAAACTGCCGCTCCTCCTCCAGCCGGGCTTAGAGGTGTCGTAGCCGGCAGTTCCACCGTATCTGATGTCAACGGTGAGAAAGGTGAGCTGGTTTACCAGGGCTACAATATTCATGACCTGGCCGAGCATTCTACTTTTGAAGAAGTTGTGTTCCTGCTCTGGCATAAACGGCTTCCCACCAAGCCGGAGTTGAGTGAATTTAAACAAGTAGTGAGTCGTTCGTATGATCTGCCAGCGGAAATGATCGACCTGATGAAGCAGCTGCCGCGGGAATCAGATCTAATAGATGTGTTACGGACCGCTGTTTCGGCGCTGGAACTTTACGATCCTACTGCCAGAGACATCTCGCGCGACGCCAGCTTGCGAACCGCAACTAAACTGACCGCCCAATTCCCCACCATTGTGGCTGCCAGTGAGCGTCTGCGCCGCGGGCTTGAACCTGTCAAGCCTGATCCTAGACTTAACATCGCCGCGAATTTTCTCTACATGTTAAAAGGCGAAGCGCCTTCCGAGCATGACGCGCGCATCTTTGACGTGGCATTAGTTCTTCATGCCGACCACGAACTCAATGCTTCGACGTTTACGGCCCGCGTCGTTGCCGGAACGCTGGCGGATATGTATGGGGCGGTGACTGCGGCAATCGCGGCGCTTTCGGGTCCACTTCATGGTGGGGCCAACACCAATGTCATGAAGATGCTGCTGCAGATCGGCGAGGTCAAGAATGTCGAGCAGTTCATCAAAAAGGCCTTGAGCGAAAAGCGAAAGATCATGGGCTTTGGCCACGCTGTTTATCGTACCGAAGATCCTCGGGCGACTCATCTGAGAAAGTTTTCGCAGGAGATGGGTGAACGCGCCGGAGAAACGAAGTGGTATGAAATGTCGCGTGAGGTCGAGGCGGTGATGATGCGAGAGAAAGGGCTTTATCCCAACGTCGATTTCTTCTCAGCATCAACGTATTACATGATGGGCATTCCTCTGGAGCTCTACACCCCGATTTTCGCTGTCAGTCGCATCAGCGGCTGGACGGCGCACATCCTCGAGCAGTACGCCGACAACAAACTAATTCGCCCGCGTGCCGAATACCTCGGGCAGCACAACATCCCTTACGTTCCCATCGACCAGCGCTGAACTTAGAGTCGGGAGTCTGGAGTCTGGAGTCGGGAGTCCAGAGTCCGGACTCGCACTCCCGACTCCAGACTCCAGACTCCAGACTCCAGACTCCAGACTCCAGACTCCAGACTCCAGACTCCAGACTCCAGACTCCAGACTCCGGACTCCAGACTCCCGACTCCAGACTCCGGACTCCCGACTAAGGACTCTTATTTGAGTATTCGTTCCTCTTCCCCTGCTTCTTCTTCAGCGGCGCCAGATCAAAATCCAAATCGTCGTAAATAGCCATCAAACGCGCCCGTGGTTTCGAGCGACGTAACGATCTGCGTTGAGGCCGAACCACGGTAGCCTGACCCGCCTCGGAGTCAGCGGCATTCACGTTCGGAGTTGCAGGACTAGCAGCTTGCTCAGGCGCTGACTCACTCTCAACTTCTGCCACTCCAGACAAAGCTGGCGCACTTGCTTGTTCCTTCATATGCAGACTTACCGCTGCGACAATGCCGCCTGTGGCGCCTCCTGCCAGCCCGAAGGCAATCACGAGCCCCAGAATCCGCATTTGTGATCTGTACCTTCCTGCAACTCCGAACGCTTGACGCATCCAGACCAGGTGCCGAAACGGTGAAAGTCGAACAACTTGTTGAGCAGGCTCGACGGAATCGACAAACCTCGGGGATGACGGTTGGGGATCGGGCGACTCGTTGACTAAACCTCCATACTCTTTCATCACAGTGCTCCATTTAATAAAAATGAGATCACAGGGTTTTCCAGCAAGATCAGAGCCGCTCGGTCTCAGGGAAGAGGTGTCTTCAAGGGTTTTTCAAGAATATGAGAAGGGGAGGGAATAGTTGTTAGGAAAACATCATTATTTCCCAATGCGAGGACCGAGTTGCAATTGTCTCCAAACAATTCGACAGCGTTTGATTTTTGAGTTCTTTCAGGGCATTACGAGCGAGGATTGAATCCCACACACGGAAAGTGTGTGGATTGTTCAGATCCGGTCTAAAGCGCGAGTCTTAAACAGCTTGCGCGCTACGCGCGCCAACACCTGAGATTAATTCATGTAGAAAGGATCTGAACTATCCACACACTTCCGTGTGTGGGATTTCATTTTTTGTGCAAAGCGAGGAAGCGCTGACCGGAAACTGGGAGGCTGTAGCAGGGTGAGACGCCGATACAGTGGTACAATGCCGCCCACCAAAACATCCGGCTTATCTTGAGTTTGTTGAGCGCTCGCCGGTGCGCATGATTCCTTCATCCTCGCTATTAAATCAAACTCATGTTGTGGGTCGGCACAACCTGCCGGCTCAGCCCTATATCAGGAGGTTGATATGTCACTCAACGGCAAGTACGCGCTTATCACCGGCAGTTCAAGAGGGATCGGACGAGGTATTGCACTCAAGCTGGCGGCGAATAAAGCCAGGGTGGCTGTTCATTACTACCAGAATCAAGAGGCTGCAAACAAAACCCTGGCTGAAATTCGCAGCCTTGGGTCTGACGGTTTTGTGGTTCAAGCGGACATTACCAAGCCGGCCGAGATCCAGGCACTCTTTCGAAAGGTAAAAACGGATTTTGGCGCGCTTGATATTTTTGTCAGTAACGCGCGTCCTGAAATCCCAGAGTTCTTTGTATCGCCAATGGAAGTTAGTCTTGAGCAATGGGACACGGCGTTCGATTCGCAGGTCAAAGCTTTTCTGGTCGGAGTGAGAGAAGCGACGAAGTTAATGGGAACGGGAGGACGCATTTTCGCTATGACTTATGCTCCGGGGAGCCGGACTGGCGGCCTGCAACCATGGGCAGGCATGGGTTCCGCCAAGGCCGCGCTCGAATCCCTGGTTCGCTACTTTGCTGTAGCGCTGGCCAAACGCGGAATCACCGTCAATGCCATCAGTCCCGGCTGGACGGAAGACAGCGTGATGAACACCCTGCCAACACAGGCTCAGGAGCTTATAAGAAACTGGCATACACGTGGCTGGACGCCGATGGGAAGACTGGGCACACCCCAAGACATTGGCAACGTGGTGGCCTTGTTTTCTACGGAAGATGCCAGTTGGATAACCGGGCAGGTGATCTATGCAGATGGCGGTGCTTCGTTGATGAACTCCGAGATCCCGCCTGAAATTCAGCTGGGTTAGTCCACGAAATTACACTAAAAGTTTTTTGTTTCTATTTCGTGTGAATTCGTGGATGCCTGCATTCCTTCAGTGTTGAACTCTCCCACTGTTCTTTCATCGGAGAGAATCGATAATTTAGCGACAGGCGCCGGATTTTCCTGCGAAGTCAACTTCAGCATCTCTGGCGTCGCGGAAACGAGGCTTGTGCGCCAAATGAAGAGCGTGGAAATAATCAGCGTGACCGTACACGCCGCTCCTCCTTCTATTCCATAAGTCCCACCTGTGAGCCAGGCTGGTCCAAGATCCGAACCGTGAAAAAGTGGATATGACGAGATTGTTATGCCGCTGACCGGCAAACCGAGAACTGAATTCAGGATCCAATTCCAGGTCCAATGGACACCCAGCGGAAACCACAGACTCCTGGTCCGAAGATAAGCCACGGCCAGCCAGATACCAGCGAGCGCAGTGTTCGCGAACGTGAAGCCTCTCGCAACATTCGGATTCCAAAGATGGACCGCAGCAAATGGGACGGATGTCAGAAAAACTCCGAGCCATGCGAGTTGCGCACGAGTCAGAGTTTGTAGGGGATAACCGCGGAAGAGTGCTTCTTCAGCGAGAGCTGCGAGAATGAAGAGTGCTGCCGCGGAAATCAATTCGCGCAAGGTCAGAAACAGGAGACTTCTGCCGGTCAAAGAGAAGCTTAGACCGCCGCCCGCCCAGGCAATTAGCGCTGCCAAAAGCAATGAGGCGCCTCCGATAATCGAACCGATTGCAAAGTGAGAGAACCAGCTTCGATGTAAGGAGAGGCCCAATGCCCGCCACGGGAGCCCTTCGAGCGCGCGGGCGCAAATGTATCCGGCGAGCACAGCGGCGATCAGAAGCATAAGCCGGAAGAGGACGTTCTCGATGTAAGGGCCAGGAGCAAAACCAAATCGTGAGTTGAACGCGACGGCATAGACCACGCGCAAAATCGCGCCCACTACAAAAAGCAGACCGACGTAAAGGCCGACAAATATGGCGACTCGCCAGCCGCTGCGCAGGCGGCCCCATTGGTTGATGAAGAAGTCTCGGGGTGCCATCAATGAATAGGAAAGCAGGCGGCATTCTACCCGAATGTCTCGATCGATCACCATTAAAATACCGGAGAATCAGGTCTACGCACGGGCGAGCGATCCTGTCGCTGTGGTAAGATCGCGCCGATTTATTATGGAAAACCGACCTTCAGGACCGCTTTCGAACAACTTCCGACCACCCTCGCGCCGGCGCCGCATGTTGCTTTGGACGCTGGGCCTGACGGTATTGCTGCTCCTGGCCATTATTGTCTCGCAGCAACTTTGGCTATGGACTGTCATACCCTCTGACAGCGCGTCTGACACACTGCTCCTTTACGCTCTGTCAACCCTCAACTTCGTCGCGTTTGTCGTCTTCTCTTTCATTTTTATTCGCAACCTTCTGAAACTTCGCCGTGAAAGGCGCGAGCGAGAACTGGGATCCAAAATCAAGACCCGCCTGCTGGTTTACTTTGTTGCGATCAGTTTTCTTCCCATCATCGCGATGGCCGTCTTCTCTTATCTCTTTCTCAATCGTTCGCTGGAAAAATGGTTCAATCGCTTGCCCGAAGACGTGGTGAAGCAGGCCCGTGAAGTGCAAAGAGAAGCTGTCGCGGCTCAAAACCGTAGCTTGCGCGAAACGGCCTCGTTGTTTGCCGTGTTGCTTAGTAAACAATCGCTGGCCGACCAGCAAATTACTCTGGATCAAGTCGTAGCGAACGGCCAATTCACCGGAGTCGAGATTGTTCAAGCTGACGGAGTTGTGCTCATAAAAGCGAAAGCAACTCTCAAGCCTGAAGATGCTGAAACCCTGGAAAACCTCTTTTCGCAGGCGCGCCGGGCCAGGCTCGTGATCGGCGAGACACTCGCGGACGGAAAGGGCTTTGATGTTATTGCTGTCCCGTTAACACCCGATCAGACATTAGTGATCTCGCCGCCAAGAAGAGCTGATTCCGATCTGAACGATGCAATTACGGGTTCGCAAAGCGAGTATCAGAAGCTGGTCAAAAGGCAGCGTACGGTGCGCTTGCTCGGCCTGTCGACGCTCGGTCTAATGACCCTGATGTTGCTCTTTGTTTCCAGTTGGGTGGCGATCTATCTGGCTCGCGGCATTGCCACGCCGATCAAGGCCCTGGCTGAAGCGTCGAATGAAATTGCGCGCGGCAACCTGTCGCACCGGGTGACGACTTTTGCGGAAGATGAGCTGGCCCTCTTGGCAGACTCGTTTAATCAAATGACTGCCCAGTTGCATGAGAACCGCCGCCGCATCGAGCTGGGTGCGACCGAGTTGCGCGAGAAAAATTTGGCCCTGGAGGATCGGCGCAACTATATCGAGACCGTCCTGGAATCACTCTCGACCGGGGTAATCTCGCTGGACGAAAACGACCGCGTTACTACAATAAACGCCTCCGCCGCGCGAATGCTCGGTCTGGCCGGGGCAACGAACGGCCATCTGGGTCTTGCGGAGCTAGTGGGTGCCGAAGACCGCATTAACCTGGAGCGGTTACTCAAGCGTGCGCGCAGAACGGGCCAGGCGGCCGAACAGACACAATTGGTGGGACACAACCCGTCAAGCAGCCGGCCGATTCCGGTTGCATTGACGGCGACCGCATTGCGAAGTTCTCCCGGACAAGGTCGCGGAGTGGTGCTTGTGATCGAAGACCTTTCCGAGCTGCTCGCTGCGCAGCGCGCGGCGGCGTGGAGTGAGGTGGCGCGGCGAATGGCCCACGAGATTAAGAATCCGTTGACACCGATCCAACTTTCTGCGGAGAGAATTGCCCGGAACTATCGACGGTCCGGCACCCCGGCAGAAGCGAACGGCTCAAATGGAAAAGGCGCCGAGGCGAACGATGCGCCGTATGTCGCCGCGGTCATTGCGGAATGCACGGATACTATTAACCGCGAAGTTGCCGGCTTGAAGGCGATGGTTGACGAGTTTTCGCGATTTGCACGTTTGCCGGCTGCGCGACTGGAACCGGCGGATTTGAACGAGGTCATTCGCCAGGCAGAGGTTCTTTACCAGGATCGGCTTGATGGCATCGAGATCATTACTGAGCTTGGTGAATTGCCCGCCGCCATGCTGGATACTGAACAGATGCGTCGGGTTTTCATCAATTTGATCGATAACGCCATTAATGCGTTGGCTCAAAGCGCGGGCGAGCGCACGGTTACGATCAAGACCAGGCATGATGCGGAACGGAGTGTCATTGTGACAGAAGTCGCTGATACCGGGCAGGGGATTGAACCGTCGGATTTCACTCGTTTGTTCCAGCCCTATTTCTCGCGACGTGACAGCGGCACCGGACTTGGATTAGCGATCGTACAGCGGATAATCCTGGAACACCGCAGCCGGATTCGCGCGGAGACAAATTACCCCCGCGGAGCGAAGTTTGTTATTGAGATGCCGGCGTAGTCAGAAGAAATGGATTCAATTTTAATCGTCGACGACGAGCGGGGCATTCGCGAAACCCTCCGCGCAGTAATGGAGGACGACGGATTCGTCGCTGAGGCCGTCGCCAGCGGTGAAGAGTGTCTGAAAGCCGTGGAGCGGCGCGCTTACGGGTGCATTCTGCTGGACGTCTGGCTCCCCGGAATCGATGGCCTGGAAACGCTCAAGCAATTGAGGGCTTCAGGTTCAGAAGCAGCGGTGGTGATCATCTCCGGACATGGCAATGTCGAAACCGCGGTCCGAGCAACCAAATTAGGCGCCTTCGACTTCATCGAAAAACCTCTCTCAATAGAAAAGACCGTACTCACAGTTCGCAATGCTCTGCGACAACGACGCCTTGAATTGTTAAATGCTGAACTCACCGCAGAGCTCGCCCGTGAATATGCAATGGTGGGCCAGTCTGTAGCCATGCGCGCTTTGCGAAAGCAAATCTCAGTCGTGGCCCCTACGGACGGGCGCGTTCTAATCTATGGCGAATCAGGAACTGGAAAAGAATTGGTTGCTCGAGCGATTCATGCCCAGTCTCGACGCGCCAGTGCGCCATTTATCGAGGTGAACTCCGCGGCCATACCGGAAGAATTGATCGAGTCGGAGTTGTTGGGACATGTCAAAGGCGCCTTTACCGGTGCGACCGCGGCGAAGAAAGGCAAATTCGAATTGGCCGACGGCGCCACGATCTTTCTGGACGAAGTGGGAGACATGAGCGCAAAAGTACAGGCAAAGGTGTTGCGCGTTCTGGAGGAGCAGCGATTTGAGCCAGTCGGCAGCGGTACAACCATCAGTGTGGATGTACGCGTGCTCGCGGCCACCAACAAACGGCTGGATGAAGAGATCGAACAGGGTCACTTTCGAGCTGATTTGTTTTACCGTCTCAATGTTATTCCCTTCGAGCTGCCGCCGTTGCGGGAACGATTGGAAGATGTGCCCCTCCTTGTCGACCATTTCAACAAGATCTTTTCGCAGGCATACGGTAAGACTCCAAAGCATTTTCAGCCGGACGCAATCGAGGATTTACAAAACTATTCCTGGCCCGGGAACGTGCGCGAGCTCAAGAACACCATCGAGCGCGTCGTGATTATGCATCCGGGAGTGAAGGTGGCGGCGGCCGACCTGCCGGCGCGTGGAAAAGAAGAGCCGCCCGCGGCATCGTTCCGTTTCCCCTCGTTCAAAGAGGCCACAGACGCTTATCACCGCGAGTTTATTCAAAGAAAACTGGAAGAGGCTGAGGGAAATGTTTCGCGCGCCGCGGAACTTATGGGCGTTGATCGCAGTCACCTTTATCGTCGCATGAGGGCGCTTGGCATCCAGAATCGAGCCGAACGCCCGGTGTGATAAAAAAGCGATTTGTCTGATCTACAGAAAGAAAAGTCCGGGCGGAATTACATGTCACAGAAGTCACATTCATCCCAACGAGGGGACGAACCGAGGAGTTATCCCAGACCGCAAACGGTTGAGGAACTTACGCAACGCAATGTAGAAACCATCCTCGAACTGGAGGAAGCCGCAAAGTCCGCACGTTCCTCTTCGGATCGGTTCGCCTCAACCATTGCCCGGTTTTGCGGCAGTATGAGCTTTGTCTGGCTGCACGTTGTTTGGTTTGCGGTTTGGATTGGACTCAATACTATTCCCGGCGCCTATCACTTCGATCCTTTTCCTTTTACATTCCTGACCCTTTGCGTTTCCCTCGAGGCGATTTTTCTTTCCACCTTCATCCTTATCAGCCAGAACCATGAAACGCGGCTGAGCGAGCGTCGGAACCACCTGGATTTGCAGGTGAATCTGCTGGCGGAGCAGGAAAACACAAAAATGCTCTCTATCTTGAACCGCATCGCAGAGAAGATCGGGGTTCCGACTGATGATGACCCGACAACCCAGGTGTTGGAGCAAGCCACGCGGCCAGGAAAACTTGTTGAGCAGATTGAAGAGCGATTTGACCAGGACACTTAAGTTCGCGCAGATAGTTGCGACCTCACCTCCACCTGCTGCATGTTTCTGCAACTTCTTTCACTCAAACTACCATCTGAACACTCGTTGACACGAGCGGCTAAATAGCTTATCTGTTGTTTTTGGCTGAACGTAATAAGTTGCAGCCTTGATTGGGGTAATGATGGATTACACGACGAAAGAACTTCTAAAGCGTTATGCAAAACTCGCGCTGGGACAACCCTTCGCGCCGGTTTTGCTCAACATATTGGTCACTTCTGTCTGTGACATGCGGTGTACCCATTGCTTTTTTACGGACGAGCTCGACGATCGACCGCGCAAAAAGCTCCAGATGAAAACGCACGAGATTGAGAAGATCTCCGAGACGCTCGGTGGGAACCTGGGGGTCTTGATCCTCGCAGGCGGCGAGCCATTTACGCGCAAGGATCTGCCGGAGATTGCGCGCTCTTTTTATTCAAATAACAAACTCGAATCGATCTATATCATGTCCAACGGTCAGATTCAGAAACGAATCTTTCCCGATGTGACGAGGATCCTCGAAGAATGCCCCAACCTGAATGTCACCGTGGCGCTGGGCATTGACGGTCTCAAAGATCAGCACGAGAAGATCCGGCAGAAGGCTGGCTCGTGGGATATAGCCATCGATACTGCCCGCGAGTTGCAGACAATTAAGAAGAATTATCCCAGGCTTGACGTGCAAACGTGCACCTGCTTTATGAATTCAAACCAGGACACGATCTTCGACTGGTACGACTTTCTGAAGCACGAGCTGAAACCAGATAAAGTCAACTTCAACTACATCCGCCCGCCGTCAGCGGACCCGCATGAGCTGGAGATCGATCACAGTCGCTATACCAGGTTGGCGCAGATGATCGATGAAGACTCGCGGCATGCCGCAATTAAGAACAACTATGGCGGCAATATCGGATTCTTCAAGGCGGCGATAGATATTTACATGCACGGGCTGATTGCGAAGACCCAGGAGACGCAACAAGCGCAGATGAAATGTTACGCTGGAACAGCCGGCGGGGTGATTTATGATGAGGGAACGGTTTCGTCCTGCGAAAACCTGGCGCCAATCGGCAACCTGCGAGAGTTTGACTGGAACTTTCAAAAACTCTGGCTGTCGCCGGCGATGAGCGAGCGTCGCAAAAAAGCTGCCGATGGATGCTTCTGCACGCACGAGTCGAATAGTTACTACCCGTCGTTACCGTTCAATCCAGGTCACTTGATCCAGATCAAGAGGTTGGAGCGAGAAATGAAGAAGGCCCGCAGGGAGATGGATCGTGCTCAGGCGAAGGTTGATGGTGTTGCCGTACGAGCGTGAAGACGATTTGTTTGGTGGAATGTGAGATCTGAGATCTGAGATAATCTGAGATCTCAAATCTCAGATCTGATTTATTGCACAGTTCATGGCACCGCAGCGAGAACCAAAAATCCTGATCATTTCTTCCGACACCGGTGGCGGCCACCGTTCGGCAGCAGCAGCCATCGTCGCCGGCGTCCAGCGTTTCCTTGAGGGCGAATCTTACGCGATTCGCGTTGTGCGCGCCGTCGAAGAATCACACCGGCTTTCAGCCCGCCTCGTCGCCCTCTATAACTGGCTTCTGCGCAATAAGCAGCATTGGATGAAATACATGTACTGGTGCATTAACCGGTTTCGTCCCGAAACGCGCGAATTCTTCCACAAACGCGCCATCGGGTATGTCGCCGACTTATTTGAGCGCTGGTGCCCCCACATCGTGGTTAGTGTTCATCCCCTGACGCAGCATATCTTTGGCCGAGTGCTCAAGGAACTGAAACTCGCCGATCGAATCCCGCTGGTTTCGGTCGTCACCGACCCCTGTTATGGCTTTTGGAAAGGCTGGGCTTGCGACGACGTTACTCTTTATCTGGTTGCCAGTGACGAGGCCAGACAGCAGTTACTGGACTACGGCATTGCGCCGGAGCGCATAAAAGTTTCCGGCATGCCGGTTCATCCGAAGTTTGAATACCCGGGTGAAGAAGCAGCGCAAGCCGCCAGACGAGCGCTGGGACTTGATCCGGAAAAATTTACGGTCTTTGTCAACGCCGGCTGGGAGGGCGGCGGCAACATTCCCGAGATCTTCCGGGAACTGGTCCGTGGAGAACTTAACGTGCAGGCGATCTTTCTTGCCGGCAAGAATGAGGCATTGCGCGCAACGGCCGAATCGCTCGCCTCCGAGGCGATGTTCCCAGTCAAGGTCATCGGCTATTCTGATCAGATCGAGCAGTTGATGGGGGCGGCGAACGTGATGATTTCCAAGCTCGGTGGCCTAACAATCTTTGAGGCATTTGCCTGCAGATTGCCGATTATCGCGGATGTCATTACTACCCCCATGCCGCAGGAGGCAGGCGCCGCCAATATGATTGCAAAGCGCGGTGCTGGAATCCTGCTGAAACAGACAAGCGATATTGTTCCAGTCATCCGGCGCATGGTCGAAGACACCGCACATTACTCGGCGCTGCGGGCCGCTACCGTCGGTCTGGCAATTCCCAATGCGACCCGCTACATCGTCGAAGAGATTGCCGCGCTGATCCCGGCCCAGGTCGGCGAAGAAGCGCAACTCAGCGAAGTAGCTTGAACTTGCTCGTTGACCTTTCCAGCTTTTCAGGATTTAATCTCCCGGCACACTAATCCAAGGTCCATACTTTCGCCTGCTTAAATTCCTCGAAGCAGGCTTTTTAGGAGAACAATAGTTGGTGAGTCTGCTTGAAGGAAAGCGCGCGTTCGTAAGTGGAGGAACGCGGGGAATCGGTGCGGCTATCTGTGAAGTATTTGCCCGTGAGGGCGCCGACGTGGCGTTCAACTACAGCACTCGAGATGACCTGGCTGAAGCGACAAGTGGCCGCATTAACGGTCATGAGAGGCGTTCGCTATCGTTCAAGGTTTCTGTCACAGATCGTGTTGGTATGAAACGGCTGACCCGGGAGATCGTTGAGCAATGGGGCGGAATCGATATCCTGGTGAACAATGCCGCCATAAATCGCGGGGACAATTTTGCAACCACCACTGACCGCGCCTGGGATGAGGTAATTCATACGAATGTCGACAGCCTCTTTGCGGTTACAAAGCCGATTTACAAACAGATGATCCGGCAAAGGAAGGGAAGCATCCTCAACATAACCTCGATCGGTGCACTTCGAGCGCTGCCGACCTCGGTTCACTACGCTACTTCAAAGGCGGCCATGATTGGTTTTACGAAATGCCTATCGCGCGAAGCAGGGACGTTTGGTGTGAAGGTAAACGCAATTGCCGCGGGTATCTTCAATACGGACCTGGCTCAGGCGTTGCCCGAGCGGTTGCTACAAATGCACGACTTCTGGGCCTCGGCCGGAAGGTTGGGAAGGCCTGAAGAGTTGGCGGAGTTCGCTGCTTTCATGGTGAGCGATCGCAACAGTTTCATGAGTGGTGAAGTTGTCATCGTTGATGGCGGCGCGATTACCTGAGTAACGCGATCACCCTTTCGATTCAACCTCCGCCAACCTCTGCTCTAATTCTCGAAGCTTCTTTTGCATTTCGCCGAGCCGCCGAAACGCTGCCGTGGAGCGCAGCCATTCCCGATTATCAAATGCCGGAATCCCTGAAATCATCTTGCCCGAAGCCACGTCATGACTCACCGCACTCTTGGCCGTCATCACCGCATCATCACCGATTGTAAGGTGCCCGGCGACCCCAACCTGTCCAGCCAGAACCACGCGACTGCCAATGTGCGAACTGCCGGCTAGCCCAACCTGCGCGCACAGTAAACTATCCTCAGCAACCGTGCACGAATGTCCAATCTGCACCAGGTTGTCGATTTTTGTTCCCCGGCCTATGCGTGTTTCTCCCACAGACGCTCGGTCAATTACCGTGCCCGCGCCAATCTCCACATCGTCTTCAATAACCACCCGCCCCGTCTGAGGAATCTTAAGCCAGCCGCCTTTTTCATCTTTAGCGTAGCCAAATCCGTCACACCCCACGACGGCATTGTTATGGATTATTACTCGTTGCCCAATCTGCGAGCGTTCCCGCAAGGCCACGCCGGAGTGGATCACTGAGTCTTTGCCGATCCTGACGCCATCGTAAACCGTCACGTTCGGATGAATCCGCACCCCGGCTTCAATGATCACATCGCTGCCAATCGTTGAGCCCGCGCCAATAGAGACTCCCGTCGCGATCTGAGCACTGGTATCAATTGATGCGTTTGGGTGTATGAAGGGCTCGGTAACGGTTGCTGGATGAAAAAGTATCAAGGCCCGGGTATAGGCCAGATACGGATCGCGGGTGCGCAACAAACCGATCTTCCGTTCGACTGTCGCCTCTTCCGAAACGTAAATCGCGGAGGCGGAAGTGCTGTTTATGCGTGGCGTATAACGAGGGTTAGCGAGAAAAGTGACCTGTCCGGCAGCAGCC
Source organism: Pyrinomonadaceae bacterium (assembly GCA_035644135.1). GTDB lineage: Bacteria > Acidobacteriota > Blastocatellia > Pyrinomonadales > Pyrinomonadaceae > PSRF01. The sequence continues at coordinate 57,655 of DASQPD010000009.1, forward strand.
TCGTCGAGACCCGCAGCGCCCGTAATTTCCAGGTCGGCAAATTCGCCTTCAATACGAGCGCCTGTAAGCGCGGCGAGCTCAGAAAGTTTCATGGCCCTTGGAGTTTATCGTATGTATTACATGATGGAAACAGGATCGATCTCCAGGTTCACGGATCGCGGGTTGAGACCACGATCAACCATTGCCTTTAAAGCGCTGTCGGTAACCGTTCTGAGGTGACGCCGGTTGCGTGATTTTATCAATAACTGAATACGGTGTTCGCCTTTTAATCTTGCTAGTGGCGCCGGCGCGGGACCGAGCACGCGACACCTGCGGTCATTATTTGCCAGATCCAATTCCTTACGTAACTGAATGGAGTCGGCCCTTAGACGCCCAAGATCTGGACCATGCAACAGTAACAAAGCGATCGCTACAAAGGGCGGATAGAGATGGTTCTCGCGGTAACGAATCTCCTGACTGTAAAAACCTGCGTAATCCTGAGCGCACGCATGACGCAAAGCATAATGATCCGGATGATAGGTTTGGATCAAAACCCTGCCGCCTCGTTCGCCTCGACCCGCCCTGCCGGCGACTTGCGTAAGCAACTGAAATGTACGCTCGGCCGCCCGAAAATCCGGCAGCGCGAGACCGGCATCCACCGACACCACGCCAACCAGCGTGACGTTTGGGAAATCGTGGCCTTTGGCCAGCATTTGTGTGCCAACGAGCATGTCGAGCCGGCCGGCGCCGAAATCCAACAAAGATTTCTCAAACTGGCTGCGGCGCGAAGTCGTGTCGCGGTCAATGCGTGCTATGCGCAGATCCGGAAACAGATCGCGCAACATCTGTTCGATCTGTTCGGTGCCTTCACCCACGTAATAGATATAGTTCTTGCCACAGCTCGGACACTCCGAAGGCGGCGGCTCGCGGTGGTTGCAGTAATGGCAAATGATTACTCGTTCGCTGCGATGGTAAGTTAGAGTCACGTCGCAGTTTGGACATTGGATGGTTTCTCCACATGAACGGCATAGCACGAAACTTGAATAGCCGCGGCGGTTCAACAGAATTATGGACTGTTCCCTGCGTGCTTGATTTTCACGAATGGCCTCGAGTAACTCATCGGAAAAGACGCGTGGCTGCCCGTGCTTCGAAAACACCAGGCGCATATCGACGATCTGCGCCTCGGCCATCGATCTATTTGCGATGCGATTGGGCAAATTCAAATAACTGTACTTACCTGACCGCGCGTTATGGAACGACTCGAGGGAAGGCGTCGCCGACCCCAGAATTACCGTGGCCGCCTCTTTTTGCGCCCTGACGATCGCAGTGTCCCGGCCATTGTAGTAAGGAGAATCTTGCTGTCTATAGGTTGATTCATGCTCCTCATCGACGATCATCAAGCCAAGGTTGTGGATGGGAGCAAACACAGCGGATCGTGTGCCGATGACTACTTTTGCCTCGCCGTTCTTGACACGCATCCATTCGTCGAACCGCTCACCTTTCGGCAAGGACGAATGGAAGATTGCAACCTGATCCCCAAACTCTGCCCGCAACCGTCGTGAGAACACCGGCGTTAACGCGATTTCCGGGACCAGCATCATCGCAGACTTGCCTAACTTGAGCGTTGCTCGCATGGCCCGAATGTAAACTTCAGTTTTTCCACTTCCAGTAACACCGTGAAGGAGAAAGGCCCCATAGGTTGAGCGGCGCAATTGTTCTTCGATCTCAGCCAGGACCCTCGCCTGATCTTCTGTTAGTTGATGATGATTAAGTTCGGGCAGGGCGGCGTTCATCAACGGATCGCGCCGAACGGATTGCTCGAATACCTCCAGGACGCCTTTTCTCTCCAGAGTTTTTACCGCCGACATCCCTACGCCCGCCGTTTTCAGAAGATCCTTTAACAGCATCTGCTGGCTGGACGAGAAGCAGGCAAGGACGCGCTCTTGCGCGGGCGTCGTTTTCTGGAGTTCCCTGCCGTCCGCCGATGCCAGCATCCTGACTGCCCGGCTAAGTTTCTCCCTGACAGGCGATTCGTTCGAACGCAATACTCTCGTCAGCATTCCCTGCTGTTCGAGGTCGCGGATGACCCGGCCAAGCTGTGTTTTTGCCATCAGACCTGACAAGCCGGCGGGAGCGATCTCGCCCGCGCGAGCAACCGCGAGCAGCACTGCCACGCTAGGCTCGTCAGCAGTGCTCGCTGAGACGCGGGCGGCTTCCGCTGAGCCCTTTTCAGTTACGGTGAGCACTTGTTTGACCGAGGGACTGATCCCGGGAGGCAAGGCCGCCTTGATGACTTCACCCCAGGGCGAACCGTAGTAATCGGAAACCCAACGTGTAATTTCGAGTACTTCAGCAGTGCAGACTGGCGCCGAATCCAGGATGTCCTCGGCATCCTTCAGGTCGACATCCTGCAGATTCGTCGCAGTAAGCGTCTCAGGCAAGCTTACGATGTAGCCGGTAACAGCGCTTCGTCCAAGGGGAACTAAGATTCGAGCTCCAACCTCGGCGTCCTTTCGCATCCATTCCTTCAGCCGGTAGATGAAGGTCTGAGCTACATGTAGGGGAACAGCGACTTCGGCGTAAAGGGGCGCGTGGGGTTTACTTCTGGCGTTCTGCAAGGCGATGCCCATTGTGTGACATTTTGTGTAATTTCGAAGATCCGCTTCTTTGTGTCAATGCTCCACAAGCAGAGACGCGACTATTGCTTCGATGGCTCAAGACTTTGCATCAAGGTAGTCGCGGACCTTCTTCAAATCGTCCCAGGTCTCGCGTTTCTTTGATGGGTCGCGGAGCAAATAGGCCGGATGAAACGTGGGCATTACTTTGATCCCTTTGTAGTCTTGAAACTTGCCTCGTAGTTTCGATATAGGTTCTCGGGTATTGAGCAGGTTCCTCATGGCTGTGTTTCCCAAAACCACAATTACTTCCGGCTGCACAGTTGCTATTTCACGCAAGAGGAATGGCTTGCACATCTCGACCTCTTCGGCCGTTGGTGGTCGATTGCCGGGTGGTCGACAGCGATTAATGTTGCCAATCAGGACTTCTTCTCTTTTAAAGCCTATGGCCTCGATAATCTTCGTCAGCAGTTGACCTGCCCTGCCGACGAACGGCCGGGCCTGGGTATCTTCATCTGCGCCGGGAGCTTCTCCGACGAACATCAGCCGCGCCTGGCGATTTCCTTCGGTATGGACAATGTTGGTTCGTCCCTTAAAAAGCGGGCAGCGCGTGCAATTTCCAATACTGTCCCAAATCTCTTCGAATGTTTCCGTTGATGCCGCGAGCGTGGGTTCAGTGGGTGCGAGATCCTCGAACAAGGCTTCCCGCGGAAGCGGTTTGCTTCGGGGTGGTAAAGAGGTCTTGTTAGCGCTGCTTATTGCTGGTTCGGCTGCGATGCGATCAGTTACCGTCACCACGCGAGAGTCGGATGCAAGCGAGGAAGGTGCATGATCGGGAAGGGCAATCGCTATCTCAATGTGCTCGACTCCCAGTTCCTGGATGTAACTGAAGTGCTCCCGCGTGGCAGTTATTAGCTCAGCCAATTCCTGCTCATTGTCTTTACTGGTCATGTTCAATGATTAGTTCTTTTGGAGTGCGGCAAGACTTGCCGAGTCTCGACGAAGGCGTACTACTTCGTCAAGTATCCGGTGAGCCACTTCCGATTTTGGCATGAGCGGTAACTCGGTGGGCGGTTCGGTTCCGCGGCGAATGATCGTGATCGCGTTGCGCTCGGAGTCAAACCCCGCATCATTTCGTGTGACATCATTGGCGATGACGACATCGAGATGTTTTGCTTGCAGCTTCTCTCTTGCGTGAGACAAAAGATTTTCCGTTTCCGCGGCGAACCCGATTACGATCCGGCCGTCCCTGGCGCCGGAAGCAACTTCGGCGAGGATGTCCGTGGTCCTTTCAAGTACGAGGGTTAACGTTTCCTGGCTCTTTTTGATCTTCTCCGCAGCAGTTTGGATCGGGCGATAATCGGAAACCGCCGCGGCGCCGACGAACACGGAAGATTTGCCTAGCTCTTGCTTTACCGCCTGATACATTTCTTCTGCCGAGGTTGCCTTGATTACTTTGACTTGGATTGGTGGCGGCACGCTTGTTATTCCCGCGACGACAGTGACGTCTCCACCGCGCTGTTGAGCAGCTTGGGCAATGGCGAATCCCATTCGACCAGACGATCGATTTGAAATGTAGCGAACTGGGTCGATGGCTTCCCGGGTGGCGCCTGTTGTAATTAGGAACCTTTCGCCGGCCAGGTCCTGATTTAGTGGGGAACTGATCAACAACTCGAGTGCGGCGGCGACAATCCGATCGGGCTCACTCAACCTGCCAGGCCCGATTGTTTTGCAGGCCATTTCGCCCGCATCTGGCTGAATAATCCGCACGCCATCCCCAATTAGCTGGCGCAGGTTACGTTGTGTGGCCGGGTGTTCCCACATTCGCGTGTTCATGGCAGGAGCCAGCAGGACTGGGGCAGTTGAGGCGAGATAAGTCGAGCTAAGGAAATCGTCGGCAATTCCAGTGGCAAATTTGGCAATGAGATTTGCAGTTGCGGGAGCTACCAATAGCAGGTCGACTGTTTGCGAAAAGGTTATGTGAGCAATGGGATCCGGGTTGTCTGAAGAGTAATCGTCTACAATCACATGTGAGCCCGAAAGAGCGCGAAAGGTGAGCGGTTGCACGAACTCGCAGGCCCTTTTGGTCATCGCTACGCGGACTTCACAACCGGCTCGTTGTAGGCCGCGGAGGACTTCAACGGCTTTGTAAGCGGCGATCCCACCGCTCACCCCCAGGGCGACTTTCTTACCGGTGCCCACGCGCGAAACGTCTTCATTCATTGCTGACTTAACCGAAATTGAAGATCAATGTAACATTGCTGAAAGATAGGCGCAATTTTGTGTGCTTAATTCGCAGTATAATCAGCGCCAAATCAGAAAGTTGAAATCCCTGAGGGAGACCCCCCGGATCCGATGATAGGGTTTGGGTCAAACTAATGCGAAGCGCGCGAGCAACAGTCACTGGGTTCGCAGGTGTTTTGTTATTGGGTGTGGTCTGTTTACCGATGGAAGGAAGGGGTGTGCCCCAGCAGCCAGACGCGGAATTTGGTCCTGTAGTACGCGCTTATCTGGGTTACCTGCGAAATGAGCAGGAGGTAGTTGATGACCGTGTCAGCCGTCGTGAGATCAGTCAGGTTTATTACCGGCGGAATTCGAATCGTATTCGGGCCCTCCGAGAGATGGCCCTTAGGCTGGCCCGCGAAACTCACAACGATTACCTGCCCGAACTTGAGGCGGTGGCACGCGACGAATTTGGGTTATTGTTCCAGTCCCCTCCGCGACCTGAAACGTTAAGAGTCGGTGAAGTAAAGCAGAATACCTTTCGCTTCCTTGGCTCTGTACGTTCCAACGAGGTCTTCTATATCTTTGCTCGACTTGATCCCTATGAGCAATCAGAGTTGATACAAAGGGCCTCGGTAAAGCCAACGAATCTTAGCGAGTCGGTTCCTACGCCAGAGAGTGAAAAAGCCCCTGGTCGACCTCGTCGTGTAGTTCCCTGAGCAGTTGTTCCTCATTTTCCCCCTCTGAATCTCAACGCCTATCTCGAAGCAGCAGGATAAAACTGCAATTTTTACTCGATCTGTCGCTGGTAAAGTTGTGGACTGAACATGAGTGTCGTGCTATCTTCCTCGGTGAGGGAAAAAAGCACAATTTTGTGCCAAACTGTGCTTAAATGATTGTTGACAGAGGGGTAGTATTCGTGTAATAAATGCCGAGTGTTAAAGCTTTTGCGGACGCACGTTCCCGCTTTTGCGATTGAGTTCTTGTAGAGAAACGAGATTGAGTAAAACTCAGTCTCCCCACGACTGTCTCAGCGTCGCGGCGCAATCAAGAAATTTCTTGTTTCACTATACGGGAGGAAAGTTAATGATCAGCACAACTTGGAGCCGCAAATCGATCGCGGCTTGTGTGGCGGTTGCCGTTTTGAGTGTTTACTCGATGGTGGTTTTGGCGTCCCCTGGAGCAAAAGCATCAGGCGAACTGTCGGTTTCCGGACAAGTTACCGTTAATGGCCAGAAAGTGATTTCTGGAGGCACGTTGTTTTCTGACAGCCTTATTACGACTGCTGAAAGCGGCAGTGCTACGGTCAGTATTAGCAGACTGGGCCGGGTCGAGTTGTCGCCGAACAGCAGCCTCCGCTTGAGCTTCTCAGATCGAAGCATCAGTGGCTTGCTTGAAAGTGGCATTGCCCATGTTTCGACACTAGGCGGAGTCTCCGTCAATATCACTACGAAAGATGGTATAGTGGTCGCAGATGGCAGCAAAGCAACTTCATTCACCGTCAACACCACTCATGGCAACACAGTTGTAGCAACAACATCAGGGGTTGCCGAGCTTCGTAGCGGCGGGACCGTAAAGCAGATCGCTGCTGGCGAAAGCGCCACTGCCGGCACGCCGCGCCCGCTACCAGCTGACGATGAAGGTCTTCACGGCGGCAAGTTAGCAGTGTTGTTGTTGGCGGTTGGCGGCGCAGTCGCCGCGATCCTTTATGCTGCATGGCACAACAACGATATTAATTTTGGCGGCGGCGACGTAATTGTAGTCAGCCCGACCAAGTAGCTCGCTAGACTTTGCATCATTTCGAAAAACACTGTGGCGCTGCTCGGCGCCACAGTCACGCGGAACATGGCCTTGCGGGTCACGCTATGATAAGTCGTGCGTGACCCGCAAGGTTTTGATTGTCCCGATCCTAATCCTTCCTGATAGGTAACCTTAATGCAGATTGCTGTAGTAGGTACCGGATACGTCGGTTTGGTCACCGGAGCATGCTTCGCCGAATTCGGTGTAGACGTTACCTGCGTGGATGTTGCCGCTGAGAAAATTGACCGCCTTAATTCAGGCGTGATGCCGATTTATGAGCCCGGCCTGGAACAACTGGTTTCCAAGAACGTTCAGGCCGGCCGGCTCCGCTTCACCACGAACATCAAACAGGCAGTTGAACAAGCACTCGTAATTTTTCTTGCCGTCGGTACCCCGCCAAACGCGGACGGCTCGCCGGATCTGAGTTCTGTCGAAGCCGCCGCCCGGTCCATCGCCGAACATATGAACGGCTATAAAGTAATTGTGACCAAATCAACAGTACCCATCGGCACGGGGGAGCATCTGCGCAAACTGATTGCCGAAGGACAAACGCGGCGATTCAACTTTGGCATTGTCTCTAATCCGGAATTCTTGCGTGAAGGGGCGGCCATAAACGATTTTATGCGACCCGATCGCGTGGTCATCGGAACGGCCGACGAAGAAGCAGCGGCAATAATGAAGGACCTTTATCGCCCACTCTACCTGATCGAGGCGCCGTTTGTGATTACCTCGCTGGAGGCTGCTGAGCTGACGAAGTATGCTGCCAACGCTTTCCTCGCCACCAAGATTTCCTTTATCAACGAAGTGGCCAATCTTTGCGATAAGATCGGTTGTGACGTGCATGATGTTGCGCGGGCAATGGGCATGGATAGACGAATCGGCGGTAAGTTCCTGCATCCCGGTCCCGGCTTCGGGGGATCATGTTTTCCGAAGGACACACAAGCTTTCGCCTCAGTTGCCAGGCGGTTCGATACTGATTCGCTGATTGTGGACGCTGTAATCGAAGTAAACCGCCGCCAACGCGCGGCTATGATCCCGAAGATCGAAAAGCTCGTCGGAGATCTAGCCGGGAAAAAGGTGGCTGTTCTCGGTCTGGCTTTTAAGCCTGAAACCGATGACATGCGCGAAGCACCATCGGTGGACATCATCCGCGCTTTGCTGGATCGCGGTGCGCGAGTTCACGCGTATGATCCGGTGGCGATGGAGGAATCAGCCAAGGTCCTGCCGGAAGTTGAGTACGCTGAAGATGAGTACGCAGCGGTTAAGGGTGCTGACGCCCTCGTTTTTGTAACGGAGTGGAATCAGTTTCGCGCTCTGGATATGAAGCGAATACGAGATCTGATGAGTTCCCCGCGCATTGCGGATTTGCGCAATCTTTATGATCCCGAGGACATGCGTGAGCTTGGGTTTGAGTACGTCGGCGTAGGCAGATAAAGAAAAAACATGGCGCTATCAGGAATCGCACTAGTTACGGGAGGAGCGGGTTTTATCGGCTCCCATATTGCTGCCGGCCTCCTGGCCAGCGGCGCCAGGGTGCGTATCATTGATGATCTCTCTACGGGTTATCGGGACAATCTTGACGAATTAGGCGGCGACATCGACTTCGTTCAAGGAAGTGTGGCGGACGAAAGCGTGTTGCGCCGGGCGCTTTCGGATGTCGAACTCGTTTTTCACGAAGCCGCGATTCCGTCGGTGCCACGCTCGGTAGACAATCCGCGCCAAACCCATGTTGCTTGTGTCGAGGCGACGTTTTCTCTGCTGCTTGCTGCTCGCGAAAAAAGGGTTCGCAGGATTATCTATGCCGGATCCAGTTCGGCTTACGGAGACCAGCCGACGCTGCCAAAGACCGAAGGAATGCTGCCCGAACCGCTGTCGCCTTATGCTGTGGCCAAGCTCGTTGGAGAGTATTACTGTCAGGTCTTTACGCGCGTTTACGGTCTCGAGACGCTCACGCTTCGCTATTTCAACGTCTTCGGCCCGCGCCAGGATCCCAGTTCACCGTATTCAGGTGTTATATCCCGGTTCATCAGTGCGCTCTTTACCGATCAGCGCCCCGTAATCTACGGTGACGGTGAGCAATCCCGCGATTTCACCTACATCGACAATGTTGTCTCGGCCAATCTCAAGGCAGCCGAGACAGCCAGGGGCATTGGCCAGATAATCAACATCGCCAATGGCGAGCGCACATCTTTGAACCAGTTGCTGGAAGAGTTGATTTACCTTACCGGAAAGTCTGACGTAACTCCGGACTACCAACCACCACGTGCGGGTGATGTGAAGCACAGTCTGGCAGACATTACTTGTGGGCGCGAGCTGCTCGGTTATGAACCTCACGTGGATCTGCGAACGGGGTTGCGCAAGACGATTGAGTGGTGGAAGGAGAGCCGCTTCAGCCAAGCTCGCTAATCTTTCATCTGCCCGAACCAACGCTCTTCGACTCAACCAAACCACGTAAACTCTTTTCATATGGAGCGCGAGCCACGCCGCGATCAGTGATGATCGCGGTGATCAGGTCATGAGGCGTTACATCGAACGCGGGATTGTGGACCGGAACGCCTTCGGGCGCGAGTTGCTGATCGCGTATGTGAGTTACTTCGCGCGCATCCCGCTCTTCGATCGGTATTTCTTCTCCGGTGGGGATCGATAAATCCAAAGTAGTAAGCGGCGCCGCAACATAGAAGGGAATTTCGTGCTTTTTCGCCAGCACCGCCACCATGTAGGTGCCAATCTTGTTGGCTGCATCTCCGTTGGCAGCGATGCGATCGGCGCCCACAACCACAGCATCAACCTTGCCCTGCTTCATCATGTGTCCGGCCATGTTGTCCGTGATGACCGTAACGGGAATATTGTCCTTTGCCAGTTCCCAGGCGGTAAGTCTGAGGCCTTGTAGATAAGGCCTCGTTTCATCGGCGATGACGGCCACTCGCTTGCCGGCATCCCGGGCGCCGCGAATCACGCCGAGGGCCGTTCCGTAATCACCCGCCGTGGCCAGCGCTCCTGCGTTGCAGTGCGTAAGCACGGTTGAGCCATCCTGAATCAACTCGGCGCCATGACGACCGATAGCTCGGTTGGCTTCAATATCTTCCTGGAAAATCAAGCGGGCCTCGTCAACCAGAATCTGCTTAAGCTCCTGCACGTCTCCTGTGCGCGCCTTCTCGCGGTTGAAAACCGAGCGCATGCGCTCGATGGCCCAAAAGAGATTCACAGCGGTGGGACGGGTTTGGCCCATCAGGTCGCAAATGTAGGTGAGATCGTCTTCGAGGTCGGCGGCGGATGTTCCCACTGACTGGCTCGCGCCCAAAGCGATGCCCATCGCGGCTGAGATGCCTATCGCCGGCGCTCCCCTAATGACCATGTCTTTGATCGCGTCTGCTACTTCTTCGAACGACCGCAGCATGAGATAGACCTCCTGGTCGGGCAACAGGCGCTGATCGAGCATACGCACGCCTTCATCGGTCCATTCGACTGTCTTTATCATTCGGCGGTTATCCTTTTTTGATTGGGTCTGAGGCATCTTACTGGAGGTCAACCGGCGAGGCAATACGAAAGGGTTTTAACCTGAGTTATTTAAAGCACGTTCAGACCATCGCCGAAGTACAATTCCTCACGATTTCTCTTTGGTTCGTAATCAGTCGATCATGGTGGCGATGAGTACTGGCTTGAACTTTAAAGAACGATCGCACTTCGCTTCTTCAGTCCCCCCCCACCTTGTTTCTCATTCAAAACTTCAGAACGATTATGATTCGATTGCAATTAATAAATTCGCCCACGACAATCTTGACCCGAACTTCTTTGTAGTTTAAGTTCGTATGCTCTCAGTCGCGGTTGTGGTGAGTTTTTTCTTTCCCGTCATCTCACGTCACAAACCTCAAAATCGATTTGAAAGTACTCTTTCCTTCTTCGTTCCTCGAAACTTGTGGCGTTTAATCAATAGACATTGCGCGGGCCGACTCTCACGCTGTTGACAATCTTTTCAACGCGTCAATGGCAAGAAGTCAATATTTCTAACAGTGGATCCAAGGGTGCAAAAGGTGATGGACATTATGCAGTCCGGGATAGACCGGGATCTCACGCTTAGCAGAATTGCCCACTCTGTCAGTCTAACGCCGGAACATTTGTGCCGTTTGTTCAAGGCAGAAACCGGCAACTCTCCTATGTCCTATCTAAAGCTCCAGCGGATCGAACTTGCGCAAAGCCTACTAACAACCACATTTCTCACGCTGAAAGAAATAATGCTTCGTGTCGGTGCGAGTGATCAAAGTCACTTCATGCGTGACTTCAAAAGCGCTTGCGGAATGACGCCATCTGACTATCGACGAAGCCGAACTGTCGAACGCAATCCACACTTGCCTGAAATCAAAAGCCGCCACCAATTATCAATTTCGGCTAATAGATAATGCTTGTTAGTCCGCGCACACAATTTTAGGTTAGGCGCCAGCCGATGTCCTCAGGTATTGAAAGCGCTCGCTAGACAAGCGCAGGGAAGCGCGCTTGCCGGGAGCATCACAATCATCTCAGCGCCTTAACAATCACTTGCGATGCGAATCGAATAGTTACGACCACTTCGGATCTCAACAGCTTTGGGGACCCTAATCCGCTGAAGAGCCAGACCGTCTATGACCAAATGGGTCGGACCACGGAAACACGGCAATATGAGAGCAGCAGCACCTACATAACGGTGCGCACAGAATATGATGTTCTAGGCAGGGCTTATCGGACTTCTAAGCCTTTTCGCACGTCCACGCCCGTTTGGACCGAAACTGCATTCGATGCGCTTGGCCGCGTTCACACGGTCACCACACCAGATGGCGCGTTTATGACAACTGATTACAGCGGCAACACGGTGACCGTCACTGATCAAGCCCTGAAGAAAAGACAGAGCGTCACTGATGGTTTGGGAAGGTTGACGCAGGTCTTTGAAGATCCGACGGGCGTGAACTATCAAACCACTTACGATTATGACGCGCTTGATGATCTGACGACAGTGACGCAGGGGGTTCAAACGCGCACCTTCGCTTATGATTCGTTGAAGCGATTGACCTCGGCGACGAATCCAGAGAGTGGCACCATCGGTTATCAGTACGACGGTAATGGGAATTTGACGCAGAAGACGGATGCACGGGGCGTAATAACGACGTACATCTACGATACCTTGAACCGATTGACATCTCGCTCATATTCAGACAGCACGCCGACAGTCACCTACACCTACGACGCCACGGGAGTTGCCAATTCGAAAGGCCGGCTAACAGCTGTTGGGTCCACTGTCTCTAGTTACGCCTTCACCAGCTACGACGCACTTGGCCGTGTGTTGGGCGCGACGCAGACAACCGATTCGATCGGTTATTCGATGAGCTACAGCTATGACTTTGCGGGTGACCTGAAATCGCAAACCTATCCTTCAGGGAGAGTAGTCAGTTCGGAATATGACGGCGCGGGTCGGCTTGCAGGAGTCAAGAACTACGCAACCAGTAACTACTACGCGGGCGCCGCTTCGAGCGACAGTGCTAATCGCCTTCAGTACACTCCGCATGGAGCGATCTCCAAGTTGCGTTTAGGAAATGGTTTGTGGGAGCACACGGATTTCAATTCGCGTTTGCAACCAACCCAGATCGGACTCGGCAGCGCGAGCACAAATTCCAGCGTGCTGCAACTCGATTATTCATACGGATCGACGAACAACAACGGCAACGTTCAGAGTCAAACGATTACGGTCCCGACCATTGGTCCAGTAGCGGGATTTACTGCAACGCAGGTTTACACATACGATAACCTGAACCGGCTTGCGACAGCACAGGAAAACACCGGCTCGAGCTGGAGTCAGAACTTCACGTATGATCGATACGGCAATCGGAACTTTACAACGGGCACGACAGTTCCATCGCCAGTGACGGCCGCGAATAATCCTATTATCAGCGCCTCTAACAACCGCATCGATAACACGGTCAGCGGACAAACAAGCGTCCTCTACGATTTCGCAGGGAATCTAACTCGCGACGTGAGCGGCCATAGATTCGTTTACGACGGAGAAAACAAACAGACGACCTACGATGGCGGCGCCACCAGCGGGGGCGCGACCTATTATTACGACGCTGACGGCCGACGGGTGAAGACTGTGGTTGGCTCTACGGCTCTTACAACGGTTTTTGTATACAATATTCAGGGTCAGCTCGTGGCAGAGTACAGCAGCGCTGGTCCGAGCGGCACACCTGGAATCAGCTATTTGACAACCGACACCCTCGGAACTCCACGCGTGATAACCGGTTCAGGCCAGGAAGTGAAGTCCCGACATGACTACTTGCCCTTTGGTGAAGAACTCTTCACTGACATTGGGCCACGAACGAATGCACAGGGATACAGCGCTGCCGATGGGATTCGTCAACAGTTCACTCAAAAAGAACGGGATATGGAGACCGGTCTCGATTACTTCTTGGCCAGATACTATTCATCAATTCAAGGACGATTCACGAGCGTTGACCCAGCCAACTACCAAGCGCAGCTCAACCCGGATGAGCCGCAATCTTGGAACGCATACTCCTACGTCAACAACAATCCACTGGTCCGCACCGATCCTAATGGCCGAGGCATTGGCGATTTTTTCAAAAAGCTCAAGAACCGGCTAATATGGGGCGTTTGGGGTGATGACGCGGCCGTAAAAAAAGAGGAAGAAAGAAGACGCGCCGACCTTTTACGCAACGCCGATAAGGATGGCGGAATTATTATTTGTAGTCCAACGACAGGACAGTACGTCCGAGTTTTTCCAAACCAGATGAATCGCGCCAACGTCTGGTTGTGGTCAGACGCGATTTACTATTGGAATCAGCACGGAGGTGGATACCATCAGCTGACACCGGATCAATTGGCTAGTGTGATTGACATTACCGCCTATCGCGGAGGCCCAAATATTGAGGTCAGAGACATTGATGTGAAGATCAAGGATGGAATGGTCCAACCGACGCGTGGTCCTTCCGTCAATCTCGATCCAAGCAAGGTTGAGAAGTTCGGAGGCGCTTACAGAATAGAGAGTCTACCGGATGAACTTCAGCTTATTCAGAGAGGAGCAAGTCCATCACATTACGAGATCGTTCCTAAGAACCCCATGCCGCTTGAGCGGTTCATCGAGCTGGTAAAGCAAGTGAAGTTAGTACCAAAGTGAGTGCCAATCAAAATGTCCGACACAACGTACAACCCTAAAGTAGTCTTTCCTGATAGCTTCGATGAAAGAAGCGAGTCTGAAATGTCACTCCGTGGGTACTTGAGTCACGCGCTGATTGAATTAGAAGACGGCAGCCGCTACCCAGTCGATTTCATTGATCCCGTGCGGTTAGCCCAGGAGGTGAAGGACCACGTCAGGCTTAATATTCCTTGCTATGCCGAACCCGGTCTAATTGTGCTTCCAGAGGTAACTTTGGAGCAGATTGAAAGAGCTGTACGTTATCTCCACCAACGTGGCTTCTTTGGGCATTTGAAGCCGGTTAATAAGTGAGTTACGTGAGGGTGACGAAGGTGCCCTAGCTCAACCTTACCAATGGGCTGGTGTCGATTCTTTGACAATTTGGACTCGGATACTTGGGTTTGCGGGCGAATTACCCGTTCTTGACCACAATTGACGGCACCTACCTATTTTCGTCAAAGGGGCTGAGAATGGACCAAAGGCGCAAAACACTGGCGTCGTTACAAACGGTTCTTCGCACTCCGCCAAGGACTCCGCTGTCCCCCCTTCTTCGATACGCGTCGCTGAAGACCTGTACCGCATCCGGCCTCAAGTCGGCGCGCCACGTAAATATCCTCGCACGTTTGGCAGTTGATTATCAGCGATAAAACGAACACATCAACTCTCAAGTCCTGGACGTATCCGTCTGTAGGAGTAGCGACCTCGGAATATAACAGCAGGAAAATTCGCGGCTCAAGAATCAATCCTCAGGTATCTACTATACGAAAGCCGCTTCTACCGACAATGGCAATCGAATTCATACGCCTCGCACGGAGCGATCTCTCAAATGCGATTCCCAGGTCCTAATAGTATCTACGGGAGATTGCTCTTCAACGAGGGCAACCTGTGCCGCAAATGCCAAGAGCCTCAAACATCGTCCACAAGGCAACGAAAATCAGCAATTAATCCGAGGAAGGGACAATGATAGGAGAATTTGAACAATGGCTGAAATCCCGCGAGCAGTTATTCAAGAATAGCGGTGCTGTACTGAGTTTTAAGCGACGCGACGCGCCTACAGCGGCGGCGGTAGCGACCCTTGAAAGTAAATCCTTGGTTGCGAGTATCACCGTTTGGGACACTGGGGCATGCGACGTGGACACAATTAGCTACGAAACTGGTGAGTCGGTTTTGGCACAGCATTACGATGTTCGCTCGTTTGAAGAACTAATACCGGTTCTCCAGGAGGTTGTCGCACTGTTTGTAAGGCAATGAGAGGGCTCGATAGCATAAGCCTCCGTCATCAAGATCTTGAACACCGAGCCCTTACCGGCTTCTTCCTCAGTCTTCGTGGCCCAGACTAAAGTCTGGGCTACCTTCTGGTGCAAAGCCAGGATCCAGCGAAGTGGACAGTAAGACACGAATTGACACCTTCCTTCACAGCGTGATAGTGTCCGGGCTCGCGATAAATGTTGGACTGATCTTTCATAACCTAAGCGTTCGGGTGCCCCAGTTGTTCGGGGAGAATAGGGAAGCGGGTGAAAATCCCGCGCGGTCGCGCCACTGTGATGAGGATCCCCAGTCAATACCTTTTTCAAGAAGGATTGGCTGATGATTCGCTAAGCCAGGAGACCTGCCCGTAGCTTGTGCAGCCTTTTTGAACACTTCGCGGAAGAGTGTTCGGGCCGCGCGGTTTCTTTTTCTGATCCCGCTGACTGCCTGTTCACGATCCCGAAGACAGGAAGTCGGTGGGATTTTTGTCAGTACTCACCTCTACAACTCGCAAAGTAAAGACAGCGCTCCTGGGATTGTGCGGTGTGCTGTTGTTTTGCGCTTGCGCCAAACATCCTTCTCCTCCGGTTTCACCCGCCGCCGCCAGAGAAATCGTCGACGATGCAGGAAAACGAATCGTCTTGCCGGCGCAAGTAGATCGCGTCGTTTCGCTCGCGCCAAATCTCACCGAGATTGTTTTTGCGGTGGGCGCCGGGGATCGACTGGTGGGCCGGACCAGCTATTGTGATTACCCGCCTGAAGCCAGGAAGGTCGCGGAAATCGGTGATACCCTTCATCCAAATATTGAGCGAATCGTTGCTTTACACCCCCAACTGGTGCTGGTCTCCACAGCCTCTCAACTGGAAGCTTTCACCTCGCAATTAGAAGGTCATCACATCGCTGTTTTTGTGACCGATCCGCATAACCTCGAGGGAGTGTTCAGTTCGATCGAGCGGATCGGAGAAATCGTGAATCGGGGAAATCAAGCGAAGCAACTGGTTGAACAGCTGCGTGCACGCGCAGATGCTGTCGCACAGGCCGTAAGTTCACGACCCAGGGTCAGGATCTTTTATCAACTCTATGCCGAACCACTTTACACCGCCGGTCGTGACGCCTTTGTGACTGACCTGATTCGCAGGGCAGGAGGCGATTCGGTAACTGCGAATGTTCCGGGAGCGTGGCCGAATTACAGCGCTGAATCAGCGCTAGCTTCTCGCCCGGAAGCAATCATACTGGCAACCGGCGGCGCCAGCGGAGACGCAAATTCCTCGGTTGCCCCATCGTTGCAAAAATCTCCCGCCGCACTGAATGGAAGAGTCTACAAAATTAATGACGATCATCTTTCGCGCCCAGGTCCAAGGTCCATTGATGGTCTGGAAGAAATGGCCCGGGCACTGCACCCCGAAGCTTTTAATAAATGATTGCCCCCGCGGACAAAGTTGATTTACGAGGTCGCGTAACCCTGCGGCGCACTCTCGTAGCCTGCTCGATACTGCTATTCATTCTCTTAGGAGCCGTACTCTTGACGTCGCTTCTCGGCAGCGAACGGCTTCCCGCCCGCGAAGCTATTTGCGCGCTCTTCTCCGGTGGCCGTTCATCATGCGGGCTTACTCCCGATCAGTTCGCCATCCTTTTTGAGATTCGTTTGCCTCGAGTGTTGCTGGCCGCGGCCGTCGGCGCCTCTCTTGCCGCTGCTGGGGCGAGTTATCAAGCCCTGCTGCGAAACCCATTGGCTGAGCCGTACCTGCTCGGCATATCCAACGGGGCAGCGGTCGGGACGATGATCGCTCTGGTGTTCTTTGGCGCTCACGAGTGGAGCCGGCCGGTGATGGCTTTTAGCGGCGCGCTGCTGGCTACGCTGGTCGTCTATAGACTTGCAAGAGGCCGGGCCGGCGCCACTCCTGAACGGTTGATACTGGCCGGGGTTATCGTAACCACGTTCTTATCGTCCGTGATCGTGTTTGTCACAACCCTGATGGATGCGACCCGGATTCGTTCATTTACCTTCTGGTTGTTGGGCGATCTCTCGGGTGGTACGAAAAACCTGCTGGCTGTAGCGATCGCCATAGCCATTGTCGGAGTTGCAGTACTCGCACTTAACGCGCGCGCCCTGAATCTGTTGATGCTTGGAGAGACTGACGCTTTCGACCTCGGCGTGGAAGTCAGCCGGGTACGAGTGATGGTCTTTCTCGCCGCAAGCTTGCTGGTGGGTAGCTCCGTAGCAGCCAGCGGCTCAGTTGGGTATGTCGGATTGGTGGTCCCTCATCTTGTGCGGTTGTCGCTCGGCAGCGATAACCGAATGACGATTCCCGCAGCCGCTCTCGCAGGATCGCTGTTCGTGATCATCGCAGACACGATCGCGCGCACCGTAATTGCTCCACGCGAGCTCCCCGTGGGTGCAATCACAGCACTGGTGGGCGCTCCACTGTTCATCTACTTACTAAAGCGAGGACGATGAATCAATGATCCAAGTCGAGCAGCTGACAATTGCCTACGGAGAGCGCACGGCTGTAGCCGATGTGTCTTTGCAACTGAGCGCGGGAGAAATCCTGGCGATCATTGGGCCAAACGGCGCCGGGAAATCCACTCTCCTCCGAGCCCTGAATGGAGGATTAAGGCCGGCTTCGGGACGAATTCTACTTGCAGGGACTTCTTTGTCCGGCTACTCGCGGCGCGCGATCAGCAAGCGAATCTCCGTGGTGGCGCAGGAAGCGGATCCTCGTTTTCCCGTAACCGTTCTCGAGTTTGTGCTGGGTGGTCGATACGCGTGGGCCACCACCGCGGCCTGGGGTTGGGAGACTGAAAGAGATCTGCGTGTGGTCGAAGAAGTTTTGGCGGAAACCGAACTAACCAGTCTTGAGAGCCGGTTAATGAATGAACTGTCGGGAGGTGAGCGTCAGCGTTGTCTGTTAGCCCGAGCCCTGGCAACTGATGCGCCTTTCCTCCTGCTCGACGAGCCCACGGCGAATATGGATCTCGCGCACCAGGAGAGAATTCTGGCACTGGTGCGCAGCCGCTGTGACAGACGCGGCACCGCGGCGATAGTAATTACTCATGACATGAATCTGGCCGCTCACTTCGCCGACCAGGTGTTGTTGATGAAGGAGGGGAAGATGGTGGCCATCGGCAAGCCCGAAGAGGTGCTGACGATCGACTTGTTGAGACAAGTTTTTGAGGTGGAAGTTCTGGTAGATGCACATCCTGTTACAGGTGTGCCTCGAGTAACGTCGGTGCACAATGTGTACCGGCAAAATTGATAACCAAACGAGCGGCGGTGCAGGGAAGGCGGTGAGAATCCGCTGCTGCCCGCGCAACTGTAAGCGGTAACGAAGTTCTCCAGGTCTTGAAGGACAAAGTTTTCGTGCATCCTCGTAGCTATGAATCAGTTATCAATCCCTTCTTTTGTTGAGTAGGTTTTTGTCAGTAAACAAATCGATCCACGAAATCACACGAACCAAGTACACGAACGTCACGAATTGCTCTTTGTGTTACTTCGTGTAATTTCGTGGATCAACTCAGGCAGAATTTCCGCTCAAGAAGGAAGAAATTAAACACTTGCGACATAGTTTCCACCGAAGATGCCGGAAACCCTACCTCGCGCCTGTGTTTGCAAACAATTTTCCGTTTCGCATGGCGGAGCTGAAGTTTGCCGGCTATACGAAAGCGGACGTGTTTCTGAGTTTAGAGAAACGTCTTTCCGATCGTGTCGCTGCGGTGCTGTTCGGCGGGGCGGACAATCTATTCGATCAGAGATATTTCGAGAGTGGTTTTCGAGCGCCGGGAATAGTGGGGCGCGCAGGTGTGAACTTCAGGTTTTGAAACGAGGAGATTCAGGTTGCAAGGTATCGGAATTCATGGACGCAAGTGCGCCAACTTACAGAACTCTTCCTTGCAACCTGAAACCAGACGCGAGTGATTATGCTACTGCTTTCTCGTAAAGAGCCCACCCGCTAGAAAAACGACGCCGAGCAAAAGGTGGATGCCGTGGTCCACATAACCGAATGTTAGCGGTCCGACATGCCATATCCGGTCCATCATCTTATCCCCAAGCGTCAAACCGAGAATGCCGAGTGCAAGGTAAACAATTCCAAAAACAAGACAGGCCCCTCTTGCGCCGGAGAGTGAGCCCGCGAAGCCAAAATAGAGCGCAATTACTCCGGAAACAATGTGGACGAGATTGTGTGGTGGCGTGAAATGAGCGCCCAGCAGTGTTGGCGCCGCAAACCCACAAACACCAACGAGCAAAAAGACCACCCCCATAATCTTGCAAACAGTCTTTGCCATTTGTCTCTTCTCTCCTCTGTGAAGGGTCAGAAAACGGAGCGGACCGCACGCCGAGAATCCGGCTTGATGCATCCGAAACTGCGAGGTGTTTCCCAGCGGCGCTGATTGTATATCAAATATCAAAATACTTAGCAAAAAGTTTGCCGGCGGTTTGTTTTTCATTCTACGCCCCGGGGATACGCTTTTATCCGAGGCTGCCGTTCAGAAATTACATCAACGAACACACACGAAATTCCGTGTCATTTTGCTTTGCCTCAAAAGTCAGTAATCCCACCAACCCCAGAGACTGTGTGAAACTCTGAGGATGCTTTAAGGCTGAGGATTGGGACAACTCAAGCCAAGTAAATTCGCAGGTCGGGAAGGGGGCAGTCGTTAGGTTGAAGGTTCGGTAAGTTCAAGGCGCCCCCGCTCAAGTTTGAATGCCACTGCTTATCCCTATCACTAAGCCTCTGGGTTTACTGCATTGAGTGATTGATTCGATGATGAAGCCTCGGAAACTTGAGCGGGGGCGACTTGAACTTACCGAACCTTCAAACTAACGACTGCCCCCTTCCCCACCTGCGAATTCACTCGGCTTGAGTTGTCCGATGCTATACTAACGGCAATCCGAGGAACTCCCCGAAATAGTTCTGTTTTTCAAGGAGATTTTATGACAAATACCTCCTCGATAGTACGACGCGCAGCTCAGATTGCGGTTATTTTGCTCGGTCTGGGGATCACTGCCTCGACTGCTCACGCCTACACCGTTGTCCTCCGTAATGGAAGAGTTGTTGAGATTCCCGGTACTTTTACTGCTTCAGCGACGACGATGACTTACGAAGTCAGTCCCGGCTTTCAGGTCACCCTCCAACTTGTGACAATCGATATCCCGGCAACGGAAAAGGCCAACCACCAGCCGCCGGGAAGTTTTGTAAGACTATTGAAGTCGAATCAGACTGGGTCGACAACCTCATCAGAATTACAAAGCGGAGGAGCTCGTCGCGCAATCACAAACAAGGACTTGGAGCCCTTCGCCAGTGCGCGACGCAAAAGTGAGCTTGCTTATGAACGTCGCCGGCGGGAATTGGGGTTGCCATCAAAGGAAGAGTTGCAACGCCAGGCTAAAGCTGCCGCTGTCGCTGAACGCCGGAAGCTGGAACAGAGTTTGACGGACCAGAGCGCTCGTGAAGGGTATTGGCGCGAACGAGCGACAACTTTGAGAGCCGAGATAGCGGCGGTTGATGCAGAGATCGCTTCCTTGCGTCAACAACTTGATTCACTGCCGTTATCTAACATCTGGAGTTCAGTCGCAGTAGTGAGTGGTTTTGCGCCCTTCGTGTCGGTTGCGCCCTTCGCTCCTTTTGGTCGAGCAGTTGTTAACCCGGTTTTCCAGATGCGGACGTCCAGGCCGCAGGTTTTTGCTGCCCCGCAGAGAGGACCAATGTCCCGGATCAATGTTGGTCCGGTGGGTTTTCCGAATCGCGGATTTCACAATCGTTTTCCAGTTTCACCGTTTGGCACGCGCCGAGGTTTTGGCATTCCGTTTCCTTTCTCTCCGTTGCTTACGACCGGCGGTTACCAGCCTTACGAGTCGATTGACCAGACCATTCTTTGGACACGATTGAATGAGCTGGTTGCGCAGCGCGCCGGCTTGCAAGCACGATGGCGCGCACTCGAGGACGAGGCCAGACGGAATGGTGCTTATCCCGGTTGGCTAAGACCGTAGCTGGTATTGGTTCGTGTGGTTTCGTGGATCAGTTCGATAACCTCGCCAGAGACATTCACGAAATTACACGAAAACCAAAGACCCAAGATCAAAAACCAAACACCAGAACCGACCAAATGACCACTGAGTGGGAAACAATAATCGGCCTCGAGATTCATGCCCAACTGAGCAATGAATCGAAAATCTTTTGCGGCTGTTCCACTCGATTTGGCGACCAGCCGAACGCGAATACGTGTCCCGTTTGCCTGGGTTTGCCGGGCGCGCTTCCTGTTCTTAACAAACGTGCCGTTGAGCTCGGAGCTCGCGCCGCGCTGGCTCTTGGATTGCACATCAATAACCAATCCATCTTCGCGCGAAAAAACTATTTCTATCCCGATCTTCCGAAGGGTTATCAAATCTCGCAGTACGACCAGCCGTTCTCTGCGAACGGCGAACTCGAGATTATGACTGCGGAACGCGACCAGGCCGGACATCCCGTCGAGTGGCGAGTGAAAAAGATCCGTATCACGCGACTGCATCTGGAAGAGGATGCCGGAAAAAATGTGCACGAAGGATTGCCTGATGTCGATCGCTTCTCATATATCGACTTGAATCGGGCCGGAACTCCGCTGGCAGAGATCGTTACTGAGCCGGAGTTCCGCTCCTCGTGGGAAGCATACGACTATGTCAACCACGTCCGGCGCGCCTTGCAATGGGTGGGCGCTTCGGAAGCAGACATGGAAAAGGGAAATCTCCGGTGCGAGGCTAACGTCTCCGTGAGGCGCAAGGGCGATCAGGCATTTGGCACCAAGGTTGAATTGAAAAACCTCAACTCAGTTCGTTTCATGCAACGCGCCATCGAATACGAGGTAACGAGACAGGTGGGAGTCCTGGAATCCGGCGGCCGGCTGGTCCAGGAAACGCGCCTTTGGGACGAGCGGGCAATGGAAACGCGCGTGATGCGTTCAAAAGAAGAGGCACACGATTATCGTTACTTCCCCGAACCTGACTTACCGCCGCTGCTTGTTTCTGACGATTTCATCGAGCAGGTCCGCTCGAGCATGCCCGAGTTGCCTGAGGCGCGACGGCGACGCTTCATGGAACAATACGGACTGAGCTTCGCGGATGCTTCACAACTGACCTCCGAGCGTTCCCTGGCCGATTACTACGAGCACGCGGCCGACGCATCCGGCAATCCGAAAGCTGCGGCAAACTGGGTTCGGTCGGAGCTGCTCCGTGAATTGGAGTCGGCGGGAATTGCGGCTCATGCTTCACCGGTTACTCCCGATAATTTAGGCCGGTTGGTGCGTTTGATTGATGAGGGAACAATCAGCGGCAAGCAAGGTAAGGAAGTCCTCATAGAGATGTTCCGTACCGGCGACAGCCCGGCAACAATCATCGAGCAGCGTGGCCTGGTCCAGGTAAGCGATACCCGTGAGATTGATCGCCTGATCGATGAAGTGATAACTGCAAACCCAGCGCAGCTCGGGCAATACCGGGCCGGGAAAGAGGCACTCTTTGGCTTTTTCGTCGGTCAGGTATTGAAAGCCTCAAAGGGCAAAGCCAATCCAAAAATCGTCAACGACCGGTTGCGCGAAAAACTCAGGGGATAGTCGATGGAACTCACCAACAAGGTTGCGGTCGTTACCGGAGGTACTAAAGGAATTGGAAGGGGCATCGCTGAGGCTCTGATAAGCGCCGGCGCACAAGTTTACGTCACCGCTCGAAAAGGAGAAGAGGTTGTTGCCGCTGTTGGCGAGTTGAATTCCCTCAAGCCAGATCAGGCGTTCGGCTCTGTCTGCGATGTTCAGGATTACGGACAGGTCAAGGCAACATTTGCTGACATTGCGGCAAATTATGGCGGCCTGGATATTCTGGTTAACAACGCGGGTATCGGAATTTTCGGTTCAGTCGAAACCATGTTGCCGGAAGACTTCGAAGCCGTTATACACACAAACCTGTTCGGCGTGTTTTATTGTTGCCACGAGGGGATTCCGTTGATGAAGCGGCGCGGTGGCGGTTACATCATCAACATCTCGTCCCTTGCCGGCGCCAATCCTCATCCGAACATGGCCGCCTACAATGCTTCAAAATTCGGGCTGAACGGTTTCAGTGAGGCCCTGATGCAGGAAGTACGGCACGACGGCATCAAAGTGAGTTACATCATGCCCGGCTCGGTGAATACTTCTTTTGGCGGCGACACTCCAACCGACGAAAAAGCCTGGCAACTGAGACCTGCGGATATTGCGCGCGTCGTGCTGGACCTGTTGCACCAGGAAGATCGGAGTCTCGTTAGTCGAGTGGAAATTCGACCGAGCAGACCACCGAAAAAGTGATGCGTGCAGTCGTGCAACGAGTGACCCGGGCCAGGGTAAGTGTGGCAGGGAAGATTACCGGCGAGATCGGAAACGGTCTCGTCGTTTTGTTAGGGGTGGCGCGCGACGATATTCAAGCCGACGCGGATTACCTGGCAGAGAAGATCGTTGCGTCGCGGATTTTCGACGACAGCGAGGGCCGCATGAACCTCTCTTTAAAGGAGGTGGGCGGAGGCATTCTGATCGTTTCTCAATTCACCCTGTACGGCGATGTACGTCGTGGGCTGCGACCTTCGTGGAGCGACGCAGCTCCACCTGAAATTGCTCAGCCTTTGTACGAACGTTTTGTGACGAAAACAAAAGGGCTCGTTCCAAACGTGGCTACCGGCAGTTTCCGCAGCATGATGCAGCTCGAGCTCGTTAACGACGGTCCGGTGACGATTTTGCTCGATAGCCGGAAGCAGTTTTAGGCGTTCTTTAGGGTCGCGTCCTGACGATTTCCTGTTTTCTTGAGCAGGTTTTTTTGCGAGTAAACAATTCGATCCACCAAATCATTTCGGGTGATTTCGTGGATCATGTCTTAAGTTTTGATTGCGGCTCGCTGCGCATCTCAGGGGTGAAGTTACTCCGCAAAAGCCCACCACGGAGGCACGGAGCTCACAGAGAAGGGGGCGAAGAGATTTTTAAAATTATTGTCGTGATTAGCATTCTAAATCATGTCATCCGTGGCTTTGGACCGCTGATCTAATTCGAACCGGTCACGATCTCGTCGTTCGATCTTCTCGATAAACTCCAACTCCTCATTGTCTTCGAAGTTGACGCCCACGGCATTCGCATTTTCTTCTACCATCGATTGATCCGGGGTCGGGTTATCGCCGGCCACTGCCTCGGAACCGCTCTCATTGACGTCCTCCCACGAGGCATCCAAATCACCCCCTGCATCGTGCGGTGATGCGGCGGTGTTATTGCGCAGGCGATGGGCCAGCAGCTCAGGATCCTTGGGAGCCCTTAAGATCTCGTCTTCCATGAATTCTTCGATTTCCGGGTCGGGAACGAAATCAGGATTGTTGCTCAGATACTCGAAATCTTCAGGACGCTTTGTCGGCATAATTGCCTCCTCCGAGCCTTGTCAGAACCTGCCCTGGCAGGCGACTACTCGAGTTGAGTTATCGGTTAAGCCACACGCACTTTGGGGGATGAACGTGCTGACTATAACAAACTACCGTCGGGGCAGGCAATATGGATTTGGGTAGTGTCACATTTCGGTTGTCGCTGCCATCTCAGTGTCCTCGGTGTCTCCGTGGTGAGCGGTTTCCTCGTCATATTCCACCACGAAGACACCGAGGACACGGAGGACCGGCAAAAAATCCAAAACATGACACTACCTGGATTTGGGTTACGGCACTCTCATTCACGTCGCGGGTTTAGCCCGGCGGACGGCGTTGCGAATTGTTTAGGAACCGTTTCGAGGGTCTTGCGATCCGTTTTAGTGGGGAAAACATGATCCACGAAAACACACGAAACTCCGAACTAAAGCGTTGCTTGACGATTGAGCTATGCGCCTCTACACTAAACTTTACTAATCAATTCTATAGAGCAACGTAGTTTCGTGTGATTGGTGGATCGTTTATCGTTTGTTTGCGCCAGCGCAGCCAAAAAAGAACGAACCATGAGTATCACAAGAAAACACAACAATGCGCTCACACGAAGAAACACAAACTCTTCGACGATGATCGACGTTAGCCATGACCAGTAGCATTTCAAACTGTCTTCAATCCTTTCCCGCCGGGCCAAATAAAACCGGCCGGTTTTACTCTCTGCCGCAACTCGAGAAAGAAGGGATTGGTCGCATCTCGCGGCTGCCGGTAAGCATTCGCATTGTCCTCGAATCGGTACTGCGAAATGCTGATAGCAAGAAGATCACGGAAGAAGACGTTAAGAGTATTGCCAACTGGCAGCCCAACGGTGAGAGAGTGGATGAAATCCCATTCGTGGTGGCTCGTGTGTTATTGCAGGATTTTACGGGCGTGCCACTGCTCGTCGATCTGGCAGCCATGCGTTCAGCCGTCGCGCGACTGGGGAAGAACTCCGGCATCATCGAACCGCTGGCGCCGGCCGACCTCGTGATTGATCACTCTGTTCAAGTTGACTTCTCGAGCACTAAAGACGCTTTCGAGAAAAACATGCAGATGGAGTTCAAGCGAAACAACTCCCGCTACCAGTTTCTTAAGTGGGGCACGCAGGCTTTTGATGGATTTCGCGTTGTGCCTCCCGGAATCGGCATCTGCCATCAGGTAAACCTGGAATACCTCGCAAAAAGTGTGTGGGAGAGGAATGATGTTTACTTCCCGGATACGCTGGTCGGCACAGATTCGCACACTACCATGATCAATGGTTTGGGAATTGTCGGCTGGGGAGTGGGTGGCATCGAAGCGGAAGCGGCAATGTTGGGCCAACCGGTCTATTTCCTGACGCCCGATGTAGTCGGGGTGTACTTGACGGGTACGCTGGTAGAAGGAGTTACGGCGACGGACCTGGTGCTGCGAGTTACTGAGATGTTGAGAAAGGAGAAGGTAGTAGGAAAGTTCGTCGAGTTTCACGGCGAAGGGGCCGCCAGCTTGTCTGGAACTAACCGCGCTACGATAGCCAACATGGCCCCTGAGTATGGCGCGACCATGGGCTTTTTTCCGGTTGACGAACAAACTCTTGAGTACTTGAAGGCGACGGGAAGATCCGTGGAGCACGTAGAGACAGTCCGAAGCTACTTCACTGCACAGGGAATGTTCGGCATGCCACAGGGTGGCGAGATCGACTACAGCAGTTTGCTTGAACTTGATCTGTCGTCGATAACACCGAGTGTCGCCGGACCAAAAAGACCGCAGGATAGAATCGAATTGTCGGCACTGAAAGAAGAGTTCAATCATCTCCTGGTGGCGTCCGTCGCGCACGGTGGGTATGGAAAAACAAAAGACGAGCTGCTCACCCGGTATCACACCGCGATCGGCAGTGGCGACGGTGTGATCACCGGTGGTGGTGAACAGCAGGTACCCGCGTCACCAGCGTCCGCGAGGGATAACACAAATGTGTGGACCGAAACGGAAATGATCAATAACCGTCCGACACCCGATGTGCTAACAAATGTTCCCATGGATGAGTTTCCTTCGGGTGACGTGCTTTTGGGGCATGGTGACGTGTTGATAGCGGCTATTACCTCCTGCACCAATACGTCCAATCCGACAGTAATGATCGGCGCTGGTCTGTTGGCTAAGAAGGCTGTGGAGCACGGGTTGCGCGTACAGCCGGCAGTCAAGGCGTCGTTTGCGCCCGGGTCGAGGGTCGTCACAGACTATCTGGAAAAGGCCGGTCTTCAGGAGTACCTCAACAAACTCGGCTTCAACCTGGTTGGTTATGGCTGCACGACCTGTATTGGAAACTCTGGCCCCCTTGATCCGCAAATCGAGCAGGTTGTCACCGACCGGGATATTGTGGCCGCGAGCGTGCTGTCGGGAAACCGTAATTTTGAAGCCCGAGTTCATCAGAGCATCAAGGCGAACTTCCTGATGAGTCCGCCGCTCGTGGTCGCGTTTGCGCTCGCCGGTCGTGTCGGTATCGACATGGCCCGTGAGCCGATCGGTTCATCCGCCGAGGGGCGAGAGGTTTACCTCCGCGATATCTGGCCATCCCTTAAAGAGATCGAACAATTCATGCGCCTGGCTTTTGATCCTGATACGTATCGCCGGCTGTACAGCGAGTTCAGCGAACAGAACCCACTGTGGAATGAGATTCCCACCAGTGGCGGCAATGTTTATCAGTGGGATGCCAATTCAACATACATTCAAGAGCCGCCCTACTTCGAAGGATTCAGTAGTGCTCTTGGACGATGGTCGGATGTACATGGCGCCATGCCACTGGCGATCTTCGGCGACTCGGTCACGACCGATCACATCAGTCCAGCTGGAGCAATCAAGCCGACATCCCCGGCGGGACTTTACTTGCAGCAGAACGGTGTCAAGATCGAAGAGTTCAATAGCTATGGTTCCCGGCGCGGCAACCACGAGGTAATGGTTCGCGGCACGTTTGCGAATGTCCGCATCAAGAACCTGATGCTCCCCGGCGTCGAGGGCGGTGTTACTGTTCACCAGCCGTATGGCGAGCGAATGAGCATTTACGATGCGGCCATGAAATATCAGGAGGAGCAGGTGCCGTTGGTCGTTTTAGCGGGTCAGGAATACGGGACCGGGAGTTCACGAGACTGGGCTGCCAAAGGAACACGTCTTTTGGGAGTCAAGGCTGTTGTCGCGCAAAGCTTCGAGCGGATCCATCGCAGCAATCTCGTCGGCATGGGTGTGCTGCCATGCCAGTTCAAGGAAGGCAATGGAGCCGCACAGCTAAATCTCGACGGCACTGAAACGTTCGACGTAGTCGACCTGGAAAATGGCGTGAAGCCGCGCCAGGACGTCACGCTGGTGATTCACCGCGCGAACGGAGCAACCGAGCGGGTTCCTGTGACCTTGCGAATAGATACGCCAATCGAGATCGATTACTACCAGCACGGAGGAATTCTCCCTTACGTGTTGAGGCAATTGCTAGCTGGAACGACCGACTTTTAGTATCTTTGCCAAGAGGATTAATACATGTCATCATCCGCAATACCAGCCGAATCAAACACCACCCGCAAGTATCAATTGTTCATCGATGGCCAGTGGGTCGATGCCGAATCCGGCAAGACCTTTACCACGCCCAATCCCGCCACCGGAGAGCCGCTGGCGGAGGTTGCCGAGGCCGATAAAGCAGATATCGACAAGGCGGTGGCGGCAGCGCGCCGGGCTTACGAAGGTAAGTGGTCGAAGCTCAGCGCGCGCGATCGCGGACGACTGCTTTACAAGCTGGCCCAACTAATCGAGCAAAACGCGGGTGAGCTCGCAAAACTCGAGACTTCGGATAACGGTAAACCAATCCGCGAGTCCCAGTTCGTTGATCTGCCGCAAGTCGCGGAGAACTTTGAGTATTTCGCCGGCTGGTCCACAAAGATCGAAGGCGAGACGATTCCCGTTCCCGGCAAGATGTTCAACTATACTCTGCGCGAGCCGGTTGGCGTCTGCGGTCAGATCATTCCCTGGAACTTCCCGTTGCTGATGGCGGCCTGGAAGCTGGCTCCTGCGCTTGCCGCCGGCAATACGGTGGTCCTGAAACCCGCTGAACAGACGCCGGTCACGGCAATGGAATTGGGCAAGCTGATCCAGGAAGCGGGCTTCCCGGAAGGAGTTGTAAACATCGTTCCCGGGTACGGTGAAACTGCGGGCGCCTCGCTCGCTTCACACAAGGGCATTAATAAGATCGCCTTCACCGGGTCGACAGAGGTAGGAAAGATCATCGCCCGGGCAGCTGCCGAAAATCTGACAAAGGTTTCGCTTGAGCTCGGCGGCAAAGCACCCAATATTGTTTTTGCCGATGCCGATCTCGAGCAGGCAGTAAACGGCGCCATGATGGGAATCTTTTTCAATCAGGGTCAAGTGTGCTGCGCCGGGTCCAGGCTGTTCGTCGAAGAAGATGTGAAAGACGAGTTTTTATCGAGGCTCAAAGAGAAGTCCCAAAAAATCGTAGTTGGCGATCCGATGGACAAGGCCACCCAAATGGGACCGCAGGTCTCTCAAGAGCAACTGGGACGAATCAAGAGCTACGTGGCCATTGGCCGTGATGAAGGCGCGGGTGTTTATTGCGGCGGTGAAACGCCAAAGTTGGACGGAGGGTTTGAACAGGGATACTTTTTCCAACCCACGATTCTGACAGACGTAACAAACCAGATGCGCGTCGCGCAGGAGGAGATTTTCGGTCCAGTCGTTTCGGTGCTGAGCTTCAAGGATGAGGACGATCTTATCAAGCAGGCCAACGAAACGATCTATGGTCTGTCTGCCGGCATCTGGACCAGGGACATCACACGTGCGCACCGTTTTGCCCGGGAAATAAAAGCCGGGGTGGTTTGGATTAACACCTTTAATATGTTCAATGCAGCCTCCCCATTCGGTGGTTACAAACAGTCGGGCTATGGCCGGGAAATGGGCAAACACGCCCTCGACCTGTACACTCAGGTCAAGAGTGTTTGGGTCGATTTGTCCGGCAAACCGATTGGCTGGTTCGGAAAATAACTATTTTCTCAACCTCCCGACAGAAAACGCATCTGACGGCTTTTGCATCTCTTTATTCGCCGCAGCAGCTCTGCCGGTGCGGCGCTCTCCCATAGAAAACACTCGCAATGAAGGAGACGCCTATGCATCTGGCAAAGAAACTTGGTATTGCTTCGTTTCTGCTTAGCGCAACCCTGTTCCTGACAGCCTGTCCGCAACAGGAGACCATTTCCCGAATAAATGCCGACCCGGGTCGCTATCGCAACAAAGAGGTGGCGATCGTCGGTAGAGTTACCAATAGTTATGGCGTGATGGGCAACGGTGCTTATGAAATCGACGACGGCACGGGTCGCATCTGGGTAGTGACCACGCGCGGTGTACCTTCACGCGGTTCGCGCGTGGGGGCAAAGGGTCGCGTTTATAACGGCCTTAGTTTTGGCGGTCGCAGTTACGGTACTGTACTCGAGGAAACGGATCGTCGCGCCAAGAGCCGATGAGTTTTCTTTGCGCTACCTCAGTGTTCTCTGTGCCTCTGTGGCGAGTGTTTTGCTAAGCAAGTTCACCACAGAGGCACAGAGCCCCGGCCGCGCCAAACCTGATCCACGAACTCACACGAAATAAACAGAAACATTTCGTGTAATTTAGTGTCTTGGTTTGTGCGTCGCTCGTGGATGTTGTTTTTGCAATCACTCTTTCAATCGATGGCAGCTAAGTCGCAGACTCATACTGAGCGCACTCTCATCGAGCGTCTGAGTCAAGAATTTGCGCACCTCTACTCCCAATGGTGTTCGCTGGTCAATCGATGTCCTGAAGATTCAATCTATCGGGAAGGCCGGACTTCCGATGGAGTAGTACTCGCGGCTGTCGGCGAGATGGTCCTGCGAAGCGCCGCCGTGGTCGAACAGACCTGCGGCGGCTTGACGGCAAATCTTTGGGATGACCCGTTCGAATGGACGTTGCCGGAGACGTTAGTGACGCGAGCGAGTATTGTCGCGTACCTGGAGGAAGTCGAGGCTACTCGCAAGCGGGCCTTTTTGAGCTTTCGCAGTGATGAAGATCTCTCGCGAATGATCGCCTTACCCTCGGGACAAATGTGCAGTTTGTCAGAAATATTAGAGCAAAGTCTGACTAAGGCGGCGAGGTTCTACTCAACGGCGCTTTCGACTGCGAAAATAAATTGCCGCGCCTAATGCCTCTGGGTTTATTATCTAGGCGCGTTATGCCAGTTTTGATTCGTTAGTTGAGACGCACCAATGCACTGTCCTCAATGCGGTCAGCAGCAGGTTTCGGAAATCGTCAGGTTCTGTTCCAGATGTGGATTTCCGCTCGATGGCGTTATCCACTTGCTGGCGAACAACGGAATGCTGCCGGTCTACCGCACCCCGGAAGGCGCCAGCGAGATCTCGGCGCGCAAAAGAGGGGTGCGGCAGGGTGGAATCCTAATGTTGACCGGCATCCTTCTGGTGCCTATCCTGGGCGTGCTCAGTCACTATGCTGACTCAAATTTTCTGGAGTTGCTGGTAGCCATTGCTGCTTTACTCTGTTTTGTCGGTGGTCCATTGCGGATGATCTATGCTGCGCTGTTTGAAGAGGGAGCACAAAGCTGGCCCAAAACCGCAGCCCCCTATGCGCAACACCCAATGTCGCTTCAGTCGGCAATGCCTCCACGAAGCACTCTTCCACCCCCAAACGCACGACAGACAGTTGGCTGGAATCCGCGACCTCAAACCGGAGAACTCGTTCGACCCCCAAGTGTCACCGAGGGAACTACACGCCTGCTGGATAAAGACGATCCCACGAGCCGCCACTGACCTGTATTTGCGCTTCAGGCAATCGGGGAAAGAATGAGTTAGCCACAGATTAACGCGGATTTTAGAGATCCGAAGAGGGGTCAAGTGGGGGAAATCTCTGATCCGTCTTATCCGCCTTTATCTGTGGCTGATTTTTCAGTTTCATTGCTGGTATTCTCTCTGGGAACATGTCGAAAACAGCGGATGCCAGTCAAACACTCGCGGAATCTCTCGCGAACCGGATTCAACGCTATGGTCCCATCACCTTCCACGATTGGATGCAGGCAGCATTGTATGACGAACACCTTGGCTACTATTGTCGAACGGATCTGAAACGGTGGGGCAGGGAAGGTGACTATCGCACGAGCCCGGAAACTTCTGCGCTGTTTGGCGCCACCTTCGGTCGTTACTTCGTCGAACTCTTCAATAATGCAGGAGCAGCAGAGCCTTTTACGATTGTCGAAGCCGGGGCCGGCGCCGGCCATTTCGCGGCAGCACTGTTGGAAACGTTGGAGCGACGCTACAAGGGTATATTCGAACGTACAACCTGCATCATTGATGAAATTAGCCCGAACACGCGGGCACAACTCTTGGATCGCCTTGCCCGGTTTGAGCGGCAAGTTCAATTCAAACGACTCTCTGAGTTGAGCTCAATCAAACAGGGGATCGTGTTCGCGAATGAACTGATGGACGCCTTTCCAGTTCATAGAGTCACGTTGCATAACGGCAAACTCATGGAGTTGTACGTCGGGCTTGACGACGATCACTCGTTTGGCTGGCGTGAAGGTACGGTGTCGAGCGCTCGAGTGTCCGCTTATCTCGAACGATTTAAGTTACATCTTCGCGAGGGTCAGGTAGTGGAAATCAATACCGGTGTCGAAGATTGGTTTTCGCAGGTTCGCAAACAGCTGGATCGAGGGTATCTCGTGACGGTGGATTATGGAAGCGAGGCGGGAGATCTGTACAGCCGGAATCAAGGCACCTTACGCGCCTTCAGGCAGCACCAGTTTGTCGATGTCTTAGGGTCGGCGGGAGAGCAGGACATCACAAGCTCAATCAACTGGACGGCTGCAAGGGAGATCGGAGAGGATCTTGGATTTGAATTGGTGCGCTTTGAGCGGCTGGATCGGTTCCTTTTGCAATCAGGGTTGCTGGAAGAATTAGAGCTCCGTGTCGAGGAGAGCGAAGACGAAAGCGAGAAACTGCGGTTGCGGACCAGCGCTCGGGAGATGATCCTGCCCGGGGGGATGGCCGAGAATTTTCACGTTATGGTGCAACGCACTCAGTAGCGGCCTAAAGAATCATTTTTTGAACCTGTGTGCCGTGGACAGTTCCGCGCGGTTTGACTATTCTCGTCCCGGCTAAACCTAATCAATTAACAATCAATAGACTTGGAGGAAATCATGCCGCTAAGCCAAGCATTACTGCCGGAATTTGATAATGAGATGGCCAACACCCGCAAGACGCTCGAGCGTGTCCCGGAAGAGAAGTTTGCCTGGAAGCCTCATGAAAAATCTTTTCCGATGGGCTCGCTCGCAGCCCATCTCGCAAACTTGCCGAGTTGGGCCAGCTTAACCCTGGGCTCTGACTCTTTTGATTTAGCCCCCGATGGTAAGCAGCTGAAGACACCTGAGCTGCATACGCGTCAGGCGGTATTGGACGAGTTTGATAAGAACATCGCCGCGGCGCGCAGCGCAATCGAAAGCGCGGGCGATGGCGAGCTATTCAAACCCTGGAAGTTGCTCTCGAACGGGCAAACGGTAATGACACTGCCGAAGATGGCTGTGCTGCGCAATTTCGTGATGAACCATATGATTCATCACCGAGCACAACTCGGCGTCTATCTTCGTCTCAATGACATCGCCGTGCCTTCGATCTACGGTCCTTCTGCTGATGAAAACCCCGGCTTCTAGCAGCCGCACGTTTTTCGCGCGGGCTAGCAGTTGTTGCCCTCGTCTCACAGAGCGGCCAGACACGAAATCGTACGAAACGGTCTCGTGTGACTTGGTGATCTATCCGTTTGATCTAGAACAGCTGGAATTTGATGGTCAGATATTTCTTGGGGTTTTGACGGAAGTCGTAGATCAGCTTGACGCCTTCCGATGAGAGTTGATTCATGTTCGAATAAAGCGAATCGTCAGTCAGCAGCCTTCCGACAGTGCCTTCGCCGCGCTGGGCCGCCGACACAACGGTGTCGATGCGTTCAGCGGTGGTGTTGAAACGAGCGATGGCCGCCCGAGCATCATTGTAGATCTGCTCGTCCTTGAGCAGTTTGCCGAAGGTGCCATGCCCCGCATTTACCTCGGCAATCATGTCGTTGATTTGCTGCACCGAGCGATCGAACCGATCGGCAATACTGTTCACGCGGTTGTAGAGTTCATCATTAGTCAGGAACTTGCCGGCACTGCCGCGGCCGGCGCGCAGATCCGCGGCAATCGCTCGCAATTGGATGGCGATCTCGTTGGCATTATTATAAAGCGCAGGATCGTTGAGGAACCGGCCCGCTGAACCCTGCCCCGACCTGACCTGTCGCATAACATCTTCAGTCTCGCGAATAGTCGCATTCAGATTGTTGTACAACGATTCATCACTGAACAAACGGCCGACAGTGCCTTTGCCATCCTTCACATCTTTAACAATCCCACTGATTTCATCCGACAATTTGCTGAGTCGCTGCGCCAGTTCAGTTCCCGAGGTAGCAAAGTCGTTTACGGTGTTTGAGGTAGACGAGGGGAGGATGGTGTAGTCCTTCACCGGCTGACCCAGGGCTGTGCCCGGAGTGATATTGATCAGCATCTCGTTTCCCAGCAGGCTGGGTGATCCTTGTTGGGCGGCCGAATCCGTGCGAATCCGTTGATTGGCCGGTTGACCATCAATTGTGGACTGAATGGACATCAGGGCCTCGACGCGGGGCGCGTTGGGAACATCCGATGGCGGCAGCAGAGTGATCTTTTCCACCTTGCCCACCCGCACGCCGGCTAGGCGCACCTCGGATCCTTCACGCAGGCCGTTGGCATCATTGAATCGAGCTTTCAAGTACAGCTTGCGACTAAACGGGTTGATATCCCCCGATGCGTTGAGGATCAGGAAGACAAGGACGGCGATGGATACCAGGACCAAAAGTCCTACTCGCACCTCGCTTAGAGAAACTGTCCGTTTTGTTCTAGGCATGGGAAATCCGGGGGCTAAAGGGAATACCTAGAGCTCAGACCCTGGCGCGCTGAGTCTTAGTCGTAAACTCGAGTCGAGTGTCTGAGGCCTTTCACCTTTCATCCCTCATCCTTTCTTAGTGTCCGCGCAGAAACTTCTTGATATACGGGTCCTCGGCATGTCGCAAACTCTCGTCGGTGCCGGCAAAGATAATGTTGCCCTCACGCATCATCATCACCTTGCTGTTTATCAGGCAGAGCCTTTCACCTTCGCGCTCAAAAATGACGTCGCCAGCCTCATTCACAACTGCATATTCTGAACAAAGATAATCGAGGTTGTTCATTTCGTGCGTAACAAAAATTGACGACACATCCTCAAGGTCGCGCAATTTCATCGCCAGCTCGCAAATCGTCCGCGCCGTTGGCGGATCCAGACCGGCAGTCGGCTCGTCGAAAAGGACAATCTTGGGATCGCCGATCAGCGCCCTGGCGATGCCGACGCGTCGTCGCATGCCTCCCGATAGCTCGTTTGGCATCTTGTCGATGGCGTCCTCGAGGTTCACGAATCGTAACATCCGCCGGACCTCAGGCTCTACGTCCTCCTCCGGAATGCCCTGTTCGTGAAGTCGATACGCGACATTGTCATACACGGACAAAGAGTCGAACAGGGCGCCTTCCTGGAACACCATGCCGATCTGCTTGCGCACCCGCATCATTTCGCCTTCGTCGTAGTTGGTTACATCTTCGCCGTTGACCAGAACCTGGCCGGCATCCGGTTTGAGCAAGCCCAGCACCAGTTTGATGATTGTTGACTTGCCCCCGCCGGAACCTCCGAGAATGATCTTAGTCTCGCCCTTCATCACCCTAAAACTCAGGCCGTTAAGGACGGTGCGGTCGTCAAAAGCCAGGTGTACGTTGCGAAACTCGATAGCGGGAATGGCGCGCTCGAGATCATCGACCTCGGCGAAGGTCGAACCCGCGGCATTCACGCTGACGCTGTTATCGTCGCCGGAAATAGTGGGAATATTAGAAGTTGACATTAGTTCAGATACTCTGTCTTAGGTGGTGCCTAGAATAACCTGAAGCGCCTTTGCCAGGAAGTAGTCGGCAATAATCACGATGATGGAAGCCATCACTACTGCGCGAGTTGTGGAACGGCCAACGCCGACAGTTCCTCCCTCCGTGCCCAGACCCTGGCGGCAAGCGATCGTGCCAATGATTAGCGAGAATACCAGCGGTTTCACGACCCCGCCAATTATATCGTCCGTGGTAATACCATCGCGCACAGACGTAATAAACAAACTCGAAGGAATGCTGTAGAGCGCAGTCGCCGTAACCCAGCCCCCGAAAATTCCCACGACGTCGGCAAGTACAGTCAACAATGGCAGAGAGACCAAAAGGGCAATCAGCCGGGGCGCTACCAGTTTACGGATGGGGTCCGTGCCTAGTGCACGCATGGCCGAGATCTGTTCAGAGACGACCATGGATCCTAATTCCGCTGAGATCGCCGAGCCCACTCGGCCGGTAACCATCAGGGCACAAAGCACCGGGCCAAGCTCGCGGACCAGGGCGGTAGCGACCAATAGACCGAGTTGAGATTGAGCCCCGTACGTCTTCAGAGTTGGATAGGTCTGGACCGTTAAAACTCCGCCGGTGAAGAATCCGGTCAACAGAATTATGGTCAACGAGCCCACGCCAATCGCGTCCATCTGCGCGATCATTTCCGGAATGTAGTACGGACGTTTGAAGAGGCGCACAAAAGCGCGCGCGGCCATTAAGGTCGTCTCCTGGACTTCTAGGAGAATCCGGGTGATGAAACTCATTTAAGGGTAGGCTCAGTCCCTTGCGGCGCTTGCGGGCCCGTCAGTGTTGCCGACTGACAAAGAAAGGGGAACATTTCTTTGGTGTTGGACCTCAGAGATCGATAGCCTTGAGACTTTGCATTTCGGGATGCGTTCAAAAGAGCGGCCTATCATGCTCAAAATGGACACGATGCGTCAAGTTTTGAGTCAGTTTGAAGGTGAGAAAAAGAAAAAGCCAGCCACAGATTAGTGGGTACTTCCGAAGCTGTGGAAAAATTGGAATCGATCTGGATACCACTCAAGGAACGGAAATTCGCAGGTGGGGAAGGTGGGCTTGCCCCCGCTCAAGATCCGCATCCACTCAACACTGAATTGACAGCCCAAGCTGAGGAACTTTTCGCAACTTTAGCCGATCTCAGTGTTGAGTGGGTGCGGATCTTGAGCGGGGGCAAGCCCACCTTCCCCACCTGCGAATTTCCGTTCCTTGAGTGGTATCCGGGACCTATTCTAAATTTTTCACAGCTTCTTCCCGGGGGTAGGGCGTGGACTTTTTGTGCAAGCCGAGATCGTGGCTACGGCTGGCGTCGAATCCGAAGCGCGTTTCGACGTGTGCCAGGAAACAGCGGCGCGATGCCATTTCGTTGCTGGCCCGGACGAACGTTGTTCGGATTGTTCATCTCGCGACGCAGATTCCGCCGTTCGGCACGCAATTCGCGCCAGACTCGCAGCTGTTCAGGGGTTAGAACACTTCTGATTTTCAACTCAGTCAGCGCCCGCATGCGGATTTGGGCTGCCTGCGCGTTTGAGACTTCGCGGATGCGGTCTTCGACGGCAGCCTCGCTGGGGCTGTCACCATCCAGAGTTTGTTCCAGTGCAAACTGCGCCTCTCGCAGTCGCCGGTTGATTCTTACTCGTTCCTCGCGGTTGTCCTCGGTAATCGCTCGAATCTTCTGCCGCTGTTCCGGAGTGAGATTGAGTTGGCGGATCGGATCGTTGGGCGAACCCTGTTGCGTATCCGGCTGTTGGGCTGGATCCTGGGCCCCAGTCGCGGCAGAAACAGGAAAGAGCAGAGCCAGCACTGCGACTAATAGCAGAAGCGTTTTCTTGGGAAAGTTGGTTTTCATTTCATCCTCATGAGAACAGTGACAAAAGGCATTCATTTATCCCGATTGAGGCGATCGCCAAGAAGCTGCAGAGTATCGTCATCCTCGTCCGTGACTAATCTCAAATCAGCCGCGAGTTGATAGCGCTCAGCGCGAGTCAACGGCTTACTCTGTTTTTTGGGGGTAGCGTTCGCAGCCGTCATCTCTCTGTTACTGCTGTTGCGCGCCGGCCTAGTCTCGTCCGTGCTACGGTTCTTTTCAGAGAGCCCGACGGCACTTTTTTCCTTTGGTTGCGAGGCTAGCTCAGCTAGTCGAGCGTCGACTTTCTTATTTACGGCCTCCTCAAATTCTCTCTGACTGTAGGCCTGCGTCACGGCTGAAGGCGTGACATGTGATCCGTGAAGCAGGCCGGAGATGGCCAGTCCCGTAAGTACGCAGAGCAGAAGGACTGCGAAGCCGGCCGCTCCTTTCAGCCACAGTGGCGAGAGTTCAAAGAAGCTGCGGATCGCCGCCAACGCGGAACGCCTGTGAGCTTGGCGCGGTTCCGCAACAGCCGCGTCTGAGGTTGAGGCAAACGAAGTCAGGCACAACGACTGGTCGCGCCAGGCCGCGATCGATTGCCGCGTCCAGCCAAGATCCAGCAACTCGGACTCGCAAGCAGGGCAATTTCTTCGATGCTGGTCAAAGCTTCGAGCTTCACGGTCGCCGAGTTCACCGTAAAGAAAAGCAATCCGGTCTTCATCCCTGTCGCACGCTATCGGGTCAAATGCTTCGCTCATCTCTATTCCCACTTTCAATTCTAGGCGCCATATTTTTGCAGCCGCATTTGCAGTTGTTTCAGGGCGGTATAAAGCCGGCTCTTGACTGTGCTCAGCGGCAAATCCAGCACGTCAGCTATTTCGCGAAACGTCAAATCTTCAAACTCTTTCATCACGACGACCTGACGCAAGTCGACAGGAAGGGCATACACTGCGCGTCGCACCGCTTCAATTCGTTCCTGTCCCTCCGCCACTCGGGCGGGCAGAAGCTCGCTGGGAGCTTTGAAAGCGGCAGCGTTCTTTTCTTCTTCATCATCCAGGGCTGCTTCGCTTCTGACTTTTGCCCGGCGTTGCCTGGTAATGCACTGGTTCACCGCAATGCGATGCAGCCAGGACGAGACTTTTGCTTCACCACGGAAAGCGCGCAAATTCTTGAAGGCGGCCAGAAACGTCTCCTGCGTCGCGTCGCGGGCCTCCTCTTCGCGCCCGAGCATGCCATAGGCAAGCGCGAAAATTCTGCGCTCCCAGCGCTTAACGATCTCGCCGAAAGCGTCCGCATCCCCGGTCAAAGCTCGTTCTACAATATGCTCGTCGGTCGTAACCGGTTCCATCCTTGCGGCCTCGTTTTGTCAGCGCCTGCCGCAGTGCCCAGCCCATCGGTGAACTGCCCTTCCGGGCTTCATGCTCAATGGTTTAGACGCATGACCACTTCCTGAAGCCGATAAAATCAGTCGATCTTGCCTGTCAAGCCGGGCCCAGTAGTGTTAAAACAAAGCAAAACTCGTTGACACTAATGCAATCGGTCGTCGATAATGAAGCCTGGCCGGCTGGCCTGCCAACGCCGTTGGAGCACCCTCCTTAATAAAAGCGCTGACCTATTTGACTTAAGCCCTACAACCTCCAAATGCTCGAAAAACTTGGGCGAATTCGCCTCATTTACATTGTGCTCGGCGTCCTGCTACTGGTCGGGTTGCTTCCTCTCGCCCTCGCCGGCACCGTGCTTTCAAAACGAAGCGCGGATGAGTTGCGCTCTGTTGAAGGACGTTATCAGGCCCAGTTGGTGCAAGACAAGGCCCGCCAAATCGAGCTTTATGGCCAGCGTTATCGCGACGTTGTCTCGGGGCTGGCCCGAGCCTTCGAGATCTACGGAGGGATCCAGGCGCTGAAAGATCCGGGATATGACCAGCGATTACAGAGAACCCTTCAAGACGACCCTAATCTCATCGCGCTGGCAATATGGCCGGTCAACGGAGAGCTTCACCGGGCCTTCCAAACCGATATCATAAAACGCGAAGAAGTTGACGACCGGGTAAGTGAAGTGCTCGCGCACATGAGTGGTCGGGGTCTGGTGGTAAGCCGGCCGCAGATCATTCGCTCGGGACAAGAGATGGGTTTGACTGTAGCGGCGCCAGTAATGGGCGGCGAAAACAGTAATGATGTGGTGGCAGCAGTGGTGGCTATCGTGTCGTTCCAGGAAGTCTTTACCGCCGTACAACAGCTGACTTCCAAGAGCGAACGAGAATTGCTCGAAGCCGGTCTGCCCGTGGTCTTTGTTGTGGATCAGAATGGTCGCGCCGTGGCTCACCCGGAGGCGAATGTCGCTTTTACGGAAAAGCCAATGACTGACCTGAAAGTGGTCCAGGACTGGCAGGAATCGGGAGGCCAGGTGCAATCTGCGCTGGCTCCGTTCTCGGCTGTGCGCGACGGGCGCAGAATTGAGATGTTGGGATCGTATGCCACGGCCGAGCTCGATAAGAATTCACGTCTCGGCGTGATTGCTATTCAGGATGAGGCGGCGGCGCTGGCCTCGGTTGCCGACATGCGCCGGCAGACGCTCTGGATAAGTTTCGGCGCCGCGTTGTTGACGCTGGCAATTGGATCCTTCTTCGCCAAAAAGTTGACGCAACCGGTCAGAGAGTTGGCTGCGGGCGCTCACCGCATCGCGGCTGGTGATTTCTCGCAACGGATTCATATTCGCAGCCGGACTGAGTTAGGCGATCTTGGCAACTCATTCAATCGAATGACAGACCAGATCGAGAAGTTTATTGGTGACTTGCAGCGCGCCGCCGAGGCCAACCGCGAACTCTTCGTCGGCACTGTTAAGAGTTTGGCAGCAGCCATCGACGGCAAGGATCCCTACACTCGAGGTCACTCAGAACGCGTCTCGAGATTCTCCGTGGCCATCGCACAACGGCTGGGCTTACCGGATGATGAGGTCGAGAAGATCAGGATTAGCGCGTTGCTGCATGATGTCGGCAAGATCGGAATCGACGACAAGATCCTGAAGAAACCTGCATCGCTGACCGATGAAGAATATGAAATCATGAAACAGCATCCGCAGAAGGGATTCAAGATCATGTCTCACATCCCGGCTTTGAAGGAATTCTTGCCAGGGATGTACATGCACCACGAAATGATAAATGGTCAGGGCTATCCCCAGGGTCTAAAAGGTGATGAGATCCCAATAATGGCGCGCATAGTTGCCGTGGCTGACACATTCGATGCGATGACCACTGATCGACCGTATCAAAGTGCGATGAAATTTGAAGACGCGGTAGCGCGCATCGAGACTTTTGTCGGCACCCGATACGATGCTCAGGTGGTTGCTGCCTTTGTCGAGGCGTGCCGTGAAGGTCAAGTGCGTCCAGGATCGGTGCGGTTGAAAAAGCCGGTTTCGGACGGACCCAAGAAAGAGGTAATCAGAAAAGCACCAGAACAAGAACCTGTGGCAGTTGGCTGACGCCAATCAAATTGATCCACGAAATCACGCGAAACATTGGTGTTTCTTGGCGTAATTTCGTGGATCAAATTTCTTTTGGGGATACTCTGTAATACAAACGCGCAACTTCTTGTTTTCTTGACCAGGTTCTTTGGCGAGTAAAACAAATCGATCCACGAAATTACACGAACCGAAAAGCAAACTCACACGAAATGTTCCTCAATTCATTTCGTGTGATGCGCGTGGATCGATTTGTTTCCTCCCCAAAAAAGCCTTTTCAAGAAAACAAGAAATTGTCACTTTGTTACACAGAGATTCTCAAATTGGGACACCATTAAAATGCGGCCGTTTTTGAGAGGATGAGGCTTGTGTTTATAATCCCTGATTCACAAATCCACAGGTTGGTCAGGCGATTAAGCACATGGGACTATTTTGGAGACGCAAGAGCAAGGATCAGTTTGTCACATTGGGTCTGAACGAGCCTCAGCCCAAAACCACCACCGAGCCATCTCAAACGCCCATAAGAGAGTTGGAAGCACCGCAAGCGGTGGTTCCAATTCCAGATGAATCCGTCGAGGCAAGAGCGCCACATGAAACGGTGCACGTACCGGAGCTTGAGCCGGCTGTTACCGGAGCTGGGCCAACGCCGCTGCCGGTCGAGCCCGTGAGGGAGGTTAAGCCCGCGCCCGCTCCGAGGACTTCGGCTACTCCTCCTCGATCATCGTTTTCAAGCTCCGTTCTGGGGTTGGATTTATCCGTCGAAGAATTACAGGCCCGTGAGGCTGCGCTTGAACAGGAGTTCTCAGCCAGATTTCGCAGAGCAGTTGCGGCCACTCGCGACTCGCTTTCAGAACGACTCGATACGGTTTTTGTTGGACGCAAGCAGATCGACGACGAACTTCTGGACCACCTCGAAGAGGCACTGATTGCGGCGGACATCGGAGTTTCAACAACGCTTGAGCTGCTGGAAACAGTGCGACACGGAGTAGCTCGCAAGCAGATCAACGACCTGGATGCATTGAAGCAGGCGATTAAAGACGAGTTGTTGAAGATCCTGGAAGGCTCCGCGAGTCAGGGAGTATCTTCGGAAACGAGCGTGCCCGAGAACGTCACGCCCTACGTAATGATGATTGTGGGTGTGAATGGCGTCGGCAAAACGACGACCATAGGCAAGCTGGCGCAACGAATCAAAGCCGAGGGAAACGATGTACTGATCTGCGCTGCCGATACGTTTCGCGCGGCTGCTTCGGATCAGCTCGCTATTTGGGCGGAGCGAACAGGTGTGCCGCTAATTCAGCAAAAGCAGGGAACCGATCCGGCGGCAGTGCTCTTCGACTCGTTAAAGGCAGCAAAGGCTCGTGGCTCGGATGTTCTGATCGTGGACACCGCGGGAAGGCTCCACACGAAATCAAATCTAATGGCGGAGCTGGAAAAAATGAAACGAGTTGCGGGTCGTGAGGTTGAAGGTGCTCCCCACGAGACTCTGCTCGTAGTTGACGCCGTGACCGGACAGAATGGTCTGGAACAGGCTCGTCAGTTTTTGAAAGTAGCTGGTGTTACCGGCATCGTGCTGACGAAGCTTGACGGTACCGCGAAGGGCGGTATTGCGGTCTCGATCGCGAAGGAGCTCAATTTGCCAATCCGCTATGCAGGCATCGGAGAAAAAGTTGACGACCTGGTGGTTTTTGATCCGAGACAATACGTTAACGGTCTGTTCGGCTGAGACTTTTGGAGTGCGGTGACTTGTCACCGCTTTCGTTGCTCGGTTAATGCAACGCGCGCATCGAAAAGCGGCGACAAGTCGCCGCACTCCAGGGAGTTGTGAGCCGCCCTCAATGTGATTCTAATGAATGGTGACTCCTCGGAATTTGATCAACGAATGCTGCAGCGGGCGCTGGATTTGGCTTCGCGCGGCACCGGTCTTGTGAGCCCTGGTCCACTGGTGGGCTGCGTAGTGGTTGATGCCCAGGGTGAAATCGCGGGCGAGGGCCACTACATCTACGAAGCTGTGAAGCACGCCGAGACGTTGGCCCTGGCCCAGGCAGGCGTGCGAGCACGTGGGGGCACTGCCTATGTTTCGCTCGAACCACATGCTCACCATAGTCGTACCGCACCGTGCACCGATGCATTGATCGACGCTGGGATAAGCCGAGTGGTCGCACCGATAGAAGACCCCAATCCGGACGTCTCGGGAAGAGGGTTCGCGCACCTGCGGGCGGCCGGGATTAAAGTCGAGACTGGCTTGCTTGCCCGCGAAGCCGCACAGTTGAACGAGCAGTACCTGCACTTCATGCGCACCGGGCGCCCTTTTGTGCATTTGAAACTGGCGATTACGCTTGACGGTAAGATAGCTACGCGCACGGGCGATTCACGGTGGATTGCCGGCGACGAAGCG
This sequence comes from Pyrinomonadaceae bacterium, assembly GCA_035644135.1. Classification (GTDB taxonomy): domain Bacteria; phylum Acidobacteriota; class Blastocatellia; order Pyrinomonadales; family Pyrinomonadaceae; genus PSRF01. The sequence goes on from DASQPD010000009.1 coordinate 100,818, forward strand.
CGTGCGCGAGCTCATCAGCTGCGACACGAATGTGACGCGATCCTGGTCGGCGCCGGAACAGCCCTCGTTGACGACTCACTCCTGACAGATCGTTCCGGGTTACCGCGAAGGCGACCTTTGATCCGGGTCGTTTTGGATGACAATCTTAAAACGCCGCTCGAATCAAATCTTGTCAACACGGCGGCCCAGGCTCCGGTAATCATATTCACGAGCGGATCACTGCAACTGGATCGGCGCCAAAGCTTCGCTTCTCGCGGAGTGGAAATCGTTCGCACCGAGCGTAGAGATCTGCTGTCGGTTTTACTGAACCTGGGAAGTCGCTCGATTCAAAGCGTGCTGGTTGAAGGCGGTGCTCGGGTGGCCGGGGAATTCATCGATGCAAACCTCGTGGACAAGTTGACCTTTTTCATCGCCCCAAAAATCATTGGCGGTCAGGAAGCGCCGAGCGCAATCGGCGGCAAAGGTATTGCCCGGATGGCCGATGCGCTAATGCTCAGGGACGTCGCGGTCACACAGCGAGGACCGGACCTTGAAATCACGGGTTATCCCAGCGTACTGTGATCCCAACATGTCTCACCAACCTGCGAATTTACTCAGCTTGAATTATTTAATCCCGAAGTCTCAAGCAGCGGCGAGAGAGTTCTTTCCGAACAACCAGATGAGCATGCCCGCGCAGATGATCATTGTGAAGGCCCGAAAACCGTAACGAACTCTGTGTACTCTGTGTCTCCGTGGTGAGCTGTTTCATGGTCATATTCCACCACTGAGACACGGAGTACACGGAGGTATCCCAAAGATTGGAACGGTCTTGAACTTAAGAATGAGAAGCAGTTGTTTGCTTCCCCTAGCGGTTTCCCTGATTTCTCTTGCCCTTGCGCAGGACAAACACAGGCGCATTGGCCAGATAGAGTTTTACGGTTACGCCGGCCTGGATCTCGACAACATTCGCAATGCGCTGCCCTTCCGTGAAGGTGATGAGTTGCCGGATTCAGATGACGCCGTCCAGAAGGCTGTCGGTCGCATCCGTGAAGCGGTGAATCATGTTATAGGTATGCCTGCAACGGATGTTGAGGCACTCTGTTGTGATGCCCATGGTGATGGGATTATCTACATAGGTTTGCCGGGCAACTCGATAGGGATCGTGCAACACAAACCCCAGCCGACTGGCAGCGTTCGCCTGCCGGCAAGTATATTGAGTTTATATAAGGAGACGATGGAGGCACAGTCCCGAGCAGTGCTAAACGGAGCCAGCGGGGAAGATGACTCAAAAGGCTATGCGCTTTCCGTCGATCCTAATGTTCGCGCTAAACAACTCGCGACGCGAGCGTATGTGCTGCGCAATGAACATCTGGTGAGCCGAGTACTGGCGACGTCGCGGGACCCTGAACAAAGAATCGCCGCCGCGTACTTACTCGGTTATGCTCGCCAATCGCCGAGACAAATTGAAGATCTTGTAGGCGCCAGCCGCGATTCAGATGACACAGTGCGCAACAACGCTTTACGAGCGTTGGGAGTTCTGGCGCGCTCAAATCCGAAGGTGGCAGCGAGAATTCCGGCCGAGCATTTCATCGCCATGTTAAGCTCCGGCTCCTGGACGGATCGCAACAAGGGAGGGTCTCTGCTGGATGAATTGAGCAAGCGGCGAGATCCGAAGCTTCTGAGCCAGTTGCGCTCGCGATCTGTAAATTCTCTGATCAAGATGGCTCGCTGGCGCGACCGCAGTCATGCAGATACCTTTAGAATGTTACTTGGAAGGGTAGCGGGGATCGAAGAAACCCGCTTGCAGCAGCTCGTGCAAGCGGGGCAGGTTGAGCAAATCATAGCAGCCCTCAAGTGAGCCCCCGTTTGACCACGGACATCAATTGAATTCAAATCGTATTTAACGCAAAGGTCGCAAAAGATCTCGCAAAGGACACAAAGGGATTGCTTTGCGAGACTTTGCGGTTCTTCCCTCCGCGTACTTTGCGTTTTGTCTTTGCTGTTGTGGAGACTCAAATGAGAATCAAACTCTCCGTTCTTTTTCTCTTCTACGTCCAGCTCACTTCATTTGCACAAGCGCCCGACCGGCAGCAGTTCGTCCGCATTGAAACGCCCATGATTGCTCTGGTGCATGTGAGGGTGATTGATGGGACTGGTGCAGCGCCAAGAGACGACCAGACCATTGTGATCAGTGGCGGCAAGATTCAATCGGTCGAACCGAGCGCAACCGCGAAGGTGCCGGCGAATGCGCAGACTCTCGATCTGCAAGGCTACACAGTGCTGCCCGGGCTGGTGGGGATGCACGACCACATGTTCTTCCCGATGGGTGGTTCGCCACCGATGTACTCGAACATGGGCAGCAGCTTTCCGCGTCTCTATCTCGCGCTCGGTGTCACGACAATTCGCACCACGGGCAGCGTCGCTCCATATACGGATTTGGAGATCAAGCGGCTGATTGATTCCGGCCGGATGATTGGTCCAAAGATGCACATCACCGCGCCATATCTCGAAGGCCGCGGCTCTTTCACCCCGGTGATGCATGAACTGACGGGCCCCGACGATGCGCGGCGCATGGTGAACTATTGGGCTGACGCCGGCGCCACTTCCTTCAAAGCCTACATGAACATCACGCGTGACGAGTTGCGCGCGGCCGTGGAAGAGGCGCACAAGCGCGGGCTCAAAGTGACTGGCCATCTTTGTTCCATCGGGTTTAAGGAAGCGGCGGAGCTAGGCATCGATGACCTTGAACACGGACTGTTCGTGGATTCAGAGTTCGTTCCCAACAAACAGCCGGATCAGTGTCCGCCGGGAAGCGCGGTGAGCGCGAGCTTGCGGCAACTGGACCTGAATGGCCCTGCCGCGCAGGAAACGATTCGCACGCTGGTCGCTAGGAATGTCGCGATCACTTCCACCCTCCCGGTGTTTGAAGCCGCCGGCGCACCTTTGGCGCAAACCGGAATCGGTGCCGCGAGCGCGCTGCTGAATCCACGCGTGCTCAATGTCATGTCAACTGACGCGCGCGTGCGTTATCTGCAGGCCCGAGCACGTGTCTCACCTGAAGCGAATTTCGTTCCGGTGCTGCGCAAGGTGATGGACTTTGAACGAGCCTTTGTGAACGCCGGAGGTTTGCTGCTAGCCGGTCTCGATCCAACCGGTAACGGCGGCGTTGTGGCCGGTTTTGGCGACCTGCGCGAAGTCGAACTGCTGGTAGAGGCCGGCTTTACTCCGGTCGAAGCAATAAAGATTGCTACCTTCAACGGCGCGAAGTTTCTTGGTGAAGACGGGCGCATCGGTTCAATCGCTTCCGGGAAGCAAGCTGACCTGATGGTAGTGAAAGGGAACCCGGCAGCGAATATTAATGATATCGAAAAGGTAGAGATTGTCTTTAAAGACGGAGTTGGCTACGACTCAGAAAAGTTGATTCAATCTGTGCAGGGCCTGGTGGGCATTCGCTGAGGATTACCAGGCTCCGGAAGGACGTTCCTGCGCTGCTCATTCGTAGCGAAGCGCAATGAGCGGATCAACTCTCGAGGCCCGGCGCGCCGGAATGATGCAGGCCAGCATCGCTACCGATATCAACAGTAGCGCAATAGCTGCAAAGGTCAGTGGATCAGTTGTGCTCACTCCGTAAAGCATTCTGGCCAGCAGGCGAGTCAGCCCCACTGCGGCAACAAGTCCCAACACTACTCCCGCCAGTGCCATTTTCATTCCCTGGCCCAGGACGAGACGGAGAACAGTCTTGCTTTGTGCCCCCAGCGCGATGCGGATCCCGAGCTCGTGTGTCCTCTGTCCGACCAAATACGAAATGACGCCGTAGAGGCCGACGCTCGCAAGCAGTAGCGCCACCACCGCGAAAGCATCGAGCACGATCATCGAAAAGCGCCGCGCGGCAAGCGTATCGGCGATCACCTCGTTCATCGTCTGGGGCCTGAAGATGACATTCTGGCTGTTTTGGCTTTGTACGATTCGCCGAATGGACTCGAAAAGGGCCGGCCCACCGCCGCCTGATGTGTTTTCAGAACGAATCAACACTCCCGCACTGGAAGGCAGAGAGTTATCCGGCAACTGTCTGAATGGTTCGTAGAGTTGTGCTTGAAGTGACTGCTCTTCGTCCGCATCTATACTCCATTGCTTCACGTGCCCAACTACGCCGACGATCTGCTGCGGATCCTGGCCCTCCTGTTGAATTCGCTTGCCGACAGGGTCTGCTTCGCCAAAGTATTTGCGGGCAAAGACCTCGTCAATTACCACGACGGGCTGAGCTCGTTCATGATCCTGATCGTTGAAAAAGCGACCTCGTTTGAGTGGGATGCTCATCGTCGTTAGATAGCCGGGTTCGACTCTGTAGACCAGCGCCATGTTCATCTCGCTTTGACTCGCCGGTTTTGGCCGGTCTTCGAGCCAGAAAAACAGATCATCCTCGCCCTGCAAGGGAACTCCGCCGGCTGAAAATGAAACTGCCCGAACACCCGGCATCGAGCCGAGCTTGTCACTGAGATCGCGCAGGGCGGTGCGAACCGTATTTGGGCTGGCTGTTTGGAGCGCGGGTGGCAAATTCAGTCCGAAGGTCAAAACATTGTCGGAACGAAATCCCGGATCAACATTCCAAAGCGCAGTGAGGCTGCGAATCATCAAGCCCGCGCCGATCAGCAGCACCAGGGCCAGCGCCATCTCGACGGCGACGAAGATTCCCTGGGCACGCCCGCGGCCGCTGCTCGCCCCGCGCCCGCCTTCCTTGAGCGTTTCCGTCAAGTGCCACTGCGAGGTCTTAAGCGCCGGCGCCAACCCCGAGAGTATCCCAGTGATCAGCGAAATGGCGACGGCAAAAATCAGAACGCGCGTGTCCAGTCCTACTTCCTCCGCGCGTGGGAGCATCGTAGGCAGCAGGCTGAGCGCGGCTTTGGTACCCCAACCCGCAACAACGAGTGCAAGTCCGCCGCCGACCAGGGCCAGCAGCAAACTCTCGATTAGGGATTGCCGGAGCAGGCGCCATTGGCTCGCACCGAGCGCGGCACGGATGGCAAAGTCGCGGGTCCTGCCCGTAGAACGCGCGAGCATAAGATTGCTGACGTTCACGCAGGCGATCAGCAGCACGAATGCAACGGCACCGAGCAAGGTCCAAAGGATCGGCCTGATGTCACCAACCAGGGTTTCCTCGAGTGAAATAAGTTTAGCGCCGTTGCCGCGGTTGGTTTCCGGGTAAGCAGCGGCCAGATTCCTCATAACCCTGTCGAGATCAGCCTGGGCCTGCTCGATCGTGACGCCAGGTTTAAGACGGCCAATCCCATGAAGTCCCAAAGCGACACTGCGGCTCCGCAGCGCAGGATTATTCCATTGACCGATTGGCACATAGACATCGATGTTGCGAACCAGATTGAAGCTCGCCGGGATCACGCCGATAATCGTGTAGTTCTTGTCATCCAGGGTCAGGCTCTTTCCCAGCACATCCTCGGCAGAGCCAAACTTGCGCTGCCAAAGATCCGCGCTGATCAGGACCACCGCACCGGCGCCGACCTCATCTTCACCGGGCATGAATGTGCGCCCCGGCGCGGCGTTGACGGCTAACACCGTGAAAAAGTCCGCGGATACCAGGCGAGCGCTGATGCGTTCAGCTGCGCCGACGCCGATTAGGCTGAAGCTATAGCCGCGGGATATGGCCATTGCCGAGAACGTCTGGTTCTCGCTTTGCAAGTCACGGAAATTCGGATAGGGAATCGCCCCTGTTTGGAAATTCGGCTTGCTCTGATGCAGCGTAACAAGTTGCTCAGGGTGTGGATAAGGCAAAGGCTTGAGCAGCACACCATTCACCACGGAGAAAAGAGCGGTATTGGCGCCAATACCTAACGCGAGAGTCAACACTACCACTGCGGTAAAGCCCGGCTGCTTTAACAATGATCGAGCGCCGTAACGCCCATCCTGCCAAATGCCGGCAATTATTCTGCGCGGTTTATCAGCATTTGTTGCGACTGGTTCTGGCGCTGCTCGTCGCTCAACGCGTCGCAACTCGCGGACGAACAGGTCACTCTGAAGCAACTCGGCCAGCGCGGTGTGAAAGGCTGACTCAGGGGTGTGGCCCAGGGTAAGCAAGTCCTCGTAGCGATCTCCGAGATGCTGGGTCAACTCCTCGACGATCTCCGCTTCCCGCGCCGGCGCAAGCTTCAAGGCCGCCAGTCGCTGTCTGATTTCATCTTGCCAGTCGGGCATGGGTTTTTCTGACTTCCCGCTCAAGCATCGTCATCTCCATATATAGTGATGCCATATATACAGCTGCGTTAGGATGAAAGTCAATAGCTGCTTTAGAGGTCTCCCAATTTGACAAGCTTGTGAGCACCTTGCGAGTAGACAAATCGATCCACGAAATTACACGAAGCCCAATGGTCCCTGGAAAAGCCCTGCGGACCAAGAAATGGGGAAACTGGCTTTTTAGTTGCACGTAAGCGAAACTTTTGACATTAAACAGTTGCAGTCTCATCCAAATCCAGACCATGCTGGCCGTTTCAGAAAGGGGCTACGTTTTGATCCACTGGCAGTTTGTGTTTTGTACCAACCAACAACTGAGATCCTGGGTTGCCTGTCGAGGCAACCGCGTTTTGTTGAAGACGGTTTTGCTTTTAGGGTTTTTGGGACTATCCGCCACGCATGGTTTCGCGCAGTTGACTCGTGCTCGTGGTCCAGGTCCAGGTCAAACACAAACGACGTCGGTTATTGGCCCATCACCGGTGGGCACCGGCGGTTTGCAAACTGGCAGGCCGTCAGTCCCGATTACGAACGCGCAACAACCGCCGGGCGCCGCGAAGGTCAGCCCGGCCGTCACGGCTCTGAGTCTTGATCAGGCGATCCAATTGGCCATTGAGAATAATCTCGCCACTCTGCTGGCGAAAGAGCGGCGTAATGAAGCCCGGGGAATACAGAAGGAATCGCTGGCTGGACTGATGCCGAATATTTCCGGGGCGGCTTATCAGGCAACCTTGACGGAAAACCTTGCCGCACTCGGGTTCAAACCGGGAACCCTTCCAGGCTTCAACTCCACCTTCATCGGACCTTTCAAAAACTTCGATGCACGTTTGCGTCTGGAACAAACGATCTTTAGTTTAACCGCGCTAAGAACTTTTCAAGCTGGAAAGGCAGGCGTCCGGGTCGCCGAGATGGAGGAGGGTCTTGCGCGTGAACAAGTCGCAACTTTTACTGCGCTCTCATATTTGGAAGCAATGCGAGCGGATCGCGCGCTGTCGGTGGCGCAAACAAACGTGGCGCTGGCACAGACTCTGCTGAACCTCGCGCAGGATCAGCGCAATGCCGGAATTGCCACCGGCGTGGATGTGACCCGTGCTGAGACTCGGCTCGCACAGGAGCAGGTACGGCTTTCCCGGGCGCAAAGCGATTCCGAAGAATCACGGCTGCAACTACAACGAATCGTGGGATTGCCTTTGGGCAGTTCTTTCACGCTTACCGATCCCCTTCGTTTTGTCGTTGAGACTCTGCCGGAGATAGAGAGCGCTGTAGCAACCGCAGAAGAGAATCGCCCTGAAGTTCGGCTCGCGCAAGCTGAAGTTGCGGTTAACGACTATCAAAAGCGGGCTGCGCGAGCGGAACAGCTGCCATCGCTCGAGTTTCTCGGCGATTACGGAATCAGCGCCATTACACCGGTGACGAGCGCCCTGCCTACCCGCAGTTACGCAATTCAATTGAATGTTCCCATTTTCAATGGTGGCTTGACGCGCGGACGAATCCAGGTCGCAAGTAGCCGAGAGACTCAGGCTGAGCTTCAACTCGCCAGCATCCGCGGCCAGGTCGAAGAAGACTTGCGCGTTGCCTATTCGAATTTGCGCACGAGTGCCGAAACAGTGCGCGCCGCCGATTTGGCGGTCACGCTGGCTGAACGTGAACTGGAAATGGCGCGCGATCGTTTCCGCGCCGGCGTGGGAGACAACATCGAACTCGTAACCGCGCAGACCGCACTAGCCAATGCGCGGCTGGACCAGGTAACGGCCCTGGTCCTTTATAATAGTGCTCGTTTAAATCTGGCAGCCGCGTTAGGAAGAGCGCAGACTTTTCATTGGTGAAGAATGGCAAAGGACGACCACGTTAACAAACGCTCATCACAGGAGGACTTACCGCCCGGTCCACCCGCGGAGGCGCCGGTAGGCAAAGGTCCTGATGAGGAGAATGCCCGGCCCATTGATGAATATGACGAGCCTCTCTCAGATGAACCGCACGAACATGTTACACCGCGTCCGGCTTATAAACGGCCGGCTTTTCTGATTGGCGCCGCCGTTGTTCTGCTGCTCGCGATCTTTTTCGGAGTGCGCTACTGGTTGTACTCGCGTTCTCACGAATCAACCGACGACGCCTTTATCGACGGACACATCGTACAGGTAAGCCCAAAAGCTTCCGGCTATATCACGAAGGTTTACGTTACAGACAATCAACAGGTCAATGCCGGGGATTTGATCGTCGAGCTTGACCCGCGAGACTACGAAGCGAGACTGGAACAGGCAAAGGCGGCGCTCAGTGCCGGACTCGCGCAGCAAAAACAGGCCCAAACACAGGTAACTTTGACGCGCGTGAAAACCAGCGCCGACGTGCAGCAGGCGACAGCGGGCGTGCAACTCGCGCGTTCAGGCGTTACCGGGGCGCGGGCCGGCGCCTCGTCTGAACGCAGCCGCACCAGTCAAGCCGTCGCGTCCATTAACACCGCGGAAGCGAATGTGCAGCAAGCGCGCGCCCAACTATCAGCCGCGCAGGCGGAGGCCACTCGCGTTAATGCTGATCTCCAGCGATATCAATTGCTTTACGAGAAGGACGAGATCTCCAAGCAACGTTTGGATGAAGCGTTGGCGGCCGTCCGGACAGCGAATGCTCAGGTCGACGCTGCGCGCGAGAAAGTTTCAGCGGCGCAAGCACAGGTGAATGAAGCCCGCGCTGCCACCTCGGCCCAGGCAGCCACCGCTCAGCGCGCTCAGAGTCAGGTTAGCGGAGCCCAGGCCCAGGTAAATGAAGCCCTGGGCCGGCTTGCGCAAGCTCAGACTGCCCCGCAACAAGTCGCTGTTAGCCAGGCGCAGGCTGCTTCGGCGGGCGCGAACCTGGAACAGTTGCAAGCTGCGGTCGACGAGGCGGAACTGCAACTTTCGTATACCAAGATTTATGCGCCGGACAGTGGGCGCATAACTCGCAAATCAGTCGAGGTGGGAGCACTGGTGCAGATAGGCCAGCCGTTGATGGCTGTAGTCCCGGGAGACGTTTGGGTTACTGCAAATTTCAAAGAGAGCCAGATTGGAAACATTCGACCTGGCCAGTCGGTCGACATAAACGTAGACGCCTACCCAGACAAGACTTTTCGTGGGCATGTCGACAGCATTCAAGCCGGCACTGGCGCTCGCTTCAGTTTGCTTCCCCCAGAGAACGCCACTGGCAGCTATGTGAAAGTGGTCCAACGCCTGCCGGTCAAAATCGTCTTTGAACCGAACCAGATTGATCCGCAGCACATGCTGGCGCCGGGTATGTCAGTAGTGCCGGAGGTGAAAGTGAAGTGAAGACAGCGAAACATTTTCCATTTTCCATTTTTCATTTGTCATTTTTCATCACGAACAACTGACACTTCAGTAAGATGACTAATGGAGAAGCCGCAAAAACCGAGCTCAAGCCTGGGCCTGTGCGCGAGTGGACACCGAGCTTCAATCCGTGGCTAATCGCGGCGTCGGTGATGCTTGCGACCTTCATGGAAGTGCTGGACACTTCGGTGGCTAATGTCGCCTTGCCTCATATCGCCGGGAATCTTTCCGCCTCGACCGAAGAATCGACCTGGGTTCTAACAAGCTATCTCGTCTCGAACGCCATAATTCTTCCAGCCGCAAACTGGTTGGGCCGTTACTTTGGCCGCAAAAGATTCTTGATTGTTTGCATCACAATCTTCACCTTGTCATCAGCGGTTTGCGGCGCCGCGACCAGCCTCGGCATGTTGATCGTCGCGCGCGTCGCCCAGGGGGCCGGTGGGGGAGCTTTGCAACCCATTGCGCAAGCTGTCTTGATGGAAAGTTTTCCGCCCGAGAAGCGCGGCTCGGCCATGGCGGTATTTGGTCTCGGTGTTGTGGTTGCTCCGATTATCGGACCAACCCTTGGTGGCTGGATCACAGACAATTATTCCTGGCGCTGGATTTTTTACATTAATATTCCCATTGGCATTCTGGCCGTTTTTATGTCCAGGGCGTTTATCGAAGATCCGCCGTACATCAGGGATCAAAGACCTGGACGCATCGATTACATTGGATTTGGATTGATGGCCGTCGCGCTGGGAGCCATGCAGTTGGTTCTGGACAAAGGTCAGGAAGACGAGTGGTTTGCCTCATTATTCATCACCTGGTTCGCAATTCTTTCTGCCACGGCTGCGATTGCATTCATTTTTTGGGAGTTGAGATCAAAAGAGCCAATCGTCGATCTGCGGGTGCTGGTCAATCGAAACTTTGCCGTTGGGACATCCCTGATGATTGCGATGGGAATAGTCCTTTACAGTACGATTGCGCTGCTCCCATTATTCCTGCAAACGCTGATGGGGTATCCAGCGGTCACTAGCGGCATGGCGGTCAGCCCACGGGGCCTTGGGGCGGTTACTTCGATGCTTATAGTGGGACGTTTGATAAATAGAGTCCGAGGCCGCTATCTGGTAATGTTTGGCTTTACGGTGTTGGCCTACTCGATTTACTTGTTTAGTAAGATCAATCTGGAAATCTCAATCAGCAGCATTGTCTGGCCGAACATCATCAGCGGCTTTGCGATGGGCTTTGTGTTTGTGCCGTTGACGACTATGGCGCTCGGCACTTTGAGTAACGAGCAAATGGGTAACGCGTCGGGCGTCTTCAATCTGATGCGCAACACGGGCGGCAGCGTAGGAATCGCTACCGTGACGACGCTGCTGGCGCGCGGAGCACAAGTGCATCAGGCAGCAATGGTTTCGCATCTCACGCCCTACGACCCTGTTTTCCAGGAGCGGCTCAAGCAGATGTCGGGAGCATTCGCCACGTCCGGTAGTTCGGTGACAGCAACGCAGCAGGCTTACGGCGGTCTGTATGGAACCGTAGTGCGGCAAGCGATGGTACTTTCCTATATTGATGTTTTTCGGGTGCTGTCGTTTCTATGTGTGATATGTGTTCCGGCCGCGCTCTTGTTTGAGCGGGTCAAGAAAAAGCCAGGAGCGGTGGCGATGCATTGATAATTCGCTTCTGCGGAGAGATGATTGAATCGTTAGGAGCCTGGGAATCTGACTTAAAGTTTGGTGGTTGATTCAGTGATAAAGACGACGATCACTATTTCGCGCCAGTTGGGCGCGGGCGGCTCGTACGTTGGCCAGATTATCGCGAAGCGGCTCGGCTTGAAGTATGTCGATCGCGAAGTGCTACATCTGGCCGCGCAGGAATTTGGCTGTGATGAAGAGACGGTCGCGGCACGGTCCGAAAGAATCTCTTCGTTCTGGGACAAAATTTTGGGTGGTTTGGCACTCGGCCCACCGGACGCTCACTACTGTCCGCCGCCACTGGGAAACTTTTCAGATCGCGAACTATTCGACAAGCAGACACAGATCCTCAAACGGATCGCGAGCAAGAACGACTGCGTTGTGGTGGGATGGGCCGGGGTGTTTTTGCTGCCTCGGCATCGAGGAATGTTCAGTGTCTTTTGTCATGCTCCGAAAAGTTTTCGCGTAAGACGAATCCTCAGCATCTACAAAGACCTGAACGAAGAAAAGGCGCGTGCTCTGATTAAGGAATCAGACCGCACGCGCGAGATATATTTCCACGAGATGACAAGTCACAATTGGACCTGCGCCAAAAACTACAATCTCTCAATCGACACCAGCCTGCAATCGCTGGAAGAATGCGCGGATTTGATAATCGAACTTTCAGACCGCCAACGCCAGTCGGCTGGGATCTCGAGATGAGCTAAGCCTCCCCACGCCAGGATCCACAAAATCACAAGAAGCGTTCCATCAGCGTGGCATCCAAGAGCTTGGACGTTTTGGCGAGTACGCTAATATAGTCACAATCTTGATTTGACACGATGCCCAAACGAGAGCTAGAGAAAATACCGGGAGCGCGTAAAGCTGCGCTGCCACAGTTCATTGCGCCCCAGCTCGCCACACTCGTCAAGGAACCGCCCGCAGGCAGCCAATGGCTGCATGAACTCAAGTTTGATGGCTATCGGATGCTGTGCCGCATAGATCGAGGCAACGTCCAGTTCTGGAGTCGGAATGGAAAGGATTGGACAGAGAAATTCGCCGGTATCGCTGAGGCTGTTAAATCGCTGAGCGTAACCAGCGCCATTCTTGATGGAGAGATTGTTGTTGTTGATGCGCAGGGACGCTCGAGTTTTCAGAAGCTTCAGCGCGCAATGGGCAAGAGCGTTAAGACGGGATTTGTTTTTGAGGTCTTCGACCTTGTTTATCTTGACGGGTTCATTCTCACGCGTACGCCTCTGAGAGAAAGAAAGTCTTTGCTAATGGAGGTAACCAAAGGCAGCGCCAGCCGCGGCCTGGTACGTTTTAGCGAACACTTCGAGGGAGATGGAGACGCGTTTTTCACACATGCCTGTGAATATGGAATTGAAGGCATCGTCTCGAAGCTCGAGGATTCACCTTATGAATCTACCAGGAATCGAAACTGGTTGAAGGTCAAATGTAATAAGCAGCAAGAATTTGTAATTGCGGGCTATACTCCGTCGTCAAAAAACTTGCCAGGCTTCGGATCGTTGGTTCTTGGCGTTTATGAAACGGGAAAGCTGGTTTATGCCGGACGTGTCGGCACCGGCTTCACATTCAAACAGCGCAGTGAGTTGCAGAAGCACCTCGACAGGTTTTCGCGAGCGACCACCCCGTTAAGCGCCATTCCCAAAGACCCCGGACTTCGTGAAGTGCGGTGGACCGACCCGAAACTAATCGCCGAGGTGACATTCGCTGAGTGGACCTCTGACGGATCGATCAGGCATCCATCATTTCAGGGATTGCGCCAGGACAAGAAAGCGACGGAAGTTGTACGCGAACTGCCGGCGGATGAATCAGGAATGCGCAAGGGCAGACGATCTTAATCCAGGCCTTCCTGATTCCTTGAGCCTGAGTCACTTATGAAAACAGTCGGAATCATTGCCGGAATCGGACCAGAATCAACTATCGACTACTACCGCTCAATCATTACGCGTTACAGGGAATTGCAGCCGGATGGGAGTTATCCCTCGATTATCATTAATAGCATCAATTTGAAACGGCTGCTTCCCCTAATTGAGACTAATCAGCTCGCGGAAGTCACCAAATACCTGTCGGCTGAAATACAGCGGCTGGCAGCCGCAGGATCAGACTTCGGCGTGCTTGCTGCCGCAACGCCACACATCGTATTTGATGATATTCAAAACCAATCAACTATCCCGCTCCTGAGTATCGTTGAAGCCACCTGTCAGGCTGCTGATACCCCGGGTCTAAAAAGACTGGGCTTGTTTGGGACTCGCTTCACGATGCAAGGTAGATTCTTTCCGGAAGTATTTTCCAGGGCGGGGAAAACAGTGGTTGTTCCAGAACACGACGAACAAGAATATATTCATGACAAATACTTTAACGAGCTGGTAAGTGGTGTCGTTCTTCAGGAGACGCGCGATGGTTTGCTCGAAATAGTCGGGCGCATGCGAGATCGTGCCGGGATCGATGGACTTATCCTTGGCGGGACAGAGCTTGCCTTGATTCTGCGCGACAAGTCTGTTGCGGGTATTCCCTTGCTTAATACGACCCAAATTCACGTAAAGGCTATTGTGGCAGAGCTGTTATCCTGACGAGCCCGACAACTGCGCTCGCGCCGGGAAGGTCTCAGAGTCCAGCGCTTGTTCTCTGTCCGCAGTGTGACTTCTGCTTGTGTAATTGTAAGATTGCCTCAATCATCAGTGGGAGTGCGTATGACAAACCCTGTCCTTGCGATACTGGTAGGTGGTGGTCCGGCGCCGGGTATCAACGCGGTGATTTCCGCTGCCGTTATCGAAGCAGTAAATGAAGGCTTTGAGGTCGTCGGCATCACCGATGGTTTCAAGTGGCTTATTCGGGGCGACACCTCGAAGGTACGTCCCTTGCGGATTGAAGATGTCTCGCGTATTCACCTGGAGGGTGGCTCAATGCTGGGCACGGCGCGGGACAATCCAACGACTTCCGACCAAGCCATTCGCACAGTTGTTGAAGCCTTCCGTAGTCTTGGTGTCACTCATCTCGTAACCATTGGTGGTGACGATACCGCACTTTCATCCAGCTTCGTCGCCGAGCGTTCCGCGCAACAAATACGAGTGGTTCATGTCCCAAAGACCATAGATAATGACCTGCCGCTGCCCAGTCACATCCCTACTTTTGGTTACCAGACGGCTCGCCACTACGGGGTGGAGTTAATTCACAATCTGATGGAAGATGCCCGCTCAACGAAGCGTTGGTATGTCGTTGTCGCGATGGGCAGAAAAGCCGGGCACCTCGCATTGGGGATTGGCAAGGCGGCCGGGGCCACTCTAACGGTGATTGGCGAAGAGTTCGACCGGCAACAAACCATTGCTTTTTCCGACATCTGTGACATCGTTGAAATGGCTATCATCAAACGGAGGGCAATGGGCCGGTATTTTGGGGTCGCAATCCTGGCTGAAGGTCTGATTGAAAGATTGGAAACCCAGGAACTTCAGGAGTTACAGGATGTTGAGCGAGACGATCACGGTAACATTCGCTTCGCCGAAGTTGATTTGGCTCGCAAGGTAAAGGTCGAATTGCAGAGCCGTCTTACTCAGCGCGGGCTCCGCGTCACGATCGTCAACAAAAACATCGGTTATGAACTGCGTTGCGCGGATCCTATTCCGTTCGACGCCGCTTACTGCCGCGACCTGGGTTACAGCGCAATTAGGTTTCTTTTGGCGGGCGGCAGCAACGCCATGATCAGCGTCCAGGGTGGACGCATGGTGCCCATGGCATTCGACCAGATTCGTGAGCCGGGAACAGGCAAGACGCGCGTCAGGATGGTTAATGTGAAAAGTGAAGGCTACCGCGTGGCTCGAGAGTACATGATCCGGCTTGAGGCGAAAGACTTTGCAGATCCCTCCTGGGTAGAAAAGATAGCCGCCGCCGCAAACATGACAAACGAAGAATTTCTCGACCGTTTCGGCTACTTCAGCGAGCAAGTTCCCCTCAACGGTGAGGCGAGAAGTAGAGATCAATCCTGATGGCACCCAAAAGAGTAGGTATTCTTGTAGGTGGTGGCCCTGCTCCAGGGACAAATGGAGTGATCTCGGCGATTGCGATCGAAGCCATCAAGGTTGGTCGCGCGGCAGTGGGTTTTCATGATGGCTTTGAGTGGCTTGCCCAGCGGTACACGGACGAGCAGCACGATCTGACCATTGACGAAGTGACCCGCATCCACCTGCAAGGCGGCGTTATGCTGGGCACGTCACGCACGGACGTAACCAGAAATCCACAAGCGTTGGCGAACACAATCGCTGCGCTCAAAAAACTCGGAGTAGAAGCATTAGTGACAATCGGCGGCGATGATTTGGTGCGCAGCTCGGCCGCTATTGAACGCGAAACGAACGGGACCATCAAGGTGGTCCAGGTTCCCAAAAGCATAGACAACGATCTGTTGCTGCCTGGTTCGGTGCCTACTCTCGGCTATGAGACTGCCCGTCATGTCGGAGTCGAATTAGTTAAGAGGCTTATGGAGGATGCACGCACGACTGAGCGCTGGTACCTGGCTGTAACGATGGGACGGCCCACCGGCCATTTAACTCTCGGTATCGGGAAGGCGGCAAGTGCGACCTGCACCATCATCCCCGAGGAGTTTGCTAAGAGGATTTCTTTGGACGATATCGTTGATATCGTCGAAGGGACGATTATCAAGCGCCGCGCAATGGGACGACACTACGGCGTAATCCTGTTGTCAGAAGCCCTGGTTGAGCATTTTGACGCGAACGAGGTGGCTGAGTTGCAGGATGTCGATCGAGATGCTCAAGGAAACATACGCGTTGCTGAGATCGACCTCGGTCGCAAGGTCAAGAATGAAGTCCAACTACGTCTCGAACGTCGTAACATAAAGGTAACAGTCGTGGATAAGAGCATAGGCTACGAACTGCGATGCGCGTCTCCCATCCCTTACGACGCCGAGTACGCGCGCGACCTCGGCTACGCAGCATTTAACTTTCTCCTTCGCGATGGCTCAAATTCCATCATTACGATTCAGGGTGGTGAATTTCAACCAGTTCCGTTTAACCAGGTGATAGATCCTGAAACGGGAAGGGGCCGCCAGCGTTTTGTGGATGTGGAGACTGAGAGTTACCGGGTCGCGCGCGATTATATGGTCAGAATCGGACCAAGAGATTTTCTCACAGAGGCATCAATCATGAAGTTGGCTGAGGCGGGTGGCCTGACGCAATCCGAGTTTGTCTCGCGGTTCGGCAAGTACGCCCAATCCTGAGGGGCCCTCTCAATGGACGGAGCCGCACTCACTATCGTTGCGAGGCACGACTGAACTAAATCTTTCCTGATATTCCCGCGAAGTAACAAATGCGCAGACCATGCCGCGAAAGTTGTCCGGCTGGCGATTGTTGAGCACATCGAGCCAGAAATTGTAACCGCCTTCGTCAGGATCGCGCCGCAAATACCCAAAATACTGCATCAAGACAAATGCGCTGTTGTACTCCGCTCTTTGGACCAGGTCGTTGTCCGCGATCAATCGAATAATGCGGCCGCGGTCATGATTAGTGCTGTAGTCGGCAACCAGCGAATCTCGTTGTGAAGCAAGGTCCACGCCTGTAGTTTCCCGGGTGGTGGTTATCAGCGAATCAACAAACTGCTGCGGCGTTAGTGTCTCAGGATACTTCGTCAGAAAATCAGAACGTAAAACAAAATCGTGAGCGAACAAAACCGTGGCGGCCGCGGGATCGCCATACGATTGCAGCTGGCCACGCTGATCCACGAACTGATTGTAAGTCGGGCGGCGGCCGAGTGTGGCGCGGAAGAGCCTATAGATGAAGCCGCCTGTTTGTTGGAATTCCGGCTCGGCAAAAAATGCCGCCGACGTCGCCACCCGCGCTGAACTAATACAACTGACATTAGTCTCGCACCGGGTTATCTGATTGGTCCAGTAGTCGAGTCCTCCGTTGTCCGCAAGGCGTCCCAAAAAATCGGCGTATTGCTGGAAAACGAATGTGCGCGAATCCTCTATTGGGTTGGTCACCGGTCCGGGTATGGGTTGATCGGCAATGATGAGCGTCGCGAGTCTCTGATCGCCGAGAAGAAAACCTGATGGGCGAGTTAAACGAAGGTTGGCAGTTTCATCGGCCCCCGAGTAGGTGTTAACGGTTATCAAAACCGTGAACGTTTTCGTGGACTCGCCTGATAGGAATCTCAGCGTTCCAGAGGTTGCCGTGTAATCGTTGGTCTGACTTGCGGTTCCATCACTTGTCGAATACTTGACGCTGGCTGGCTGGGATGTGTCCCCGGCGCGGGTAACAGTGATCTCAACGGCGGATGAGCCTGGCGATGCTACAAAATTTGCGTTGCTGAACTGCACCGTGTCTGCCCGCACAGCTATGAAATCATCGACGAAATTGCCGCTGAGGTTATCGTGATGGAAGTTTTGAGGCGTGAACCGATAATACTGCGTGACTGGAGTAACGGTATAACTTCCTTCTGCTGTCGCCACAAACGAGTAACGCCCGTCGGCGTCAGTAAGGACGGAGGCTGTTTTCGAACCAGTTAGATTCACGGTGACGCCAGCCAACGGCACAGTGCCGTTAACGATTCTGCCGCTTAGTGTGTAAAGCACAAGGGTGCCTGAGAAATCAGCAACAGCATCTCCGGAGAGATTTGTGAATGCACGGCTGGCGGGATTAAAAGCATAATTCGCGCGGGCGACAGTTATTGCATAATTTCCTTCCGCCGTCGCCGAGAAAGAGTAGTTTCCCCCGGAATCGGTTGTTTTCGAGCCGGTTTCCGATCCGGTTAAGGTGACAGTCACTCCCGCAATTCCCACTGATTGATCGTTTGTAACATGCCCACTGAGCGTGTAGTGCAAAAGGGTGCCGCTGAAATCTGCAGTCGCATCTCCCGAGAGATTTGTAAATGAGCGGCTTGGGTTGGTGAAAGAATAATTAGCCCGCGCAACTGATACTGTGTAATTTCCTTCCCCCGGCACTAAGAAGGAATAGCGGCCGCTGCTGTCACTCAATGCAGATGCGTGCTGAGAACCGCTCAAGGTTACGCTCGCTCCTACTATTGGCCCACCCGTGTTAGCCGACAGCTTTCCTATGATCTGGTAACTAAGCAGACTGCCGGTAAAATTTGCAAACATATCGGCCGATAAATCCGTGAAGGATTGATCGGGATCGGCGAATGTGTAGTTCCGTCGTGAAACCGTTACGGTGTAATCACTTCCCGCGGGAATGTCGGGGAACGAGTAGTTACCGTTCGCGTCAGTCGTCTCAGTTTGCTGTTCGGGATCTGACAGGGTAACCAGCGTTCCAGCGATTGGTTGGCCCAACGAATTTGTTACGCGGCCGCTTATCGTGTGGCGGTCGAGAATACCCGTGAAATCGCCGACCTGATCCTGGCCTGGCGTCTCGAACGCCAGACTTTGAAACATGTAATGACGTTTGCTGGCCGTTACTTGATAGATGCCCGCGGTCGCGAGGTTATCGAATGAGTATTGCCCGTTCGGGTCGGAAACGGTTGATACAGATTGTGAACCCGACAGGGCAACGGTGACACCCGCCAGCGGGGCTCCATTTTCGTCCCGAATAGTGCCGGCAATTGAAAACTTCTCAGCGGGTGTTGTTCCGAGGTAGTTAGCGAGTGCGCTCTGCTTTTGGCTCGTGCACTCAGTATCACTCCCGCACCTGAGGATCAGATCCGCCCAGTAAAACTGGCCGACCGGATCCGGCTCACGATTCGCTAAATCAAGATACTGTTGACGGACGTATTGGACTGGGTCGTCTAACGGATCTTCAGTAGTAATCGTGACCGTGTAAGGCGCCTCGGAAAGAAGATTGGCGTAGATCGAGTTTATTACTGTAAGTCTTTGCGTGGCGGCATCGGCGACGATCGTATCGGCATGGGCCACACATTCCAGTTGATCAAAAATCGCCTCGCCAACACCAGTCAGGGCGATGGCCGCGCCCGCGTTATGACTCCAGCCGAAGAATGAGCGATCAATGAAAACCTTCTGCGCTTCGTCCAGGTAAACACCGACCGACGCCAGATTGCTCACGTTCATAACGAGCCGTGAGATATACACCTCGAACGGAGCGGAAGGAATGTCAAAAAGATCAGGAATTGCCGAGATACCGAAAAACTGTCCCTCATCCAGGAATACATTGTTGACAATGGCTGTGCGCCGGGAGTTCGATGGCTCAAGAGCCGCTGCGTTGCCAATGCCGAGCCACGAATACGCCGGTGAGAGCGGCGTTTTTGAATAGAAACCAGGCCTCTGGCCGTAGTCTATGAACTTGCTATTAATCAAAGAAATTGCGTTCCATCTTACGTTCTGAACTGCTGAGGTGCTATGTCCGCTGGCTGTAGCGCAGCCGAGAAAAGGCGTGTCTTGAATGCTCAAGCTGGATTTGAAAGCAAACACGATGGCTCCCCGAGGCACCAGACTAGCAAGACCATAAAACTCAGAGTGCTGGATTCTTGCGTCGCCTACCTCGGACAGTTTTAAGACGACGTGGGCGTCTGTTGTGACCTCCTGGACGCCCGTAAAACTTAGGTCGTTCACTCGAAGGTCGCCGGCGCCCAGGATAGAGATCGCATCGTTTGCAGGACCCACCTTGATTATGAAGTCGCTCGTCAAATCAAGTCCTAACCCGTTTCCTGCGACGCTTATCGGCGTGGCTGAGGGCTCACCCTGAAGGACGATTGAAGTGGCACTGTTGAATTGCTTTACGACAGGAGTGACGATGGCGTAGTTGCCGGGAGGCACATACAAGGTTCCGCCGCCGGCTTGCGCGAGCGCATCGAGTGCGCTCTGAAGAGCTGGACCATCGTCAGCGATCCCATCTCCCACCGCGCCGAAGTCAAGCAGGTTAATGGTTGTTAGCTTTGACAAGGGCGCCAGCCGTGCGTGTTTGGGCTTATTTTGTACCCGAGGCGTTGAAAATACGGCTACCGCCGCAGTTGGCAGGATCACCAACAAGCCAAGCGCAACCCGCAGTATATTCGTGACAGTTTTTGGGCGAGGACCCAGGTTCATCTTGTATCCCTTGTCGCAGCCGCACATCTACAAACTAGGAAGGAACGATATGATCTGGTTATGGGGCAACTCTAGAGGTTAGGGCATCCGGTGTTAAACGCGCCCTATTCGGTCCTGGTTTGCGGCGAAAGTTGTTGTCATTGAGGAAACCATTAGTCAGGTTCCCGCAGCTTAGACGCACACGAGCTGCGAGAAGCCGAGAAAAGCTTAACAGGTTTTCAGCAGTTGCTGAACAAAAATTTTTTTCTGGCCCAAGTGACAATGTGTGTCACTTGGGCCAGGAGTGGGCCATCTTGACTCCGATTAAGGTCAGTGAAGAGTTTTGTTGGGGGTGAAGAGTTGTCTGCAGAATCAGGCGATCGAATCCATCGGCGCTAACTCGACTTCACCGTCCAATGTTGCCAGCACCTGGATGTTTCGAATACGAGCGATAAGGCGCTCATTTGCTAACTGAAGGTCGTGACGCTTCTTGTTGGTTTCGTAATGCTCCAGCGCTCGTTTCACCGTTAGTAGCAGCTCCTCGTTGCCCCAGGGTTTGGTGACGTAGCGGTAAACCTGGCCGCAGTTTATAGCCTCGACCAGCGCGTCAACGTCCGTATAACCGGTAAGGATAATTCGAACCATGCGGGGACGAAGTGGAACCGTATTGCGAAGCAATTCAATCCCGGTCATCCCGGGCATCCGCTGATCCGTGATTAATAGGGCAATATCGTGTTGTCGCAACAACTCCAATGCCGCGGCGCCCGATTCCACAGTTAGAACGTCATAAGTATCGCGGAACAACCTCTCCAGTGCCCGCAAATTTGCCGGCTCGTCATCAACGATCATGATCTTATAAGACATTTGAAACCTCCTGCAGGTGAATAGTTTCGGCGTGCTGCTGCGGAATTCTGCTGCCAGTCGCATTCAGCGGAATCAACGTGATGAACGTTGTGCCTTCGGTGGGGGTGCTTTGAACTTGCAGCGTGCCGCCGTGTCTTTCGATGATCCCGTAGCTTATCGAAAGCCCGAGCCCGGTTCCTTCGCCGACAGGCTTGGTTGTAAAGAAGGGGTCAAAGATCTTTTTCAGGTGTTCGCTTTGAATGCCGCTGCCGGTATCGCTGATCCTTACCGCGACCATATCGTCGATTAGTCTCGTTTCAATCCGCACTTCGCCCCGCCCTGGACCAATCGCCTGCGCCGCGTTTGTAAGCAGGTTCATCCAGACCTGATTTAGTTGGCCGGCATAGCAAAGCACGGGTGGCAAGTCGCCGTAATCGCGTTTGAGCGTGATGTGGTTTGAGGTGTAATACTGCGAGAGCAGGCGGATCGTGGCATCGATGCCTGCATGAATGTCGATTATTTTCAGCTCCGCCTCGTCCAGGCGCGAAAAGGTCCGGAGGTTGAGAACGATGTCACGAATACGCGTTGCTCCCTCCGCACAGTCCACGATGGTGGATGAAAGATCCCCCAGGAGGGTTTCGTATCCAATTTCCCGTTTTAGTTGGTGGACCTTCGGTGCCACTTCTTCGGGCAGTGTTATCGTGTCGTACGTCGCGAGTAACTGCTTTAGTTTGGTTACATACCGCATCAGAGTGTCCATGTTGCTGTAGAGGAAACCCGCCGGATTGTTTAGTTCATGCGCCACACCGCCCGCAAGTTGACCCAGCGAGGCCATCTTCTCGCTGTGCACAAGTTGCGCCTGCAATCTTACGAGCTCGGTTCTTTGCGAAGCCAACTCGGCGTTACGCCGTTCCAGATCCTCCCGGTAGCGATTGCCATCGCGTATTAACGCCCTGTGTTCCAGAGCTCGCTCGACACTCAATTGGAGCACGTCGAGATCGCAGGGCTTGATGAGATAGTCAAAGGCCCCAAGGCGCAAAGCGTCTCTAACACGTTGGCTGCGCTCGACACCTGAAACCATAACTACTGCGACATCCGGAAAATCGCTGACGATTTTTCGCAATAGCTCGATGCCGCTTAACCCCGGCATTTGTACGTCAGAGAGGACCAGCGCAAAGGGGCGCTCTGCCAGTAACCTCAAAGCTTCATGGGCGTTCAGTGCAGTCTCACATTCGTAACGCTCGCCCAGCGCGGCCGCGAAGAGATTCAGAACGAGTTCCTCATCGTCGACAATCAGAAGTCGGTTTTCGCCATTCTCTGGAATTTTCTGCAATTGAAATTCTCCGGATTCAGGTACCTGTAACTTGGTCGAGTCAGGAAGTGACTGGCTCCGTGGAATCCGAAGGGGAGAAATGCCCTTTGCGGGACGAAATGGAGCGCCACGCTGCCACAATTGGATTCCTGAATGGCGATTTGCGCCATCCCTCGGAATGATGGGCAAGACATGTTCCAGTTGTTAGTAGTGGCGAGCGTGAGACTCCGGCGGGCAAGCCGCTGGCAGCTTGGTTACATGAGCTCTATCACTTTTTTGCTCCACGGGCGCGCAGTAATTCAGCCATTGAGTCCTGTTTCCGCTCGAGGGCAAAACCAAGCGGCGTCTTGCCGTCGTTCATCTCCGCGTCCACATTTGCGCCGTGTTCCAACAGCAGCCTCGCGAATTCCATGTCCCCGTTAGCGGCGGCTTCATGAAGCGGCGTGAAGCCACTCTCAACCTGCCGCGCATTTACATCAGCGCCGTGCTCAATCAACAAACGCGCAATGTCTGACTGCCGGGAGGCGGCAGCTGAATGAAGCGGTGTCACTTTCATCGCCTCTTTA
Source organism: Pyrinomonadaceae bacterium (assembly GCA_035644135.1). Taxonomy (GTDB): domain Bacteria; phylum Acidobacteriota; class Blastocatellia; order Pyrinomonadales; family Pyrinomonadaceae; genus PSRF01. The sequence continues at coordinate 123,728 of DASQPD010000009.1, forward strand.
CTGGCGAGGTTGACGTCCGCGCCCGCTTCAAGCAGGGCAGCAGCAGTTTCCCGGTGGCCGAAGAATGTGGACAGACTCAAGGCACTGAATCCATCAACGGAGAAGGCCTTGACCAGCGCCGGATCTTGCCTTAGCAATGCTCTTACGCGCTCGATTTGGCCGGTGGCCGCAGCGTCAAAGATGTTCAGTTCCATTCCTGCGTCGAGCAAAACGTTTACCACCCCGGGCTGGCGATAGTAAGTGGCTTTCATGATTGCCGACACACCATTCTGATCTTTCGCATTTGCCAGACCGGCATCAGCGCTGAGCATCTCTTTTACTTTTGCGACATCTCCCTGGGTGACCGCGCTCAGAAACTCATCGCTCATTGTTCGTATCCGTAACGCCTAAGGCGTTGGCTAATGCCAGCCCGGGGTTGGAGCGCAGCGAGAACCCTGGGGTGGTACATATCCTCTAACTGCTAGTTAACGCTGAAAGCGTTGGCAACGAAGAAAGCCGGCTGACGTAACGCAACGCTTTCAGCGTTGCGTCGAAGTGATTTTGCTATTTGAACCCCCAGGGTTTTCGCTGCGCTCCAACCCTGGGCTGGCATTAGCCAACGCCTTCGGCGTAACAAGGCTGCATGCTTGGAACCGTGAAACTGACCCACACCTACTATCGAATATTAGGCGCGCGCTTCGTATCCACCGCCGGCTCGTCCGAGGTCTTCTCTTCAATCTCAGGTAACATCTCGAAGCGCAGTAGAGTCTTATTACCGTCTTTGTCTTCGATGCCCAAGCCTTCCTCGAGACTTGTAGAACCAGGCAAAGGTGCGATGCGTTCTACATGTTCCACCAGGTGTGTTAGTTGTCGCGGATCCCTGGCTGTTTCCCCTCCAAGCATGATTTCGATGCTGCCGCCCTCCGAGCCCTTTGTCTCCAGACTAACTCCTACCAGAGGAAGGTATTCCTCCTGCTCCTGGGCGCCGATTTCTCCAACTACTTCAATACGACTGGCTCGTAGTTGATTCCGTTTGCTGAACTCGTCGAGAAAAGTCTTCCATTGATTGCGCTCGATAAAACCTGCCATGCTGACTCCTTCCATGATCCTGTTTAGTAAAGATTCACGTCATTAACGTCGCTGCGGAATTTACAACTCCTCGCTTAGCGCCAGGCGAATCAATCCGGCCGCTCGGCGAAGAACTAACGACGCGTCGAACACTGTTCCATCACCAAGGACCACATCCTGACCGCCAACGATTTCCAGATGGTAAGCGATGGATTCCAAATCGGCTGGTGAAGGAAGAGCAGCGCGAAGCGAATGCAACTCGCGCACGAATTTGTGAATCAGGGTGTATTTGTCACCCCAATTTGCCTCAACAATTGTTTGCACGCGCTCTTCGATCGTTATCATTACCACTGGCCCGCTCAGTACCGCAAGAATGCACCAACTCCTCCTGCTTGTTTCAGGTGCGAGGCAGCATTACCGCGAACCTGTTCAACCTTACCCGCCATGTCAAGCACCTGTCGGGCCGCGCCCACAACCAGATCTGGAATTTCCCGTACCTGGCCGCCGCAATAACTGCACGGCTTCCCATTCTGAGCGAGAAGCGCTCCGCAGTTGGTGCACTTAGCTCCTTTTATATTAAACCCGTCAACGTAGACGAGCTGCCAGACACGCCACTCTTGCAGCGCCAGCAGCGTGTCATCCAACCCGACGACGGCTCGGTCGCGTTTCGCGGCGCCTGTAAGCAGCGAGTCGACCAGTTCCATCTCACGTTTTCGTTCGATGTTCTCTTCAATTGCCAGAGTCTCAGCCAAAACCTGTTTTTCGCTCGCTTCCACTGGTAGAGATAATTTACTGATGATTCTAGCGCGCAAGGCTTTGGGGAGTAATCCCGCAAGTTCGCTGGTGGCTTCTACCGTTCCAGCCAGTATCAACCGGTCAAACTTATGCAGTAGAGCCAACTTTGACATCAGTTCGGCTACGCGCTTGAGATGCCGGTGTGCATGTTCGTCCGCCTTGCGCTGAATGTTCATTTGCGAGCGGATATGATCCGTGCCGGTCGTCTTGATATGCGTGACATCCGCTTTTGCGAAAGCGTCATGATATTCTTCGATCTCACCGAGGTAAATCGTAAACAGCCGCGAATGTTGTCGATCGGTAAGCACCAGTCCATAACGCTCGTGTTCGTCGATGACTTCTAAAAGCGGGCGAACATAAGGGGTATCGTTGAACCAGGCGCCATCGGTGACTGGAACTCTCAGTTCAAACACGAGAAAGAAGTCCTCATTATGATCAGAGAAAATCACCAGGCTCCTTTCCGGGTCGCGGTAGTCTTCGAGAAAAGCGAAGACTCGGCGCACTTCTTCGTCAAATCCTTTCCGTTGCTCTTTGTCGAGTCCCTCCTCGATGTCCCGCAACAGGTTTTTGAGCACCACCTCGAACGCCCGATTTACAGGGTCCAGCCGCGAGGGCAGGATATTGAGATAGATGCTCAACACCCGGCTGTCCGGTTTTGCCTCGCGAAGAGCTAGAGTCTCAACTTCGTCTCTGGAGATCATCTTGTCGCACCAGCCTCAATTCTAAAGTTCTAACCACAAACGTTTTCGGAAGCTTGTAACGCAAGCTGTACTAAAAGGGGGAAGCTCATTGATCATCTGTGCCTCTCGGTTCTTCTTGAGGAGTGAACTCGCCCAATGTCGCGTGCAGCTCCTGCTGCCGGCCGTCACGTGCAATCGTCAGGGAGACATTCGTGCCCGGGAGAGTAGTGGCGACCTGATTGCGGAAGGAGTTGGGGTCGTTCACCTCCGTGCCGTTGAAGGCCAGAATAATGTCTCCTTTTTTCAGCCCCGCCTTTTCAGCGGCGCTGCCTGATTGCACCTGGATCACGAGCACGCCTTTCCCTTCCTGGACATGCAGACTAGCGGCGACATCGGAGGTAATCCTCTGCACGAAGATCCCCAGCTGGCCGCGGCGCACTCTACCCGTCGAGATTAGTTGGTCCATCACAACGCGCGCCATGTTGGACGGCACCGCGAAACCGATGCCGATACTGCCCCCGGACGGAGAAAGGATTTGTGAGTTGATCCCCACCAGCTCGCTGGCTGTGCTGACCAGGGCGCCTCCTGAGTTTCCCTGATTGATTGGCGCATCCGTTTGCAGAAAGTCTTCGAAGCTGCCATTGCTAAGGCCTGTCTGGCGGCCTTTTGCGCTAATGATTCCCATTGTGACGGTCTGACCAATACCCAACGGGTTGCCGATTGCGAGCACCACGTCGCCTACCCGCACACGATTCGAATCACCCAGACTCAACACTGGCAAGCCGCTGGCATTCACCTTCAACACCGCCAGGTCGCTCGGTGCATCGGCGCCTACCACCCGTGCATCCAGTGTTCGGTTGTCGTTTAAATCGATTTTGATTTGCTCGGCCCCATCAATAACGTGATGGTTTGTCAGAATGTAACCATCAGTGGAGACGATCACGCCCGAACCGAGAGCCTGACGCCGCAGCTGTTGTTGCGGCGGAGGCATACCTCGATCGCCGAAGAACTGCCGGAAAAACGGATCGTCTGTAAAAGGGAACTGTTGTGGGGCGCGCACCCTCATTTGTGAATGGATCGTGACGACGGCCGGTGCTACCCGATCGACGACGTTTGAGTAAGACACGACCGGCCCCATTGTTGAGTTATTTGGTCCGGGATTGACTGGGCCGTTTTTAACAGGAGTGTCACCCGAGGTTGAGGCAAGACGCAGGGCTCCCTGGCGATTGCACCCACCAATCGACAATGTCAATAAGACCAGAATACAGATAACGGAAATAGCTGCCACCGCCAGTGTTGCTTCGCTCGCAAATGGGTTGACTCTCAGACGCATTCCTTACCTCCCTTGATCCGTCCTCCGCGTTCTAAAAAGTGTGGTACAGACTTCACTATTGCGCACAGACCGAAATCTGTACCACTCAAAACAATCATACGAATGCGCTTTGTACGGCACGAATTCAAGCATTTACCCGATCGGGTCAAATTGTCCTCGGCGTCATATTGTGGGCCACACGCGTCAAGCTCTTCAGCTTTAATCCAAGGCCCAGCATTAAGACGCCAAAGATAATTGCATACGCCCCGATCAACCAGACGACTGCCAAGGCTCCGACAGCCGGATTGATCAGCAACGCAAGGCCAAACAATATGGAAGCAATTCCTGCCAACACGAGCAGCCACTCGCCGGTGATGTATTTGCGCATCTGAATAGCCGCAGCAATCTCGAACGCTCCCGTAACGATGGCCCATGCGCCGATCAAAATAAGCAGCACTAAGGCAGTAATGCCGGGTAGCACAAAAGCTACTACACCCGCTGCCAGGCTAAGAATTCCTTCGACAAGCAAGACCCACCAACGCTTAAACTCCGCATGCGACTTGATGCCTGCGGCAATGGCTACTACGCCGTCGATGATGGCGTATGCCCCCCAGAGAAAGACCAGCGCTGCCAGCGTGATATGTGGCCAGATGAATGCGGCGATGCCGAAAACAATGGCCGCAATTCC
>DASQPD010000010.1:0-67588 GCA_035644135.1 Pyrinomonadaceae bacterium
GCAGACGTCACGTGCTACGAAGTAGGCGATACAGACGGGCTCAGCACCATTCCCCTTGGGCGGCCAATCGCCAACACAGACGTTTACATTCTCGACTCGAATTTTCAGCCAGTTCCACAGGGCGTACTCGGTGAGATCTGCGTCGGCGGCGAAGGACTCGCGCGCGGTTATCTGGACCGCGCCAGCCTGACCGCGGAGAAGTTCGTGGCCCATCCATTCAGCCGATATAGCGGCGCGAGGTTGTTCCGAACGGGCGACATCGGCCGTTATCTGCCTGACGGAAACATCGAGTATCGCGGGCGCCGGGATCATCAAGTGAAGGTGCGCGGATTTCGTATCGAACTCGGAGAGATTGAAGCCTACTTGGCGAGTCACCAGCAGGTTCATCGGGCCGCCGTCATCGCGTGTGAGGACGAACGAGGCGACAAACAACTGGTGGCCTATGTGTTTCCCGCAGGAGAAGCGCCGGCGAACAATGAACTGCGCGCGCATCTGCGGCGCAAGCTGCCGGACTACATGATCCCGGCAGCGTTCGTGTTGCTCGAGGCGTGGCCCTTGACCTCCAGCGGCAAAGTGAATCGCCTGGCGCTGCCGCATCCCAGTCGCGCTGAACTTGCGACGGGGGAAGATTTCGTGGCCCCGCGAACTCCTACAGAGGAGATTATCGCCGATGTGTGGGCTGACGTTCTGAATGTGTCAAACATTGGTGTGAATGACGACTTCTTCGGGCTTGGCGGCCACTCGTTGTTATTGGCACGTATCGCCTCGCGCATTCGCGAATCGTTTAAGGTCGAGCTGCCGTTACGTGCAGTGTTTGAAGCGCCGACGATAGCCGCACTCGCCGAAACGGTTGAAACGGCAAGGCGTACCGCCGGGGGAATCAAGGAGGTACCCCTGGTTTCCGTTTCGCGCACTGGCGCCCTGCCACTTTCTTTTGCCCAGGAGCGTTTGTGGTTCTTCGACCAGTTGGAGCCAAACAGCGCGGCCTACAACATCCCGCGCGTTCTATTGCTGCAGGGGCTGCTTGACGTGAGCGCCCTGCAAAAGAGCGTTAATGCCATCGTCGCCCGCCACGAGGTCTTGCGCACGAGTTTCATTAACGACAACGGCAAGCCTGCCTTGTCGATAGCAGAAAACGCAGCAGTGGAGATTTGGTTGATCGATCTCAGCTTATTAGCGGCTGACGAGCGAGACGAAGAGTTAAAAGAGGTTGCCGCCCGAGAGACGCAGCGTCCATTCGACTTGTCGCATGATCCCTTGTTGCGCGTGGCGCTTCTGCGGCTCGGCGATGAAGAACATGTTTTATTGATGACCATGCATCACATAGTCAGCGACGCGTGGTCGATCGGCGTTTTCATGCGCGAGCTTGCTGTCTGCTACAACGCATTCGGTACCGAAACGGACCCGGCTCTGCCGGCGCTGGCCTTGCAGTACGTTGACTTTGCTGTGTGGCAGCGAAAGTGGTTGACCGGCGCTGCGCTCCAGAGACAACTCCAGTACTGGTGCCATACCCTCGCGGGCGCCCCGCCACTAATACACCTGCCAACTGACCGGCCTCGTCCACCATTGCGCAGTTTTCGCGGCGCGCGGCGGTCGCTCGTCATTACAAAAGAGATCACAGACAAACTGAAAACGGTGGGGCGGGGCGAACGAGCGACTCTTTTCATGACACTCCTGACAGCGTTTCAGTCGTTGCTTTCGTGCCTGACGGATGAGAACGACCTCGTGGTAGGTTCACCAATAGCGGGGCGGAACCGGCCTGACTGCGAAGCGCTGATAGGATACTTCGTCAACACGCTTGTCTTACGCGCACAATTTGCTGGGGATCCGACCTTTCGCGAAAGTCTGCGTCGCACGCGCGAGACCGCTCTCGGTGCATTTGCTAATCAGGACCTGCCCTTTGAAAAGCTTGTTGAAGAATTGAAGCCCGTGCGCGCGCTCGAATACAACCCCCTTTTTCAGGTTTGGTTCGTCTTGCAGAACGCGCTGGTTGAGCGTCAAGCATTTAGTGGCCTGACCGTGCAGTCACTCGCCGGCGAGACCGCGACGACGCGGCATGACCTGCAACTCACTTTATGGGAAACTGCCAAAGGGCTCGAGGGCTCATTCACTTACAGCACCGATCTATTCGATGCCGAGACGATAACGTGTATGGCGGAACAGTTTAAGACTCTGGCTGCGATCCTCGTTGAGCAGCCGGATATTCGTTTGAGCTCTTTGCGTACAGCGGTGAACGAAACCGGTCGCACCTATGGAAACAAGGTCAGTGCTGCTACAGAGGAAGCGAGCCGGCAGAAATTGAAGTCAATCAAACGAAAGGTTGTCACGGCAAGGCAGGTGAGCGCGACGGAGGAGCCATGGATCAACCAAAATCGATGAAGGCCAGGCCAGGTGCAGTCAGGCGGAAGGCAATTGCGCTTTCTCCGGAAGTATTGATCAAAGAGAGTCTTCTGCGAGCTGACGCCAGTCTGCCCTTGGTGCTTGAGCCGACCCTAGATGGCCTCAGCCTGCCGCTGTGGACCATGAGCAATCGTGATCTCATCTTTCAAAAACTCCGGAGCCATGGGGGGATTCTCTTTCGTGGATTCAACGTAAGCTCAGTGGACGAGTTTGAGCGGTTTTTGCAGTCGCTAGCTGGTGATCTTCTCGAATACTCTTATCGCTCGACACCGCGTAGTGAAGTCAGCGGTCGGATTTATACCTCGACCGAATACCCGGCGCATCAGACAATTCCGCTGCATAACGAGATGTCGTATACGCGCAGTTGGCCGATGATGCTGGGCTTTTTTTGCATCGAAGTGGCGCCGGAAGGCGGCGAGACACCAATAGCTGACAGTCGTAAGGTTTTCAATCTCATTGACCCGGCGATTAGAGAACGATTCGTCCGCAAAAATGTGATGTACGTGCGAAACTATGGTGACGCAATGGACCTTTCGTGGCAAGACGTTTTTCAGACAGACGATCGCGCGGAGGTCGAGGCCTACTGCCGCAAAACAGAGATCGAGTTTGAATGGAAGAATAAAAACAAACTGCGCACACGGCAGGTCTGCCAGGCTGTGGCCAAGCATCCGCACACCGGTGAGCTGGTTTGGTTTAACCAGGCACACCTGTTTCACATTTCCAGCCTGGAGTCGCAGGTACGAGACTCTTTGTTGGCGTCAGCCGGCGGCGATCCACCGCGCAATGCCTATTACGGCGACGGGACGCCCATTGACGAGCGTGATCTTGAGGAGATTCGCGCGGCTTACGCAGAGGAAACCATCGTCTTTCCCTGGCAGAAACGAGATATTTTGGTGCTCGACAACATGCTAACGGCCCACGGACGCAGGCCGTATCGAGGGGCGCGAAAGATCGTGGTTGGCATGGGCCAACCATTTGGCAGCCAGTCCGCTTAAGAAAAAAACACGATGTCGCAGGAAATCATCGAAGGATACCGGCTTTCGCCACAACAGAGACATTTGTGGTCGTTGCGCCAGTCTGACCGCAGTGCGGTGTGCGCCGTTCAAATCAATGGAGAGTTAAACATTGACATTTTGAAACGAGCGATCTATCAAGTCGCCGGCCGGGAAGAGATTTTACGAACAACCTTCAAGCTCCTGCCTGGGATGACGATTCCAGTGCAGGTAATATCGGACCGTCCGGACGTAGCGTTCGCTAGAAATGATTTGGCCCAACTCAGCGTCGACGATCAAGATGCAGGGATCAGGGCGCTCTTCGTCGATGCCGCTGAGCGAAAGATCGACTACGCACGACCTCCCTTGTTTCACGTTGATCTGATCGCGCGATCATCAATCAATCACGTCCTAGTCATCGGTCTGCCGGCGCTTTGCGTCGACGCGCCGTCGCTGCAGTGTTTGGTTCGCCAAATCGCAGCTGCCTACACGGCATCTTCGAAAGCTGAAGAACTCTCAAATGTCGAGACAATGCAGTATGCAGACTTCGCTGAGTGGCAGAATGAACTGCTCGAAGCGGAAACAGGTTCAGTAGCCAGGCAATATTGGAGAAAGCAAGATCTATCCGAACTTGACGCTCATAACTTCTCCTTTGAAAAGCGCATTGACGCAGAGACAACTTTTCAACCTGCCACGCTGCCGTTTGAGATCTCGGCGGCCGGCAGCGTCCGCATCAAAGCGATCGCCAATCATTGTGATGCGTCGCCCTCCTCTTTCGTCCTTGCCTGTTGGCAAATACTGATCTCACGTCTGACCGGAAAATCAAACATTGTAGTTGGTGTTATGTTTGACGGACGTAAGTTTGCCGAGTTGGAAGAGGCAATCGGACTGTTTTCAACATTCCTGCCTCTGCGAGTCGATCTACCCCTCAATCTTTCTTTCGAGGAATTGTTGCAGCAAACGAGCGCGCGGGAAAGCGAAGCACAAAGGTGGCAGGAGTATTTCTCGTGGGACGACGTCGCTTCGAGCGACGAGGTAACGGCTCGCTTCTTTCCGTTCTGCTTTGAGTTTCACAAACATGATGAGTCTTATTGGGCCAGCGACCTGAAGTTTTCGGTCTACGAAAAAGACGCCTGCATCGACCGCTTCAAAATCAAGCTTAACCTCGAAGACTGCGAGGATCGGTTCTCGGCCTCGCTGCAATTCGATGCGAGCTTGTTTTCAATTGACGACGTTCGACGTCTCGCCGATCAACTGAAGATGCTGATTGAGGATACGAGCAACAGGCCAGAAGCCGCGCTCGACGATCTAGAGGTGTTGAGTGATGAAGAACGGCAGCTCGTGCTCGTGGAATTCAACGAAACCCAACGCTCTGATTCGTCTGGTAAATCCGTTTGCGAGTTGTTCGAGGAACAGGTTTCCCAAAGGCCGGATGATGTCGCTCTCATTTGTGAAGCTAAACAGATGACCTACCGCGAACTGAACGCGCGTGCCAATCAGCTTGCTCGTCATCTGTTAAAGCTCGGTGTGGGACCAGAGGTCGCTGTGGGCCTGTGTCTGGAGCGTTCCGTCGAGCTGATCGTGGGATTGCTGGGGATCTTAAAGGCCGGGGGCGTCTATGTGCCTCTGGATCCGGCTGTCCCGCAGCCGCGCCGCAGCATGATGCTGGAAGATGCTGGCGCGCGATTGCTCGTCAGCAGCACGAAGCTGGCAGCAGGTTTGCACGTTCAACTGGACCGCGTTGTGTGCCTCGATGCCGACGCCGATGCCCAGGTAATCGCAAACGAGAGTGCCGACAATTTTGTCAGCGCCGTCTCGGCTGAGAATCTGGTTTACTTGATCTTCACTTCCGGCTCCACCGGCCGGCCCAAGGGAGTCGCGGTCGAGCATCGGCAATTAGTCAATTACATCAAGGCGATTTGGGAAAGACTGGATTTACCGCCAGGCAGCAGCTTTGCCACAGTCTCCACCATCGCCGCCGATTTGGGGAATACGGCCCTGTTTCCAGCTTTATGTAAAGGAGGGACCTTGCATCTGATCGCCGAGGAGCGCACGACTGACCCCAACGGGCTGGCGGATTACTTCGGCCGCTATCAAATCGACTGCCTGAAGATCGTCCCGACACATCTGTCGGCCTTGCTTTCCGCCGCCCATCCCGCCGCCCTGCTGCCGCGACGGCGGCTGGTGCTCGGCGGCGAGGTCTGTTCCTGGAGCTTACTGGAAAAGATCGCCTCGTTGTCACCCGCTTGCGTAATCCTGAATCACTACGGGCCAACGGAAGCAACCGTCGGCGCGATTACTAACCAGCTTGGGAGCGAAGCGAGCGCTCGCAACTCGGAGACCGTTCCGCTCGGCCGGCCGCTCGCAAACGTGCAGGCTCACGTTCTTGATCAGCGAATGCGGCCCGCGCCGCTGGGCGCGCCGGGCGAGCTGCACCTCGGGGGCGCTGGTTTGGCGCGTGGTTACATCAATCGCCCGGACGCCACCGCCGAGAAGTTCATTCCCAATCCCTTCAGCAACTCTGGCGAGCGTCTGTACAAGACAGGCGACCTTGCCCGCTATCTTGGGGATGGACGGATCGAGTTTCTCGGGCGCGTCGACCATCAGGTCAAGATTCATGGTTTCAGAATCGAGCCTGGCGAGATCGAGATCGCATTGCTCAACTGCAAGGACATTGCGGAATGCATCGTGGTTACGAGAGAGGATAAACCAGGTGATAAACGGCTGGTGGCCTATGTTGTAGCCCGAGCTGATGGTGATAAAGCCAGCGCGAGCGAGCTGAGAGCCTTTCTAAATGGCAGACTGCCCGAATACATGGTGCCCTCGGCTTTTATCTTTCTCGATGGTTTACCGCTAACGCCAAACGGCAAGGTTGATCGACGGGCTCTGCCTGCGCCAGATCATTCGCGAGCCGACGGCGAGCTGGTTTTCGCGGCGCCACGCAATCCAGTCGAACAGACGCTGGCGCAGATCTGGTCTAATGTTCTGGGGGTCGATCGGGTTGGATTACACGACAACTTTTTCGATTTGGGAGGCGATTCGATTCTCAGCATTCAGATTATCGCGAGGGCAAACCAGGCTGGGTTAGGTTTATCGCCGCGCCAGTTGTTTCAACATCAAACGGTAGGCGAACTGGCCACGGTTGTGGGAAGCGCTGCGGTTGCCATCGCCGAGCAGGGACTAGTAACCGGAGTCGTTCCGCTAACGCCGGTCCAGGCTCGTTTCTTTGAACTCGGCCAGGCCCAGCCACATCACTACAATCAGGCAATGTTGCTCGAGGTTCAGGTGGCGGCGGACGCGTCGTTGTTTGCCAGAGCGATCAATAAACTTTTGCTTCACCACGACGCGCTGCGATTGCGCTTCGCCCTTAATGAAGTCGGTTGGCAAGGGGTGATTGCACCACCTGATGACGTCGTACCTTTCGAGCTGGTTGATCTGACGCCTCTGGCTGAGGCCGAACAGTCACAAGCGCTTAAGGACCACGCCGCCAGATTACACGCAAGCCTGAATCTTCAGGATGGTCCGCTGATGCGTGTCGCGCTATTTGATCGCGGCCTGCAACGTAACGCCTATCTTCTTATCGTGATTCACCATCTGGCGATGGATGGTGTGTCGTGGCGCATTCTGCTCGAAGACTTGGAGGCGCTTTATCAACAATTCAGCGATGGCCAAAAGCCCTCGCTGCCGCCGAAAACGACTTCGTTTAAGACCTGGGCCGAGCGGCTGATAGAACATGCACGATCGGGCGCTCTGCGCGACGAATTGAATTACTGGCTATCGCCTGGTGACAGCTCCCCGGCGCGGCTTCCTTTAGATGAAGTGGGCGGAACGAACACGGTGGCGACAGCCCGGACCATTTCCGTTTCACTTAAAGCCGATGAGACGCGCGCCTTGTTACAGGAAGTGCCGGTTGCTTACCGCACGCAGATTAACGAGGTGTTGCTGACGGCATTGGTTCGAGCGCTTGCCCCGTGGACAGGTTCGCGGTCGCTGTTGATGGATCTGGAAGGACACGGTAGGGAGGAGATCCTCGAAGGAGTAAATCTTTCGCGCACGGTTGGTTGGTTTACTACGATCTTTCCGGTGCTGCTCGACGGCGGCCATGCCCAATCAGCAGTTGAGTCGCTGCAGTCTGTGAAAGAACAGTTGCGAAGGATTCCCAACCGTGGCATCGGTTATGGATTGCTTCGGTACGCTAGCGGCGATTCAAACGTTGCCGAAAAGTTTCAGTCCTTGCCTCAAGCTGAAGTGCGTTTCAATTATCTGGGCCAGGTCGATCGTGTATTGCTCGACTCTTCAATGTTTAGTATCGCGCCGCAGCCAAGTGGGCCTACACAAAGCTCCAAAGCCGAACGTGCCTATCTGCTCAACATCATTGGGATGGTTTCAGGTGGCGAGTTGCGGCTGGAATGGACCTTCAGCGAGAGCATCCACCGCAAGGAAACAGTGACGCGACTGGCGCAGAGTTTCGTCGGAGAACTGCGAACATTGATCGCCCAGTCTCGAATGGGTGACAAGATTAATTATTCGCCCTCCGATTTTCCGAGCGCGAAGCTGAGCCAGGAAGAACTGAACAAAGTGCTGGCCAAACTTCGTGGGTAGAGATTAGGGACGGCCTACGCGATCTGATTGATCCGTTGCGGCCGCGAGCAATGGGTATGATGCCGAGTACGGTTAGACGTGAGAATACCAGCCTGCAAGTCGCGGATCAGCCGATTGTCGCGGCGACGGCCGGACCGCGTCTCGGACCGCGGTTCACACCACCAGTAATTCTCCGCAGACAGGAGAACGGGCCAGCGCCGCTCTCGTTTGCTCAGGAACGTCTCTGGTTTCTTGATCAAATTAGCCCGGGCGATGCCTCGGGGAGCATTACTCGCGGCATAAGAATTAAAGGTCAACTGAAACAGGATCTGCTGCGGCGATCTCTACAAGCAATCATCAGCCGGCACGAGTCACTGCGAACAACGTTTGCGACGAACCAGCTCTCTGCGGTCAGAGACAGCAAACCGATGCAATTGATAGCGGCAAACAGGACCGCTGAAATTACAGTAATCGATCTCGCGCATGAGTCTGTGGATCAACGTGAGGCGAAGGCGCGAGATTTAGCTCAGGGCGCAGCTCAGCGATCCTTCGACCTCACACTCGGGCCGCTTCTGCAGGCGACCTTGTTGAGACTTGCCGAACGCGAACATGTTCTGCTGCTGAGCCTGCACCAAATTATCTGCGACGACTCGTCGTTACAGATTCTGATTGAAGAGTTGTGGTCGGCTTACAGCGCATTTGCGAACGAAGGAGCGTGGCCGATCTTGCCGTTACAGATTCAGTACGCGGACTACGCGGTGTGGCAGCGAAGACTGATCGAGGACGAAAGCACCAAACCTGCCCTCGACTTTTGGCGAGCAAACTTGTTAGGGGCTCCGGCCGTCATCGAACTTCCAATTGATCGGCCCAGACCACCCGTGCGCACCTGGCATGGTCAGTCGATTCGGGTGAATTTGGAAAAAGAACTGGTCGAGCAGCTTCGGGCGATCGCTGGGGGCGAGGCTGCAGCGCTCACTATGGTGTTGCTCTCCGCTCTTAAAGTTGTACTTGCTCGTCACAGCAGACAGCACGATCTCGTTGTGGGCTATTCGATTCCCAACCGTGATGCGAAAGAAATTAAGCATCTAGTCGGACCGTTATCCAGCCTGTTGAGTCTCCGTACCAGTCTGTCGGGCGATCCTACCTTTCGCGAGCTGCTCTCTAACGTACAGAGCACTGCTCTCGAAGCGCATCTCCATCGCACTGTGCCCTTCGAAAAACTGCTTGAGGAGCTGCAGCTTGAGCCTAGCTTGAGCCACGCCCCCGTGTTTCAGGTGTCATTCACTTTGCAAGAGGCTCATAACGGCGGCAGTGAGGCTGCCGGGCTCAAGCTCGAGGAATTTGAGTTTGATGACGGCATTACCAGATTCGACCTGATGGTTGATGTTTTCGAAAGTCCGAGTCGTCTCGACTGTCGTTTTCGTTATAACTCAGATCTATTCGATCAAACTACGATCGAGCGCCTGGGGGGTCACTTCAAGAGTGTGTTGGAGGGAATCGTTAGCGATCCAAACCAGAGAGTTTCCGCTTTGCCGTTGCTGACGCAGTCCGAGCGAGAGCAAGTTCTTGTGGATTGGAACAACACTGAAACAGACTTTGCCCAGGCGCAATGCATCTCGCAATTGTTTGAGCTACAAGTATCATTAAGCCCATCCGCCATTGCAGTAACCTTTCAAGATCAACAACTGACCTACGCAGAATTGAACGGTCGTGCAAATCAATTAGCAAGACACCTGTGCTCGCTGGGCGTTGGACCTGAGACTCTCGTTGGGATCTGTATCGAGCGGTCTTTAGAAATGGTTATCGGGTTGCTCGGCATACTGAAAGCTGGTGGCGCTTACGTTCCTCTCGATCCCACACTTCCCAACGAGCGGCTTGCCTTCATGATGGAAGACGCTGGGGTACCGGTGCTCCTTACATTGGCGGGCCTGAGCAAGGAGTTGCCCCAGCGTCAGGCGAAGATCGTGGCACTCGACGCGGATCTGGCAGTTATCTCAAGAGAAAGCAGGGAGAACCTGGCGGCGGGAGCAACAAGCGAGAACTTGGCCTATGTCATCTACACGTCCGGGTCGACGGGCAGACCGAAGGGGGCCATGAATACTCACTTGGGACTCCGCAATCGTCTGCTCTGGATGCAGAGTGAGTACCAGCTAAGTTGTGCGGATCGAGTGCTGCAGAAGACTCCGTACAGTTTCGATGTGTCGGTGTGGGAATTCTTCTGGCCGTTGATTACGGGCGCCGGCTTAATTGTAGCTCGGCCGGGTGGTCACCAGGACGCCAGTTATCTGGTAGATATTATCCAGGAACACGAGATCACGACGCTCCATTTTGTCCCTTCTATGTTGCAGGCGTTTGTGGAAGAGAAGAATGTTGAGCGATGCCAAAGCGTCAGGCAGGTGATCAGTAGTGGTGAGGCGCTTGCCTTCGAGCTGCAGGAACGCTTCTTCGCGCGCCTGAAGGCCGAACTACACAACCTCTATGGGCCCACCGAAGCCGCAATCGATGTAACAGCCTGGAAGTGTCAACGGGGGAGCGGCACCCGAACTGTGCCCATCGGCCGGCCGATCGCGAATGCGCAAATCTATATCCTCGATGAAGGCCTGGAGCCGGTACCAATTGGTGTCGCAGGTGAGTTGCACATTGGCGGCACAGCAGTCGGTCGCGGGTACCTGAATCGCCCAGACTTGACGGCGGAAAAGTTTGTTCCCGATCCCTTCGCTGAGGGTCTTCGCCTCTACAAGACGGGCGACCTCGCCCGCTACCTGGTTGACGGAAATATCGAGTACCTCGGGCGCATCGACGATCAGGTGAAGATTCGTGGTTTCAGAATTGAGCTGGGCGAGATTGAGGCGGTGCTACGAGAGCACCGCTTCGTGCAAGATGTCGCCGTCGTGGCAAGGCAGGGAAAGTTGGTGGCATATGTGGTCACGGCCGCGGAACATTTAAGCGACGGCGCGAAACTCTGGAGCGAGCTGCGCGGCTTCCTCAAGGCCAAACTACCCGAGTATATGTCGCCCGCGATCTTTGTAGCACTGGACGCTTTGCCTTTGACGCCCAGTGGCAAGGTTGACCGTCGTGCCCTTCCGATCCCTGATGAATCGCGACCTGATTTAGAACAGGCATACGTTGCTCCGCGGGATCAGTCGGAAGAACAGTTGGTAACGTTGTGGACAAACGTGCTGCAGTTGAAATCAATCGGGATTCGCGATAACTTTTTTGAGCTTGGCGGCAACTCGTTGCTCGCAGCGCGACTTTTTGCGCAGATCGAGAACCGCTTTGGCAAGCATCTCCCGCTAGCCACTCTCTTCCAACTCCCAACGATCGAGCTATTAGCAAATTTCCTGGGTGACTCAGATGCGTCTAAACCATGGTCTTCGCTCGTCCCCATTCAACCGGAAGGTTCCAGGCCGCCGCTCTTTTGCGTCCATGCCGCGGGAGCAAATGTTTTGATCTACCGGCCACTTTCGCGGCATCTGGGCAAAGACCAACCGGTCTACGCGCTCCAGGCTCAGGGACTTGATGGACGAGCGCGTCCGCTCACTCGGGTGGAAGACATGGCGGCGCTCTATATTCGAGAAATGCGCGCTATTCAGCCGGAAGGTCCGTATTTTCTACTAGGCGCCTCGTTCGGCGGGCTTGTCATTTATGAAATGGCCCAACAGCTTCTGGCCCAGGGCCAGAACGTTGCGTTGCTGGCAATGTTAAATACCAACTGTCCCGTTTACACTTTGGCAAAGAGGATTCAGTGCCATTTCGGCCACCTTAGGGAACGTGGTCCGAGGACCTATGCAAGAGAAGTCGCCAAGACTTTAAAGCGCCGATTAACGGGTCAAGTAGCTGAGGAAAACAACGGATCGGCAAAAGGCGGCGCTAACGACGTGGACATTCAGAAACTACTTGTGAATGATAGCGGCGCCGATGAATCTTTAGTGCGTACTGTGGTGACGATCCTGGCTGCCGAGGAACAGTATGTACCGACGCGACAAGTCTATCCCGGCAAAATCACTTTGTTCTGGGCCAGCGACGCCCAGCAGGGGTTTGCTGACAATCGTCTTGCCTGGCGCAGAATAGCAGCAGGCGGCTTTGACCTACATGTCGTGCCCGGCAATCATGCGACGATGCGGGAAGAACCAAATGTTGCGGAGCTGGTAGAGAAGCTAAAACCGTACATGCAAAGAGCGTAGTTGCAAAGGCTCGACTGGTTGCGAGAAAAGATAATGGCACTCAAGACCGAAACAGAGAAAAACAGGTCGCAGAACCTGGAAGATCTCTACCCGCTGTCTCCGATGCAGCAGGGTATGCTCTTTCACACAGTATATGAGCCTGAATCAGGTACCTATTTTGAGCAATCCGCTTTCACAATCGAGGGTGTGCTTGATGTAGCGATCTTTGAACGTGCCTGGCAACATGTGATTAACAGGCATTCGATTCTCCGCAGTTCATTCGTGTGGGAAGATATCGAGAAGCCATTACAGGTTGTTCATCGAGAGGTCGCTATCCCGGTTCATGAGCAAGACTGGCGAGACCGGCCAGCCGAGCTACATGGCCAATATCTCCAAGAGTACCTCGCTGAGGATCGCCGTCGCGGGTTTGACCTCGGTACCGCGCCGTTGATACGCCTCGCTCTTTTCCGCACCTCCGATAAGACGCATAAGTTCGTCTTCAGCCGTCATCATATTGTTCTCGATCGATGGTCTCGCTCGATTGTGCTGAAAGAAGTGTTTGAGTTTTACGAATCACTCTGTGTCGGAGTGGAACCAAGGCTAGTTCAGCAGCGTCCATATGGGGACTACATTTCGTGGCTTGCCGCTCAGAATCTTGAAGCTGGGGAATCTTATTGGCGAGCTTCGCTTGAAGGATTTACAGTACCAACGCCAGTCGACATTGACCACAAGTCGATCGAAACAGCACACCAGGGAATAGAATTCGGTGACGAACGAATTCAGCTTTCCGCAGAAAGTACGGCGCGACTGAGCGCTTTCGCGCGCGAACATAAGCTTACTCTGAACACTCTCACGCAGGCTGCCTGGGCCCTATTGTTGAGCAAATATGCGCTAGAGAAAGACGTGCTTTTTGGGGTGACTGTGTCGGGTCGACCTACAACGCTTAGTGGCGTCGAATCGATGGTAGGGCTGTTCATAAACACACTGCCACTCCGAGTGCGGCTAACTCCCGACAGAAAAGTACTGGCCTGGTTAAAGAGTCTCCAGGAGCAACAGTTTGCTCTCCAGCAATACGAATACTGTTCGTTGCTGGACATTCAGGGCTGGGGAGAGATTCCGCGAGGTGCTCCGCTGTTTGAGAGCATTCTGGTGTTTGAAAATCTGCCGGTTGGCATCAGTTCTCGAACGGCAAACGGTAACTTGAAGGTGCAGAGTGATCGCAGTTATGGATCTGCTACCGGCTATCCATTGACTCTGCTGGCCATACCGGGAACCAGATTTGCCTTGCAGCTTATCTACGACCGCGCAAGATTCAACTCTGAGACTGTTTCGCGGATGCTGCTTCATCTTGAAACAGTCCTCGAGGAGATGGTGGCTGACCCAGCGCGGCGGCTCTCGGAGGTTCCATTAATTGGTCCAAAAGAAAAACAACGGTTGTTGTTTGATTTGAACGAGACTAAGAGCAATTACGAGAAAGATCTTTGTGTTCAGCACTTGTTTGAGCGACAAGTATCATTAAATTCATCCGCCATTGCAGCAACCTTTCAAGATCAACAACTGACATACGCGGAGTTGAACACTCGTGCAAATCAATTAGCCAGACACCTGCGCTCACTAGGTGTCGGGCCTGAGTCTCTGGTGGGGATCTTTACTGAGCGGTCTTTAGAAATGGTCGTCGGCTTGCTGGGGATATTAAAGGCTGGTGGAGCTTATGTTCCTTTGGATCCCGCGTTTCCCAAGGACCGATTGGCATTCATGATTGAGGATGGGGATCTTACAGTTCTGCTGACGCAAAAGAGCTTGCTCACTGAACTCCCATCGCCTCACGCCAAGGTGGTGGTGCTGGATGCTGATTGGGAGCTAATCCGCCAAAACAGCGAGGAGAATCTCGTTAATGAGGTTACTGCAGACAATCTTGCATATGTGATTTATACATCCGGGTCAACCGGAAAATCCAAAGGCGTGGCGGTTGGCCACCGAGCGCTAACAAACTTCCTCTTCTCAGTTCAGCGACAACCTGGCCTTGCTCCAGATGACGTATTGCTTGCGGTCACGACCCTCTCATTCGATATTGCCGGACTCGAGATTTATCTGCCGCTCATCACCGGGGCTCGCCTCGTGATTGTGGATGGTGAAGCTGCCGCCGACGGGATTCAATTAAGACAAAGAATCGCCGACTCAGCTGCTACCGTGATGCAAGCGACGCCCGCGACCTGGCAAATGTTAATTAATGTTGGCTGGCAGGGACAAACGGGTCTGAAGGTGCTATGCGGTGGTGAAGCGCTTTCGCGCGAACTTGCGAATGAGTTACTTGCGAGGGGTGTGACGCTTTGGAATATGTATGGGCCAACTGAGACCACGATTTGGTCAACCATATGCAAGCTCGAAGCTGGAGAAAATGCGATCACCATCGGCAGACCAATAGCGAATACTCAGATTTATCTGCTCGATGAACAGCAAAAACCCGTCCCGATAGGCATAGCGGGAGAGTTACATATTGGTGGTGATGGGTTGGCGCGCGGCTATCTGGATCGTCCGGAACTTACCGCCGAGAAGTTTGTTCCCGATCTTTTCAGTGACGATCCAAATGCTCGGCTATATAAGACCGGAGATCTCGGTCGCTACCTCGCAAACGGAGATATCGAATATCTCGGACGCATCGACGACCAGGTGAAGATTCGTGGTTTTCGGATTGAGCCTGGCGAAATTGAGTCTGTACTTCGTCAGCACGCATCGGTGCGCGAGAGCGTGGTTGTCGCTCGAGAAGATATGGTCGGCGAACGGCGTCTCGTGGCCTACGTCGTTCCGGATCGCCAGCACTCCGACGTTGAGATGAACCACACTTCACAAGCCGAACAGGTCAGCCTTTGGCACAACGTTTGGGATGGGACATACAGACAAACCGCTTCGCCACAGGATCCAACCTTTAACATAGCGGGTTGGAACAGCAGCTACACAGGCGAACCCATTCCTTCCGAAGAGATGCGCGAGTGGGTGGACCAAACAGTTGAGAGAATTCTTTCGTTGCGGCCAAAACGTGTTTTGGAAATCGGTTGTGGAACAGGTCTGCTGTTATTTCGGGTTGCGCCACACTGTTCTAATTACCACGGAACCGATCTCACAGCAGCCTCGATTGAGTATCTGGAACGTCAAATTGCAATGGCTGGAGGATCGTTTGGGAACGTCACAGTTTCCCAGCAGAGTGGCGACGACTTCACGGGTATCGATGCGGGAAGCTTTGATACCGTCATAATAAACTCGGTGGTTCAATATTTTCCCAGCCTGCAATACCTTCTGCGCGTCTTGACGGGAGCGATTGGAGCCGTCCGGCCGGGCGGCTCAGTATTCCTGGGAGATGTCCGTAGTCTCACGCTGCTGAAGGTTTTGCACGCCGCAGTGGAATTTCAGAACGCTCCTTCGTCACTCAGCTTAAGGGCATTATTGCAGCGAGTAGAAAGCCATACGGAGCATGAGAAAGAACTCCTGGTTGATCCGGCATTCTTCCTCTGCCTAAAAGATCAGCTTCCGCAGGTTAGCGACGTTGAGATCGAACTGAAGCGGGGGCACTACCACAACGAGCTGACGCGGTTTCGCTACGATGTAGTGCTTCATATAGGAAAGGAAAAGCCAGCGCTATGCGAAGGCCGCCGGCTTGATTGGAAGAACGATGGCGTCAGTCTTGTGGGCTTGCGCCGGTTGTTGAACGAAGCGGAGCCGCAATTTGTATTGGTCGCCGGCGTTCCAAACGCGCGCATTGCAACCGAGGTCACCGTACTTGAAACTCTCCACTCCGAAACGGGGCCAGAGACCGTAGGCGAGTTGCGCAGCGCTTTACAGTCAGAAGAGATAGCTCCTGCTGCTAAGGATCCGGAAGAATTCTGGGCGCTCGCTGACAACTCCGATTACACTGTCGCAGTGACTTGGTCTAAAGCTGGCACCATTGGTGAATATGACGTCCTGATCCGAAGACATGATGTCCCCCGCGTTCAAATACCGGAGCAAGCCGCCAAAGCCACGACAACCGATTGGCAAAGTTATGCAAATCGTCCTGTGCGGGAGACTATTTGGCCCAGCTTGGCGCCTGACCTCCGACGATATTTGCAGGGGCGTCTGCCCGAGTATATGGTGCCCGCAGTATACGTCGAGTTAAGCAAGCTGCCACTGACTCCCAATGGAAAAGTAGATCGGCGCGCATTGCCGGCACCAGACTACGATGCGCAAACGCACGACGAATTTATCGCTCCCCGCACTGACGTCGAAGAGTTGTTGGCGGGAATCTGGACTGAGGTATTAAAGGTTTCTCGAGTCGGCGTCCACGACAATTTCTTCGAATTGGGAGGCCACTCGTTACTCGCCGTTTCGATGATCTCGCGTGTACGCGATGCTATGGGTGTTGATCTAAAGGTTCGTAGTTTGTTCGAAGCACCAACGGTGGCAAGGCTGGCCCTTACGCTCCGCAAATTACACGGGAACGCATTGGTGCCACCGATCACGCGTGCCGAGCGCGGTGGCTATCCGCCTCTTTCGTTTGCCCAGGAGAGACTCTGGTTTCTCGACCAACTTGAGAGGGAAAGTCCTTTCTATAATATGCCGGCGGCTTTTCGGATGACCGGCTCACTGAACGTGGAAAACCTTCGCAGGGCGTTCGACGCCATTACTATGCGTCACGAGGCGTTAAGAACTACCTTTTCAGTTATTGACGGAAAGGCTGTGCAGGTGATTGCTCAAGCGCCCGCGGTGACGTTCACCTCCTGCGATTTACGTAGCCTGGGTCCAAACCTTCGCGAAGCGGAGATCCGGCGCCTCGGGGGCGAGGAGGCGCGGCAGCCCTTCGACTTGCAAAGTGGTCCGTTGCTGCGCGTGAAATTGCTGCGGTTAGCAGAAATCGAATACGTACTTTTGATCACCACGCACCACATTGTTAGCGATGGATGGTCGATCGGAATCTTGATACGAGAGCTGACAACACTGTACGAAGATCTTGCTTTGGGCAGGCCGTCTCGGCTATCCAAACTTCCAGTGCAATATATTGATTATGCGATTTGGCAGCGTGAATGGCTGCAAAGTGCCTTATTGGAGAAACAGATTTCTTATTGGAAACGGCAGTTGCAGGGAATACCTGAAGTGCTTGAATTGCCCAAGGACCGACCCCGGCCCGCCGTGCAGACATTTCAGGGGGCCCGCAAGTCCAAGCGGCTTTCGCAGAACCTAACGAAAGCACTTAATGATCTGAGCCAGCGCCAGGGTGCAACATTATTCATGACACTGCTGGCAGTTTACCAAACGCTTTTGTGGCGATACTCGGGCCAGAATGATCTTGTAGTTGGGACACCAGTTGCCGGACGTAATTCTGCCGAACTCGAAGAGTTGATTGGGTTCTTTGTCAACACACTCGTAATGCGCTCGGATCTGGCGGGAAATCCAAGTTTTCTACAATTGCTGGCTAAAGTCCGCGAGACAGCATTGGAGGCTTATGCGAATCAGGATCTGCCATTTGAACGACTTGTTGATGTAATGCAGCCGCAACGCAGCCTCAGCCACACACCTCTGTTTCAGGTAGCGCTTGTATTTCAGAATGCGCCTCGAGAGTGGTTTAACCTAAGTGGACTTAAGTTTGAGCGTATACCTGCCGAAAGCGGAACGTCAAAATTTGATTTGATGCTGTTTGCCACTGAGACTGCGGAAAGTTTGAATCTCGCTTTTGAATACAACACCGATCTTTTCGATGATGCGAGAATTGAGCGGATGCTGGAGCATCTGCAGACGCTTATGGAAAGGATCGTCCGAGAGCCGGAAACGCGGATTGGGGAGTTGGAGATTCTTCGTGAAGCAGAGCGAAAGCAGCTGCTGGTTGAATGGAACCAGACGGCAGCCGAGTATTGCGGCGACAGATGCGTCCATGAGTTGTTTGAAGAGCAGGCAGAAAGGACCACTGATAGGGTAGCGATAGTCTTTGAATCACAGCAGTTAAGTTATAGGGAGTTAAACCGGCGAGCGAATCAGTTGGCCCATTACCTGAAAAAGCGCGGCGTGGGACCGGAAGTACTAGTGGGGGTTTGCGTAGAGCGTTCCCTGGAGATGGTTGTAGGGTTGCTGGGAATACTGAAGGCGGGAGGTGCTTATGTTCCGCTGGACCCGGCCTATCCGGCAGAGCGGTTGCAGTTCATGCTGGAGGATGCGCGAGCGCGATTGCTGCTCACTCAAGAGCCGCTCTTGCAACTGCTACCGGAAAGCTCGGCTGAAGTGGTCTGCCTGGATCGCGATTGGCCGGAGATAAGCAAGGAGCGCGAGGAGAATCTCGCCAACAAACCCGCGGCTGAGAATCTCGCTTATGTGATTTACACGTCGGGGTCAACCGGCAAGCCAAAAGGAGTAGCCATTGAACATCGCAGCGCAGCAGCTCTGCTGGCCTGGGCAGGCGGGGTCTTTTCTCAAGAAGAGCTGAGCGGCGTGCTGGCGTCTACTTCCATCTGTTTTGACCTTTCTGTTTTTGAATTATTTGTGCCGCTGAGCTCCGGCGGTAAGGTAGTTCTGGCTGATGACGTCTTGCAGCTGCTGAGTTTGCCAGCGGCGAAAGAAGTGAAACTCATCAATACGGTTCCTTCGGCGATGGTTGAGTTATTGCGGCTGGATGGCCTTCCTGAAAGCGTGCAGACAGTAAATCTGGCGGGCGAACCACTACCAGCCAGCTTAGTGGATGAGCTTTACGAACGGCCGCAAATCAAGCGCGTGTTTGATCTCTACGGACCCTCTGAAGACACGACGTATTCAACCTTTACGCTACGACTTCCCGCTGGACCGATGACGATCGGACGGCCGGTCTCGAACACCCGGGTCTACCTGCTCGACGAAAACCTACAACCGGCGCCCATTGGAGTGCCCGGGGAGCTATACCTTGGCGGCGCCGGTTTAGCTCGCGGTTATCTGCACCGGCCGGAACTGACGGCGAAAGCGTTTGTCCCCGATCCATTCAACGCGGAGGCGACCGGTCGGCTTTACAGGACGGGGGACGTGGCTCGGTATCTGGCTGACGGGAACATCGAGTATTTGGGTCGTATTGATAATCAGGTGAAGATTCGTGGATTCCGGATCGAGCTGGGCGAGATCGAAGGCGTAGTCAAGAAGCATCCACAGGTGTCTGAAGCGATCGTGCTCGCTCGTGAAGATGAACCGGGTGACAAACGTCTCGTCGCCTACGTAGTTCCGAACCGAGACGTTTCGAATTCGGATCCCAAACAGAACTTTCAGGCGGAGCAAGTATCTGAATGGCAGGCCGTATGGAATGAGACCTACATTCCTCAGGCACAGGACCCCACATTTAATATTGTTGGTTGGAACAATAGCTACACGGGCCAGCCGATTCCCGGTGAAGAGATGCGTGAGTGGTTGGATCAGACGGTGGATAGGATACTTTCTCTAAGTCCTGGCCGGGTCCTGGAGATCGGTTGCGGCACCGGCTTGTTGTTGTTCCGCATTGCTCCTCACTGTGTCCATTATCACGGCACCGACCTGTCGAACACAGCTTTGGACTATCTTCGTCGGCAGTTGTCTGGTGCGCAACATGAGCTTCGGAACGTAACACTCACAGAGCAACCTGCTGACGAGTTTGCGGGCATCGATGCTGAGGCTTTCGATACCGTGATTCTTAACTCGGTTGTCCAATACTTTCCGACCGTCAATTACTTGGTACGAGTGCTTGAAGGCGCGATTAAATGTCTCAAGCCTGGAGGCACGATATTTCTCGGCGATTTGCGCAGCCTGCCATTATTGAGAGCACTTCATACTTCAGTGCAGGTGCACACGGCACCGTCGTCGTTGACAGTGAGCGAATTGCAACGCCGAGTGCAAAAGCGGATCGCGCAGGAGAAGGAGCTGGTGATCGATCCAGCTTTGTTTACTTTGTTGCGGCGTCATCTTCCACAAATCAGCCAGGTCAATATTCAACTTAAACGCGGCCAGTATCATAATGAACTGACTAAGTTTCGGTATGATGTGGCTCTTCGTGTGGGTGAACCTGTTCGGCGCGTCGAACAGCAGTGGTTAGACTGGCAGATCGATCAATTGCATCTTGACGAAATACAGGAGTTATTAACAAGAACAACGCAAGACATTTTGGCAATCAGAGGGGTGCCCGACGCTCGCCTGGCGTCAGATTTCAAAGCTCTGACATTACTCGGATCCGAAGCCAGCCTGCAAACTGCAGGAAAACTACGAGAAGCCCTGCAGAAAGACAATGTCCAGCAAGGCGTGGAGCCTGAGGAGTTTTGGGCGCTCGGCAAAGATCTGCCTTACGACGTGGAGTTAACGTGGGCCGGATTAGCCGGTGACGGCACTTTTGATGCAATTCTACGAAAACGGTCTTCACCCTACGTCGAAGTTATGCCTGAGCAAACCACGAAAGTTGAGGCCCGATGGGATAGATACGCCAACGATCCTCTGCTTGGCAAAGTAGCGCAGAGCCTGCAGCCGGAGCTCAGAAGAGTGCTGACTAAACAGTTGCCGGAATACATGACGCCATCGGACTTCATATTTTTAGATGCTTTCCCCCTTACACCTAACGGGAAGATTAACCGGGCCGCGTTGCCGGCGCCTGGTCAGTCTCGCCCGGAATTGGAGCAGCCTTATGTAGCGCCTCGAAACAGCATCGAAAAGAAATTAGTAAGTATTTGGGCCGAAGTACTCAGACGCGAAAGCGTCGGCATAAAGGATAACTTTTTCGAAATCGGCGGACATTCATTGCTCGCGACCCAGGTCATTTCGAGGATTCGGAAGCACTTCAAAATAGAGCTGCCCTTGCGTAGCATGTTTGAATCACCCACTGTCGCCACTTTGGCCACTTCAGTGGTTGAACTCCAGCAGAGAATCGAACCTGCTCCAGTCCCGGTAATTAGAAGACGACGAAGTGGTTCGGCAAAGATCGAACAACTTTCGCCCGAAGAGGTTGATTCCCTTCTTTCACAGGTTTTGTCCGAGGCAGATCTAAAGCAATGAGCAGGAATCTGGCAAAAGTCTCAGATCTATCGCTTAAGGAAAGGCGCGCTCTCCTTTCCAGGTTATTCCGCGAAGAGCGGGATAGCGCCGAGACCTTTCCTGTCTCTTTTGCCCAGCAGCGTCTTTGGTTTCTGGCCCAGCTCGAGCCGAACAATCATTCCTACAATGTTCCCCAGACCTTGCGACTAAAGGGCGTTCTGAACTTCAACGCTCTCGAACAAACGATCAACGCCATCATTGCGCGGCACGAATCGTTACGCACAACTTTCAAGGCAATAGATGGACAGCCAGTTCAGATTGTCTCCGGCGCGCACGAGATCAAACTGCTCTTTGCCGATCTCAAAGGACTGCCTGAGGCAGAACGGGAAGGCGAGGCACGACAGTTGGCGATTGCTGAGGCGCGTCGTCCTTTTGATCTTAGCCGCGACCATCCCCTGCGAGCGGTATTGGTGCGCATCGAGGACGACGATCACTGGCTGTTGCTGACAATGCATCACATCGTCAGCGACGGCTGGTCGATGGGCATACTGAGGAGGGAACTCTCAAGCATTTACGAAGCGATCGCGACAAACCAACGCATCGACCTGTCCGAACTACCAGTTCAGTACGCAGATTTTGCCGAATGGCAGCGTGAGTGGCTCCAGGGCAAAGTCCTCGAGGAGCAACTGGGTTATTGGCTGAAGAGTTTGGCGGGAGCGCCGTCAGTGCTTAAGCTTCCGACCGATCATCCTCGCCCTGCACGTCAATCATTCCAGGGTGCCAGCCTCTCTTTAAAACTTTCTCAGAAGTTGAGTCGGGCGCTTGGCGAGTTTAGCCAGCGCGAAGGCGTGACGCTTTTTATGACAACACTGGCCGCCTTCCAAACTTTGCTGTTTCGGTATACGGGCCAGGAAGACATTGTGGTGGGTACGCCCATTGCCGGGCGCAATCGAGTTGAAATCGAAAGTCTCATTGGCTTTTTCGTCAATACGCTGGCCTTGCGTACAAACGTCTCGGGTAACCCTACATTCCGCCAGCTGCTGGGACGTGTAAGAGAAGTTGCTCTGGGAGCGTATGCACATCAGGACTTGCCTTTTGAAAAACTGGTAGAGGAGTTGAATCCTGAGCGCGATGTTAGCCATTCGCCGGTCTTTCAGGTGATCTTCGGCATGCAGAATGCACCACGCGAGATGCCGACGCTGAGTGGGTTAACGATCACCCGCGTGGCACTGGCGAGTAGAACGGCAAAGTTTGATCTAACGCTATTCCTCAGCGAGACAGCCAGCGGGTTGAACTGCTGGCTTGAATACAACACGGATCTTTTTGAAGAAACCACGATTTCACGGATGCTCGGCCATTTCGAGAGATTGCTCGAAGGAATAGTGGCGGATCCCGAGCGGCCGATTTTGCAGTTACCGCTGCTAACCAACGCAGAGCGAACTCAGTTGTTAACTGAGCGGAATGGCACGCACGCTGATTTTCCCAGAGAACCCATTCACAAGGTGTTTGAGCGGCAGGTTGAGCTAACGCCGAACTCAATTGCCGTAGTGTCCGAGACCGGTCAGCTAAGTTATGTCGAGCTCGATCGCAGAGCAAACCAACTAGCCCATTATCTGCGCAAGCTCGGAGTGGGGCCAGACGACATAGTCGGCCTTTGCGTCGAACGTTCTCCCGAGATGCTCGTGGGACTGCTGGGGATCTTAAAGGCCGGCGGTGCGTATTTGCCGCTCGACCCGGCATATCCGGAGGACCGACTCTCATTCATGCTTGAAGATGGCGGAGCTAAAGTGCTGCTTACGCAGGAGCATCTTCAAGAGAGGCTGCCCGCTCACCACGCCGAGACGATCTTTATAGACAGAGATTGGGCAGCGATAGCGGGCGAACGCGAGGATAGCCCTGATAGCATCGGCACGGCTGAGAACCTGGCATATGTGATGTATACGTCCGGCTCCACTGGCAAGCCAAAGGCCGTCGGAATCACTCATCCAAGCGTGGTTCGGTTGGTGAAGAATACAAACTACATTCAGTTCGGGCCGCATGAAGTGTTCTTGCAGTTTGCGCCGCTCTCATTTGACGCATCAACGTTCGAGATCTGGGGTAGTCTGCTGAACGGTGGCCGGCTGGTGGTGATGCCGCCAGGGCTGGTGTCACTGGCGAACCTGGGCGAAGCCGTTAGGCAGCATGGCGTGACCACCCTGTGGCTGACATCCGGTCTGTTTCAACAGATGATTGAAACAGAGTTGGAAAGCTTGCGTGGCGTCCGGCAGCTGCTCGCCGGCGGAGACGCCCTTTCGGTCCCGCACGTAGAACAGGTGGCTCGAGAGTTGAAGGGCTGCCAGTTGATCAACGGCTATGGCCCAACCGAGAACACAACGTTCACCTGCTGTTATCGAGTGAAGCCCGGAGAGCGGTTTGCAGGCAGCATTCCGATAGGTTTCCCGATCTCAAACACTCAAGTGTACATACTCGACGCTCAGCTGGAGCCGGTGCCCATAGGAGTGGTAGGAGAGCTGTATGCCGGCGGCGCTGGTTTGGCCCTCGGTTATCTGAACGATTCGGCACTAACAGCCGAGCGGTTTGTACCTGATCCGTTGTCCCAGCACCTGGGGGCCCGGTTATATCGGACTGGAGACCTGGCACGCTATCGGGCTGATGGGAGCATTGAATTCCTGGGACGGATAGACCATCAGGTAAAACTGCGCGGCCACCGGATCGAACTCGGCGAGATTGAAACCGCATTGAGACAGTATCCCGCTGTGCAAGATGCGGTGGTGACTTTGCATCACGCGGCGAATGGAAACAAGCATTTGGTTGGCTATGTCGTTGCTGATTCAAATGACTCTGAGTTTCATATGGCGAGCGAACTTAAAGGTCTTTTGAAAAAGACGTTGCCGGATTACATGGTGCCCGCGTATTTTGTATTTCTTGAGAAGCTTCCACTTACGCCAAGCGGCAAGATTGATCGGCGTGCGCTACCTGCTCCCAGTGGCGCCAGGCCAGAGCTGGAAAAAGCTCATATAGCTCCGCGCGACGATCTGGAAAGACGACTAGCACACATTTGGGAGAGAATTCTGGGGGTGCAATCGGTCGGCATCCGGGACAACTTTTTCGATCTGGGAGGTCACTCGCTGCTGGCTGTCCGGCTGGTCGCAGAGATCGAGAAAGAACTCGGCCAGCGCCTTCCCCTCGTCAGTTTTTTCCAGGACCCCAGCATCGAGTATCTCGCCAGTCTTTTGCGTCAGGATGTTAGCTCCCTTTCCTGGCCCACGTTGGTCGAGATTCAGGCCGGTGGCCCAAATGTGCCGCCGCTTTTCTGCGTCTCCATGCCAAACGTAAACGCCCTGGGCTATCGTTCTCTGGCTCGGTATCTGGGCGCCAACCAGCCTGTATTTGGCTTGCAAGCCCAGTATCCTGAGGACCTGGAGGGCGAACACAGTCAGGCTGCCGTGAACCGTATAGCCACGGAATACTTGGAAGCGCTCCGCGCTGTGCGACCCATGGGGCCCTACCAGTTTATTGGACTTTGCCGAGGCGCGCACATTGCTTACGAGATGGCGCGCAGCCTGGAGAGGGAAGGTCAGGAGATTGCCTTACTGGGTGTCATCGATACCTGGGTGATGGAGAACACCTACAATTACTTTTACATTCTCTCATACTATGCCAGGCGCCTGGTTTGGCTGACGCTACTCGGCCTTAGAAAGCAATTTAGTTTCATTAAGAAAAAGGCCAAGGGCAAGCCGAACATTAGTGACAAAACCTCGACCTCTGTTCCCGAATACTCTGAGGAGCGCAAAGAGAAGCCTATCGAGGTCTATTTTCCAGGGCCAGACTTTGTGCCAACGACTTATGAGGGGCGCATAGCAGTTTTCCGGGCGCGGCGCCAGCCGCGTAATCGGGTCCGCGACCCGCACTTGGGATGGGGCAAACTCGCCAAGGGCGGCGTAGACATTCATTTCATTCCCGGCGATCATGATGATGTGTTGAAAGAACCGCACGTCCAGGGCTTGGCGGCGGAATTGAAAAAGTATCTGAGGCAGAAGTCTGAGCAAGCGTCGAGTTGAATTTACTTTGAACAGCTCTGCAATCAATGACAAAAGGTCAGTGGGTCGAAGTGGAGCGCGACCGATCTCTGAGATCCGGCCGCCTTCTCTTTCGGGAATCAATCTCCTTGCCAATCTATCGAAGCTGCCGCAATACAAAGACCTGATCTGGACACTTAGCGTTCACCGCATCAAGGTCAGATACAAACAGTCAGTGCTCGGCGTCTTCTGGGCGATTCTGCAGCCGCTTTCAATGATGCTGATCTTCACCTTCATCTTTTCGCATATAGCTAAAATACCCAGCGAAGGCGCACCCTATGCGATTTTTGCTTATACCGCGCTTCTTCCCTGGAACTACTTCTCAAGCGGCGTCTCGAACGCAACTAACAGCCTTGTAAGACACGCGCAGTTTGTAACGAAGGTCTATTTCCCGCGCGAGATTTTGCCGATCACTTACATTGTCGCAGCACTGTTCGATTTTGGCGTCGCGTCGACCCTTTTGGCGGGTTTAATGTTTTACTATCACATCCCGTTGAGCATTAATGCCCTTTACGCTGTGCCAATCATTCTGGTGCTGAGTTGTTTTGCCCTGGCAGTGTCTTTCTTCTTTTCAGCAACGCAGGTTCGTTTCCGGGACATCGGCGTGGCAGTGCCGCTGCTCTTGCAGGTTTGGTTGTTTGCAACACCGGTGATCTATCCGCTTAGCGCCGTGCCTGCGCGCTGGCGGTCGTTCTACTTACTGAATCCCATGGTCGGAATCATTGAAAGTTTTCGTCAAGTGATGCTCAAGGGCACTGCGCCCGAAAGTGGTTTCCTGCTGCTATCCGCTGTTATCTCGGTCCCCCTGCTTATTGCCTCATATCTCTACTTCAAACAGGTTGAGGCGACAATGGCCGACTTCGTCTAGCTCGATATGATTGATCTGAAATTCCAAAGCGTCTCAAAGAAATACCGCATTTACCAGGAATCAGAAGCGGAGGCATCTCCGAACAAACTGCGGCGTATAAGCCGGCGGCTGCGGGGAAACTGGAACGATTTCTGGGCCCTCCGCGATGTGAGTTTCGAAGTTAATCGTGGAGAAGCGTTGGGTATCATCGGCCAAAATGGAGCCGGCAAAAGTACGATACTAAAACTTCTCTACAACATCACTACACCAACAACCGGTCGCATTTCCATAAATGGTAGGCTGGCGGCGCTGATTGAAGTGGCTTCAGGTTTTCACCCCGATCTAACCGGGCGTGAAAATGTTTATCTGAACGGTTCACTTCTGGGAATGAAGCGGCGGGAAATCAGTAGCAAGTTGGATAGCATCGTTGACTTTGCGGGTGTGTCTGCGTTCATTGACACACCGGTCAAGCGTTATTCCTCCGGCATGTATTTGCGACTCGGGTTTTCGATCGCGGCGCATTTGGATCCGGACATCTTGCTGCTGGATGAAGTTTTGGCGGTTGGCGACGCGGAGTTTCAATCAAGGTGCATCGAGCGAATCAATCAACTGAGAAGGTCGGGGACGACTATTGTTTTCGTCTCTCACAATCTGGGTGCCGTCGAAAGTCTTTGCGATCGGGTCTTTTTGTTGCGGCAAGGTGAGATATCGTGTAGCGGCCCGCCCCGTTACGTGATCTCTGAATACGAGCACATGCTTACCAATATGCCGGCATGGACTCAGACTGGACTCAACGATCTGGCCGCGTTCCCCGCGGCTCAAATAACTTCTGTCGCTTTCTTTAATTCAGAGGGGCGCAAGACGACGACATTCGCCACCGGCGACGAGGCCAGGGTCGAGGTCGAATACGTTGCTCACGAGTCGCTCGAGGATGCGCTGATCGAAGTATACTTTTATTCGATATTCGGTAACCTTCATTCTCATTTTTCGACTGACGTAGATGGAAACAGACTGGATCTCAAACCGGGCCGAGGCACGGTCGAGTTCTTGTGTCCCCAGCTTCCATTTGAAGTGACTTCGTTCAAGATTGAGGCAAGTATCCGACGACGCGGATCATCCTTCAACGAGCACGTCGATTACAAACACGCGGCAGGAGTCAATATTATCAAAGGCAAAGCAGTGCATGGCGTATTTCACACGCCGCATACATGGAGAATGAAGCACGTGGCGTTTCATGAAAGCGACGATATGGAAGCGGTCTTAAGGAAAGATTGAACATTTCGCTGGTTTAAATCTAATCTCCGACTGCAAGATCAGACGGTACTGCCTCGGGAGGTCGGGAGCTGTCGCCACCTCTTCGTTTTTGCGAGCGGCGCGAGCGGAAGAATGAAGTGCGGTCCAGAACCTTTTCCTGAAACTCTTCCAGATAGAGATAAATCACCGGAGTGATGTAGAGGGTGATGAATTGCGAAACCACCAGCCCGCCAACCACCACCAGCCCGAGCGGCCGGCGTGAAGAACCATCGGCCCCGTAACCCAGGGCGATCGGCACGGCGCCAAAAACTGCCGCCAGCGTAGTCATCAGAATGGGGCGGAAACGATCCATGCTGGCATCGTGAATCGCCTGCTCAGCAGACTCGCCCGCCTCAACCCGCTGGCGAGCAAAGTCAACAATCATAATCCCGTTCTTCTTGACGATTCCCATCAGCATGAACATGCCGACGAAGGCGTAGAGCGAGGCTTGCTGGCCAAACACCACCAGCGTCAACAGCCCACCCACCAGCGCCGTAGGAAGAGTTGAAAGGACTGTCAGCGGGTGCACGTAGCTCTCGTATAAGATCGCCAGAATCACATACATCACAAAGACGGCCAGGGCCATCAGGATCGTCAGGCTCGTCACAGTGTTGCTAAAAGTCTGCGCCTCGCCTTGCAACTCCGCGCGTACACCGGGCGGCACAACCTCAGACGCTGCTTTAGTGATGAAATTCGTCGCATCTCCCAAAGCCACGCCCGGCTTGAGATTAAAAAAGAGAGTCATGCTGGTGAACTGGTTCAGGTGATTCACCACCTGAGGTCCCAGGATCGATTTCGACGTGACCAACTCGTTGAGCGGAACCAAACGTTGACCATCATCGGACCTGATATAGAGCAGCGACAAGTCATCCGCATTCTCGCGCGCCGCGTCTTCGATCTCCAGAATAACCTGATACTGATCCTCCGGTTTTTTGATCAGGTAAAGATAGTTCTGGGAGTAGGCGTTGCGAAGCAGGGTTAGAATTCGTGCCTCAGAGACACCGTAGGTCTTAGCCTGATCGCGGCGAATGTCTATGTTCAGGTTGGGGGTATTGTTGTAAAAGTCCGACGAGACCGTCAGGAAGCCCGGATACTGCATGAGCTTGCCCATCAGCTTTTGGCCCACGTCATAGACTTCATTGGGACTGGCGCCGGAGACCGTGAAAGCATACTGGCCTTGCTGCTGGCTGGTGACCCCGGTGCTGATCTCGAGCACTGGGAATGGGCGCAGGAATGTCATCACGCCGGGGATCGTGTTGAGTTTGCCCATCATCTCGGCCGTCACTTCGGCAATTGGTTTCCGTTCTGCCGGGGGCCTGATGAAGGTAAAGGTGATGCCCTGGTTCGCGGCGAGGAAGCCGGTGGCGCCGGTCATCGTAAAGTCGGTGATGACATTCGGATCCTGTTGCAAGCCTTCGGCAACACGATCCTGGAGGGCATGCATTTGTTTCGGCGACGATCCCTCCCGCGCGATAAATGCTCCAAAGATGACACTGCTGTCTCCCGGCGGAAGGAACGTTTTAGGCACCAACAAAAACAGCCAGATCGTCCCGGCGAGACAAATCACCCAAATCACCGGCGAGATCCAACGGCGACGCAAAAACCACCAAAGCGATCCCCCGTACATGGCGAGCACCCGCTTCTCGATCCCGCCGATCACACGCTCGACCCAGGTCTTCTTCGCACCCTTTCCGCGCTCCTTTAACAGTCGCGCGCACATCAAAGGTGTCAGCGTCAGCGACACCAGACCGGAAGCGAGGATCGCAATCACAATCGTGATCGCAAATTCGCGGAAGATTCGTCCGACCAGGCCGCTCATAAACACCAGCGGTATGAAAACGGCCGCGAGCGAGATGGTCATCGACATGATCGTGAAGCTGATTTCCCTGGCCCCGTTGATTGCCGCTTCGAAGGGTTGCTCGCCGCGCTCCATCCGGCGCACGGTATTTTCAAGAAAAACTATAGCGTCATCTACCAGAAACCCGATGGCCAGCGTCAAAGCCATTAAAGACAAGTTGTCGAGACTGTAGCCCAGCACCTTCATCGCCATGAACGTAATTAGCAACGAAAGCGGCAAGGCAACCACCGGAATGAGTGTGTCCGTTACGCGTCCGAGGAAAGCAAAGATCACCATCACTACCAGCACGAACGCGATGATCAGGGTCGTCTGCACGTCCGCGACCGAGTGGACGATGTTCAGCGAGCGATCGTAGATTGGCGTGACTCGAATCGAACCTGGCAATTCCGCACTGATCATCGGCAGGATCTCGTGAATACTCTTCGAGACCTCCACGACGTTGGCGCCGGCCCGGCGATTGACCGCCACAATCACAGTCGCTGAAGGCACCGGGTAGCCGCGCACCCAAAAACGCATGTTCACCCGCTCGTCCTGAACTGAGTCCTCAACCCTCGCAACATCGCGCAGATAAATGGGCGAGCGGCTGGTGCCGCCAACGATCAAATTGCTGTACTGTTCGGCGTTTTCCAGTTGGCCACGAGGACGGAGGATGGCGGTCCCGGAAGCGCTGTCCAGTTGTCCGGCGCCGGTGTAGCTGGTGCCGGCCTTGACGGCGGCGCTCAAATCGTCGATCGAAATTCCGCG
Organism: Pyrinomonadaceae bacterium; assembly: GCA_035644135.1. Classification (GTDB taxonomy): domain Bacteria; phylum Acidobacteriota; class Blastocatellia; order Pyrinomonadales; family Pyrinomonadaceae; genus PSRF01. The sequence goes on from DASQPD010000010.1 coordinate 29,928, forward strand.
GGCCCATAACGCTGAAGGGTTGGCCTTGATACGAATAGCCGATTTCGTCCCGTAAACATTTACCCGTGATACGCCCGGCAGAATGCTGATCCGCTGGCCCACCTGGGTGCTGGCGTAATCATAGAGTTGCCCGGGCGTAACCGAGTCGCTGGTCAGCGCGATGTACATGATCGGCTGGTCGTTGGGATTGCTTTTGGAATAGGTCGGCGGCGAAGGCAGGTCAGCCGGAAGACTGCCGATCGATTGTGAGATCGCCGTCTGCACGTCAGTCGCAGCTGCATCGATATCCTTATCGAGTGCAAACTGGAGTGTGAAGGTCGCTACTCCCTGCGTGCTCTTCGAGGTCACGACCTCCAGCCCGTTTATTTGCATAAACTGGCGTTCGAGCGGGGTGGCGATGTTGTTGGCGATCGTATCCGGACTTGCTCCCGGATAACCCACCTGCACCTGGATCACGGGGTAGTCCACCGCGGGCAGGTCGTTAACCGGAAGCTGGAAATAACTTAGCGCTCCAAAGAGGATGACTGAGAGAGTCAACACCGCAGTCATCACCGGCCGGCGGATGAAGGGTTCAGAAAGATTCATGATTTCGACCCGTCGCCGGCAACTGTGGCGGGGCTAACCGTGTTGCGTGGTTGTTCAATCAGGACCTTGCCGCCGGGAGTTACGCCAAGCTGGCCATTTGTCACTACTCGTTCGCCGGCTTCTACCCCCTGCTCGATAACGATTAGATCACCTTGTCGCTGACCTAATGATACCGGACGTTGCTCAGCGGTCGAGTCAAGCTTTACAACGTAGACGAATGATCCTTTGGCGGACATCTGCGGCGCGGAAGCAGGAACGAGTACTGCATCGTGAATCATGTTCAGCACTAGACGAACGTTTACAAATCGGCCTGGCCAAAATCGATGTGCGACATTGGGAATCGTCGCGCGAAGATTCACCTGACCGGTCGCATTCTGGACCGCATTATCCAGGAACGTGAGCTGACCAACGACCGGTTCATCCGCCGCATCGGGCAGCCGGACCTCGGCTCGTAATGTGCCGGCGCTCATCTGCTGCTGAACTGCCGTCAGGTTGCTTTGCGAGATCGTAAAGTCAGCATAGATTGGATCCAGCCGTTCGATCACCAGCAACGAATTGCTTGAAGTGCCATTGGCACTTTCGCTGGAATTCGAATTGTTTGAACCGCCGGGGCTGACAACATTACCGAGGTCAACGAGCCGCTGTCCGGCCCGGCCGTCGATGGGCGAGCGAATGTAGCAATAGCTGAGTTGCACCTTAGCGTTCTCAATAGCCGCTGCATCCACTTTGATCGTCTCGTCCGCGCTGCCCACATTTGCGCGAGCCGCTTCCACGTTCGCCCTGAGAGCATCATAGTTTGCCCGCAATTGCTCGTACTGTTCGCGGGGGACGACGCCCTGCTCGACCAACACTCGATAGCGTTCAACCTGGGCATATCCCCATTTCGCCTGTGCAACTTCTCTGACAAGATTGGCTTCCGCCTGTTTCTTGAGCGCTGCGTCCCGTGAAAGGTTGGCCTGGGTCTGTCTGAGATTGGCTTCGAACGGTCGCGTATCAACGGTAAAAAGCAAGTCACCCTTTTTCACATTCGCGCCGTCGGTGAAATGAATCTTAATTATGCGGCCTGAGACCTGGGGCTGAATCGAGACAACTTCACGAGCAACTGTCTTGCCAATCGCGTCCAGATAGGTAGCCACGTCCTGGCTGACAGCTACGGTTACCTGGACAGGAGCCGGAGGGCGCTCGAAGTTCTGCTGCGCCTTATTCAAGCAGCCTGCCAGCAATGTTGCCGACAGTCCGACTGCGAAAAGCGCAATTCTGAAACGATTATTCAAGACGTGCTCGTATTTCATATCTCTATGGTTCAAGGAAGATCTAACTAAATCGGGATTGCGGCAGCAGTGCTGCGAACGGTTAAGCGTTGGGTCCAGGATTCTGCGCTTCGCAGCAGCCATCTCTATGAACATTGAAAATTTAGTCCCCGGTTCCCCTCAAGTTTGGTACGATTTTCGGCGCTTTTTTGTTGCGGAGACCGCCGGAAGGGGAGAAGGGGGGACGCGGCGATGCAGCGATACCTGGCATACCCTCCGCGTTCCCATTTCCCCGGGTCCTCGCGTCTCCCCTTCCCCGCGTCCCCGCGTCTCCAAGGCGCCGCGGCAGTTAACCCCCGTGAGCTCCGGCCGCCAATCGTTTCTCAATTTCCTCCGGAGATACATCCTCTGTGTGAGTGGCAACGTTCCACACGTGGCCAAAAGGATCCTTCAAACATCCGGATCGATCTCCATAAAACTGGTCTTGCAGCGGCTTTTGTTCTTCGCCGCCGGCAGCGATGGCTTGTTTGAAGATCGTATCGACATCATCGACGTAAAGCATAATGCTTACCGGTGTGCCGCCCAGGGTTGTCGGACTTTTATAGCCCATTTCCAGCTGCTCGTCAGACAGCATAATCGGCGAGTCGCCAATCTTGATCTCGGCATGGCCGATTTTTCCTCCGTGTTCCATGCGAAACAACTCGGTGGCGCCAAACGCTTTCTTATAAAACTCGATTGCTTTGACGGCTCCGTTGATAATCAGATACGGCGTTACCGAATGATACCCTTCGGGAACGGGTTTTACATTTGCCATGACTTCTCTCCTCTCAATTACTTGTCGAAAGCTCTAGTATTCCTGTTGTGACTGACAATCTCAAGTGGTCTAGTCGCCAATTTGACGTTGCTCTTGAATTTTCAGCCTCGAAGGGGCTTGCACAAAGGTCCAAATCCCACCCACGGGCAGTCGGTGGATGCTTCAGATCGGTCTCTACAATGAGTCACGTGTACGCAGGTCTTAATCCCACACACGGAAGTGTGTGGATTGTTCAGATCCTGTTCTACAATGCGTCTCCTTAAAAACTGACGCGCTCCGCGCGCAAAAGTAAATGAAGCACTCTGGTGTAGAAGGGATCTGAACAATCCACCAACTTGCCGTTGGTGGGATTTAGCGAGTTCCCAGCGGTTCATCTCAGAGTAGAGACGATCTGAAGCATCCACCCACTGCCAGTCGGTGGATTGTTCAGATCCTATCTAAAATGCATCCCTCAAAGAGCCTACGCGCTGCGCGCGCCGTACTTGAGATTCATTTCTACATAGAAAGGATCTGAACCATCCACACACTACCGTGTGTGGGATTCGTTCCCCCGACTTTTGACACAGTCTCTGCCGTGGGTGGGATTTGGACTTTTTGTGCAAAGCCCCGCGAAGAAGTCCGTCGGAAAACAAGGTTCTTAGCCTTCCTCTTGCAGTGTTCGACGCACGAAATCACACGAAATGATTTTTCTACTTCGTATGATTTCGTGGATCATAGTCGCGCACTGCGTAAGCGTAGCGCATTACCGATTACTGAAACTGAACTCAGGCTCATGGCGGCGGCCGCAATCATCGGGTTTAATAACAGTCCGAAGAACGGATAAAGCACTCCCGCAGCCAGGGGAACGCCGAGCGAGTTATATATGAAAGCAAAAAAGAGATTCTGCCTGATGTTACGCATGGTTAACCGGCTCAGCAGTCGGGCGCGCACAATCCCTCGCAAGTCTCCTTTCACCAGCGTCACACCGGCACTCATCATCGCTACATCTGTGCCTGTGCCCATAGCGATTCCCACGTCAGCTTGAGCTAACGCAGGCGCATCGTTGATGCCGTCACCAGCCATGGCGACAACATGCCTTTGAGTCTGAAGCCGCTTTACTGCTTCCACTTTTTCATCGGGCAACAATCCGGCCAGCACCTTGTCGATGCCCAGCTTTTTTGCAACTGCATTTGCCGTCGTTTGGCTATCGCCTGTCACCATAACAATGTTCACGCCCTGTTCGCGAAGCTGCTTGATTGCCTCAGGCGTGTTTTCCTTAATCGGATCAGCAACTCCGATTAATCCCGCAGCCTGACCGTCGATGACAACGAACATGACCGTTTGCCCATCGGCTCGCAACTCTTCGGCTTTAGCGGCAAGCTCACCCGGATCGATTCCCAGCTCAGAAATTAGTCCGGGATTTCCCAGCGCAACTCGATGTCCCTCGACCTCGCCGGTGACTCCTTTACCCGTCACGGAGTTGAAGGAAGTGACTTTCGTTAGTTGCACGCTACGCTCCTGAGCACCAGCAACAATCGCGGCCGCCAATGGATGCTCGCTAGCTCTTTCAAGACTTGCCGCGAGCCTCAACATCATCGCTTCGTCCACTCCGTGCGCGGTTACAACGCTCGAGAGCTTGGGCTTTCCTGCCGTCAAGGTTCCTGTCTTATCAACAATCAGAATATCCACCTTGTGAAGCACTTCTATGGCTTCGGCATTCTTGAACAGCACACCGGCCTGGGCTCCTTTACCCATTGCCACCATGATGGACATTGGCGTCGCCAGACCCAACGCGCACGGACATGCAATAATCAGGACAGCGACTGCATTGACCAGCGCATGCGCCAGCCGCGGCTCTGGACCGACCGTGGCCCAAACAATAAACGTGACGATGGCGATGATGATTACCGCGGGCACGAAGTAAGCTGAAACGCGATCGGCAAGTCTTTGAATCGGAGCCCGACTGCGTCTTGCGTCGGCTACCATCTGCACAATTTGTGAGAGCAGAGTATCCGCGCCGACGCGCTCAGCTCGCATCACAAAACTTCCGGCGCCGTTTACCGTCCCTCCAATTATTCGTTCGCCGGATTGTTTCTCAACCGGTAGCGGCTCGCCTGTAACCATCGACTCGTCAATAGCGCTTGCTCCTTCAATGATCACTCCGTCGACGGGGATCTTCTCTCCGGGACGAACTCGCAGGAGATCGCCGACCTTCACCTGGTCCAGGGGTACGTCATGCTCATTGCCGTCCGGCGAAATTAGACGCGCGGTTTTGGGCGCCAGGCCGAGCAGCGATTTAATGGCGGAGCTGGTGTGGCTGCGCGCTTTAAGTTCCAGCACCTGGCCCAGCAACACCAGAGTGGTGATAACCGCGGCTGCCTCGAAGTAAACCGGAACGGTGTCGCCGTGGCTACGAAACGAGATTGCGAAGATATCCGGCGTCACTGTGGCCACAACGCTGTAACCGAACGCGACTCCCACGCCCAGCCCGATTAACGTAAACATGTTCAAGCTTCGGTTAACTACCGAGTGCCAGGCACGCACGAAAAAGGGCCACGCACCCCAAAGCACCACCGGTGAAGCCAGAATCAATTGGACCCATGACACAAGGGCCGGCGCCAAGACGCGCTGCAGTGGTGCTCCCGGGATTAGGTCGCTCATTCCAATCACGAAAACTGGAGCGGTCAACGCGACGCTTACCCAAAACCGCCGCTGCATGTCTTTTAGCTCGTGATTCTCTTCCTCACTGAGAGTGATCGTCCGCGGCTCCAGGGCCATTCCACAGATGGGACAACTACCCGGACCATCGCGCACAATCTGCGGGTGCATCGGACAGGTGTATTCGATCTTGGTTGTAGATTTTGGTTCACGTTGAATTGCGACCGGTTGCGACTGCATCGGTCCGGTCGACTTATTGAGAAACCGCTCCGGATCCTCGCGAAATTTGTGCAGGCAATGTGAACTGCAAAAGTAGTAGGTTTCTCCCTTGTAGTCACAGGAGCCGGCGGCCGAGCCTGGTTTAACCCTCATGCCGCAAACGGGATCCACCGCGGCCTGCAGCTGATCGTGCGAGGAAGTATTGGCCGGGGAGCGATTGATTTCCTTGACTAGTTTCATTTCCTTACTGATTTCATTTCCTTTGACATTGTAAACCCTGTAACGAAATACAGAGTCAAGCGTGGGCAATTCCGAGTTTCTTGTTTTCTTGAGCATTTTTGTGAGTAAACAGATCGATCCACGAAATAACACGAACTTGAATAAAGAACAGTTCGTGTTAGTTCGTGGATCGTCGTTCGGCTCACGTTGAAATACGATCTACGAACACACACTAAAGAAAAACCAAACAATAGCCTGCTCCTTTTACCCTTCGATGAGAGGCTTAGATAAGCCATTGAAACAAATATCCAAAACGCTCTACAAGTCTGATGATGTGCATGTTATCGTTCTTGAGGGAATTTTTCTCTTCAAGAGTCAGTTGATGATCCACAAGTAGGGGAGAGTTGTCTCGCGTGGAGGTCAACTTGAGTCACAGTACGAAACATATGTTAATCGAGATCCCGCAAAGCAAATCCCAACGTCAACATCCCGCACAGGCGCTGACGGTCGTAGTCCTGTTACTGACTTTCCTTGTCGCTGCAAAAGCACAAGAAGCAAGCAGTCAACAAGCATCTTCAACAGCGGACAACTCTGATGTGATTAGGGTTAGCACTGATCTGGTGCAAACCGGTATCAGCGTCTTCGACAAAAAGGGCAAGGTTCCGCCGAATCTTCGTCGGGAGGATTTCGAACTGCGAGTCGACGGACAATTACAAGCAGTCTCCTTCTTTGAACTGGTGACCGCCGGTAGTGCAAAGGACAAGCAAACTGCCGATAAGTCGCCATTAAGGACCGGCTCGGCGCCAACTTCAGAACCGGCGCGTGTCAGTGTAGGTCGCACCGTCATATTCCTGCTCGACGACTTTCATCTGTCACCCGAAAGTATTTCAAGGACACGGAGCATGCTCCTGAAATTCATCGACGAGATGGATACAAGAGATCAGGTGCTGATCGCCTCCACCAGTGGACAGATTGGATTTCTTCAGCAACTGACAAGCAATAAAGAGACTCTGCGAGCAGCGGTTGCGCGGCTTAAATTTCGTGCTACATCGATGTTTGATGGCGAGCGGCCGCAGATGAGTATCGAGCAGGCTTTTGCAATTGAAGGGAACGACCCTGACGTTCTGAATCATTTCGTGGCTATTTCAATGAGTACTCTTTTCGTGGGACTCGCGAAAACCAACATTAGCCGGGCCGCCATCGCAGCTGAACAATTGGTGCGGAGCCGGGCTCGCAGAATCGTCGCGCAAGCAGATTCTCTTACTACTTTTACTTTATCCGCACTCGAGAATATTGTGCGGTCAGCAGCGAATGTGAAGGGTCGCAAGCTCGCAATCTTCATCTCCGACGGCTTTCAATATGATGCTAATAACACCGATGCTCAGGTAAGGTTCGAACGCATAAGTGATGCCGCACTTAGAGCAGGCGTGGTCATCTATTCGATCGGCGCGGGCGGCTTGAGCACCAGCTTTCCCGATGCCTCGAGTGACGAAGCTTCTGTTTCCGGAACAGAAGCTGGTCGAGTCCTCGGCGGCGATGTGGCCCGACAGGCACCGTTGGTTTCTGCGGCTGCCGTCACCGGCGGGCGTGCCTTTTTGAACAGTAATGATCCACTGCGAGGCCTCAAACGCGCCTTGGGCGAAACTTCTGAATACTACTTGCTTGGCTGGCGGCCGGATCCATCTTTGCTGAAAACGAAAAAGTTTCACAAAGTGGCGGTGATTGTAAAGAATCATCCCGAATTAAGTGTTGCTGTGCAGCGTGGATTTTTTAGTGAAGATTTAGCTAAGGCGGACTCAGCACGGGCGAAGGCAATTGCAGATCCATCAGGGTTTCCTTTACAAGAATTGGTTTCCGCGATCCGAGACGCGTACAGCAGAACGCCGTTACCTACCTTTCTCACCGCTGGCTATTTTGACGATCCCAAACGCGGGCAAGTGCTCACCATTCTGGTTCAGATTCCAGTGGAAGATCTCACTGGGTCCTCCGACACAAAGGGACAGTCTCAGTTCATCGACATCGCTGGAGTCATTTTTACCGAAGGCGGAAAGCCTGAAGGCACTTTTCTGAATCGACTGCCGGTCGCAAACAGGTCGTCTGAAGCAAGACCAAACGATGCCCATCATGTTGTTTACCTCAACCAATTAGTGATTAAACCCGGACTTTATCAAGTGCGAGTTGCGGCCCGTGATAGAGCAGGCAAGATCGGCCGGGCTTCGCAGTGGATTGAAGTGCCAAAACTTTCGAAAGGACAGCTGGCGCTAAGCAGTCTGGTGATTGGCGAAAGTGGTTCCGGGAGCGAAACCGCGCGTCCGGGCGAGATGTTTGCCAAGGCCCAACTCAAAATTGATAACCGCTTCGAACGGCACTCGAAACTCCGTCTTTTCACCTATCTCTACAACGCAGCCTGGTCCACCGGGGAAAGCCCCGCTCCCGATATTGAGGTACAAACACAGATTCTCAATGACAATGACCAGTTGATCTCGAGCCATAACCAACGGCCGGCTATGGACGGTATTACTGACCCTAAACGGATTCCTTACGCCGAAGATATATCCCTGGCCCTCGCGCCTGGTCAGTATTTGTTGCGCGTGACTGCAACCGATCGCATCGCAAAGACAACGGCTTCTCAGGAAGTCCGGTTCCAGATTGAGTAAAAGGGCGCCTGATTCAATTATTGTTCGTGCGATTTCGTGGATGGTCTTTTTCGTGTAATTTCGTGGATCGTCTTTCCATTTGGCGCGCTGCGCGATCCACGAAATAACACGAAAACTACACTGGCGTTAAGGGTCCTTATCTCTTTATTTTCGATTTAAGGTTACCAAATCGTTCTGATCAAGATTCGGGCGGCCGGTAACCTCGGCAATTGAAAGCACGAGTTCAGATAATTCGACCGGCTTGGACAGGTGACTCTGGAATCCAGCCGCTAATGCTCGCTCGCGATCTTCGGCGTGGGCATACGCGGTGACTGCGATGGCTGGAATACCTCCATTTCGATCCAGCGCTCGCAGCTCACGTATGAACTCGTAACCATCAACGTCGGGCATCGAAATGTCGGAAACCACGACCTCAGGTTGCCACTCACCCACAAGTTTCAGCGCCTCAGCGGCAGACATTGCCGCTTTCACCTCTGCATTACAGGTCAATAGCATTTCGGTGAGTAAGTGGCGCGCATCAGGATGGTCTTCGACTATCAGAACCTTCAGACCAGCCAGTGCAAGTGTCGCATCAATGCTTGCCGGTCCGGTGGCCATCAGTAGCGGCCGGCGAAGAGTGCTATCCTCTCTAATGGACGGCAGCGACACCCGAAAAGTCGCGCCCCTACCCTCGCCTTCGCTGTCCGCTGTTACTGAGCCACCATGCAGCTCTACCAGATGCCGAACAATCGCGAGTCCCAGGCCGAGTCCTCCATGCTTTCTGGTGGTGCTGGAATCCGCCTGGCGAAAACGATCAAACACGTGAGGCAAAAACTCCGCGCTAATCCCCTGACCAGTATCCCGCACCACGATCTCAACCTCGTCACCTGCAGGCTGCAGCTGCACTGTTATCTCGCCTCCCGGCGGACTGAATTTGACGGCGTTCGAAAGAAGGTTCCAAACCACTTGTTGCAATCTGTTAGCATCGCCCGAAACAAGCGGCTCATGTTCAACGCCAGGCACCTGAAGGCTCATGTTCCTGGCGTCGGCCGCCGGCCTCATGGAATCAATAGCCGCCTCGATTACACTGGAAAGGTACAGCGGCCTCACGGTGAGTTGGAGTTTTCCCGAGACGATGCGCGAGACATCCAGCACACCCTCAATTAATTGACTCTGCACCCTCGCATTGCGCTCAATAATCTCAACTGCTCTCTTGGCATCATCTGAACCGAGCTTATCGTTTCGCAGCAGAGTGGACCATCCCAAAATCGCATTTAGAGGGGTTCGCAATTCATGAGAAAGCGTAGCCAGAAACTCATCCTTGACTCGATTTGCCTCCTCGGCTTCGGCCCGGGCTTCATGCTCACGCCTCAACAGCGCCTCGCGCTCTGCTTCAGCCCGCTTGCGATCGGTGATGTCTCTGGCAATTTTGGAACAGCCGATCACCTGACCGCTCGCATCCCGGATCGGCGAAACGGTTAGCGACACCTGAATAAGTTTGCCGTCCTTTGACATGCGGACAGTTTCATAGTGATCGACGCTTTCGCCGCGGCGGAGTCTTGACAGAATTTCAGGTTCTTCATCGGGCCGATCGGGCGGAATAAGGTTGGAGACAGGCGTGCCAATCATTTCCCCTGCTGTGTAGCCATAGAGTTTTTGAGATGCGGCATTCCAGCTGGTGACAATTCCATTCAGATCTTTCCCGATGATGACGTCGTCGGTAGTTTCCACAATTGAGGCCAGCTGCCGCAGGGCCTTGTCGGCGCGCAGCTGTTCGGTCACGTCACGCGTGAAACAACTTGTGTGTATGAATCTGCCATTCTCGAAGTAGGCGCTGGAGTTAATCAAGACATCGACGATCGATCCATCCTTTCGTCGCATTTGCGCCGGGCGCATTTGCAGCGTCTCGCCTGCGCTTAGACGTTCGAGGATGTCCGCGATTGTCTTCTGGTCCACGTGAAATTCCGTGATATTCCGGCCGATATACTCCTCTGCTGAATAACCTAGCATTTGCAATTCAGCTTGATTTGCCCGCAGGATCGTGCCGTCTTCACCGACCCAATTAATAGCTTCGGTGGCGTTTTCAAAAAACTCGATCAGTTTCTCTTCAGCACGCCGGCGCTCCATGAACTGGCCAATCTGATTTCCCACGCTGCCAAACATCGCCAGCAGAGCATTGTCGGGCTGGCGAATTTCTTCGCTGAAGAACTCCATCGCACCCAGAAACTTTTCACCGGCCAGGATTGGAAAAGCAAATCCCGAATGCAATCCTTCAGCGAGCGCTACGGGCGCACGCGGGAAATTGTCGTCCAGCGCGACGTCGGGAATCCAACAGGGAGACCGGTCACGCCATATGCGTCCCGGCAAACCAATGCCTGGTGCAAATGTCCGCTCAATGGTCAGGGATTCGAATCTATTCGCATTGGCCCCCGGGGCGCTCCAAATAGTCAGGCATCGTAACGCGTTGGCCTGATGGTCAAGCGTCCACATCGCGCCAATTTTCCAACCCAGAGTTTCCCCAATCGACTTGAGAATCCGCTGCATTGCATCGTTCAGTGCCGGGGATTCGGCCAGAATTCGGCTGATGGCGAGATTGGTGGCCAAACGTCTTTCATCCACACGCCGTGCTTCCTCAGCCAGCCTGCGTTCTTCTACGACAGCGGCAAGGAACAGGAAGGTGACGGCATTCGTCGCGATGAATAGTTGAAGAGTTATCAGCGAGTCGTTCGGAGTAGCTCCGATAAAGGGGCCGGCGCCGTTCACGGTTCCCCAGACAGCGACAGTCGACAATAAAGCGATAGCCAGCGTCACGCCGCGAGGACCGAGTCTGAAAGCTGCCCAAAGAAGGAAGGGTATGATCAGACGAGTCAATGGATAGTAGTGCAATGGCGCGGGCCAAGATCCGCCGAAAGCCACCAGCGCCGAAACTGAAAGCAGTAGTATCAGGAGCGCAGTTTCAACGTAACGTGCACCCGTCTCACGGCTTTCGGATCTTGCACTCCAGGTAAGCAACAATGGTGCTGCGGTAAGAGCGCCGGTCAGATCACCCAGCCACCAGGTCAACCAAAGCAAGCCAAACTGATCCCAGCGCGCAGCATCACTCAAACAGAGCGTGAGAGTGCCCATCGTGGCACTGACTGTGGTGCATAGGGATGCGGCGATTACAAACTTAAAGACATCGCGCGCTCGATCGAAGGAGATATGAAAAGCCAGGAAACGAAGGAGCAGAGCGGCCAGGACGGCTTCAAGGGTGTTTCCTAATGCAATCCCTGCGGCCGCCGGAAGACTCACGGGAGCTACAGCATTGGCGAGTAAGGCTCCCAGGAAAATCCCGGGCCAAACACGCTTGCCGAACAACAAAACGGCAGCGATCGCGATCCCCGTTGGCGGCCATACTGGTGAGACATTGGAATGAATAAAGGCGAATGCCAATCCCAGCCTGGCGGCAAGGAAATAGACGGCAGCTACTGCCAGTACGATCAAAACCTGGCCCAAATAGGATTCAAGCCGCTTTGCCTGAGTTGAGGTCGGCGCCGCTGTTTTGTTTGGTGAATGTATCAGACTGCTCCGTTTTGCGGTCGCATCCATAATAGAACGACGGCTCAATTGCAGTGACTAACAGAATCTCCCGGAGAAAGAACGGTTTTGAATAGGTCTTCTGACGACCTTTTTACAGGTCGGCGGGAACTCCAGAGTTTATCATGAAAGTGGAGTTATTAACCCCGAGGTTAGAAAGGCGCCGAAAAATAACTGGCAAGTTGGGGAGTGGGCAAGCGGAACAAGCGAAAACCATTTTCCATTTTCCATTTTCCATTTCTCATTCGCAAATTCAACATGGAAGTGCAACAACGATTAAATCACTTTAGAAGTTTTTCTGATTTGTCATTCCGTTTCTTTCTAATTGGTACTTATTACAAATTGGGACACAAATGGAAAATGGAAAATGCTTTTACACTTGTTTGCTAGCCCGCTTCGGACTTGCTAGTTACGTCCATCTGCTAACGCTTCAATGCCAAGGTCAGACCATCTCCTACGGTGAGCATAGAGAGCGTGATCCGCTCGTCGCGAAAAAGCTTTTCATTTAACCGGCGGATCGCCACCGTGTCATCATCCTGCTGGGCGCGATCAGCCACTTTGCCTGACCAGATCGTATTGTCGATGGCGATCAATCCACCAACGCGCAGCAACCGCAGGGCTCGTTCGTAATAATTCTCGTAGTTCGTCTTATCAGCATCGATGAAGGCAAAGTCGAACGTTTCGGCCTGACCACTCCTGACCAGTTCGTCCAATGTTTCGAGGGCGGGGCCGATTCTTAGCTCGATCTTTTTATCTACACCCGCTTCTTTCCAGTATCGTCGCGCAACTGAGGTGTACTCCTCACTGATATCGCAGGCGATGACACGACCATCACGCGGTAAGCCCATTGCCACCCACAGCGCGCTGTATCCGGTGAATACGCCCACCTCAATTGTTTTCTTCGCGCGCAAAAGCTGCACCAGCAACTGCATGAATTGACCCTGATCCGGGCCGATTTGCATCTGGGCGTTTTCCCGCTGCTGAGTCTCTTCGCGCAAACGCCGCGCTATCTCCGGCTCGCGGATAGAGGTCTCGAGAAGATAATTATAGGTCCGTTCATCAAATGCGAAATGACGTGACATTCGTGTATTCCCTTTCCTGTTTGCGCATCACACGAACGAATTCGTGTTATTTCGTGGATGACTAAGCGCGTTTTCTCGAGCGGCGCGCGACTACAGGTGTGACTCGATAGGCGCATCGCCGGTCGCCCGAGATGATGTGCTCCACGCGCTCGACCTTAACACCCGGACCAAGCACCGAGCGAAATAAATCAAGCTCGGTCGAGCAGAATCCCTGGCAGGCATTGGCGGCGGCACAGATTGGGCAGTGGCTCTCAATCAGCAGGTAGCTCCCATCCTGCTCCCGCCTCACGTCAGCCATGTAACCTTCCTCAGTGCGCAGGCGTGCCAGTTCCCTGAGCTTCTTTTCAAGAGGATCGCCGGCCCGAATTCGCCGAGCGTAGTCGGTCCGCTGACGCGCGCAGCGGGAAACGAGCACCCGGTTCAAGCCTTCAGCCCCAAACGTATCCTGCATGGCGTCGATGAGCGCGACGCTTAACTCGGCATACGCTTCCGGAAATAATCGATCCGCCTCTCGGGTAAGCTGCCAGAATTTCGCCGGTCGACCGAGCGGCACCGGACGCTCTTCCGCCATGACCAGGCTTTCGCTCTGTAGCGCGTAGAGATGCTGACGAACCGCCATGGCCGTCAACCCCAGCCGTTTTGCGAGCTGCGAGGAGTCGATCGGTCCCTCAGTTTTCAGCAGCTTCACAATCGCCCGTCGCGTCCTGCGCTCACCCGGCTGCTCTTTTTCAGTTCGCATAGATACTTTCTAAAGGAATCTCTTTACAAAGTCAAGATGCAGTGCTAGCCTGTGACTAAGTAAAGGGTTTCCTTTAGAAACTAAGGAGGTTGGCAATGGCAAATCCTTCCCCTAACACTGATGAAAGATCTAAGCAGACCAATAATCTGTTTGCGGGCCTGCGCGTCGCCATCACCGGCGGCACTTCGGGACTGGGGTTAGCCCTGGTCTACGAATTATCGAGGCGGGGAGCGCGAGTAGCATTCGTCGCACGGGGTCGCGACCGCGTCCAACTGGTGATGCGGGAGCACCCTGGAACTCATGGCATCGTCGGGGACGTCTCTTCTAAGGAAGACATCTACCCAATCGCATTACAGATCCTGGGGGAGCTCGGGGGATTGGACGTTCTCATTAATAATGCCTCTGATCTCGGTCCGGTTCCCCTGGCAATGCTTTCCGATACAGAGTGTGAGGACCTTGAGCGCGCCTTCACTACAAATGTTCTTGGTCCCTTTCGACTCACCAAAGCCTTGATGGGCGCGCTGGCAGCAGCGGCTCGGGAAGGCCGTGGGGCCGTTGTCCTGAACATTTCCAGCGATGCGGCCATCAATCCCTATCCCGGTTGGGGTTCGTACGGCGCAAGCAAGGCGGCCCTGCATCATCTCACTCGAATTTGGGGCGAAGAACATGTCGACGATGGCGTCTGCTTTCTTTCGCTCGATCCTAGCGATATGGATACGCCAATGCACGCCGCAGCCATACCCGATGCAGATCCATCGACTTTAAAGAATCCCGCCGTGGCCGCGGTTGAATTGCTGGCCGCCGTAGCAGCAGCGCTCCCAACGCCCGGCCAGGTCAGCACATCGCGAGACGCGGACCCTGCCTGTCGGGAGGTAGCTTGAATGATTGCCGCACATCACCCCATTCAGCGACCGCCGCAAGCCAAGTTGCTCGTGGTCGATTCAAACAGACATATCGGCCATGCCAGGCGCTCCGGCTTCGTCGATTTCCTGCGTCCGAATGATCTGGTCATCGCGAACGACGCGGCAACGCTTCCGGCGAGCCTACAGGGCTTTCACATTAGAACTGGCTTGCCTATCGAGGTGCGGCTTGCCGGCCGGCCTTCACTAAGGCCCGAAGATGTCAGACGCTTCAACGCTGTGGTCTTCGGCGAGGGAGATTTTCATATCCGGACCGAAGATCGGCGACCGCCACCAGAGTTGGCGGCCGGAGACGGGATCGTGCTCGGTCCACTCCGTGCCACCGTAGAACGGTTGTTGGGACACTCACGCCGGCTCTCTCTGTTGTTTGACGGATCAGCTGATGAGGTCTGGGCCGGATTGGCACATCACGGAAGACCGATTCAGTACGCGCACATCGACTCACCACTCGCGCTCTGGGACGTCTGGACGCGGATCGCCGGTCAACCAGTGGCGTTCGAGCCGCCATCGGCGGGGTTCATTCTCGACTGGCATCTATTCGCGGCGATGCGAAAACGGGGAGCGGATTTTGCGACGCTCACGCTTGCCGCGGGCATTTCTTCAACCGGTGACGCCGAGCTTGATAGACTTCTCCCCTTCGACGAACCGTATCGTATTCCAGCGACAACTGCGCTGAAGATCTGCCGGGCACGTGCAAAGGGCGGTCGTATCATTGCTGTCGGAACCAGTGTGGTGCGCGCGCTTGAGCACGCCGCCCGGGAAAACAACCAGGTGCGCGGCGGTGAAGGGTTAGCAACAGAGCATCTGGGGGCTCAAAGTAAGCTCAAGATTGTTGACGCGATCCTCTCGGGCACGCACGAGCCAGGCACGAGCCACTACCAGTTGCTGCGGGCATTCCTCGACGATGCAACGCTTTCTCGGGCCACGGATGAGCTGGACAAAGCCGGGTATTACACACACGAGTTTGGCGATTCGGTTCTGATCGAGCGCGTCAGACTGTAACTGTACGCGCAGGTGTGGGCGCCTAGTCGAAAAGCCTCCTCCGCATCAGGAATACGATCCACGAAATAACACGAATTCTTTCGTGTAATTTCGTGGATCTGTCTTTCTTCCGGATTAAAACAAAAACGCTCGTTACCGGCATTGATGCCCGCATCTTCTCAGCCGGTTTCTTCGTATGCTTATTTTCGATTAGACTAAGGCTCTCTTTGTTCCTCCGGTCATGAAACCCATCGCGGAAGAAACCATCGCGCACTACCGCATAGTCGAGCCGATAGGCGCCGGCGGTATGGGTGAGGTTTTCAAGGCATATGACAAAACACTTCACCGTGTAGTTGCGCTCAAGTTGCTGCCGCGCGAATACGTTTCACAACAAGATCGCCGTCGACGCTTTCTGCAAGAGGCTCGGGCCGCATCGGCCTTAAATCATCCGCACATTCTTACTGTTTATGAGGTCGGCGAAGACGATGGCCGTCCTTACATCGCAATGGAGTATGTAGAGGGAGAGACTCTGCGTCAGAAGATCAGGTCTCGCTCGTTGCAGCTCAAGGATGCTGTCGATATCGCCTTACAAATAGCCGAAGGTTTGGCTAAGGCCCATGAGGCCGGGATCATTCATCGCGACTTGAAACCTGAAAACCTGATGATCAGGCGCGACGGCTACGCAAAGATTCTGGACTTTGGCCTGGCAAAACTCGTCGCCCAACGCGAGAGGGCGCTGGCCGCCGATAGCGGTCAGAAAACCCTGCTCCGAGTCGAGACAGAGTCGGGCACGCTGCTGGGGACAGTCAATTACATGTCGCCGGAACAGCTTCTCGGCCAGCGGGTTGATCTCCGCTGTGACATCTTTTCTTTTGGTGTTGTCCTTTGCGAGATGCTGACCGGCAAGTGTCCGTTCGTGCACGAAAACCGGATCGACACAATGCACGCCATTCTCCACGAAGAGCCGAAGTTTCAGAGTTCGGGGCAAACGCCCCTGCCCTTCGATATTCAGAGACTGCTTGCCAGGGCGCTTCAGAAAACACCCAAGGAACGATACAAGTCGATTGCGGAACTGGCGGACGAGCTCAAAACGATCAAGCGCAATCTCGAATTGGGAAAAACAGCGCCCGCTCTTACCGGCAGGCTGGTGTTGAAACGCGCCGTAGTCGCCGGTCGTTCACCCGGCATAGATTACGAGCAGGAACTAAACGAAGCACAATTAAAGGCGGTAATGACCACCGAGGGCCCGCTGCTAATCGTTGCCGGAGCGGGCACGGGCAAGACGCGGACGCTGGTCTACCGTGTCGCCCGCTTAGTAGAGACAGGCGCGAAACCTGAGTCCGTTCTTTTGCTCACGTTCACCCGCCGCGCGGCAACGAGCATGCTCACGCGCGCAGCGGCCCTGGCCGACGCGCGTTGCCAACGGGTTTCGGGTGGGACCTTTCACTCGCTGGGCCACTCAGTGTTAAGGAGGTTTCCGGAAGCAGCGGGCGTCCAGCGTAACTTTACCGTACTCGATCAGAGCGACACGGAAGATTTGATTGACCTGTTGCGCCGCCAAATCCGTCTCAGCAAAGAGCGACGCTTCCCGCGCAAGCGCACCATCGCGGCAATTTTCAGCACGATGGTCAACAAAGTGAACTCGCTAAAGCAGGTGCTCAATCATAGTTATCCGCAATACATCGACGAGCGCACCGGCCTCGAAGAACTTTTCAAGTCGTTCGAGCAATTCAAGCGCACCCGTCACATGCTGACTTACGACGACCTGCTGGTGCGGTTCCGTGAGGCGCTCGAAGCAAGCGAGACCCTGCGCGAACAGATCTCAGACCAGTACCGTTACATCATGGTGGATGAATATCAGGACACCAACAAGCTACAGGCGCAGATCGTGCGGTTGATGACGGCGACACACGATAATGTTGCCGTAGTCGGTGACGAATTTCAGTCGATTTATTCGTTTCGCGGCGCCAGTCACCGGAACATGCTGGAGTTTCCCAAGCTCTTTCCATCGGCTCAGATAATCAAACTCGAAGAGAACTTTCGCAGCACGCAGCCAATTCTCGACGTGGCAAATGCGATTATCGCCGACGTCAAAGAGAGCTATAAAAAACGCTTGTTTTCACATATCGAAGGGGGCGAGTCGCCGGTAGTGGTGAGTGCTCACGACGAAAACGAGCAATCGCGTTTCGTGGCTGAGCGAATCGGAGAGCTGCGCGAGCAGGGAGTGCCACTCAGCGACATAGCTATACTCTTTCGCTCGAGCGCGCATTCCTTTGACCTCGAGATAGAACTGGCCCGGCACGGGATCCCGTTCCGGAAGTTTGGCGGCATAAAGTTCGCCGAATCCGCGCATATCAAAGATGCGCTGGCTTTCCTGCGTGTCGTCGTTAAGCCTTCGGACACGCTGTCATGGTTTCGCGCGCTTAAGCTGATTGAACATATCGGTGATGCCACCGTTTATCAAATACTCGATCACCTGGGTGTCGAGCGAAGGGAATTCCGATCCGGGCGAACCAAAGAGGCGCTCTTCAAGAAGCTGCATAGATTCCCCGCGCGCGCGAGTTATCAGGCCCAGCTAACGCGGCTGGCACGTGTGTTGACCGGGGTTGTAGAAGGCAAATCTCCGGGCGAACAACTCTCGACCGTGCTTCGTTTTTACCGGCCACTCTTGAAGAATAAGTATGACGACGCACAACGTCGCGGCCGTGATCTCGAACATCTCCAAACAATCGCGAAACGCTACAAGACTGTTGCCAGGTTGCTTGATGACGTGGCGCTTGACCCTTCAGACGCAACTCAAGGAAACAGTCCGAGACGCGGTGGCTTCGTTACATTGTCGACGGTCCATTCAGCGAAAGGGCTGGAGTGGGACACACTATTTGTGATCTGGATGACTGATGGTTGGTTTCCTTCAAACCGTTTCCAGGATGAGTTCGATGATTTGGAGGAAGAGCGGCGACTGCTTTATGTTGCGACCACCAGAGCCAAACGGAGTCTTCATTTTGTCTATCCGGTGAATGTTTATCGTGGTCCGGAAAGCGACTCGCTGCCGGCGCTATCACGCTTTCTCGAACCCATCCCGCCCGAAATACTGCCCCACGCGGCGCTGGCGGGAGAAGAGTGAGGACATTTTCCATTCGTCATTTTCCATTTTCCATTTTCCATTTTGTTTATTTTGTTTTTCTTTCGTGTGATTTAGTGGATTGTATTGGCTCACAAGAAGAAATACGATCCACGAAATTACACTAAAGAACAAAAAGAAAACGAATCTGCGAATGGAAAATGGGAAATGGAAAATGACGAATGGAAAATGTCCTACGTCTTTAAAGGCGGAGTGCCATTCAACAATCTCATTTAACGATGTTCCATAGATCGTTTGTACGAGTTACAATTGGCAAATGTCCCACTATCTCGATATAGAGACCTGGCCACGCCGTGATTTGTTTGAGTTCTATCGTAAGTTTGACAAGCCCTATTTTAACGTTTGCACCCGCGTCGACGTGACAGACCTTCTGGCGGCCCGCCAGCGCTATCCTGATTTCAGCGTCTCTCTGGCCTGCCACTATTTCGCGCTCCGCATTGCCAATGAGCTTGAACCTTTCCGCTACCGCCTGAGAGATAACAACGTGCTGGTCCATGATGTGATTAATGGTGGGACAACGGTGCTCCTGCCCAACGAAACTTTCACGCTGGTTTATTTTGATTATCTGGAGGACTTCGGAAAGTTCATCCAGGGTGCAAAACGCGCCGTAGCCGAGGTCCGCTCAGGGGATGGCGCGTTCAGGCCAAGACATGACGACGACGCGCGTGTTCATTTTACAACCTTGCCCTGGATATCATTTACCAGTTTTTCGCACGCCCGGAATTGGGGTCGCGAAGATTCGGTGCCGAAGATTGCTTTCGGCAAGTTCACGTCGGAGGGCCAGCGCACACTCTTGCCCATCTCGGTAGAGGTACATCATGCCTTGGTTGACGGACTGCACGTCGGACGCTATTTAACCTCGTTGGAAGAAGCCCTGTTGAAATGTGAAACTTACATCCGCAGTGATCAGTCTGAGCGCCTTTCAGCGGGCAACAAGTAGCTGGTAATAACCGGTAATCCCATTCAGGACATACTGCACAGCTAGTGCCGCAAGGATGATTCCCATTACCCGGGTGGCAATGTGCACTCCACCCTCCCCAACCAAGGCGATCAAGCGGGCACCGAGGTATAACGAAACAAACGAAACCGCAAACACGACCGCGATCGCAATCACTGCCGCCAACAACCTGCGCGGATCTCCGGTGGTTTGTGAGGTGAGCAGAAGAATAGTGGCAATAGCGCCGGGCCCTGAAAGGAGCGGAATTGCCAGGGGAAAGACAGAAATGTCTTGCCCGACTGAGCCGCGTTCCGTTGGTTCGGGCGCCTGTAGTCCGCCGCGCTGACCAAAAAGCATCGGCAAGGCTGCCAAAAAGAGCAGCACTCCGCCACTGATCGAGAAGGCCTGTACCGTTACGCCAAGATAGGAAAGCACCGCGCGGCCGGCGAGCAGGAAAAAGATCGCAACGCCGAAAGCAATCAACACCGCGCGCGTCAGAATTGCCCGCCGGCGCGAAGGCTGTTCATCCTTCGTCAGCGCCACAAAAGTAGGAACGACGCCAGGCGGGTCGACCACTACAAGCAGTGTGACGAACGCAGCCAGGCCGAATCTCCAGATTGCTTGGTCCATGCGTTTTGGCTGTTTGCGGGACCGGGTATCTCGCCCGCTGTTTCCCAGGATGGCGCGAGGCCTGATCCGCTCCCAGTTTTTAGTTGGCCCACTCGAGGAATGCGTCGTCCGGATAACAGTAGAGCCATGCCTCGCCGGGCTCGGCCGAGGCAATTACAGGATGACCGGTCGCTTTAGCATGCTTCGTCGCATGGCGGTTGGGTGAACTATCGCAACAGAGTGTTGCGCCACACAACTGGCACGTGCGCAGGTGGACCCACTGCGCGCCGATCTTGACACACTCTTCACACTCTCTGCGCTTTGGCAGCTTGATGGATGTAATGGCCTCAAGATGTGGACAGGGTTCCTCGGGCATGGCAGTTTCTCCTTTTGTTAGGCGCCTGGTGTCCCTTCTTCTTCTGAAAGTGTTTTCGATTCGACCGGCACGAATTCCGATCGGAACGAAGAGTACATGGCCACGACACCGACGATCAGATTGGCGACGATCAGCGGTAAAGAATGCACGAGTGCGCCGTAGGCAATCCAAGCCAGTGCCGCCAAGGCCTGAACTCGACGAAGGGTAACCGGACGCTTAAATAAATACGAGCCGGCGGAGAGGGCAGTGCCGAGCCAGCCCAGCCACTCAAACAAGTGACGCCCCCACCACCGCCAACTCATCTGAGCCGGCAACGGTCGCGTCTTCACGAATGGTTAGGAAGTCTGTTTGCACCTTGTCCCACTCCTGGATCACCAGGCCATTCGCCTCGAACAGTGCGCGAATGCGCGTGGCATCCCAGCCGGCAATTTCTTCAAGAATAGGGACGAGAATGCTCGAGGCATCGTCACTCAATACGGTGCGGCGGGCAATTGGCGCGATGTAGTTGGCCTCAGAAACTGCGATCGTAAAACCGTCGCGCCTGTTCACATGCAGCATTACATGCACATCAGAGCTGCCATCACCCACATAGATGACGCGGTCGTGGCTGATCTGAAGTGTTGATTGCAGCTCGTCAAGAACCGACACCTTTCCATATCCCGCCGGGACTCGGACGATCGATTGAATCTCGCCTGACGCGTCATCATAGCGGAAGCGGGTGCCAAAGATATGTTCCTGAGGAATGATGTTTTCCAGTGCCGACTGAATCACTTCTTCGGGAGCCGCCGAGATCACATAGAAAAGGAAGCGGTAGCCATCAACGCCTTCCTTGAGAAACCTGGACAGAAGTTGAATGTTCTGTTTCAGACGGATCCGTTTTCCGACTTCAAGCAAGTGCTCTTTCCTGACGCGTCGGAATTCGGGGTCGTGCAATAGCAGGTAAGCCAATTCTCCGCCTTGCTGGACCAGATTTATACGCGACAGGCCAGCAACCTTTTCTTCAAACCCAGGAATACCCAACAGCTCGCTGAGGGCGATCCCGGAATCGTTAAAACTCAAAGTCCGATCAAAGTCACTCGCAAACAGGTAACGCTTTTGAATATCTTCCTTGGTTATCACTGGTACTCCTTTATTACTGCATTAGCTTCGGATCTCAATTAAGCATGGACTGAGCGAAAAACAAGTGTCCTCGCCGCTGATACTAGCGTAACGCAAGCTGTTAGCTTGCGTCAGCGGTTGAATGGACTCAACCAACCCGCAAGCTAACAGCTTGCGTTACAAGATCAGGGTGAATCCTCGGCACGGTGCCTTCGGCCTTTGCTCATATCCTTTATATTCAGAAGGGGTTACTTTCAAGTTACCGGGCTGCGATCGAGCGAATCCACGAAATTACACGAAAGAAAAACAAAATGAATCCGCGAATGGGAAAAGGATCTTTTATTTTGACGGGGCGGCACTCAGGTTGTTCTCAGTTTGCCCGGTTTGGATCTCTTCAATGATTGATACGATCAAGAGACCCGCGCCAATGAGCCTGGTTCCCTTTTCGTGCATCCGCTTTAAGAGTTGCCGGCCGGTGGCATCAACGAACGAGACGCTGGACAGTTCAACCAGGATCTCTCCGGCGGCGGTAACGCGTTCCCAACATTTCTCAAGTTCAACCACGCATGGGCCTGCAAGCTTGCCCTCGACTACGAAACAGGTGGCATTGGAGTTTTCATGAGTTGTTATCCTGAGCACTGCCATTATCTCCCCGAACGGCGATGGCAAATGTCTGGCCACATCCAGAGAACCAGCCAAATCCAGGAAATGCAGTGATAATGGTGTGGACAACCGGGCGCGGCGGGCCGTGGAAGAGAGAAAGTGGCAACAATTCCCGGTCACGTGTTCGTATATCGTCAGCGTTGTTGATGTGATTTGAGGTGCTTAGTTGGCGTATTTCGTGTGTTTTTCGGGGATTTCAACCGACTTTGCTCCGCGAAATCACACGAAGGAGGATAGATCGGACTTATTATCAGCAGTTGCTCAAGCATATTCGGTCAAGTATTCTCAATACCAAACTTGCCAAAAATCGGGTATGCGAAACGGGCACACAGGCCTTCAGATTCGGGGAACAAGATGATTACTACCGGTCAAGTCGCTGTCGCTGACGAACAAACAAAGCAATACCTGACGCTGCTCGAGCTCTCGAAAGCTATCGCGTCACATCGCAATATGCCTGAGCTATTCCACGACATCGCTTGCCGTTTGCAGCATCTCTTCTCATTTCGCGCACTCGGTGTGATGCTCTACGACAAGTCTCGGAACGTGATGCGCTTTCATCTACTGGAAACGTGCGAGCCAACGCAATGGGAACCGCCGGCTGAAGTTCCGATGGAAGGATCAATCGCAGGCTGGGTCTGGCAAAAACAGGAGCCAGTTGTTATTGCCGATCTCACCCAGGAGGAACGCTTTCCATTTGCTAAGACGCTGCTGAAATATCCAGTCAAATCGGTTTGCAGCCTGCCCCTTAGTACAGCTCATCAGCAGCTGGGCGTCCTGAACTTCTGGAGCGAGGACGCCGACGCCTACCGCGAGCTCGATCTCGAATTTGCCAAACTGGTTGCCAGTCAGATTGCCGTTGCTATCGAGGCGCAGTGTCATCAACACAAGCTGGCGCACGAACGAGACCGTTCGCAATTACTGCTGGAAGTGAACAACACGCTGGTCTCGAACCTGAATTTTCGGGAACTGTTGTCCGCCATCTCGGTCTGCCTGCGACGCGTGATCCCGCATGATGTGGCCGGTCTGGCTCTGCTTGATCCCGCAATCAACAAGTTGCGAGTTACTGCCCTGGAGTTTCCCGCGGACGAGAGCGCCTTCATTGAGGATGAAATCATTGAGCTGGAGGGTACTCCGGCGGGGCTCGCCATTTCAACGCGGAAGCCTGTCATGAGCGGTCTGGATCACTTGGCAGATCCGGTCGGCATGCGTGCCGGCATAAAGTCAGGCTGCACTGTACCCCTCATATCTCATGACCGCACGCTGGGCATCCTCGGTGTGGCCAGCCTGAGCGAGAACGCCTTTACGGATGATGACGCCGAGTTGCTCAATCAAGTGGGCAAGCAGGTGGCAATCGCAGTCGAGAATGCGCTGGCCTTTCGCGAGATTGATGCGCTCAAGAACAAGCTGAAGGAAGAAAAGCTCTATCTCGAGGAAGAGATTCGCACTGAATATAACTTCGAGGAGATTGTAGGCAACAGTCCCGCCCTCAAGCGCGTGCTACAGGAGGTGCAGACAGTCGCGGCAACTGACTCGACGGTACTGATCTATGGTGAAACGGGCACGGGCAAAGAGCTCATTGCCCACGCAATCCATAATTTGAGCCAACGGCGTGAACGGACCCTGGTCAAGGTAAATTGCGCAGCGATTCCGACGGGTCTGCTCGAGAGCGAGTTCTTCGGTCACGAACGAGGCGCCTTCACTGGCGCGATTGACCGGCGTATCGGTCGCTTCGAACTGGCTGACAAGGGCACGATCTTCCTCGATGAGGTCGAAGACATACCGCTCGAGCTGCAATCAAAACTGCTCCGTGTGCTTCAGGAGCAGGAATTCGAACGACTTGGCAGTTCGCGAACTCTTCGCGTAGCAGTGCGGGTTGTGGCAGCCACTAACAGCGATCTGTCCCAGCTAGTAGCCGAAAAGAAGTTTCGCAACGATCTTTACTATCGACTGAATGTCTTTCCCATCAACGTGCCGCCGCTGCGCGAAAGGCCGGAAGATATTCCTCTACTGGTACATTCCTTTGCGCACAAGTTTGCCCAGCAGATGAAGAAACGAATAGAGACTGTGCCGAGAGAGACAATGGCGGCCCTGACCAGTTACCACTGGCCGGGCAACATTCGCGAGTTGCAGAATCTCGTGGAACGAGGCGTCATTCTGTCGCGCGGTTCCAGTCTTGAAATACCGCTCACGGAGTTGAAGGAATCAACCAAACCTTCAAATCATACGAACGGAGCGACCACCCTCGAAAACGTTGAACGCGATCATATTCTCCGCATTTTGAGCGAGTCGAGTTGGGTAATTGGCGGTCCGAAAGGCGCCGCCGCCCGGCTCGGCCTGAATCGCACGACCCTCAATCATCGTATGCGTAAGCTCGGTATCACACGTCCTCAGCCACAGTCCTCGTGACCACTGCTTGTCACTCTGGCTGAATATCGTCACCGTGTAACGCAAGCTATTAGCTTGCGTCCTCGCCAAAGCGCGTCGTCACTGGGGGACGAACCCGCTATTTCACGAATGTAAGCTCTTAGTAGCTCTTCAGGAACAGCGCAAGCTGACAGCTTGCGTTACATTGTGGCAAGGCAGTTGCTTTAGTAAAAAGGCATGAACTCTTGGCGCGGTGCGTTGCGACAAGAAGCTTGCAGTGCAAGCCTGGATCTTAGGGGGGCAGCCTTGCAGCATGAGTGGGCAGACTTAGAGGTGAACAAGGGGGTAGTGGCGAGAGTCTGCCCACTCTTTTGATCAGTGAGGTGATTAATTAATGAGTTCGATGATAAGAATCGTAAAGCCAGGCAGAAACAAAGTCATAAAGGACGCCCCTGAAAAGACCGTGCAGCAGAGCACGCGTGAAATCGCCAGCACAGTCAAATCATGGATTGCTGATCGCGAGAAGCGACAGCGGATTACAAAGTTTTGAAATCTCGCAAACTCACATAACACACCCACAAGCTGAGCCTTTAAAAAGTGACGATGAGATGCCACGTGACAGTATCTGGTCACATCTAATCACAAAAACATACCTTCAACCGGGCGATCTCTATCGCATTTCATCAAATCACAGCGGAAAACCGCTTTGGCCAGACTGTTGCTGGGACGGACAGCACCTAACAATGAAGTTCGCCTTTGGTTACGCGTTTTGGGTTTTGCCAAGGGGCCCTGGCGCAAAAGTGTGCATTGCTGAGACTGCGACTTTATGAACTGGGAATTTTGACACTACCTGTCCTTTCCAAAAGGACAACTAACGAGGTTTTCATGTTAAACGGGCTGAAGAGTGTTTTGGCTAGGCACAAGGTTTTGGTTTTCGCGATCGCTATTGGCATGGTTGTAATCATGGGTGCACTGATCGGCGTTGGCCGGTCGAACCGTCCAGCGCAGGCCGCGCCACCACCAACCGAAGTTGAGGTATTCCAGGTTGTACAGAAGGATGTCCCAATTTTCAGCGAATGGATCGGCACCACTGATGGAATGGTGAATGCCGAAATAAAGGCGCAGGTCACGGGCTACCTGCTAAGACAGGATTACAAAGAGGGCTCATTCGTTAACAAGGGCCAGCTGTTGTTCGAGATCGACCCACGGCCATTTCAGGCAGCGCTGGAGCAGGCCGACGGCCAGATCGCGCAGTTCCAGGGACAACTCGAGCAGGCCAACTCGCAAGTCACCCAGGCTGAAGCCCAACTTGCGCAAGCAAACAGCCAGCTGCTCCAGGCCCAGGCACAACTCTCTCAGGCGAGGGCAAACCAGGTTAAGACGCAACTCGATGTGAATAAGTACGCTCCCCTCGCGCAGCAGAAGGCGGTTACTCAACAGGATTATGACAACGCCGCGCAAACAAATGTTGTTGCCAAAGCTCAAGTCGAAGCGGCCGTCGCGGGAGTAGAAGCAGCTAAAGCGCAACTCCGTTCCGCGAACGCGCAGATCGGAACTGCCAAGGCAACTATCGCAACGGCAAAGGGACAAATCGACAACGCACGCGCGACCGCCAAGACAGCTCAGCTTAACCTGGGTTTTACCAAAATCATCGCGCCCATTAGTGGCATTGCCGGAATTGCGCAGGCACAAGTGGGTAACTTGATCAGTACCGCAAGCACGTTGACAACTGTGTCTACTCTGGATCCCATCAAGGTCTATTTCACACTCAGCGAACAGGATTATCTGAAGTATACAAAACGTAATTTGCTGGGAACTCAAGAGGGTGGAGAGGCCGGGCAGCTTGAGCTCCAGTTGATTCTGGCCGACGGCAGTGTTTTTCCGCACTCCGGGAGTTTCTATTTCGCAGATCGACAAGTGGACCAGAAAACCGGTTCAATCCGGCTCGCCGGTATCTTCCCTAACCCGGGGAATGTCCTGCGGCCCGGACAATACGGTCGAGTGCGCGCGGTGACCAGCACAAAAGAAAATGCGTTGCTGGTTCCGCAGCGGGCAGTTAGCGAGTTGCAGGGAAGTTACCAGGTCGCCGTTGTAGGAGCCGATAACAAGGTAATCCTTAGACCGGTAAAAGTGGGCGAACGAGTGGACACAATGTGGATTATCGAGAGTGGACTAAGTCCTGGCGAACGTGTCATTGCTGAAGGCACGCAGAAGATCAAACCGGGCGTTACAGTAAACCCCAAGCCATATTCGGGTAGGGCATAGATGATCTCAAAACTCTTTATTAACCGGCCGATTGTGGCAATGGTTATCGCCATCATCACGGTTATCGGTGGCCTTGTTGCAATGCGCGGACTGCCGGTGGCCCAGTTTCCCGAGATCATTCCACCGCAGATTATCGTCTCGACTACATATACAGGCGCAGATGCGGTGACGATCGAGCAGTCAGTGGCTACACCTCTCGAGCAGCAGATGAACGGTGTGGATGACATGCTTTACATGCAGTCCACCAATGCCAACGACGGCACGATGGCCCTCACCGTTACCTTCGATGTCGATACCAGTCCCAATGTGGACCAGGTCAATGTGCAGAACCGCGTGGCTCAGGCTCAGCCAAATCTGCCCACCGATGTCAGCCAATTTGGTTTGACATTGCGGAAATCGACCGGGCTGCCGATGCTTGTGATCTCGCTGTTCTCGCCCAATAAGACTTATGACTCTCTCTTTCTGGCAAATTACGCAAACATCAACATCAATGATGCGCTGTATCGAGTACCAGGCGTTGGCGAGGTGCGGCTCTTTGGCGCCAGTGACTACGCGATGCGAATCTGGGTCAAACCCGATGTTCTTGCCAAACTCGGCTTGACGGTCCCCGACCTGACTCGTGCAGTACAACAGCAAAGCACGGTCAACCCGGCCGGCCAATTGGGAGCTGAGCCGGCGCCCACGGGTAAGGAGAAGACTTACACCGTCCGTGCCCAGGGACGTTTGCAGACCCCGGAAGAGTTTGGACAAATCGTAGTGCGTTCGAATCCCGATGGCTCTGTAGTACGGATGAAAGATATAGCCCGCATCGATCTCGGCGCGCTGAACTATCAACAGTTCACCCGGTTCAATGGCCAGCCCGGTAGCATCATTGCAGTTTTCCAAACGCCCGGCTCAAACGCTCTCGCTGTAGCCGAGGGTGTTAAAAAGACGATCGCGGAGCTGAAACAGCGTTTTCCAAACGATCTCGACTACCAAATTTCACTCGACACCACGCTTCCCGTTACCGAAGGCATTCGTGAAATCGTCCAAACGCTGGTCATCGCAGTCATTCTGGTCCTGCTCGTGGTCTTTTTATTCCTGCAGAACTGGCGTGCGACGCTCATTCCAATGATTGCTGTCCCGGTGTCGTTAATCGGCACGTTTGCCGTTTTTCCGTTGCTGGGTTTCTCGATCAATACGCTTTCACTTTTCGGCCTGGTCCTGGCAATTGGCCTCGTTGTTGATGATGCGATCGTTGTAGTCGAGGCTGTCGAGCACCACATTGAAGAGGGGATGTCGCCTCGTGAAGCAACGCTGCTAGCAATGAAAGAGGTCTCAGGCCCGGTCATAAGTATCGCACTCATTCTCGCCTCGGTATTTATTCCGATCGCATTTGTAAGTGGGATTCAGGGCCGTTTGAATAAGCAGTTTGCGGTAACGATTGCGATCTCAGTAATCATCTCCGCCTTCAACGCTTTGACGCTGTCTCCGGCTCTGGCAGCAATGTTTCTCAGACCCCGCAAGGAGTCGAAGGGACCACTGGGTCGTTTCTTCGGCGCTTTTAATCGCTGGTTTATCCGAGCTACGCATGGCTATGTAAACTGGAGCCATTTTCTAATTCGTAAGGCCCTTGTGGGTGTCCTTGTCCTAGCCGGTTTCGCATTAATTGACGGGCTTGTCGTCCGGCGCTTGCCGACGAGCTTTCTACCGGAAGAGGACTACGGTTATTTATTCTTGAACCTGCAACTGCCGCCGGCAGCTTCGCTTGAGAGAACTGACGCGGCATCCAGGAAAGTTGAGGCCATCCTGGCGAAGACGGAAGGTGTTCAGTACTACAATACCATCGGCGGGTTCAGCCTTTTGAACCGAGTTTCTGCTAGCTATAACGGTTTCTTTTTTGTCGCCCTCAAACCTTGGGATGAACGAGGATCTTCAGAGCTTCAGGCGCGTGCAATTCTCGAGAAGTTGAATCGGGATTTCGCAAGCCAAGTACCTGAAGCGGCTGCCTTCGCGTTCATGCCGCCTTCCATACCGGGACTGGGTACTTCGGGCGGGTTTTCGTTCTGGCTCCAGGATCGAAGCGGCGGATCGATAGATTTTCTAGATCAAAATTTACAGAGATTCCTTGAGGCAGCCCGCAAGCGTCCCGAGCTAGCTGGCGTCAATTCGACGTTTTCGGCCTCTGTTCCCCAGGTCTTTGCCGACGTTGACCGCGACAAAGTCCTAAAGCAAGGCGTGGCCGTAGGAGATGTCTATCAAACGCTGCAAGCGTATCTGGGTGGTCTTTTTCTAAATCAGTTCAACCGCTTCGGCAGACAGTGGCGAGTGTTTCTCGAGGCCGAAGGGGAAGATCGACTTAACGAGCGGAGCATCGAACAATTCTTCGTTAGAAACAACGATCAGAACATGGTGCCTCTATCCGCGTTGGTAACCACGAGAAGAATCGCAGGCCCTGAATACACGAATCGTTTCAATGTCTATCGCGCGGCGCAGGTAATCGGGGCTGCGGCCCCGGGATATAGTTCTGGACAAGCAATGGCCGCTCTCGAGGAAGTGGCCAAACAAACACTGCCTCCGGAAATCGGCTATGACTGGGCGGATCTCTCTTACCAGGAAAGGAAAGCCTCGGGTACGGCTTTAAGCATCTTTGCCCTATCGCTTGTTTTTGTCTTCCTGATTCTGGCGGCACTTTACGAGAGTTGGTCTCTTCCCTTCTCTGTCTTGCTGACAGTGCCGATTGCAATTTTCGGTGCCTTCCTGGGCCTCTTGCTGCGGGGTTATGACCTGGACGTTTATGCCCAAATCGGTTTGATCGTATTGATCGGTCTCGCTGCCAAGAACGCGATCCTGATTGTTGAATTTGCCAAGGCGGAATTGGAACGGGGGCGCAACCTGATCGATGCCGCCCTGGAAGGCGCGCGACTGCGGCTGCGGCCGATCCTGATGACTTCCTTTGCCTTCATCCTGGGTTGCTTTCCGCTTTGGTTTGCGTCAGGCTCAGGCGCAGCGGCGCGCCGGATTTTGGGTACTGTGGTCATCGTCGGCATGCTGGCGGCAACTTTGATCGCGATCTTCATCATTCCGGTTTCTTTCTACATGGTGGAAAACCTCATGATGAGGTTCAGTAAGAAACCTGCGCCCGAGATCAATTCGCCGGCAGCGGGGCACGCCGCAGGAGATTGAAACGCGGTTTCGTGGTTGTGTGAGAGCAGAATGATGAGAAGAAACCTGGTAGCCGCGTTGTTGGTCAGCAGTTTGCTGGCCGGCAGCGTTACCGGTCAGAAAAAATATCAACGGCCGGACGTCAGTGCGCCGGACTCTTTTCGTGGCGCCGAAACAACTACGCCCAACCCGAATTCTATCGGCGACCTCAAATGGTTTGAGGTTTTCAAAGACGAAGAACTGCAAAAGCTCGTCAGGACCGCAATCATTCAAAACTACGATCTTCGCGCCGCCGTCGCGCGAATAAATGCAGAACGAGCGAACCTCGGGCTGGCACGTTCAAATCAATTTCCCCAGCTTGAAGCTGGAGCCGATCTTACGACGACACGTACATCTCGCAATGGTCAGTTTGGATTTAGCGGTCAGGGCGGGCAAGCACGAAGTTTTGGCAGCATTCTGCTGAATCTACTGACGTTTGAATTGGACATTTGGGGCCGGCTGCGGCAAGAGACGAAAGCTGCGCGCGCGGAATTGCGAGCTTCGGAAGAAGATCGTAAAGCCGTCATGACCACTGTTGTGAGCGATGTAGCGACCGGGTATTTCAGCCTGATCGAACTCGACAGTGAACTCGATATTGCCAAACGCACGCTCGCGACGCGAGAAGACTCACTTCGCCTCATCAAGATCCGCCAGCAAGGCGGTGTCGCGACCATGTTGGATGTGCGTCAGGGAGAGGAACTGGTTTATCAAGCCTCACAAATTATTCCCGATACTGAGCGCTTGATAGAACAAACCGAGAACCAGATTAGTCTGTTGCTCGGCAATAACCCGGGGCCGATTCCTCGGGGCCAATCGCTAAACAATCAGCAGGAACTGCCGGCAGTGCCAGCCGGCTTGCCGTCTTCATTGCTCGAACGCCGCCCCGACATTCGCGCGGCAGAAGAGAATCTGGTGGCCCAGAACGCTCTTATTTATGCTGCCAAGGCGGCCTATTTTCCGCGCATTAGTTTGACCGGAATGCTGGGATTTCAAAGCGATCAACTGTCCAGCCTGTTCCGGGGCGCCAGTAAAACCTGGAGTTTTGTGCCCCAGGTCACGCAGCCCATTTTCACCGCGGGCCGGCTCAAATCGAACGTGAAGTTTGCCCGAGCGCAGCGGGAGCTGGCCCTGGTCCAGTATCAGCAAACGATTCGAACAGCGTTCGGCGAAGTGTCGGACGCTCTGGTTCAATATCGCAGAGAGAAAGAGATCAGAACGCAACAGGAACTGCTGGTGACCACTCTGCAGGACCGTTCAAGGCTCGCGTATCTTAGGTACCAGGGCGGCGTCGATACACTGCTCAACGCGCTGGATGCTGATCGTGATCTTTTCAGTGCCGAGCTTAACCTGACTCAGACAAAACGCAATGAGTTATTATCGCTGGTCCAACTCTATAAAGCGCTCGGCGGCGGATGGCAATAAAAGCTCAAGATACGGAAATTGCAGGTTGGGACCTTCCCAACCTGCAATTTCCGTATCTTGAGTGGTAATCTCCAAGCGATTTCAATTTTTTCACAACTTCGGCAGTTGAATGAAGAATGAATCTGTTAACCGGCGAACAATAATCGGCATCGGAGAAGCATTATGGGACTTGCTGCCGGCCGGCAGGCACCTCGGCGGGGCGCCGCTCAACTTCACGTACATCTCATCCTTGTTGGGTCAACATGCGATAGCTTTAAGCCGAATAGGCAACGACAAGCCGGGTAAGGAATTGAAACAACAGCTCCAGGGAAAAGGGGTGGATACAACTTATATCCAAACTGATTCCCTGCTCCCAACTGGTACCGCCGCAGTGACAGTTGCTGCTGATGGGCAGGGAGAATTTGAGATCAGTCAACCTGCTGCCTGGGACGCGCTTGACCTGACAGCAGAATGGAAAGAGTTGGCGCGACAAGCAGACGCAGTTTGTTTTGGCACACTCGGTCAACGCTCGATGGCTTCGCGGACAACGATACAGGGTTTCCTGCGAGAAACTCGACAGGATTGCATCCGCGTATTTGACGTTAATCTCCGGGCGCCGTTCTACTCTCGCGAGGTGATCCTCGACTCTTTAGCACTGGCCACAATCGCAAAATTCAATGAAGCTGAGTTCGCGGAAGTTGTTTCGATAACTGGATTAGCCGAGACCACGGGTTCCAGCCTAAAGGCCTTTGCCGCCCGTTTCGATCTGGGATTGGTGTGTATAACTCGCGGAGCAAGGGGAAGCATACTGGCAACCCGCGATCGAGTCTTGGAACATGCGGGATTCGCTACGGACGTACGCGACACTGTGGGCGCCGGTGACGCCTTTACTGCTGCCCTCACGCATGCCTGGCTGCGAGGAGCGGACTTGAAAGAGATCAGTACCGTAGCCAATTGCTGGGCAGCCTGGGTAGCTTCCCAAACTGGAGCCATGCCTTTTTACAATGCGGAACCGAAGCGACGTGCCTGGTGATCAGCCGCTACTTCGCCACCACATCCACTTCACTGTAGAACGTGTTACCCCAATCGTCCGCAGTCTCAGTAACAAAACAATCAAATAGCAGATAGCGGTATTTCCCTAAACTTCCGCCTGGGTTCTCAATGCTGACACCATATTGTCCACCATCGTTTCCCTCTTTCGAACGTGTGTCGACAATCGTGATCAGCTTCCAGCCACAGGTGGTTGGATCGATGCTTCCCCTGGGTTCCGCATTAAACTTTGCATCGGTCCCATCGCTGGCCCAGAGCTTGTACACCTGCGGCCCGCGCGTGTTGGGATGCCAGGAATAGGTATTGACTTGAGCGATTTCGATCGGGCTGCCCAGGTCGATGCGAAAACGGCCTCCGCCGGTTCCGGCGTTAAAGAAAAGGTTTGCCGCAGGCTGATCTTCTTCCGTCGGCACAGCGCCATCGGTTAACGCGCTCAGGTCCGCTCCATTTGGATCAATCTCACCATCAAGCAGCGTTAACTTCGCCTTCGCAGCAGCGTCATCTTTGGATGGCGGAGGGACACTCTTGAACTTGAACGAGCGTGTCGCTGTGGTGTTGTTGTTATGCTCGGAAGTGACCTTTATCTGCGACTGTAGCGAAAACAAAAATAGTGTAGCGATCGTAAATGTGACTATTTTCATCATGCACTTTTTCCTCAGCTTTAAGCACTCAGCATAGAGAATTTGCAGGTCGGGAAGGGGGCAAGCGCACTCTCAACTATGGGACGCTCAAGATACGGCGCGCGCCCCCGCTCAAGGTGCGAAGTCATAGTCTCGGGTTTAATAAGGTCGATGTCATAGAGTAGGTCACTCCATCATGAGTGGCATTGGATCTTGAGCGGGGGCGCGCGCTATATCTTGAGCGTCCCGTAGTTGAGAATGCGCTTGCCCCCTTCCTGACTTGCAAATTCACTCTGCTTGAATGTTTGCTTCCAAAGTTTGTGCCCATTTTCCTTGAGCGGGGGCGCGCGCTGCAGATTGAGTGTGACCGTAGTTGAGAGTGCGCTTGCCCCCTTCCCGACCTGTAAATTTACCCGACTTGAATGCCCCGTTTCTGACTTGCAAATTCTCTCTGCTTGAATGCTTTTTCCTTCTGCTGGGATTTCGCTTTCTAATGCTCATTACGCTCGAGCGTGTCGTACAGCGGCTGGGCCGGCGTCACTACCCATGGCTGGTCGGCAACCGTCACCGCCAGGATACGAATTCTCTCGTTGTCCGGGACCACCAGCGTTCGCGCACCAGCCGGGACATCAAGCGCATAAGCAAACAGATATGAGTAGGCATATGGCTCAGCCCGGCCATCAGCAGCGCGGCGTTGTGAGGAATACCAGGCCACGTCCGCCCGTTTAATAAAACCGGGCCGCAGTCCCAGCATCTCGCCGTACGGATTGAGGCGGGTTCTCACCGGCGTTCCTGCCGGCGAGGCCGGCGCTCCCGGGCGCTGCTGAATTGTCTCTTCTGTCGTCTTCCAGATTCTGTTGTCCCACTGACCGATAAAGCCTGTCCATTCCTGAATCGTAAGATCTGTCGACTTGTCACCAATACGAAAAGTCCCCTTCTGATCGCCATTTATCGCTGCCGTCAGCAGGTAGAGACGGTTGTACTTGCCTGCTGGAAGGTTGATTGTTTGGCCGCGCGACAAGATCGCATTTGGTTTTGACGCAGCCGCAAGATTGAAACGAATGCCTGCGAAATCTATCTCGCGCGGCAACACTTCAGCGGGTAAAGCCCCACCTTGCGAGGCACCCTGATTGTTGGGCGTCCAATCGAAACTACCGTCAGCCGGCCTGCCTACTCTGGAAGCAACCGACAAATCGTAGTCGAGAGGCACGGGCAGCGACTGGAGGGAAGCGATTCTGCTGCGAGCCGGGGCAAGCTTCAGAGCGAAAGTGCGTGGTTGGTAATTCGCGAAGGACGCCACCAGCTCGCCATTTCTTACTGCTGCTGGTCCAACCGGTTGTTCCTGACCGTTAACCTCGCGGGCGGCACTGATTGGCGCGGAAAAGGCTATGCGGACGTTGTCTGCCCGGGTGTCATCCATTTCCACCAAACGAAGAATCACTTCGTCGCCGGCTTCCGCTTTTTTCAGCGCCAGGACCCGCACTCGATCATTGTTGACTTTGACAAGCGAGAAGCTCTTGCCGTATGGACCAGGATGCCGGGGACTCTGAAAAG
This sequence comes from Pyrinomonadaceae bacterium, assembly GCA_035644135.1. Lineage (GTDB taxonomy): Bacteria > Acidobacteriota > Blastocatellia > Pyrinomonadales > Pyrinomonadaceae > PSRF01. The sequence goes on from DASQPD010000010.1 coordinate 64,848, forward strand.
CAATCAGCGGCTGATTGAGGCGATAAGCCTGCCAGTCAGTGTGCGACTGGCGCCAGCCGGCCGCATGTCCTGCGATCCCAAAAACGATCTCATGATGGCCCAGGTCCTGCGTTCCCTGGTCTGCATAACCGCCGCGCGTTCCCGGGGTTCGCACCAGGGTGAGCCGGATGCTGCGGTCGTCCGGCTTATCGGATCCGTTCTTGCAATCGGTTAAAACTGTCGCGCCGAAAGATCCACTTTCATCGGTGAGATCGATCCATTGGTGCGAGGCGACTTCGAATTGACGCTCCGCTGCGTTGGGTCTTTGGACGGTGCCAATGTCCCAGTTATAAGTAGCCAGCTTATTTGCCGCCGCCAGTGAGAAAACAGCTTTCAGGTTCGCCTGTTTCGTCCGCCAATCGATTAGATTACTAAACTGAATGCGATCGCCGGCGTCTCCGGCGGAGAGACTGATGGTTTGAATAAACCTGGAACCTTCCGCTTCACGATCTACCTCGACGGCTATGCGAACCGGTCCACTCTCGACAACCCGGATCTTTGCCGGCCCGCCGGCGAACGTTCGGGGTGCCCGCTGCTCGTCTTCAAAATCCATGTTCCACGCCGGCCATTGACGTGGATTATCAGTGGAGATTGCCAGCCGGATCGGCGCCGACAGCAACTCGCGATTGATCTTTCTATCAAAAATTCCGGATACATCTCCATTAGGGTCCAGGTTCACGCGGTATCGACTATTCTCCAGCGACGACTCGGTTACCTTGAAGGTCGAGGGGCCAGGTGTCTCGGCGGGCCGCACATCATAAACGCTGTAACCAACCGATGGCACTCGGGCCAGAAAAACTATCTTGCCATTCGCCAACTGCGCGGGAACCTCATTCCCGTCCGGTCCGGCGACCCGAACCGCCTTGGGAAGACCGTTGGGAAATGAAACCGCCGCCTCGACAATGTCCTCTCGCTCAATGGACAGCGGGTTATAGACCACGATAGCTGTTCCCTGCACCTGCGTATCGAGGCCTGCGGCGACTGCGTTGGTCGCACCGGTGAGAACGCCCGCGAACTGGTTCATGGCAATTACATCGTCGTTCCACGCGAATTCAAAAGCCTTCGGAGTGGCGGTGCCGGGCAGGAGGTCGTGAAACTGCCCACCCATCACCAAAGTCCAGGCATTGTTAAGCCGTTCGCGGGGATAAGGCGGGCCGCCAAACCATTCCGCAACCACCGAGGCTTTTTCCGCCGCGTCCGCCAGCAGTTCGTTCCTCCGCATCCAGCGTTTCTGATATGCCTGCGAGGTAAGCGACCCAGCCGAGTGATTGATCAACTCGAGATCGCCTTTGTAGCGCGGCAAGCGATTCGTGGCACAACAGTTCAGGATGTCCTGAAAGATCTGGTCGGCCCGCGACCAGACCACGTTGATTGGACCATCGCCAACCTGGACCACCGGTCCCGACAGAGACAGAGTGGGCTGGCCAAACTGAAAAGCCGGCGGCAGTCTTGTTTTGGTTTTTGCAGTTATGGCTTCCATCAACCTTACTGAGTTCTCGTTTGGTGATCCGCCAACGTCCCCCGTACCGACGTAATGATAGTCTGCGAATATTCCCGTCAACTCGCCATTGATTTGTATTCTCCTGGTCCAGTCTTCCTGGCCGCGAGAGCGGCTCTGATTCTGTTGCGCTGTGAGCCCGGGATCGGGACCCGGCGGAGGAGGAGGAGTCTTGCTCAGATCGTAGGTTACCTGGCTGCCATAGCTCAGTGGATTAAGCGCCGCGATAACTGACTGCCCATCGGGACCTTCCCAGATTCCCACGTTAAAAGGAATGCCTTCAGGAGTCTTCTCGGGTGAGTCAGGACCACCCACGTACGGCGCCGGCTGCCAGGCTGCCGACAGTTTCTGGGTAGAGAAACCTTTGATGCCCGAGTGCGCCAGGATGCTCGGCAGGGAGGCGGGGAACCCGAAACAATCCGGCAGCATGTACTCGTCGCTGGCGATGCCAAACTCTTTCCGGAACCAGTTGTTGCCATAGAGAATCTGGCGAATGATCGATTCCGCGCTGGGTGAATTGACGTCACCTTCCTCCATAGACGAGCCTGCCGGAAACCAACGACCGGCGGCTACATACTGTTTCAGCCTTTCAAAGTCTGACGGGTAGTACTCCTTCATCAATCGATATCGATTTGCGCCTGTGAAATTGAAGACGTAGTGCGGATACTTTTCGAACAGCGCAAAATTATTGCGCATGGTCTTTGTCAGGTATTCCTGGATGACCTGCGGATATTCCCAGCGCCATTCCGTATCCAGGTGTGCGTAACCTACGACATACAGTGTAGGTACCTTTGCGAGGTTCGGTCGCGGCAGTTTCGCTTTTGAGTCCCGGGTCAACGGCTCTCGAAGGGAGCCTCGAACGACTGGTTTCTGATGCTCAGTTTGCGATTTTGATCTCCGAATTTGGCTTGAGGCGGCACCGAGTGACAGCGGAATGATCAAAAGCATTAAGAGCAAAGGCCGGCAGGTTCGTCGCATGAAGACCTCTCGTGGTGTATTTTGAGTTCTATCCGTTCCGTTTCGTGTGATTTAGTGGATCGAGTCCCATCTCGGCCAGAATGAAGATCCAGTAGAGTAGGAGAGAAGGCGACAAAATGCGGCCCACTCTCCCCTCCTCGAACCGGACGTGCGGATTTCCCGCATCCGGCTCTCGCGTAGACTCTCGCCGCAGAGTTAGCAGGCAGTGCGTGACGCTCAGGGATAA
>DASQPD010000011.1:0-5151 GCA_035644135.1 Pyrinomonadaceae bacterium
CTCTGTTACATCCTGACGACCACGAAGAGGCACGTAGAGTCTGGTCAACCTGTCTACGCACCGGCTGCGCGGGTCAGGTCAGTTTTCGAGTTCGTAACGCTGAAGGAGGGTACCGCTGGCATCTCAGTCGGGCCGAACCCGTCCGCGCGAGCGATGGAACGCTACTCTATTGGATCGGCGTCAATCTCGACATTGAAGACCGGAAACAAGCAGAGCTCTACCTTGCGGAGGGACAACGCCTTGCGCGTACGGGTAGCTGGGCCTTCAACGCTGCTGGGTTCGACTACTGGTCTCCAGAGTTGTTCCGGATTTATGGCCTTGATCCGAGCGGCAAGGCCCCAACGGTAGAAGAGTATATGGAGCTCGTCCATCCCGACGATCGCGAGTTCGTCGCGGAAAGTATTCAGAAGATGTTTGCAGAACATCGCGGATTCGACTTCACGAAACGCATTGTGCGGCCGGATGGAGAGATTCGTCGCGTACGTTGCGTTGGCAGCCCGGCGACTCACGCTGGGGCGGTCCAGGAGTTTTTCGGTACGGGGATAGATGTCACCGAGCACGAGCTCCTGACTCAGGAACTGGGACGCCGCGAAGCCTACCTGGCCGAAGCCCAAAGACTGAGTCACACAGGCAGCTTCGGGTGGAAACCTGACACGGGCGAAATTATCTGGTCAGCCGAAACCTATCGCATCTTCGAGTATGACCGAGCGGTCACGCCAACAATAGACTTATTGGTACAGCGTATTCATCCAGAGGACCGCGCCGACTTTCAGTCAGTCATTGAACGTGCTTCCGGAGGAGCCCCCGATTTAGAGCATGCCTATCGTTTGTCGGTGCCCGATGGGAGAGTCAAACATGTCCACGCCCTGGCTCACGCAACACAGGATGCATCCGGCAACCGCGAATTTGTGGGCGCGGTGACTGACATCACGGACCAGAGGCAGGCTGAAGAATCGCTGCGCAAGAGCGAGGCTTATTTGGCGGAGGCACAGAAACTCAGCCATACGGGCAGTTGGGCCTGGAGTCCCGACACCGACGTCAGGTATTGGTCGGAAGAATGCTACCGCGTTCAGGGTTTCGATCCACGGGATGGTCTCCCCCGATTCGAAGAATTGTTCGAGCGGATTCATCCTGATGACCAACCCAAGTTGACAGAACTGATACAGGGGGTGGTCCGTGACAAGCTCGAGTTTGAAACGGACTACCGCCTCGTGCATCCAGATGGCGCCGTCAGGGACATTCACACTACTGCTCATCCTGTTTTAAGCCCGACAGGTGATCTCATCGAATTCATGGGTACCGTGATCGACGTCACCGACCGCAAGCGCGCGGAGGAGGAGCTGCGTCAGAGCGAGGCTTATCTGGCGGAGGCGCAGAAACTCAGCCACACGGGCAGTTGGGCTTGGAGTCCCAAAAAGGGTATCAGGTACTGGTCGGAGGAATGCTACCGGGTTCTAGGTTTTGACCCACGCGATGGTTTGCCCCGATTCGAAGAATTCTTCCAAAGGGTTCATCCCGACGATCAAGTGGAGTTTAACGAAGTCACACGGCGGGCAATCCGCGAGAAGCTAGACGTTGAAACTGAATATCGAATCGTGCATCCGAGTGGGGCCGTCAGGGACATTCACAGCACTGGTCATCCTGTTCTAAATGCGTCTGGCGATCTGATTGAACTCGTAGGTACTGTGATCGACATCACTGAGCGAAAACGGGCGGAGGAGGAGCTGCGCGCCAGTGAGAGTAAATATCGCCACCTGGTGGATACAACTCCCGCGTTTGTTCACACCGCTTTACCCAATGGTGAACTCGACTTCCTAAACCGCGGCTGGCTGGAATATGTAGGCGTTCCGCTAACAGATTTGCTCGGATGGCGCTGGACCTCGAAGATCCATCCTGACGATGTGGAAGCATTCGTAGACAGGTGGCGCGCATCGGTGCGGTCAGGTGAACCCTTCCTTGCCGAGTCGCGGGTGCGGCGGGCTGACGGCGAGTATCGCTGGTTTTTGCACCACAAAGAACCGCTGCGGAACGAACTCGGACAGATCATCAAATGGTACGGCTCGAGTATAGATATCCAGGAACGCAAAACTGCGGAGGAAAAAATCCGCGAACAAGAAACTGAACTTCGGCAGATTCTGGATCTGGCGCCGCAGCACCTCGGTGTAAGTGCTCCTGATGGAAGCCGACTCTACTCCAATCACACAGCGCTCGAATATTTCGGCGTCACTCTGGAGCAATGGCGTGACCCAAACGCTCACATGGAGCTCGTCCATCCAGATGATCGTGAACTCTTTCGCAGCGAAAGAAAGAAGCGATTTCTCAAGGGCGAGCCCCATGAGTACGAAGCTCGGTTGCGGAGGCACGATGGGGAGTTTCGCTGCTTTCTGTTCCGCCTGACTCCGCTCAAAGATGAACGTGGACACATAACACGATGGTACGGTACAGCTACGGATATCGAAGATCGCAAACGGGCTGAAGAAGAAATACGAAAAGAGAACATCGCGCTGCGTGAAGAGATAATCAAGACCTCGATGTTTGAAGAGATCGTTGGCAACTCGCCTGTTTTGCAACAGGTGCTCGTTCGAGTATCAAAGGTGGCCCCCACAGACTCAACCGTACTAATCACCGGCGAGACAGGCACAGGCAAAGAGCTGATTGCGCGCGCTATTCACAAGGCATCAAAGCGCTCCGATCGCGCATTCGTGAGCGTGAATTGCGCCGCCATTCCGCCGTCACTGATTCCTTCAGAGTTATTCGGTCATGAGAAAGGCGCGTTCACGGGTGCAACCGGGCGCCGGCTCGGCCGTTTCGAATTGGCTGAAGGAGGCACAATATTTCTTGATGAAGTTGGTGAGCTTCCACCGGAGACACAGGTCGCGCTCCTACGCGTCCTTCAAGAACACGAATTTGAGCGCGTCGGCGGAAACAGGTCGATCAAGACAAACGTGAGAGTGATAGTTGCGACTAACCGTGACTTGCCGGCCGCCATAGAAGCCGGCGAATTCCGCGAGGACCTTTTCTACCGCCTCAACGTTTTTCCCATTGAGATTCCTCCATTGCGGCAGCGAAAGGAAGACATTCCGCTGCTGGTCCAATACTTCATCGATCGCTATGCCAGGGAAGCAGGCAAGAACATCCGGAACATAAGCAAAGAGACGGTGGATTTGTTTCAATCCTATCCCTGGCCCGGTAACATTCGCGAACTGCGTAACGTTATTGAACGCTCAGTGATCGTCTGCGAGACTGAGAGTTTCTCGGTCGACGAGAGTTGGCTATCGCGACAACCGAACCGAGCGCGGCCAACCAGTCAGCTTGAACTTCCGCAGAGGGTTGCCGCTGAGGAGAAACAAGCGATTGAGGCGGCTCTCACGGAGTCCCACGGCCGAGTTTTCGGTCCTTCAGGCGCAGCTGCCAGGCTGGGTATTGCACGATCTACTTTGGATTCAAAAATTAAAACTCTCAAGATCGACAAGAACCGCTTCAAGATCTCAAATCCTTCCTAACAAAAGATCAAGTTTTGACCGTTGTGATTGACGAGAAGCGCACACGCGCCTAACCCCGACCGCTTACCGCGGAAGAGACGAAACCAAGTGATCGCGCGCATACAACAGACCTTGGACGAATCAGTTCGTGGGTGTCTCTTTTTCCAACCTGATGTACTCGGCTTTGGCTTGGCGGTAGATGGGAAGATCGGCGTCGGCGTCTTTCCAAATGCTAAGGAATTCTTCGTAAGATTTGCGGGCGGACGCTTTGTCGCCCATGAGTCTCTGTGCCCGACCGAGTTGAAGCCGGGCCAGTGGGCCGGTTATATATTCCCAGCACATACCCGGATTGTCGATCAGCTTTTGGAACTCGCCCGCTGCTGATCGGCCATCGCCTGACTCCAGGAAGGCCAGGCCACGTATGTAGGCAGGGTAGAGATAATCGAACGAATTGGTGACTGCGAGATCGTACTGGACGGTCCCGCGGAGCAGATCGATGGCGGCGGTGGGATCGTGCTGCTGCAACTTGACGGCCGCGCGAACTGTCGGAACAAGATATCTCTGCACAGTAAGGTCTAATGGTGCTTCCTGGCTAACCTCGTCTGCGAGCCTTTCGGCTTCGTCGGTTCTCCCCGACCGGGCGAGCGAGAGAGCCAAAACCATTTTTTGGTTTCGACCCAATTTACGCTGAAGTGCCTGGTCCTGGGTTTTGCGCGCTTGGATTACCTTGCCCGCCTCAGCATTCTGACGCGCCGAATAAACAAGGGCCCAGGAAATATCTTCCTGGTCGGAAGGCGGCCTCGATGCCTGCAGGTCTAGGCGATTTGCGGAATCAAGGTGGCCCTGCTGAGCTTCAAATTCCGATCGCTGCCGCAAGAACACGACTCGGTTAGGGCCGTGTGCTTCGCGATCGAAGATCCGGTCGAGAGCCGCCCGATCACCTTCGATGAATGCCAGTCGCAATCTTTGGAGTCTCAGTTCGAGGCTGTCAAATTTGAGGGCCTCCGCTTGAGCCAGCCATGACCTCGCCTCATTGAACCTACTAGCGTTTATGTTGGCACTGGCCGCCCACGAAAAATAGAGTGGACTTGGCTCCAGCCGCGCGGTCTCATCCTGTAGGTCGGCCACACGCTTGAGCTGGCCGAGTTTAAGCAGCGTGAACGCCAGATTAGTATGAAAGAATACATCGCGAGGAAAGAGCTCCAGCGACCGAACCAGAATGGAGTAAGCCTTGTCGACCTCGCCAGTCACATGGGTGTAATAGAGATAATCGATATTCACCCTGTCCTTTTCCGTCATTCGATCGCGCAATTGATAGGCGCGTGTCAAGGAAGCTGCCATGAGATCGAAATGGCCGAGGGCTCCGTTGGCTGCGCCAATCCCTTCGTACGTGAGCGCAAGGTCAGGGTCAAGTTCGATTCCCCTCTGGTACAGGGGGAGCGCTGCCTGCGGGTTGCCAGCTAGCAAGAGCTTGGTTCCCTCAGTGCCGATCTGGAGTGCTTCCAAGGAGGCGCTGGTCGCTTTTTCCAGAGGCTGATTGAACCGGGCCAGCGATTCGGCCGGCTCCCCGAGCTTCCTCCGAAGGCGCACGGCCGTCGCTCCCAACTCATGGACTACCTGATTACGAGCGCTAATGTCGGTCCTTTCCTCAGCCAAGGTCGCTCCTGAT
>DASQPD010000012.1:0-3274 GCA_035644135.1 Pyrinomonadaceae bacterium
ACCTGGGACCCAGGGAACAGCAAACCATACGGCGGCGGCGCCGACGACTGACATGGCCATCGCCATGCCCACCAGAGACCAGTAACCGCAACCGAGTAACGCCATGACAATGCCGGTCCCTGAGCCAACCGCAAGAGACAAGACATCGATCTTTGCCTGTGTTACGAATCGCATACCTCGCTGCAGCAAGGCGCCGTGCTGGGCGGACAGCCCGTTGAATATGAACGTCGCTCCCGAGACCACCGCGACCCAGTATAAGCGGGGCTCGTGGTAAAACGCGACAAGGAGCGGTGCCAACGCTGCGCACAGTGCGGCCAGTATTGCCCCAACGGCGACGTTGATCCAGAACAAGGTCGAAGTCTGCTCGTGCGACACCTCAAGCCGTTGGACAGTCGCCATCCCTAAGCCGGCGTCTCGGAAAAGCCCTAGAAAACCGGTCACGACAACCACCATTCCCAGCAATCCAAAATCTTGCGGTGATAGCAACCGCGCCAGTACCATCATCGTTGCCGTTTGTATGATAAATCTCACACCTTGCGCCGACACGGCAGCGATCCCTCCTACCACGGATTTCCGCTTTAGGTCGGCGAGGGCCGGCTGCGCAAGGGCATGGTGCAGCGACTTAGGTTGCTTTATGGCCTCTCTTGCCTCAGCCGATGCTCCCATATAGCTCAGTATAGCGCTTAGCCTGCAGCTCCAGTGAATATTCTTCGACCGCGATGCGCCGGGCGTTCGCGCCCATTTCCGCGCAACGGGCTTTGTTGTTGAGCAACCCCGTGATCGAGTCAGCCAGGCCGCCCACATCGGTGGCGTCGACCGTGAACCCATTTACTCCGTTCCTGACCATGTCGGGGATGCCGCCGGTGGCAGTCCCGACGGTTGCAATTCCGCAGGCCATCGCCTCGAGAACTGTATTAGGGAGATTGTCCTGCACGGAGCAGATCGCGAATAGATCCGCGGCGCTGTAAACCATCGACAAAAAGCGGTCATTATTGACTGACCCGACGTGAACGTACGGGATTTGGATCTGCGTATCAGGCCTGTTATGTCCGAGTGACAGGAGGAACAGGTTGGGGACATCACCAGCACATCGCTTGAGTGCCTCGACTAGGTGAACAAATCCTTTCCGTCTATTGCCAATGTCCTCCGCCACGAACAGCAGCACCCGCGCACCTCGCGGAATCCCGAGCAAGTCACGCACAGTCTCCCGATTTCGCGGCGCAAATTCCTCGAGGTCGAGTCCGTACGGAATGACGCAAACCGGATACTTGCCCAGGATTGGGCTGCGCCTCACTTCCTCCGCGAGCCATCTACTCGGAGTCACGAACTGCAACCGCGACGGCGATACCGTTGAAAAGAGTCCCCGTTTTCGCTCCCAGACTTTGTAGGAAAGGTCTCTGGAATCGCTGCTGCCGAGTTGAGGGCACGAGCCGCAATGGGTGAGGTATCGACCACACCCGAGGTCATAGTGACATCCGCCGGTCAGCGGGTTCAGATCGTGGAGCGTCCAGACAACTGGTGTTGAACGTAGCACTCGCGTAAAAAATGAATCATAATCAACCAGGTCCCGGATCCAGTGCAGATTGATGACCTGACAAGCCGGTATCTGCTCAAGCACCGTCGAGCCGTACGGGCTGCGATCGTCGCTGAATAGTTCAAAACCGGCCGGCCGCGATTGGCGATACCGGTTGAAGCCTCTGCTAATCCAAATTTGACGCAGTCCCCGTCGCACACGACTGGGGATGTCCATGGGCTTCTCGAATGCCGTAACGCGCGGATCATCGCTGGTTCGCGACTCGACGAACAGCACAGATTCCTGGCCGATGCGCTGAAGGCCCTTGTGCAGGCGATACGCCGCCCGGGCGGCGCCTCCTGACAGATCATTCTTGCTAAGGTGAACTACCCTCATTTTGCGCACCGCCCAGTCCCGAGTACGCCCACCTTTCCTGCCGGAATGCCATATTGGCGAGCCGAAATCACAATACGGCTCACACGTCTCCAAAGATAACATTGTATTGCTCATCCAAGGCTGTGCGAAATTCCTCTGCCCTCCCTTTAATCAAAGGCCTCAATCTATCTGCATTCTTCTCAAGATCGGAGAATGTTTCGATCAACCCGTCCGCGCTGAATTCACCGATGTTCAGGCAGTATTCTGATAATCCCATCTCGCTCATTAAGGAAGAGCATTTCTGGTGGAATGATATCGAAATCACAGGTTTCTCGAGAAGCAAAGCGAACAGAACGTTGTGAAACCGGGTTGCGACCACTATGTCGGTTGCTGCAAGCTGTCCTAGTAGCTGATCTGCAGAAAGCATAGGATGATCGACGATTCGGTCTTCACCAGACACTCCAATATGCGCTTTTAGCTGAACCTTCAGCTCCTCTATGGCATTCCTGTCGCCAGAGTCGCCTATTAGTAACCTAATGTCGTATCCATGGTTCAGCAACCAGGTGCCAAAAACCACTAACTTTTCCAGATATGCTGAATAACCCACCGGAGCAAGGTTCCCGAAGCTATACCGTCCAGCGTACTCCATCAAGCCGAGGCCAACCACAGGCCGTTTCCTTTGTCTGTTGCCGTGATCTGGTATCATAGCTTGAGGCAAACTGAACACGAGATCTGGATACACACGGTCGCCATTTGTTGCGAGCCCGATGCTCCTCAGGCAATCCATGCTGGCGTTGTCTCGATAGGACCTGAAGTCCGCCAAAGAAAGAGCGGTCCTAACAAAGAATTTCCCTAGGATGCTATGTATGGGACCAGCACCAACGCTTACGAACAGCACCTTGCATCGGTGAAATTTCGCAATCAATACCCACTTGAACAAATTGTACGGACCCCAGTTCAACAGTCCATAGGCGTCCGTCAGCAGTCCCGTTCCGGGGATGATGAGCATGTGCGCTCCTTTTAGTGTCTTAAAAGTCTCAAGCCACCGGTAACACTCGCTTGGTATCCCAACGAGAACCTTACGTAGCAACTTAGCCAATGGATTACGGATTGCCCAGGTTTTGACGAACGTGGGGCTAATTGGATTACTTTCGATGTTATAAGTCGCTGCCACGGCAGCAGGGTCAGTGCAGATACAGGCAATTTCAGTCTTCGGCAAGAAACGACGAAGGTGATAAAGAATCGCCTGGAGGGTAGTCTCGTTGCCCAAGTTGAACGTTCCAAAGTGCCCAAAAAAGCAAATCTTCATCGGGTTTCCGTTGACGTATTTTTCAAGTTTTGGTCCATTGAGTTGCCAGCTTGCCGGCTCGCCGACTAAGAAGCTGT
>DASQPD010000013.1:0-33147 GCA_035644135.1 Pyrinomonadaceae bacterium
TCTACGCGGCACGTGGTTTCGGTAAGATCGCGCACGCTTATTTGCAGGACGCACGGTACTGCTACCTCCGTTGGGGCGCCGAGGGCAAGGTCCGGCAGCTTGAACGGTCCCATCCGCAGCTCCGCGACGACCTCGTCACGCCGTCTGCCACCGCCACGATGGGCGCGCCCGTGAGGCAGCTGGACGTCGAGACTGTGGTCAAGGCTTCGCAGGCACTCTCGAGCGAGATTGTACTTAGCAAGCTGATCGAGAAGCTCATGCGAATCGCGGTAGAGCATGCAGGGGCCGAACGGGGTTTGCTCATTCTTCTCCGTGGCGACAAGCCGCAGATCAAGGCGGAGGCCATCACCGGCCAGGACGGTGTCGAGGTCAACGCTCGGCATGAGGGCGCGACGCCATCTGATCTTCTCCAATCAGCGCTTCACTACGTGATCCGGACCCGGGAGCGCGTGGTCCTTGATGACGCATCGATCAGTAGCTCATATTCGGAGGATGCGTACGTACTGCAGAACCGCCCCAGATCCGTCCTATGCCTGCCCATCGTCCAACAAACGAAACTCGTCGGCGCACTCTATCTGGAGAACAATTTGACGCCCCACGCCTTCACGTCGGAACGAGTCGCCGTGCTGGAGTTGCTGGCTTCGCAGGCGGCGATTTCGCTGGAGAATGCCCGCCTCTATTCTGATCTGCAACGCAGCGAAGCTTTCCTCGCTGAAGGGCAGAGCATCAGCTTGACCGGAAGCTTCGGCTGGAACGTTAAGAGCGGAGAAATCCACTGGTCAGAGGAAACCTACCAAATCTTCGAATACGATCGAGCGACAAGGCCCACATTGGATCTGGTACTGCAACGCATTCATCCCGACGACCGGGCTCTCGTGCAGGAGACTATCGACCGCGCGTCCAAGGAAAGGACAGATTTTGATTTTGAGCATCGCTTACAGATGCCGGGAGGTGCGGTCAAGCACCTCCACGTCATAGCTCATTTCTTGCAGAATTCATCTGGCAATCTCGAGTTTGTAGGGGCCGTAATGGACATGACGTCTACCAAGCACGCCGAAGAAGCACTACGGAAGGCGCAGGCGGATCTGGCTCACGTCAGCCGGGTTACCACGATGGGCGAGTTGGTAGCTTCGATAGCTCATGAAGTCAATCAACCCCTCGGTGCAATAGTCACCAACGGCAGTGCTTGCCTGCGTCTTCTTTCTCGCGAGACGCCAGATTTGGATAAGTCGCGCGAAGTTATCGGTCGGATGATCAATGACGGCATGCGGGCGAGTGAAGTGATTAAGCGGATTCGCGATCTCTTGCATAAGGCTCCTCTCGAAAAGGCGCCGCTGAATATTAACGAGACCGTTCAAGAGGTGATCGAGCTGGTCAGCAGCGACGTGCTCAGGAGTAAGGTCAAGTTGCAGGCCGAACTGGCGGCCGATCTCCCGCCAGTCGTAGGAGACCGGATTCAGTTGCAGCAGGTAATTCTGAATCTGATACTAAATGCCAGAGACGCTATGCGCGAGGTACGCACGCATCCGCGTGAGCTGCTAATTACAACGCTAAAGAGTAAGTCTGGTGAGGTAGTGGTGGCCGTGCGGGATTCTGGCAAGGGGCTGGACGCAAAGGATGCGGAGCGGATTTTCGACCCCTTCTTTACGACTAAAGCACAAGGCATGGGTCTGGGACTCTCCATCAGTCGAAGGATCATCGAGGACCATGGGGGAACGCTTTGGGCTACAGCAAACGAAGACCGAGGAGCAACTATGCAGTTTACCCTGCCACCCAGTAACGCAAGTGCAAAAAATGCGGGCAACCTCACTGGCGGTATTGGTTCGGATGGCCGAAAGTTAGACCTAAGTTCTCCGACTGCAGACTCGCATTAGAGTTTTCTCCGATACCGTTTCCCTAAATCCCCAGCTCATTACATCACCTTCCAATAGTTATCCGATCGCATATCCATTAGTCTGCAGGCATATCAAGGCCGGGCAAGAACAGAGTAGGTGGCTGCAGCAATAATTTGCCAGCCTTGCCTTGGAAAGTCGTGGAGGAACGACAATCAGCCTTGGTTGGTCGAGAGAAGAATATATGCAAGAGAACTACACGATCGCCGAGGGTGCAAGGATTTCAATTGTGGATGATAACGAATCGATGCGCGAAGCGATGAAGGTGCTAATCGGTTCAATGGGGCTGGGAGTTGAGGGGTTTTCATCGGCCGAAGCCTTTCTGAATTCGGGCCGGTCTCATCTATTCGACTGTTTAATCCTGGACGTCAGAATGCCTGGGTTGAGCGGGCTGGAACTTCAGCGGCGATTGGCCGCTGACGACTGCCCTCTTCCCATCGTCTTTATGACCGCCTATTACGGTGAGGAAACGCGGACGACGGCTATGGAAGCCGGGGCAGTTGACTTTTTGAGTAAACCATTTACAGAGCAGGAATTGCTCAAGGCCATCGGTAAGTCTTTAGCGATGAATAAAACAGATCGCTGATGGTTCTGACGAGGCCACCAATTAAATTTTGGTTGATGAATAGAGAGGAAGTGCCATGTTACAAAATGTCAATACCGCGGGACACGCAAGTTGGCCCATTTCAATCTTAGGTCCGATTGTAAGCGAGCCTAAAACCCCGAACCGAAGTAAGCGCAGTAGGGGAGAAGCTACTCTGCCGCCACCGTCTGACAGGGACGTGGCACTTCTCTATCCAGAAGCTGTCGTAGTGTCCAGTGATGCTCTCTTGTGGCAAAACGTCCGGCTAATACATCTACGGCATAGTTTGAACGAGATGGTTGTACCGCCTTCCGAAAGTCACTGCCTCGTGTTGAACCTTAACTCATCTCTTCAGCTAAACGCCCGGGTTGGCAAACGTACCTTCGAAGGAATTGTGCAGGCAGGCGAGGTGGCCCTTATTCCCGCTGGGACAACCTGGTCCTTACAGTCTCTTAGTTCACCCTTATGCAATACGCTGCTTTTGTTTCTCCGCCCTCTTTTTGTACGAAGCGCAGTAGAGGGATTGGATTTCTCATACCGAGAACTTGCTCTCATTCCCGAGATTGGGTTCAAGAGTAAACATATCCGCCACATCGCGATGTCTCTCCTGGGCGAGTTGAACGAAGCGAGTCTCGTAGGGCGGTTTTACGCCGATTCCCTGGCAATTGCTTTAGTAATCGAGTTGACAAGGCGTAACAACAACTCTTTAAAGGACACCCAGATCGGCAATGGAGGAATGGCGCCGCACAGATTAAGAAAGGCTACAGGCATGATAGACCACTATCTAGCCCGGGAAGGAAGAGTTCCCCTCGTGTTCGTAGCCAAAGAGACTGGGATGAGTTACTGCCACTTTTCGCGTGCGTTCAAGCGGTCGATGGGAATTACTCCGACTAACTACATCGCAGAGCGAAGGATTGAACGCGCAAAAAAATTGATGCAAGAAACAGATTTGCCGATCTCGGAGATAGCCCTCCGTTCTGGATTTTCCAGCCAGAGCCACTTTACAACCTCATTTCATCGTTTGGCGCGGGTCACACCAAGATCTTTCAGAAAACGAATGTAGATGTTCGGCAGCCTTGCCTCAAAAGTCTGCTTCGACTTAGCAAGGCCGCAAAGAAGCACAAAAAGCGCAAACGATTTATACAAGACCTTTGTGCTTTTTGTGCATCTTTGTGGCTTTTGAGGCAAAGCTATGTTCGACGTCAAAAGGGTGGGAGGGAACTGGGAAAACATCGTAGGGGTGTCACTCCGTGGGCACCCCGCGTCAACAATACGGAAGCCGGGGTGCCCACGGAGTGACACCCCTACAATGTTGAAAAATACGAATGGCCCTGATCACGCTTTCGTTGTTGCAATTCAGCGATCCAGCCCTTCACGGTGCTCACCATTTCGCGCGTACTTTGCTCGACTGATTTCTCGTCTTCGGCTGTCGGCAATTCGCTTGAAAGCTCACCCCGCGTACGCTTTATGATCTTTACTGAAGACTTCATGTTCGTTTACCCCGGTTGCTTTGAGCTTAGCTTTCTTGCAGTAAAAACTAACGTGGGACCGTCTCATCAGTCTTTCGTGCAGTTGCGCGAAACCACTTGCTTTTTGCTTGAGTCTGGGCGGACGCCGAAATAGTGATTGAACTCAAGAAAGAGTCTGAAAGTGACTTATCATCTAATCGGCTAGTGCTGACCCACTTCAGCGAACGCCGCAGGATCGGGACGAGGATTCCCGGTTCGCCAATACTATTAGGTCAACTTCCAATACAGTGACCTAAACTCCCTATACCATTACCTCACACTCCAATAGACATCACCTTGCAAACCCAATAGTCTTCGCGTGCGATCGAAACCATGAAAGAAGACGGAGGACAGTCATGATTGCTATAGAAATGGAAATGGAAAGACAGACGGATCTGACGGAGACGGTCCTCCTCAATCCGGAGCAAAAGGGTCTGCGGGCAAAAGAGTTCGAGCAAAAGCTATCGCACCGCATCGTGGGCCAGGAGCAGGCCGTACGCCGGATGAGCGATCTTTATCAGATCTTCCTCGCGGGGATGAATTCAACCAATCGCCCGATTGGCACAATGCTCTTTTTGGGTCCGACCGGTTCAGGAAAAACCCGCGTCGTCGAAGCTGCGGCAGAAGTCTTGTTCGGCAGCCCTAACGCGGTTATTAAGATTGACTGCGCGGAATTCCAACATTCGCACGAGATCGCGAAGCTGCTCGGTTCGCCTCCCGGCTATCTTGGTCACCGCGAAACCTCTCCCCTGCTGACGCAAGAAAACCTTGATCGCTTCCACACCGAAGATATCAAGGTGTCCCTCGTCTTGTTTGACGAGATTGAGAAAGCTTCGGACAGCCTGTGGCAACTCCTGCTCGGGATTCTCGACAAGGCCACATTGACGCTTGGCGACAATCGGCGCGTAGATTTCTCCGAGACAATCGTCATCATGACCTCCAATTTGGGGGCGCGCGAGATGTCGGAACTGATTTGCGGAGGCATTGGTTTTGCCCCGGCACAGGGCGCGAGTAACCGCGGCAGCATCGGCGTAGATGAAAAAATAGGCCGGACGGCGGTTGAAGCGGCCAAACGTAAGTTCTCGCCGGAGTTTATGAACCGGATTGACACCGTCGTTGTCTTCCGATCGTTAAACGAGGATCACCTCCGCCGGATCCTGGATCTTGAGTTACAAGCTTTGCAGCATCGCATCGTGGTTTCAGCGCGCAAGAAATTTCTTTTTCAGTGTTCCGGTGCGGCTAAAGAAATGATTCTCAAAGAGGGAATTGATTTTAGGTATGGCGCGCGTCATTTGAAGCGCGCCATTGAACGACTTCTGGTCTATCCGCTATCGAATCTCGTGGCCACAAATCAGGTTGAACTTGGCGATCTGATCCATGTTGATATCAATCCCGATAGTGGTCAGCTCATGTTTGTAAAGCAGGCAGCCGGCGCGCTTATTAGCGAGCGGCGAGATTCACATGACGAACCGGAAACTGTTAATGACCGGTCAAAGGGCCTTGGAGCTGATGTCACCGGTGAAAGCCACCAAGTAAGCAGCCACGCGTGAATGACGTAGGAATAATTGAGGTGCGAATCATGAGAAGAAGACGAGCTATAAAGAAAACACTCATTAGATATAGAAGGCTAAGTCTGAGGGCTGCGCGTCAGGGTGAGAAGACCTTGAGTTAAGAGGTGGATCAAACCTCGACCAGATCCAAGCCACATCGTTGAAGCAGATCGATGGGTGCAGAATTGGGAACTGCACGAGGAGAAAGAAGTATGGAGGAAGGGTTCGTTGAGGGGCAAGACCACGATGAACTTGTCGACGATCCCGATCGTATCGAAGGTTATCGAGCGGTGGGGTTGGCCGATGGGTTTATTAGAGGTTCTTACGTCGAACAACTGGAGGCGTGGACTTGCCTGGTAAAGTCCGGCAAGGCTTGGGAGCTAGGTGGTTGGTTTGCCAGGCGGGCCATAGAGCTGCTTGCTGAGCGCCGGATCAAGATTAGCAGTGAGCTACTACCACGGGCAGTACGCAATGAGGTGGACCGGCAGCGAACGTTAGCAGCTGAAACAGAAGTGTCCCACCACAGCGGGACAGCCAGACCCTCCTAGATCTCGGATTGCCATCCGGGAAGACTGCCAGATAACGACAAGACTAAGCCCTTACTTCCCATTCTTATCCGCCAGGCTTGGATCAATCAGCTAGGTTTCAGACAGCGCATTAAGTCTGAAGACCGGGTGACTTTCTTCTCTCTTTTTGCTCGCGCTTTCAGTCTCTTGTGCTGCTGGTCCAACCTATCTCCCATCCTCGGGAGCGCAGTTCCGCGGCCGATCACGCATTAGAGCAAGCGACAGTATATTTCGACAACGAACAGCAAGACTCCGCATGCTTCCTTTTGTTAATCATGTCGTGGATGAAGTCAACAAGTGTAGTTGACAGAGATCACAGAGACGCGACATCGAAGTCGCAGAGCCAGGCAGTGGGCCTGATTAGAAAGAATCGAATAGGAGAAGTCAGATGAAAAGTAGATTGTTTTTCGCAACCCTTATGATCGTTACGCTGCTTGTTGGTGCAACCGTTTCAATGGCGACGCCAGCGGCGGGACAAGCAGTAGCCAAAGGGTCAAAAAAAGCGGCCAGGGAAACCGCTGTCGGCGCGAAGGACGCCAGCAAAGCCTCGGCGAAAGGCGCAAAGAAAACAGGAAGAGCTACGGCAAGCTCCGCCAGGAAGGTTGGCAAGGGCGGCGAGAAGGCAGGAGAAGGGGTAGCCGAAGGGTCTAAGAAAACGGCGAAGGCGACCGCTGCCGGCGCGAAGGACACGAGCAAAGCCACCGCGAGAGGCGCGAGGAAAATAGGAAAGGCTACGGCAAGCTCCGCCAAGAAGGTCGGAAGAGCATTCAAGTGATCCGGAAGTTTGAATGACCTTAAGACGGACCGTAAAAGCGAAATGGTAAAAGGAGCGATTCAATGGCAGAGCAAACCTGGAGGTCAGTAGAGTGACGGAAGGTATTCGAAAATGCATCATCGCAACGTTGCTGCTTAGCATCGTGATGTTAGGACAGACATTCAGCGGCGTTAGTGTGGCTGCTCAGTCGCGTCGTGAGCATAAGAGAGCCAACGGAGCACTCATCGGAGATTCCGTGGGATTGAACGGACGTAGGAGAGGCCTGATCCATAGACGTGTGCTTTCGATTCCTGGTACGCGAACATTGCCTCGGACTCCAATCATGAGAAGGACGCCCACAATTCCCGTGACAAGTCTCCGGAATCGCAGACACTACAGACGCTACAGAGGCCAATAGTTGAGACGAGCGGCGTCGAAGATACATTTGAAGGAGATTTTACCGGACGTTTAAAAATGAAAATTAAGGATACACAAATCTGGTCTGTGATTGCCGAGTTTTGTGTCGCGCGCCAGATAGACTTCACCCATTCCGCCCGCGCTGAGTTGTGAACGGATTTCATAGCGGCCGAGTCGTATCCCGGCGGCAAGGGCCATGGTGGCGAAGTCAGTTTGGGTGGATCAATTTTCGGGCGTTTGCAATCTGGGGCGAAAATACAAAGATGCTGGTGCGCGAAATAGAAAATATGCAACTACCACGAGGAGTAAACTGTGAATCACCAACTCAGATGGAGTGTGGAACGCGCTGAGGATGACGTGGTATGCAATCCAGAAGAGGAGAAGCCAGCGCGCCCAGTTGCTGCCGCGGAGCATGAATGCTCCGGCTACAATCGCTAGCAGCCGGAGCAAGCTAACCCAAACCAGGTCGTACTCAAATGGACGATGAGTAAAGAACTCGTTGCCGTGGTATACGAGTCCGACAGCCCCGGCAATGATGAAAATGAAACTGATAATGGTGATTGAGAGCGGACGTTTGTTCAAGGTGATTGAGTAGCAAAATTTTCGCTCAGAGACTCACTGAGCTTCAACTTACTGAGCTTCGGAGATCGGTTTGCCGATCTCCCAATGATGTCCAAAAGGGTCGGCAATTCGCCCGACGCGCCAACCATAAGGTTGGTCGCTTACCGACGATACTGCCGTGGCGCCCGAGGACACGGCCCGTTCAAAGAAGCCGTCAGGATCCTCGACAACCAGCACGATCCTCACCGAACCGCCGCCCAACGATTCAGGGCTAAAATTGAAGTGTTCGGAGGACTCGTCAGCAAGCCAAAATTCGGCTCCATCGACGGACAAACGAGCCACGACCTCACCGCTGTCGCTTTCAATCCGAAATAACTCTTCTGCTCCAAATGCCCTTCTGTAAAACTCAATTGCACCTACTCCCCTGCGAACAGAAAGCATCGGCGCCAAAGTTGTTTTCCGTTTGACAGTTGGCTGATTGGCCATCCAAAGGCTCCTCCTCTTATCAATTTATCGGGCGCCGGGGTTACCGCTTATTAAAAGTCAGAAGTTTCCAATCGATTATACCGCGAGACTTGGTCGAACACTGTAGTTCTGTGCCATGTTCGCTCATTCTCAGAAACTATTCCATAATCGCAGACGTTTGTTGTAGGTGTCGCATATGTATTGCCCTAATTGTGCAGCTCCAAATGATGTCGAAGAAGTAAAGTTCTGCCGCCAGTGCGGGGAGAATTTGACGGTCGTAGGCCAGGCTATGTCAAAGCATTTGCCTGTGATGTTGGTTGGCAAATTAGATAACTATTTGGGGCGTAAGCATGAGCGACTCAAGAGGGACAGCATAGTTACCGGGTTGTCAGCTTCATTTCTTTTGCTGAGCGGCATATGGCAGTGGACTCACATGGCAGGTTGGCCCACTGTATTCATGTTGGTGGGAGCAGCGATACTGTTTTTAGTGAGCGCCTGGGATTTCATCGCTTATAAACGTACCCAGGCTCGTAAAGGGCATGATAAAGAATTAACTGGAATTACCGAACAGCAGGAACTGTCAACGAACACTTCGCAACATATTCCGCCGTCAAGTGTGACAGAACAGACAACGCGTCGTTTGGATTCCTCTAAAAAGCGTTAAGGCGTGGATAATGGCTCACAGGATGAAATTGGTACATAGCACAGTATTCTATCGTATCGATTTGACTGTGCTTAACGGCCTTGCACAATAGTGAATTCCACCCACGGGCGGTGGCCTTTCTACAAACAATTGCATCTGCCGTCTTGCGCGTTCTTAAAGGGACGCCGCCACTCAATACAGAGCCGCAAGCGTTAGCGACCATGTGGAAACCTTAAATCCCCCCAACCGCAGTTGGGGGATGTTTCAGATCCAGCCTACCTCCGAAGTGCTTTAACAATTCTCGCGTTTGACGCGTAATCCTCGCTGCCATTCATGTTCGCGCAAGCGCGCATAAATGTTTTTCCAGTTTTCTTGTAGGTTGGATTTGAACAATCCCCAACTGCGGTTGGGGGGATTTACGACTTTTCACACACAAAGTGCTGCTTAACCATCGCTCGGAACAAATCTTGCTCGGGGCACTCGTGGCGTCATCCCCGTTTCACATTCCTGGACAGGATTTCGTATGAAGTAAGGTCCCTCGAGTGTCCAAAATTCCCATTTCCTCAGACATATCTTCGCACGCAAATCTGGCGTTTTGCCTGCTAAATACCGTTTCGCTAGTCCGGCGGAAGGAGCTTTAACTGATGTATTCACGAACGAAGTTTCAAGGGCTTGTTATTGTGGCAATGATCCTGAGTGTGGCTTTTTCGCAACTCGGCGTCGCTCAACATAAATCGAAGAAACAGCTCAAAGAATCCGTTGTTCCTCGAGGAATCCCACTACTCTGGCAGGAGCCAGTAGATATAGCGACGCGCGATCTCTATTGGGGCCAGGGTGGAAAGGCGATGCGGCCCGACTTGCGAAGAGTCACGCTGATCAAAAAGGAATCCGGAGGCTATTCGACAAAGTACCGTGTTAAGGACGCCTCTGGTCGCGAGTGGGTGGCGAAGTTAGGAAAGGAAGCTCAGTCTGAAACCGCAGCAACGCGTCTGATGTGGGCCGTCGGGTACACTTCAGATGTTACCTATCTCGTTCCCAGCGTGCGCATTGAGGGCCTAAATAAAACGTTTAAGAACGTAAGATTCAGTGCAAGACCAGAAGGCGTAAAGAGGATTGATGGATGGAAGTGGACCGACAATCCCTTTATCGGCAAACCGGAGTTTCAGGGACTTAAAGTCATGATGGTTCTGCTCAACAACTGGGACATCAAGGACTCAAACAATAAAATTCTCGTAGTTCACGCGGACCGCGGGAAAACAGAACTGAAATACTTCGTCGCGGATCTTGGCGCCACCTTCGGAAAAGTATATGAGATTCCCAAGATCTTCCGATTCTTTATTTTTAAGCCGGATCGCAATAATCCAACTTCTTATGCGAAGACTCATATGATCGATGGAGTGAAAGATGGACACATCCGCTTTCACATCACGTTCAAGAAGAGCAACTTGTTCAAGGACGTTACTATCGAGGATGCCGAACGGATAACGCGCAGGTTATCGCAGCTCAGCGATCGACAGATCGTGGATGCTTTCCGCGCCGCGAACTATACCCCTGAAGAGATTCGTAAACTTACACTAGGCTTTCACGCTCGGCTTAGGGAGCTTGTTGAACTGCCAAGAGTATTGACAGCCGAAAGGGGAAGCCGTTGAAACCTGGGTCACTACCTGAAACTTGGTGGTGTCCTATTTTGAGAGATTACTGCTCTCCAAGTAAACGATCCACGAAAATACACGAAGCTAATTGATTTGTTCGTGCGGTTTAGTGTGATTTTGGGATCGTTCCTGTCCTAGCGAGAAAAAACACGAAACCAAACTAAGACATTACTTTGAAACTTTGGTTTGTTGACTTTTAGAATCGGTTGAGAGTGGAGAATGACGTCGAAAGCCATTGAGCTGGTCCAGGAGTTTTGGAAACTGATGATGACCAATGATTTCCGCTCCGTTGGATCCGCATTGAGCGATGACTTTGTACTTGACTATCCTCAGTCCAACGAAAGAATTCGCGGGCGGGACAATTTTGCCTGGATGAACGAGGAGTATCCGGCGCACGGTCGTTGGCAATTTATTGTCAACAGAATTGTTAAATAGAGGAGCATTTCGTGATTTTGTTTTTCGGTTCGTGTGATTTCGTGGATCGGTTTGTTTGCTCACAAAAAAAATGCTCAAGAAAACAAGTTATTGATTCTCAACTTGAATTGTTCAGTCGCAGCTTCAGAGCAAGAAACAGCGCAACGCCATGGCCGGACAGTCCCGAAACTCCACCGACGAGGTCGGCCCTTCCTCACCGAGCGCTACGCGCAGGGCGCAAGATCCAACACTGACACTGGTCGGGCTGGCGAGAATGCGGCCAAAACCTCCGCTCCTGATGTGACTTCGAAAACAGTATTCAAGCGGGTGATTTCCAGCACCCGGCTTACAAGTTTCGTAACGTTCATGAGTTTGAAGTCGATTCCTTTTGATTGAGTCTGCTCGCGCAGTTCCAACATCACGCCCAAACCGCCGGCATCGATTGTGCTCACCCGGGCCAAATCGAGTATGAGCGCGCTGATGCGTGACTGGGAATGCACGGCATTGCGCAGAGCCGCGGTCTCGCCTCTAACTATTCGCCCTTGCACGCACAGGATGGCGACGCTCCCCAAATTCTTAGCGTGTACTTTCAGCATTGGTTTCCCTCTCTTTTCTGTGCAAATCGTTGCTCGCCTCCACCCGTAAGTCGAACGACGCACGCTTGAATCGACATCCCTGCCAAAATTTTACCAGCGGACCACTACTAACAACGCAGGTTCGCTCGCCATCCTATGCCTTACCAACCGCCTCCCAACGCTCTAGACGGAACTGACAAAACTCATCCAAATATTGCTCGAGGATCCATGGCTTCCTCCTGAACCCCAAGCGGGATCGCAGAACCAAACTGGCTCCTGACCCCCGAATGCCCCCTTAAGTTGACTAGGAAAATGCAGGCGCGTAGTCGCGTGCAAAGTGCGCTTGAGTCGCACGGTGAGATCGTTCTCGCTTGCAGTCCTATCCTGTCGAGCTTCCACGTCATGAGGATGCGCCTAAGCGCCTGAAAATGCCCATCATAATTCGTATCGGTCGTCGGCTTAAGACACACAAATTTGGGGGGTGGGAAGGTGGCGAGGAAATTGCGGATCTCCAATAAGTAACGAGAACTAATAGGGCCATTTCCAATCGCGAATTTCCGGCATATCGTCTCCATCTTGGACGATATATTGCTTGTGAGCAATCAGCTTGTTGCGCATCGCCTGCAACACGTGACCGCCGATCGATTGTACCTTGGCAACGCGGACGATTACGTCCATGGCGAGATGAAAACGATCCAAATCGTTCAGCACCACCATATCGAACGGTGTTGTCGTGGTTCCTTCCTCTTTATAGCCACGCACGTGCAGGTTTCGGTGGTTGGTGCGCCGGTAGGTCAAGCGGTGAATCAACCACGGATAGCCATGAAAAGCGAAAACGATGGGTTTGTCTGTGGTGAATAGAATGTCAAATTCCTTGTCTGAGAGACCATGTGCGCATTACGATCATCGGCCACTGCGGGCGATGGGCGAACCCATTCTCGCGCGCGTCTCGTTGAATCGACCGAACCTCGGCAAACACCGTCTCGAGCGTGGCTGCCATCAGGTGATGCATCGTTTCAGGATCGTCTCCTTCCACGAAGTAGGGCTTGTATCCGTAGCCAACGAGGAGTTTCTCCAATTCCTCGTGACTAATTCGCGCCAGCACAGTAGGATTTGCGATCTTGTAGCCATTCAAGTGCAGAATCGGAAGCACCGCGCCGTCACGGGCCGGATTAAGAAATTTGTTCGAATGCCAGCTGGTTGCCAATGGACCCGTTTCCGCTTCGCCATCACCCACGACGCATACGGCCAGCAGATCCGGATTATCAAGGACAGCGCCATAGGCGTGGACGAGCGAGTAACCCAACTCGCCGCCTTCGTGAATTGACCCCGGCGTTTCCGGTGCGACGTGACTGGGAATACCTCCCGGAAAGGAGAACTGCTTGAACAGTTTCTTCATTCCTTGCTCGTCCTGCGAGATGTTCGGATACAACTCTGTGTATGTTCCTTCGAGGTAGGTATTCGCGACCAGACCTGGTCCACCATGACCAGGGCCAGTAACATAGATCACATTTAGATCATGGAGCTTAATCAGACGATTAAGGTGCACGTAAATGAAATTTAGTCCTGGTGTAGTGCCCCAATGTCCGAGCAGTCGCGGTTTGACATGTTCGACTGTCAGCGGCTCGCGCAGCATAGGATTGTCGAGCAAGTAAAGTTGTCCGACGGATAGATAGTTCGCCGCACGCCAGTAAGCGTTCATCTTCCAGGCCTCCGCGGCGGTAAGCGAACCTGCCCCCTTCAGTTCACCAGGCTCCATCTTTCCTACTCCTTCCTGAGGGAATAATCGGGCAAAAAGGGAACGCTTATTGGTCGAATTAACACATCGAAGGTCCCCGATTTAGCAATAGTGTAATTGCTTCGAAAGTTAGCGTAAACTTAACACATCACGTCGGACAATTATGAATGTTTTGGTGCTCAACGCTGGCAGTTCTTCGGTCAAATTCCAACTGATTGCGACCGATCTGGATCGGATCGAGAAGAACGCTGACAAGCGGTTGGCGCGTGGTGAGATTGAACGCATCGGCGGTGAGGCGGTCATCACGCTAAGTGCGGAAGGTCGTGCTCCTGAGCGATCCGCAGCCCCGCTCCGCGACATACGCGCTGCCGTAGAATTAATCGTTCATTGGCTCGCTGCTGAGTCCTCGGGTGTCAATGATGTGTCAAGCATTGCCGACGTACATGCTGTGGGACATCGTGTAGTGCACGGCGGTGAACACTTCACCCGCTCAGTTTTGATAACCGATCAAGTGGTGCGCGGCATTGAAGATTGCATCGACCTGGCGCCGCTTCATAATCCCGCGAACATCAAAGCCATCGTGGCAGCACGCGATCTGTTTGGCGCTGGCCTGCCGCAAGTCGCAGTCTTTGATACTGCCTTTCATCAAACGCTGCCCGAACGTGCTTACCTTTATGCATTGCCGTATCAGCTCTATCGGCGTTATCGCCTGCGCCGTTACGGATTTCATGGCACTTCCCATCGTTACGTCGCTTATCGCTATCGCCAACTTCGCGGCATCTCACGCGAGCAAACGAACATTATCACTCTGCATCTGGGGAACGGCTGTTCGGCGGCCGCGATACACGGTGGTAATTCGATTGACACGTCCATGGGACTGACGCCTCTCGAAGGACTGGTCATGGGATCGCGCTCGGGTGATCTCGATCCGGCGATCATCGACTTCACTGCTTCAAAAGAAGGTTTGACCGCTCATGAAGTTGAAAGTCTCCTGAATAAGCAATCGGGCCTGCTTGGGATCTCTGGTTTGACGAGCGACATGCGCGAGCTGCTGGAAGAAGCACGCGAAAACAATGACCGGCGGGCACACCTCGCGATTGAAATCTTCTGCTATCGAGTTCGCAAATACATTGGTGCTTACCTGGCGGCAATGGGCGGTGCGGAGGCGATTATCTTCACAGGCGGCATTGGCGAGAATTCCGCCGAAGTCCGCGCAAAGATCTGCGAGAACCTGGAATGGATGGGTGTTGAGTTAGATGTTTATCGCAACGAGGCTTGTGTCGATCGGCGCGAAGGCATCATAAGCACTGACCAATCAAGGCTTGCCGCCTATGTGATTCCTACAGACGAAGAATTGCTGATCGCGCGTGACACAGTGCGATGTACGACAAATGCATCACCTACTGCCAAATAAGCGGCCGATATCGTAGTTATCACAACGACAACTTTACTCAATATTCAAAAAGCCAGGGAATGACAGACACGTGCCCGGCATCTGGGCCCTGGGTGACTGCAATGGCCGCGGCGCCTTTACGCATACTGCATACAACGACTATGAGATCGTCGCCGATAATCTCCTCAACGCAGGTCATCGCCGCGTGTCAGACCGAATCCAGACATACGCTTTGTTTACAGATCCGCTACTAGGCCGGTGCGGCATGACGGACGACGAATTACGCAAGTCTGGGCGCGCTGCACTCGCTACTAAATATCCGATGAGCCGAGTGACCCGGGCCGTTGAGAAAGGTGAGACACAAGGTTTCATCAAAATTGCTGTTGATGCGGAAACAAAACAGATTCTGGGTGCCGCCATTCTTGGGACCGGAGGCGATGAAGTAGTTCACGTTTTGCTGGACGTCATGTATGCGAAGGCGCCGTATACGGTAGTACAGCGCGCAATGCACATTCATCCGACGGTTGCGGAATTTCTCCCCACCGTTTTGTCCAAATTGGAACCCTTTGCGTAGGCGGCCGACGCTTCCCGGCGTGGGCGGAGCTTTTCATCTAGGCGCCGATCGCATTCAACAAATCTGACTTTCGATTGAGGTGAACGAATAGGAGGAAGGAGCATACATTTTTCAACCCTTGACTCCCGAGTTTTTGATTGTTTGGGTTCAGAAAAATAAAGAATGTATGCTCTTTGCCGTCCCGGCGACAATGCATCAAAAGCAGTTTTCTAGGCAGGGATTTCATCTAATTTGTTTTGAACATTTCTTCAGGAATTATGTGTTCCTTCTTTTTTTCAGGTGATCCGTTCTCAAATTCAAATTTAGCTGTCTGTGCAAAATTTAGACCCTTAGCGAGCCACGGAACGCCCTGGCGGCATAGTAAGATTCCGCACCGTTGTGATACACGAAGACATGGTCGTAGCGGCGGTCACAAAAGAGGGCACCGCCGAGCTCCCTAATATCAGTAGGAGTTTGCACCCAGCTCGACGTTTTCGTATCGAAATCTCCAAGTTCCTGCAGTGCTCGATATTGTTCTTCCGTTAAAAGCTCAATGCCCATGGCGGCTGCCATATCAATAGCGTTATTTTTCGGTTTATGTTCTTTCCTTGACTCCAGAGCCTCACCGTCGTAACAAACACTTCTGCGGCCTTTAGGACTTTCCGCTGAACAATCATAAAAAATGTATTCGCCCTTCTTTTTATCAAACCCGACAACATCCGGTTCACCGCCAGTTCTTTCCATTTCATTGAGCGACCATAGTTTTCCAGTATTAGCTTCCAGCTTTGCTTGTACTTTAGCCCATTCAAGACCTTTATGGCGGTTCATATTTTTCTCAAAACGGGCTTTCAATCGTCTGAGTAGTTCTTCACGTTGTTCTGGTGACAACTCTTTTTTATTGCTATTAATGTTGTTCATAATTTTGCGTATAGCCCTTTTTGGCAGCATCGACTTTTCTGTCGCCTGTTTAACTTCAGAACATTGATGAATATTTATTGATTAACTGAAATGATCTTTCTACCCCCAGGTCTGAAATACCACGAGACCACAGTCAGGACCAGAAGCAGCAACGAGGGAAATATTTCATTCACGGGATCACCCACTGCGATATGTGAAAATATCGCTCCCGACATAGCGAAGAAAAAGCCTGCATAAGCCCATTCCTTTAGTAAAGGAAATTTAGGAATAAGCAATGCTACAACTCCCAAAAGTTTCCAAATACCTAGTATTGTCAGAAAATAGACAGGATAGCCCAAATGTGTAATACCAAATACCCCGGGTGGGGCCAGGGCTCCTTCCGCTTTCATTTTGAATAACTGTAGTGTTCCGGTTGATAGCATTCCTAATGCAAGCCAGATAGTAGAGATCCAATAGATGATTTTATTTCTCTTTGTCATGAGGTGTTAGTTTAATTTGCTTACTACGTCTTGTAATCGGTTATGTGCCATATTTATGCCCTGAGCAAAGGGTAGCTTCAGCAATTGGTCTCTGAGTGCAACTGATCTGTATACGATATGCATATTGAGTTTGCTGGTGTCGTCGGTAAGTTTTTCAAATTCTAGAAACTCAAGCTGAACGTCAAAAGGAGCATTCTCCATTTCAAATGTCCGGGTGATCTTCCGGTTCGGAACAAACTCATGGATTACCCCATTGGCCCGAAATACAGCGTTTCCCTGGGCATCGGTTGTTTCAAATTGCCAACTGCCGTGCTTTTTGCTTTCAAGTTTTAGCACTTTCGTTCCCATCCATTGCTCAACAATTTCGGGCTCTACATACGCTTTAAAAAGTAATTCCAATGGCAAATCAAATTCCCTTGTTATCACTAATTCCTGTTTGCTGTCTTCGGCATTGATTTTGGTTTTTCGTTCCATGTTATTTGCCTTTATGTTTTTTCATTATTGTTTCTAGTCTGTTGAATCGGTCTTCCCAGATTTTGCGGAATGGCTCAACAAAGTCTGCTATTTCCTTTATCTTTTTGGGATTTAAGTGATAGTGAATTTCTCTGCCGTTTTGCTCTTGTTCAAGCAATTCGCACTCGGTGAGTATTTGCAAGTGTTTTGAAACTGTCGGTCTTGCTGTGTCAAAGTTTGAAGCAATGGCCCCGGCAGTCATGGATTGCGAAGCGACCAACAGAAGTATGGCCCTTCTTGTCGGGTCTGCTATGGCTTGGAAAACGTCTCGTCTTAAATTCATTGCGTAGCTATTTGACTACAAATATACATGTAGTTATTTAACTACGCAAGTGTTTCGGAAGGATTTTTTTGGGAAGGTTTATATGTGGACGGCTGTAAGTCTGAAGATTGTCAGCCGCAGTTGAGGATTATTTAGCCTTCCTTCTCTGACCTTTAGAAGAATAAATGACTTGAATTTTGGCTTAGTCGTTTGGGACATTAGCAGAATGGTGAAAAACATGCCGTGGACCTTCGGACTTAGCCCCATCTTCAATCTGTTTTCAGGGTATGCCCGGCCGCACATCCGAGGAGACCGGTTAGCAGGAACACCACGGTCCGACACCTTAAACGGGTAGGGTGGCCTAAATCCGAAGATTCTAATAAGATATCGGCCAGCGTGAACCTCAATTCTAAATTGGTAATCAGTCCCTTGCGCAGGAACTACCGGGCCGCACTAACCTACGGGTTGCTCCTTATGATTGCTTATGGAGCGCTCGTGGAGACGGTGCATAGCCACGGCCATGTTCCGCCGCGCCACTCAGACGTTGCCATTTGCGACGCCGGCGGATCAAAGTCTTCAGACGACGGCAATTCTCTTCATAGAGAATGCTCGATGTGCCAGTTCCAGCGGCAGTTGTTCGATGCCTTCGTCCAGGCAACGCTGTTCGCGCGCATCTCTTTGTCGGAGACTGCGTTTGTTTCCACACTCACAGTTGCTTATCCCTCAACTTCGATCACGCCGCGATCCTGTCGCGCGCCGCCTTTCACCTGTGCCTAACTCAGTGGGCCCGGCTCACCAGATTCCGTTCTAGACATTTCCGGTTCCAAATGGTCAGCCTGCGGCGGTCCTACCTTGCCTGCAACTAATTGCTCTACGTCGCGGTGCAGGTTCGCCCGCGCAGTAACAACAACTTAACAACGAGACGAATGCGAGGTGGAGGAATGTACCAGCGCGCTAACGATTATCTGGGCAAGTATCTGCGCAACTATTTTCGCCGCTGGGGTGAGCACGGTGATTCTGTAGTTTGCGGCGGACGCGGATTGCCCCGAGGCCGCTGTCAGCAAAAGAGTCTTCGCGCGACTTATCTGGCCGGCCTGGTCTTGCTCGCCGTAACCGTTCATGGGATCGCGGCGCAAGAAAAGTCACCCGGACCTTTGAAGGGAATCAACATCGCGGCGAAGCTCCAGGCCCAGCCTCAAACGCCGGCGCCGGCAGCGAGGCGGTCCATTACCTTATCCGACGCCGTACAGATCTTCATGCAGCAGAATCTTCAGTTGGTGGCAGCTCGCTACGATATCGACACAGCTGACGCCGAAAAACTGACTGCGCGGCTCCGTCCGAATCCCCAACTCAGCATCAGTTTCTCAGATCTTCCGCTCAATCTCAGCGGACCACTTGTCAACGAGCAGACGTACGATTACGGCCTCTCTCAAACCTTCGAACTGGGCGGTAAGCGAAGCAAGCGAATCGGCGTGGCCAATGCAAATGCCGACCTGGCGCGAGGACAGTTTGAAATGGCGGTGTGGCAACTCACCAACGATTTGAAAAGGAAGTTCTATAACGTGCTTTTAACCGATGCGTTGCTCAACCTGGCAAAGGAGAACCAGAAAACATTTGATGAAACCATCAAGCATACGACCGAGCTTTACCAGGCCGGCGAGATTTCCGGGTTGGATTTGAAGCGACTCGAAGTCGAAAAGCTAAAGTTCGATACGGACGTAGCCAACTCCGAGCGAGACCACGAAGTCGCCGTTCGTGATCTGCGAGTCACGCTCGGTGGTGATTATCGAACGATGAATATCGACGCGGCCGGAACGCTCGACTATCAACCCTACGACTTCTTGCTCACTGATCTACGGGACAAATCGCTCGCGGCTCGGCCAGACTTGAAGGCAGCGCAACTCAGTGAGCGAGCCGCCAACTCATCCATTCGCTTACAAAACGCTCAGCGCATCCCCGATCTCACGCTTGGCGCCGGCATTGAGCAGGTTCCGAGCGCCACCAGCACCTACTTTTTCGGCGCCGGGATCACGCTACCAACCTCCAACCGCAATCAGGGCGAGCGCGCGAAAGCCCTGATCGAAAGGGAGAAAGCGCAAAACCAGGAGCGGCTGATTACCAATCAAGTGCTGAGCGATGTCGACAAGGCGCTGGTCGCTTTCGAAATGCAGAAGAGACGCGTTGAGCTTTACCGCACTGGTGTCCTCACAAAGGTCGATGACATTCAGAACCTAACTGAGGTTGCTTTAAAAGCCGGAGAGAGTTCAACACTTGACTTGCTGGATGCGATTCGAACGCGACGTGAAACGCTCGCCAGTTACTACCAGACACTTTTTGATTACGAGATGTCGCTGCTTGATCTCGAGCTGGCCACCGCAACGCAGCTCCAAAAGTAAGCCAGTGAAAGGATACGAGAAATGTTCGACCGAAGAACCGTTCATCCCCTGTTGATTCTCCCGATTGTTGTCGCGTTGGTATGCGGAAGCTGCAAGAGGTCTACGAATGCTTCCGCGAACCCGGCCAACGTGCAAGCGAGCCCAACCACCGCGGAATCTGCATCGAACCATGCAATAGAGACGGAAACAGTCACACCGCAGCCGATCGCCGGGATGATAAACGCGACAGGAAAGATCCTGGTACCGGAGAACCGCATCGCCGTCATCGGCCCCGTCAATCAAGGAAGGCTAGTCCGTCTTTACGCGGGACAGGGCAGCAGGGTTAAGAAAGGGCAGAAGCTGGCCGAGCTTGAATCGGCAGACATTGATCAGGCTGAGTCTGACTACCTCAAGGCACTAGCTGAAGCTGAGAACGCGCGCCGCACTGCCGCGGCCGAAGTCAAACTCGCACAGGAAACCTATGACCGCACCAAAGTGCTCTATGAGAAAACCATCGCGCCAGGAAAGAATCTTCAGGCTGCCGAGCATGATCTGGAGGTGGCGAAGGCCGCAGCGGAAAGCTCTATCGCCGGAACAAAAACAGCGCTCACAGCCGCTCGCCGTCACTTGCTCATATTGGGTTTGAAAGATTCCGCCATTGATGCGCTGAGCACAAAATCGGACCTGGCCGCAGTCTTTTCGCTTAATTCTCCAATTGACGGAATCGTAGTCGAGCGCAATGCCACCATCGGCGCCACCGTCGGGCCGGACGCGAACCTCTTCAAGATAATCGACATTTCGCGAGTCTGGATCGACGCCAACGTCTTCGAAAAAGACCTCGAGCGAGTGAGGGAAGGTCAGGAAGTTAAGTTGACGGTGACGGCGTTTCCCGGAACGACCTTTTCAGGAAGGGTCATTCTGATTTCCAGTGTGGTAGACCCGGATACCCGAAGCGTTAAGGTTCGCACCGAAGTCTCGAACCCCGACAGCAGACTCAAACCCGACATGTTTGCCAACGTCGAAATAATCACCGACGTGAATCGCAGTGCCATCTCGGTTCCACAGTCGGCACTGCTGGACGACGGCGGAAAAACCGTTGTCTTTGTGGCGGAAGGCAGCGGCTACAAAAAGCGTGTCGTAACTGCCGGGATAAGGGGAAATGATCAAGTTGAAATTATCGACGGGTTGGTTGCCGGCGATAAGGTAGTGGTTAAGGGAAACTACCTGTTACTGCAGCAGACTAAACCTTAGTAGCAGACGTCACGGCTATCGGAGTGAGGATGCGTCAACTATGGACTATTGGCTCTCTCATTTTTGAAGTTCAGTCAGCCTAAGGGTTACCGGGTTGCAAATCACGGATTGCGATTATGACCGACAAGTTCATTGCATTTTTTTATCGCGAGCGATTGCTTGTGGCCGTCGTTTCGATGCTCATCGTCGCCGGTGGAGTCCTGGCGCTCAACCGATTGAATGTCGACGCATTCCCGGACGTCACACCGGTGCAGGTGGAAATCGACACTGAAGCGCAGGGCCTGGCGCCACAGGAAGTCGAGCAACTCATCACGTTCCCGATCGAAAATGAAATGAGCGGGATTTCGGGAGTGGTGCGAGTAGAATCGCAATCCAAGTTTGGGTTATCGGTGGTTACGGTCTTTTTCACCGACGATACCGATCTTTACTTCGCCCGCCAGCAGGTCTTTGAGCGCCTCTCGTCGGCCAAAGATCACATCCCCGCCGGGTTCGAACCGACGATGGGGCCTATCACCACCGGAACCGGCCAGATCTATCTCTATCAAATCGTCGGCAAGGGAAAAAGCAATCAGGAACTCCGCACCATTCAGGATTGGGTGGTCAAGTTACAACTGCGCACAGTTCCGGGCGTCGCTGATGTACTGAGCTTCGGCGGAGACGTCAAGCAATATCAGGTCATCGCCGATCAGCAGGCGCTGGTCAACTACAACATCACGCTGAAGGCTCTCTTCGACGCTATTCAGGCCAACAATCAAAACACCGGAGCGAACTTTATTGAACACGGAGACGAACAGTACATCGTGCGCGGTTTGGGACTGGTCAAAGACATTGAAGACATCAACAACATCGTCCTCGATTCACGCAACGGAACGCCCATCCGCGTCAGCGATGTTGCCACAGTCGAGATCGGAAACGAGATACGACAGGGAGCAGTTACCAGGGACGGGCAGGGCGAAGTCGTGACCGGAATCGTTCTGAAACGAATCAATGAAAACACGAAACAGGTGATCGAGCGTATCAAGGAGAAAGTCGCCGAGATCAATAAGGCCTTACCGAATGGCGTGAGTATCGTTGACTTTTACGATCAAGCCGAGCTGGTTGATAACAGCGTACATACGGTGGTCGAATCACTCATCGAAGGTGAGTTGCTCGTATTGCTGATTTTGCTTTTGCTGCTCGGCGACTTCCGCAGTTCGTTGATCACATCCGCAGCCATACCTTTCTGTATGCTCGTCGCCTTCATCCTAATGTGGTACGAGGGACTGTCCGCGAACCTCACGTCGTTGGGTGGGCTGGCGATAAGCATCGGCATGATGGTCGATGCGACGGTCGTGATGGTCGAAAACATTTATCGCCATCTCGAAGAACACCGCGAACATTCCATGCAGGCGGCTATTCTGGTGGCGGCCCAGGAAATCGGGCGGCCAATGTTCTTCGCAATCCTGATTGTGATCGCCGTCTTTCTTCCCGTTTTTACCCTTCAGGGCATCGAAGGCAAATTGTTCAAACCGCTCGCCTACGCGGTCACATTTTCGATGATTGGATCCATGCTAATGGCGTTGTGCATCGCGCCGATGCTGTGCGCCTTATGGCTGCGCCTCAGGCAGGGCAAGGTGCGCACAAATCCGATTATTGGATTTTTCAAACGAATTTACGTCCCGGTCCTCAAGTGGGCGATCGCTCACCGTTATATCGCGCTCGCGATTGCGCTGGGATTGATCGTCTGGAGCTTCGCTGATGTCTTCATTCTTGGTAGCGAGTTTCTGCCCACGATCGACGAAGGCAATATGCTGGTGCGAGCCACGATGCCTGCGAGCATTTCACTTTCGCGGGCCGTCGAGGTTTCGAGCCAGATCGAAAAGACCCTGCGCGGGTTTCCCGAGGTCGTAACCGTCGTCGCCAAGATCGGTCGCGCTGAATTGGGCGGCGATCCTGAAAGTGTCAGTAATGACGAAATATACGTTCGGCTGAAGCCGAAGGGTCAATGGACCACCGCAAAGACCAAAGATGAGTTGGTTGATGCCATGCGCCGACGAGTCGAAGGGTTCCCCGGAGTTCAGTTCAACTTTTCACAGGTCATCCAAACCCGCAATGACGAACTGATATCTGGTATTAATGCGCAGATCGCCGTCAAGATCTTTGGTGAAGACCAGGGCACTCTGCGCCAGATCGGCGAACAGGTTCGCGAAGCGATCTCGCACGTTAGTGGCGTCGAAGACCTGGCGGTTGAGCAGGTTGCCGGCGAGGAACACCTGGAGATCGAGCTCGACCGAAACAAGATTGCGCGTTACGGTCTGAACATCGGCGACGTGCTTGAAGTAGCCAAGATTGCCATCGGCGGCGACGAGGCCACGGATGTACTCGAAGGCCAGCGCCGGTTTGCGATCTTTGTGCGTCTGAAGGAGGGCTATCGTAATCAGGTAGAAAAACTAAACGACATTCTCATTGCCGCGCCTATCGGCGGACGTATCCCGCTGGGCCAATTGGCGTCGTTTCAGTTGTCGAGTGGCGATTCGGTTGTCAGCCGCGAGAACTCGCTGCGACGAGTGGTGGTGATGTGCAATGTAAAGGGACGCGACATCGGCAGCTTTGTTCACGACGCGCAGACGAGTGTGGCCGCTCAGGTAAAAACTCCGCCCGGCTACTTCATCACTTGGGGTGGCCAATTCGAAAACCAGCAGAAGGCTGTGCGCAGGCTGCTGATTGCCATACCAATCTCCCTGCTGCTTGTATTCCTGCTGATCTATGCCTGCTTCAATTCATTACGCAACACGCTGACCATCATCTTCAACATACCCATCGCGCTTGTCGGCAGCACCATGTTCCTCCTGATTTCCGGTTTCCCGTTGAGCGTACCGGCGATCGTCGGATTTATTGCCGTGTTTGGGGTCGCGGTGCAAAACGGCATGGTGATGGTGTCTTACATCAACAAGCTGCGCAATTTAGGCATGGAGCTGAACGAGGCGGTAATCACCGGCGCCAGCGTACGCCTGCGCGCGGAGCTGTTGAGCGCACTGATCGGCAGCATCAGTTTGATTCCCTTCATCATTTCGTCGGGGACCGGAGCCGAAATCGAGAAGCCGCTGGCGATTGTGGTAGTCGGAGGACTGGTGACGCGCCCGATCAAGATCGTGATTTTACCAATGGTATACGAGTGGATAGAGCGTCGCGCTGCTCGAAGAGCCGAGGCGACTCTCGCATAAAGTCGAGGTTTATTTCAGGGCCACGCTGTGTGCTGGGTCACAGCGATCGCCTTCGTTGTCGGCCGAAGCACACAGCGAGGAGGACGCACTCTCCGGAGAGCGGCGACTGAGAGCAATTGCCTGAGAGCTCCAGGTAAGTTCAATCCGTGAAAATATCGATGCGCAAACGACAGACGCTGAAAACTGGTTTAGCCTCCCCAACGGACTCATATTTCGTTGTTTTGACGGTCCAACGACGCGCCACTCAATAAATCGTTGAAATGATTGGTGCCGAGGGCGGGAGTCGAACCCGCACGACCTTACGGTCAACGGATTATAAGAACGTTGGAGACGGCATCACCGAATCTTACGAAACGATACGAACCAGTATTTACGCGGCTAGCGGTCGTTAAGGTATCGCTTCGTCTGGTTACGTATCAACACGTCCCGCCACCATCTTAGCCCCATCTTTTGTCGGGGGTCGTGCAGACAATGACCTCCTGTCCAGACGTCGGCTTCGCGGAGAATGTATCGCATACTTCGGCTGATTCATTCCGGCACCGGCACTAGCACCGGAGCGCCCTTGTCCTTGATCAGGAACACCAGGAACTTTGCCGGCTTGGTACTGCTTGCGTTCCGGCCCACGAGATGAACATCGTCGGGGCCTTCATAAAAGGTCTGGCCAGGTGTCAGCGTCACTTCCTTTCCACCTTTTACCTGCATTACGATTGAGCCCTCCAGTACGTAAACGTACGCATGTGCATTGTGTCGGTGAATGGGGTCCACCCCACCGGGCGGATACTCCACAGTGATCATCAGAACTTCCCGGCCGGGAATTTCCGTCAGATCTTTCGACATGAGCGACGTGACCTTAGGCTGCTGAGCGAACAGCGTGCCGGTCATGAGGCCTAGCAGAACCAACACCATTATTTTGTTAGTCATAATCATCCTTTCGTTTCTCGCCTGAGGCCCACATGGACCAATAGGTCGCGTGTAGTAATGACCGAGTACTGGAGCGCGTTGTGACACCGAGTGCATGCTCTCACGGTCAACCGTTAACTGGAAACTCAGCCCGCCTCAGAAGTGGTTATGCACAAGGGGAAGGCTGGCGGAGAGTCAGATCGCAGACATCGGAAAGGGCTGTCGAAACCTGGGAGCTGTTGCCAATGAGGTCGATCCTCTCGGCCAAAGACCGATGAGCGATTCGGTTTGTGACACTCGCTGCTAACCAAAGTCGGCGCGGAGGCCTCTCTGTCACAGATCGAATGTCCGTCCTGTCTTAGCGGGCGACACAATGCGAGAGCAGATAACGTTCGGCGCCCAAGGCGACTGATCACAACCACAGGACGGTGTCACAAGACATGTGACGGTCTGTCCAGGCTAACGCGACCGGCGGCTTGGAACGCCTCGGCCGGAAAATGAAAGAAAAGGTAACAGTATGAAAATTGTAACCACAGGACCGTGTCACAAAAATATGATGCTCTGTCCTGTCTAAATGCGACCGGCGGCTTGGAACGCCTCGGCCGGAAAATGAAAGGGAAGGTAACAGTATGAAAATCGTAGTCATTGGTGGAAGCGGGCTCATCGGATCAAAGCTCGTAACTAAGCTCAGTGAGCATGGCCATAATCCTGTGGCGGCGTCACCCAATTCGGGCGTAAACACCCTGACCGGCGAGGGACTCGCCAAGGTTCTTGTTGGCGCCTCGGTAGTCGTCGACGTATCGAACTCTCCATCGTGGGAAGACGCAGCGGTGCTGAATTTCTTCGAGACGTCAACCCGTAACCTCCTCGCCTATGAGGCGGCCGCAGGCGTAGGACATCATATTGCGTTGTCAGTCGTAGGAACTGAGCGACTGCTCGAAAGCGGCTACTTTCGTGCAAAAATCGCTCAGGAGAATTTGATTAAGGGTTCCTCAATTCCCTACTCCATTGTCCGCGCGACACAGTTCTTCGAATTCGTAAGGGGCATCGCCGATTTTTCAACCGTGGATAACAAAGTGCACCTGCCACATGCGCTCATCCAGCCCATGGCGGCTGACGATGTCGCTAGTGCGTTGGGCTGGATCGCGACGGGCGCACCTGTGAATGGCACCGTTGAAATAGGGGGCCCGGAAAAGTTTCGTCTCGATGAACTCGTCCGGCGAGGTCTAGCCGCCCGCAACGATCCGCGCGAGGTTGTCGCTGACCCTCAGGCCCGCTACTACGGCGCAGCGCTTGGCGAGAACACACTCGTTCCTGACGATGACGCGCTACTCGGCGAGACGCGTTTCGAAGACTGGCTTAGCCGATACGCAAGTCAAATCCCGCCCACGACCCCGCAACCCGCGACCGCTGCTTCGATCGATCCAGCGGTCCTAAAAGAAAATGAATTCCGAGTAAGCGAAGTGCCACCTGGATCAGCCTTGCTGGTGGGCGAGGCGGCCGTCTTTAACGTCGGCGGAAGTCTCTGTGCTACGCAGGCTAAGTGCACGCACCGGCAAGGTCCGCTGAGCGAAGGCAGACTCGACGGATCAACGGTGACGTGTCCGAAGCATGGTTCACAGTTCAACGTCTGCACGGGTGAAGTTCAGCGCGGTCCAGCAACAGATCCGCTCAAAACTTATGAAGTGATTGTCGATGGCGACATTGGGCGGGTAGAGGCTGACGCCGCCGCGGTCGGGAAGGCGAGCTAGCAGGTTGGGTGATGCTTAATAGCAGTAGCAGCTTAGCCGGCCGCAACAATCGCCGCTTGAAGTAAATCGGAAAACTTGAAGTTCCGAGAACGGGACAACAAAGAAAAGGAGAGCGTTATGAGTACTATCACAACGAAAGATGGAGCGCAGATTTACTACAAGGATTGGGGCATCGGACAGCCGGTCGTCTTCAGTCACGGATGGCCGCTGTCAGGGGATGCCTTTGAGGACCAGATGTTCTTCCTGGCTTCGAGGGGCTACCGTTGCATTGCCCACGATCGCCGTGGTCATGGCCGCTCAAGCCAAACCTGGAACGGCAACGACATGGACACGTACGCCGACGATCTCGCGGCGCTCGTTGAGTCGCTTGATCTAAAGGACGCAATCCACGTCGGCCACTCGACCGGCGGCGGCGAAGTCACTCGCTATATCGGACGCCATGGCACAAAGCGTGTGGCCAAAGCGGTGCTCATCAGTGCAGTTCCGCCGCTACTGTTAAAGACCGACGCGAATCCCAATGGCTTGCCCATTGAGGTGATTGATCAAATACGCGCTGGAGTGAAAGCCGACCGCAACCAGTTTATGACTGACTTCCGCATCCCTTTCTTTGGTTTCAATAGGCCAGGCGCAAAAGTTTCTCAAGGCTTGCTCGATAGCTTTCTTTTGCAATCGATGCTGGCCAGTCTTCCCGCCACCTACGATTGCATCAAGGCGTTTGCGCAGACGGACTTCACCGAAGATCTTAAGAGGTTCGATGTACCGACAGTCATCATGCATGGCGATGACGATCAGATCGTGCCGATCGCTATCACTGCGCTGGTGTCGTCCAAGCTTGTGAAGGGCGCCACACTGAAGGTTTACCCGGGGCTGCCGCACGGCATGTGCTCGACCCATAAAGATCTGATCAATGCGGACTTGCTCACCTTCATCAAGGAGGAGAAGTACAATGTCGCCAACAGCTAGGCCGGCCATTACTAGCGGAAAGACGCAAATCCTGGGTGGCATCACGGTGATCGATACGCCGCTTGTCACCCGGGCATTGGACCTCGGGCGGACTCATTCCGAACCGTTTCTCTTCAACCATGCTGTCCGATCCTGGCTCTTCGCGGTCAGGCTCGGACAGCTGCAGGGCATAGCTCACGACGCGGAAGTCGTCGCTGTCGGCTCGCTCCTCCACGACCTCGGGCTCACAAACAGCTTCACGGGTCAAAAGCGCTTCGAGATAGAAGGAGCCGACGCAGCGCGGGCGTTCGCGCGCGAGCAAGGCCTCGACGATCGCCGCCTACAGTTGATCTGGGACAGCGTCGCTCTGAACTCCACACCTTCGATCGGCCTGCACAAAGAGGCTGAAGTCGCCCTCTGCACGGCTGGTATCGGTGTCGAATTCGGATTCCAGTACGACCGGATCCCGCCGAACGAAATGAAGAGCATCCTCGCCGCATTTCCCCGCCTCGACATGAAGCGGCGCTTCACGGATTCAGTCTGCCGCATTGTAAAGACCAAGCCGGAGACCACCTACGACAATTTCGCGGGTGACTTCGGGGAACGTTTTGTCCCAGGCTACAAGCGGCCGTCTACGGTGGTTTTTCTGATGGATGCCCCGTTCGAGGAGTAGGTGATGTCTGACTACCGGATTAAGGATGAATATTACTTGCTTTGGAGGTGCACATGAGCGAAGAAGACCTGGAGGTGCTGATAACCCTGGATGACCCGGGCGAGGATACGCTCGAAGAGGACAGTTTTCATCAGGCTGACAATACCGGCGCGCATCGATCCTCTCAACCGGCCGACGACGCAGCCGGCAAAAAGAAGTAATTGCACGGCGACGATGATTCAAATCGTGTCCGATCGGTATCACTGTGCGTGGGTTGCTTGATGTCAACAAGAGATTTCGAATCTCCAAAACCGCCTGGCTACATGGGTCAGGCGACCAAATGAGAGGTTAATTATGAAGAACAAGTCATTAATGCTCGTCCTGCTATTTCTGATCCCCGGCACGCTGATGGCCCAACAGCGCACCGCCAATCAGGCACCACACGCGTCCGTAACACCGCTCACTTCGAAAGATCTGCCTGAGTTTCCCGGCAAAGAAGTCTTAATGATCACAGTGGAATATCCACCGGGCAGCGTGGATCCCATTCACCGGCACAATGCACATGCGTTCGTCTTTGTGTTGGAGGGCTCAATAATCATGCAGGTGAAAGGTGGAAAGGAGGTGGCGCTGACACCGGGCCAGACTTTTTATGAAGGCCCCGACGATGTTCATGTCATTGGTAGGAACGCAAGCAGTTCCAAGCCGGCAAAGTTCGTCGTGTTCTTCATTAAAGACAAGGGCGCTCCGGTGTTAGTGCCGGTGCCGGAATAACCTCAACCGAACCGCAAACCAACTCCGCGGCACTCTGATGAGTTTGGCTTTCACTAGCATCAGGAGGATTTCAATAATGAACTGCTGTTCGCATTTGTTTGAAATTGGCAATGTTACTCCGATAACCCCGAACGGCTGTGAAGAGTGTCTGAAAATGGGCGACCGATGGCTCCATTTGCGACTTTGCGTAACCTGCGGTCACGTGGGTTGTTGCGACGACTCAAAGAACAAGCACGCGGCTAAGCATTTTCATTCAACGACTCACCCGTTAATCAAATCTTTTGAAGCGGATGAAGAGTGGGGCTGGTGTTACGTTGATGAATTACTTCTTGAGTCACTTCCTGGATCGTTGATCACGGAATGGTGCGGTGCGCTCGGAGCGACGCCCTGAGAAACCAACCTTGAATGCCTGTATGACCGATGTCCCGACGGCCATCCGTCGTCATTCATGAATGCAAGAACTTTCAGGACAGCGGATGACTGAGTTTGAGGAAGATCACAGTACCGAGTCATACGGGCTCCATCGTGCGAAAATTTCGGTATTTTGCGTTTTGTTGCGTTAGTGTTAGCGGCGAGAGTTAATACGCACTAGCGACGTATCCGTTCCAGCAAGTGTTCTAATTGAACGCCTGCCACGCAGCCACTGGTTCATAACGAACAAGATGATGACGGTCGGAGGAAATGCGATCACCTTCCAGTAGGAGAGAAGCAAGGGCTGCGGCGCGGCAACAGATAGATCTTGAAGAACCTCAGCTCTGTCATTGCCACGCCTGGCGCGCACTCTCATTTTCCAATGGCCCGCTAAAGGGAGATCGATCAGGCTGCAGTAGAGCAGCTTGTTGCGAGCCTGGCTTCGCGTCGCCTCGGCACGAATCCTCATGCCCGTTTCATGCGTCAGCTCGAAGAATACCTCGCCATCAAGTATTGGCGAGTGTTCGTCAGCTTGCTCAAGCAGAACACTTAGGTCTGCGGGTCCGGGCCGCAGGGGCATCTCAGTGGAGAACACAGTGATCGTGAAGGGCTCTGAGGTTCGCTGATACATTACGACCCCACCGTCGGCACGCGCGATTCCGACCAGCGTTGGAAGGAGTATCACGACTAACAAGAGGCAGCACCACCGATATCTCAAGGCCCGCCGATCTGCTTTTCTGGTGGTGATCATTTCGAAGTTCTATCAACGCATTGAGCCCATCATCATGCCTCGCATCTGCATAGGCTGAAAGATGATCCATATTCCGATCGAGTAAAGCAGGAATGCCAGAGCCGCCCACGGAGCATTCAGCCGCAGCCTACGGGACAGAGTGAGTCCAAACCGAGAAGCACCGCGCCAGCCGATGTAGAGCGTGAAAAGCAACCCCAGATCAAGCAGCATCAGTTCAAGCGCCGGTAACCAATCCAGTGACGGCATGGTCGACGAAAGAGACCAGTTAGGGGCTCCGAGCAGAGTAATTCCCACATCCATCGCGGCACGCTGGATGACTGGCAGCGCCGTCTGCCCTGCAGTGAGCAGGTGATAAGAGAAATGAATCAACCACATGCTGAACCCAAGCGGAACGAACGCCGGCGCATATGTCGAAACAATTTCCTTCCAGCCTGCGGGTATTGGCCCCAGCGTTTTAGCCAGCCAAACACAACCGGCGATCAGGAACGCAGGCAGGATCACTAATGCAACTAAGTATAAGGCAGCGATGATCGGCTGCAGCGACGTAAGGCCAAACTTTGTTTCCAGTGACTGCTCCCACGACTGCACCGGCAAGACCATCCCCCCGGCGTTTGCGAAGGCGGCGAAGACGAGCAGGAAAACTAAGGCTGCGACGTCGAAACGTCTGAAGAACTTATTCCGACGCTTCTTGCTTCGCTCAATTCTTACCAATTGGCTCCCCGGCAAAGAGGCAAGCAGTGACACGTTCTCATGCGGGCAAGCATGGACACAATCCAGACAGAGGGTGCAATCCATGTTGCTCGTTTTGCGAGGCTGGAACAATTGCAACTCGCATCCGCGTTGTTGTTCATTTCCACGAATACAGTCATACGTGTGACAGGTACCGCACACTGCCAGATTCCGAACGGAGACTTCGACCGGCGAAACGAGCGATTGAATGAATTGATATTGACCGATCGGACAGACGTACTTGCAGAAGCTGGCGCCCGTGAAGAGACCGTCAACGATGATCGCGGCTGCGAAATAACTGATCACCAACATGGCCGTGGCTCTTGGGCTATCCCATAAGCTGAACGCCTCGTAAGCCCAGAAGAACAGCAACAATAAAGAGATCGCGATCCACTTTGAACGGAAACGCCGAGGCCATGACCAGCGTGCGGGTAGGATGCGACGTCCCAGCTCGCGCGCGAAGTTGAACGGGCAGGCGAAACAAAAGATGTTTCCGGCTATCAATAGGGCCAGTATGGTGAGTGCTCGCCAGTGCGTCCACGGAAGCACGCCCGCCAGGTTCATCGCGGCCATCTGATGGCCAAACAACCCATCAAGAACGACCAGAACCGCCAACAAAAGCATCACCAGTTGAGCAGCGCGTCGAAATTGTGACCAGCGTAGAAGCCGCCCGATAAACGGAAGCGAAAGCAAATCCAACTTCGCAGGTTTCGATGGTCTCTGCTTGACCGAGTGCATACGCCCAGATCGAACAAGCTGTGATCGGGTGGCCTGCCTTCTTGAAGCGAACGTTCGCCGAGTACTCAGAAGCTTTATGGTAACCAGGCCAACTGGGACGAGAAAAACGACGGAACCTGCAACCCACATGATCGCGCCCGCGGCCGCTTGATCTTCGAGCGGAGTGAGACTCGTAATGCGGGGAACAGTCGCGTAAGCCGGATAGAGCACGCGCTCGTAGAAGATCAGGAAAGCTGAGAGGGCTGTGTTCTGAATGTCCGCAAGGAACAGGTAAGGAACAATCAGCCAGCGCTGTGTGCGGGCGACCCAGGGATAAGGTTGAATGATGGGCCACCAGAAGAGCAGCGCAGTTGTCAAAAAACAAACATGTTCGACCTGATGCCATGTCGGAGAGCGCAGCGCGAGTTCATACATTACCGGGAGATGCCAGGCGGTGTTAGTGAAGACAAAAGCTGACAAGCTGAAAACCGGATGAACAATGGAATGTCCAACGTTGCGTAGAGTTGGCGAGGCGAGAAATGGTTGGAGACCATCTCTCAAAAAACCACGAGGTAACCCAAACAGTAGTGGCAAGTATGGCGCGCCATAAAGCAGCAGCGGAGGCGCGACCATCATCAACAACAAGTGTTGAATCATGTGGACGGTCAGCAGCCATCCAGCAAATGCGTCAAGCGGTGAACAGAGTGCGCAGACAACAGTGGTTAGCCCTGCGAAGAAGGCGGTGAGCTGAAAGAAGCCAAAGCGGGCTGGATCTCGTCGATGTAGCTGCAACCACCCGCGCGCGTAGAAAGTACCGAAGATTGCGATTGGTATCAGCACCCAGGGATTAAGCTCCCAGGAAGAAAGAACCGCGTTTGATATCGTCTCCATCATTCGGCCCTATTCGCTTCTGGGGTTATTTCTGTAGGGGCGTCCCTCCGTGGGCGCCCGTTTCCCTGAATTTCTTGAACCGCCAAATTGGGGCGCCCAGGGAGGGACGCCCCTACAGAAATTGCGAAGCGTCATCGGTTGATCCTGTCAATGAGCATGAACAGATAAAGCAGCGGCAGATAGATCACCGACGCGTGAAGGAGACGTTTGGCCCCAGGCTTCGAGGCTGACAGACAGGCCTGATACGCGAAATAATAAAAGCAAATGCCGAGAATCATCGCCGACGCGAAATAGAGTGTTCCCATTTGCGCAATAAAGGTCAGCAACAGACTCGCGATAATTAACAGCTGCGTGGAAATCAATATGA
>DASQPD010000014.1:0-113979 GCA_035644135.1 Pyrinomonadaceae bacterium
CTCCGCATGCGACTTGATGCCTGCGGCAATGGCTACTACGCCGTCGATGATGGCGTATGCCCCCCAGAGAAAGACCAGCGCTGCCAGCGTGATATGTGGCCAGATGAATGCGGCGATGCCGAAAACAATGGCCGCAATTCCGCGCAGAGCCATGGCCCACCAACTACTGCTAAATACAACCAACATGTTGTCGCCTCCCTCTTTGTTATGTTCCCTTGCTAATCGAATCAGTTTCCTGAAATCAGTGATGCACCAGTACGGGAACGGGACTGGTGCGCATCAAATACTCCGTTGTTGAGCCAAGCGCGAGCCTGTCAGCGACCTTGTTGTCAAAGGCCCCCATAGCCATAAGGTCGCACTTTGCTACTTTCAAGTGATCCAGAATTAAAGAGTGACTATCGCCTACGAGATAGTGAGTAGTCAGGTGAACGGGATATTGCTTGAAATATTCCGTCACCTCTTTGAGCGCCGTGGTTGGCTCGCCCTCGCCAACAAGCTGCACCGCATCGATGTCGAGATGCAGTGCTACTGCCAGGCGAGCGAGCATTTTCATTGCCCGCCGAGCCGCCGCGCTGCCGTCGTAAGCAAGCA
The DNA here is from genome assembly GCA_035644135.1 of Pyrinomonadaceae bacterium. Classification (GTDB taxonomy): domain Bacteria; phylum Acidobacteriota; class Blastocatellia; order Pyrinomonadales; family Pyrinomonadaceae; genus PSRF01. The sequence goes on from DASQPD010000014.1 coordinate 592, forward strand.
AAGCAGCGTGGAATTCTCGAAAAAGCAGATGAGTTATCAGTACCGGTTGGTCCACCGTTCTTACGATTCTTTCGACAACCGATCCGAGAAAGCCTGTCTCATACTCCTCATCCTCACCGCGTTGACCAAGCACCAGCAGGTCCGTGTCCGCGGAAGCAGCGGCGAGCACGCTGACTACATTTCCTGATTCGAGTTTCTTTTCGCAGGCGACGCCGTAACGCTCACTAATCGCCGCGGAGCGATCCAGCACCTCGCGGCCGTAAGTCTGGTAGTAATCGCGAATCCGTTCCCGCAGACCCTCTGAGCGGCGACTGCCAATTATTTCTGAAAAATGCTTGATGAAGTGGCCCGCCAGTCGTCGTGGGTCGATTACATAGATGGCTGTGACCTTTGCGCCCAGACGCGACGCGAGCCAGGCGCCGCAATCAACCGCTGCATCTGCATACACGGACCCATCAGTCGCGATCAGGATGTCGGAAATATCGTGCTCAGCCCCGCTCATCTTCACCTCTCGCTCGAGCTCAAATACTGGTGAATAAACTGCACTGCCGTCGCCCCCTCACCCACTCCGGCCGCTACTCTCTTCACCGATCCGTGCCGCACATCTCCTGCCGCAAAGATTCCGGGTTGACTCGACTCGAGCCAAAACGGATGGCGGTGCAGTGACCAGTCTCCAGGAAGCCGGCCGGCGCCATTGGATTGGGGAAGGTCCGGGCCAGTGAGAATATAAGATCAGGGTAGAGTCGCCGAGCATCCTCGAGAAATTCGGCGACCGGCTTAGCCGATAAGCTCAAGTCAACGAGTACGAGCGCCACCGGTCTGCTGTCCTCCTTTTGCTGTCGGAGAACCTTCAGTCCCTCGCCGCCAGACATTGCTGACAGCACGCGATACCTTTCGCCATAAGCGCGCTCGAGGTCCTGCCTAACCTGCCTCAGCATTTCATCGTCGCGATCCACTGCCAAGATAACTGGCTTATCCATTTTGCTGCTCACGTACCGCTGCCCACGGCTTCAGCGCGTTCGGATCGCTTCGTTGTAAAAACAAACTCGCCGTCGTGATAGTCAACGATGATCCTGCTGCCGTCACGAATCTCGCCGCTCAACAAGCGCCGGCCAAGCGGGGTTTCTAGTTCCTTTTGAATCGCCCGCTTCAATGGACGCGCGCCATAGACTGGGTCATACCCCTCGCGCGCCAGATGCGTGGCTGCGTCGGGAGTCAGCTCAATCTCGATGTGTCGTTCCGCCAGACGTTCACGCAGACGCCCGAGTTGAATTTCCAATATCTTTTTGAGGTCCTCTTCGCTGAGCGAATGAAAGACCACTATCTCGTCGACGCGATTCAAAAACTCGGGTCGGAAGTGATGCCTCAGTTCAGTTAGAACGGCTTCTTTCATCCGTTCGTAAGCGGCAGAGTCGGTTCTGCCGCTAAACTCGAGGATCCTTTCCGACCCGATATTGGACGTCATGATGATCACCGTGTTTTTAAAATCCACCATTCGACCCTGACCATCAGTTAACCGTCCGTCATCCAGAATCTGAAGCAAGACATTGAAGGCATCGTGATGGGCCTTCTCGATTTCATCAAACAGAATGACTGAATACGGACGGCGCCGGACCGCTTCGGTCAGTTGACCGCCTTCCTCGTAACCGACGTATCCTGGCGGCGCCCCAATCAGACGTGCGACGGCGTGCTTCTCCATGTACTCCGACATGTCGATCCGGATCATCGCCCGCTCGTCATCAAACATGAACATCGCCAGTGCTCGCGCCAGCTCAGTCTTCCCGACGCCTGTGGGACCAAGGAAAATAAAGGAACCGATAGGCCGGTTCGGATCTTTCAAACCCGAACGGGCGCGAATCACAGCATCCGCTACAGCCTCGACAGCCTCGTTCTGACCGATCACGCGCTTGTGCAGGTGCTCTCCAAGTTGCAGAAGTTTCTCGACCTCACCCTGCATCAATCTGGAAACGGGAATGCTGGTCCAGCGACTGACCACATCCGCAATGTCCTCTTCATCGACCTCTTCTTTGATCAGGCGGGCTGAACCTTGCTTTCTGGTTAACAATTCCTCTTCAGATTGAAGCCGGCGCTCTAACTCCTGAAGCTTGCCGTAGCGCAGCTCGGCCGCTCGATTAAGATCGTAGGCGCGCTCGGCCTGTTCGATTTCCACGCGGGTTCTTTCGATCTCTTCTCGCAACTTGCGCAAACGATCGATCGCCTGCCGCTCGACCTGCCATTGTGCGCGCAGCGCATCCGCTCGGGCCTTTAGGTCGGCAAGTTCTTTCTCGAGTTTCTCAAGTCGTTCCTTTGAAGCCCGGTCCTTCTCTTTCTTCAATGCTTCACGCTCGATCTCCAACTGCATAACTCGTCGCTGCACTTCATCCAACTCGACAGGGACACTCTCAATCTCTGTCCGCAGACGCGCTGCCGCCTCGTCAACCAGATCAATTGCCTTGTCAGGTAGAAAACGATCGGTGATGTACCGGTGTGAGAGCACAGCCGCCGCCACCAGCGAGGAGTCCTTGATTCTGACGCCATGGTGCAGCTCATACCTTTCTCGCAGTCCGCGCAATATCGAGATTGTGTCCTCAACCGAAGGTTCATCAACAAACACCGGTTGAAACCGTCGTTCCAGGGCCGCGTCTTTTTCAATGTACTTGCGATACTCGTCGAGCGTGGTGGCCCCGATGCAATGCAGTTCACCGCGGGCCAGCATTGGTTTTAGAAGGTTTCCCGCATCCATTGACCCTTCAGTCTTGCCGGCGCCGACAACTGTGTGCAGTTCGTCGATGAAGAGAATGATTTGTCCTTCCGCCTCCTGAACTTCCTTCAGGACGGCCTTCAACCTTTCCTCAAACTCGCCTCGATATTTCGCGCCCGCAATCAGGGACCCCATATCGAGGGCTACAACCCGCCGGTTCTTCAGACTCTCCGGCACATCTCCGCGCACAATTCGCTGTGACAGACCTTCTACAATTGCGGTTTTTCCCACGCCGGGTTCGCCTATCAGCACTGGATTATTCTTCGTACGGCGAGAAAGAACCTGGATCACCCGGCGGATCTCTTCGTCACGACCGATAACGGGATCTAATTTGCCTTCGGCCGCCTGTTTGGTTAGATCGCGACCGTAACGTTCAAGCGCCTCGTAAGTGGCTTCGGGATTTTGTGAGGTGACTCTCTGCGAGCCTCGGACTTGCTTTAGAGCCTGCATAAGCTTGTCGCGGGTCAGGCCCAGTTCGCCGAGGATCCGACCGGCGGCGCCCGATTTGTCATCAACAATTGCCAGCATGAGATGCTCTACTGAAACAAATTCATCCTTTAGCTGCTTTGCCTCGTCCTCGGACTGGACCAGCAATCGATTGAGGCGAGACGAAATGTAGACATCGGTTCCACCTCCGGTCGAGGAAGATATTTTCGGCAGTTTCGTTAGTTCTGCTTCAATCCGCCGCCGAACGAGGTCGGCATCAACTCCCGCCTTATCAAGAATAGATCGTGCCAGGCCCCCTTCCTGCTCCAGCAGCGCGAGCAGCAGATGTTCGACATCGATCTGCTGGTGACCCTGCCGAGTGGCTTCACTTTGAGCGGCCCGCAAAGCTTCCTGCGCTTTCTCAGTCAGACGATTGATATCCATAAACAAAGTCTCCTTGAGGTTTGCTCCTGCTTCATGCGGCAGCGCGGGCCCGCGCGTTCTCAATTGCGGCGAGCAAAGGCGCGAGCTCCCATGAACCGTCATGTCTTATACCGTTAATAAAAAATGCCGGCGTACCGTTGACGCCGCTTCTGACCCCGCTCATGAAATCCTCCCTGACGCGCTGGCTATAAACTCGAGCTTCCAACTCCTGAACAAACCGTTCAATGTCGAGCTCAAGCATTTCAGCGAAGCTGACAAGGTTCCGGCTGTCGAGTGTTTGTTGGTTTTCAAACAGCAGATCGTGCATCGCCCAAAAACGCCTCTGAGCTCCGGCAGCCTCAGATGCTTCGGCCGCCCCCTCTGCGTGCGGGTGAACCTGAGTCAGCGGAAAATGACGAAACACGAAGCAAATATCCTCTCCCAATAACCGTTGAACTTGCTTGATGATGGGGTAAGCAGCGCCACAGTATGGGCACTCGAAATCGCCATACTCAACGAGTGTTACGGGAGCGTTTCGCAGACCCTGTACATGATCGCGTAGCCCAACTGGCGGGCTTAACTTTGATCTAGTCTCCATGGCCATGAGCTAGCTCCTTTTGCGATCGTTTCTGCTGATTTAGTTCTTCCAGTGCATTCAGAATTCCATCAGCGCCCGGGTTGATGCCGATCGGCGAAACGTAACTCCAGAAAATCACTTCTTCGTTATCGAGCACAAAGAGTGCGCGCTCGCTCACGCCATCTGGTTTGCGATAAACGCCGTAACGCCGGGATACCTCTCCCTTTGGTTCAAAATCCGCCAGCAGCGGAAAATGCAAATTGCGATGGTCGCGGAACGCGGCGTGGCACCAGGCGCCATCCACCGAGATTCCAAGCAGTTGCGCGCCAAGGCGCTTGAACTCCGGCAGCACCTCGTTGTAGAGCGACATCTGGTCGCCACAAACCGGACTCCAGTCCGCCGGATAGAAAGCAAGGATGACTGGTTGCCCGCGGAGATCGCTGAGGGATAGTTTCTGATCTGGCGTCGAAGGCAAAGTAAAGTCGGGAGCTTCTGTTCCTGGACCTAAGGCCGTTCCAGCTATTTGATCCTGCTCTCGGTTCTGATTGACATGAGTACTCATAAGTTTCTTCCTTTAAGGGCTATTGAAATTGCCCATTAAATGATTCGCGAATGGCAACGCCGCATGAAGCATCAAACGTTTAGCCGCCGCGTTTACTCGTTGCCATTCGCTTGTTAACTACCGCCCCCCCTGCTTTAGTAGTCCATGCCGCCTGGCATTGCGGGCGCTCCTTTCTTCTCCTGTTCGGGCATCTCTGTTACGACGGCCTCCGTGGTCAGGAGCAGGCTGGCGATGGAAGTTGCGTTCTGCAACGCAGTCCGAGCCACTTTTGTTGGGTCAATTACGCCGGCCTTAACCAGATCCTGGTATTGTTCCGTCTGCGCGTTGAAACCAAAGTTGACGTTGTCGTTGGCTCGGACTCTTTCCACCACTATCGAGCCTTCATGTCCGGCGTTTTGAGCGATTTGCCTGAGTGGCTCTTCGAGGGCTCGTCGCACAATATTGACACCACTTTGCTCATCCGGATCCTCGAGCTTCAGACTTTCGAGGGCAGTTTGCGCGCGAATAAAGGTAACCCCACCACCGGGCACTATTCCTTCCTCGACTGCGGCCCTCGTAGCGTGCATCGCGTCTTCGACGCGTGCTTTCCTTTCTTTCAGCTCGGTTTCAGTGACTGCGCCCACCTTGATCACAGCTACGCCGCCGACGAGTTTTGCCAGTCGCTCTTGTAGTTTTTCGCGATCGTAGTCCGACGTTGTCTCTTCCGTCTGGGCCCGGATCTGGCGTACGCGCGCTTCAATATCAGGTCGTTTTCCCGCGCCCTCGATGATGGTAGTGTTGTCCTTGTCGATTACAACTTTCTTGGCGCGGCCCAAATCTTCTGTATGAACATTTTCAAGCTTGATGCCCAGGTCTTCGCTGATGACTCGGCCGCCGGTGAGAATGGCAATGTCCTCGAGCATGGCCTTTCGTCGATCGCCGAAACCCGGAGCTTTAACAGCACATGCGTTGAGCGTGCCGCGAAGCTTGTTGACGACTAGAGTCGCCAGCGCTTCACCTTCAATGTCCTCGGCGATGATCAGCAACGGTTTTCCTTCCCGCGCTACAGTTTCCAGCAGAGGCAGGAGGTCGCGCAGCGCGCTGATCTTCTTTTCATGAATCAGGATGAGGGGCTCCTCGAGCACTACCTCCATCCGGTCCTGGTTGGTAACGAAGTACGGTGACAAGTAACCCCTGTCAAACTGCATACCTTCGACGACATCCAGCTCGGTTTGCATAGTTCTGGATTCTTCGACGGTGATCACGCCGTCCTTGCCCACCTTGGCCATGGCCTGCGCTATGAGTTCACCGATCGCGCGATCGCCATTGGCGGAAATCGTTCCGACCTGGGCAATCGCATCTCCCTTGACCGGCTTGGACATCTTCCGGATCTCTTCGACCACGCGCTCAGTAACTTTTTGTATGCCCCGTTGCAAAGCCATAGGATTTGTGCCGGCCACGACCATTCGCAAGCCTTCGCGAAAAATTGCCTGGGCAAGAACTGTTGCGGTGGTCGTGCCGTCGCCGGCCACATCCGAGGTCTTCGAAGCCACTTCTTTAACCATTTGAGCTCCGACATTTTCCAGCTTGTCCTCGAGCTCGATCTCCTTGGCCACCGTGACACCATCTTTGGTGATTGTGGGCGAGCCGAATTTCTTATCGAGGACAACGTTGCGACCTCGAGGTCCGAGGGTTACCTTTACTGCATCGGCGAGCTTGTTAACTCCTTCGAGAATTGCATGACGCGACTGATCTCCATGCACCACGATTTTTGCCGCCATTTGAACCTCCGTTCTGGTTTGTATCCGCGTTCGCGAATGAGTCTGGGCTAGCGTCCGCTGCCTTTCGCTTTTGCCGTTTGAATGAAAACACCAAGAATCTCATCCTCTCGCATGATGAGATAATCCTCAGCATCGATTACCACATCGGAACCGCTGTACTTTCCAAACAGCACGCGATCTCCGGGTTTCACGTCGAGTGGTTGTCGCGTCCCGTCTTTGCCAATCTTTCCCTGGCCAACGGCGATAACTTCGCCCTGCTGCGGCTTCTCCTTCGCGGTGTCCGGAATGATGATTCCACCTCGGTTTTCCTCTTGCTCCTGAACTCGGCGTATGAGTACGCGATCATGTAATGGACGAATTGACGCTGCCATTTTGGTACCTCCTGTGTTCGTTAGTTTTCCATCTCATCAGCGGCAGTTCGCCGCAGCTCTGCCAACTCTCGGTTCAGTGCCTCAATCTTTGTTACTAACTCCAGGATGATCGAAGCACCTGTGAAATTTACACCGAGGTCGCGATGCAACCGTTGCATTCGACGCAATTGCATCACGGCCCGCCGGGGCAACAGCGGTTCGCCGGATTGACGTTCAATTGTTTCAAGCAATCCCTGGTGGGCCAGCCGCGCCACCAGCGTACGTCGAGCGCCGATAATCTCGGCCACCACCTCGAATGTGAGTCCTTCCTCCATGTCCAAATCAGCCAGCCACATGTCACCACCGTCAAGTCGAGTAATTTTCAGGGGTCTCCTCACAACGTACACCGGCATATCGCAAGACCAGCCCCAGCGTCAGTATGAACGCGCACAAGACCAGCATCTGCCGCCACTCCACCTGCATTGCACCGGTCAGGATTACCTCTCTCAGCGTAGCTACAATGCCTACCTCCACCATCGTCGAGACCGAAATGCGATGCAGTTCGAGGTAGATAACCAGCAAACGGAACAACTCGATCAGCACGAGGACAAAAAGGATGTCAGAGATCACTGCAGAGAAATCAGTCCCTGCTACCAGCGCCCGACCGAGGTGAAAAAGCTTGATCGCCATGGCTAAAAACAGCGACGCGCAAAGACAAAGAACAATGATGTCTTGAACGAACTCCAGATACTTGCGCAGGCGTCGATTGTTGCCGGGTGTTGTGCGATCGTTTGGTTGCTGAGCTGCTGTCATCATCGTTGTCGTTCAGGTGTTCAGTTGCCTCGCAATCCGGCCCGGGGATCAAACCTGGAGGTACGCCGCAATTCCTCGTACAGACGACGCTCTTCATCGCTCACTTGCTTCGGCACTACGACCTTGAGTCGCACATACAAATCACCTCGACCATCGCGGCGCTTATTCAAACCTTGTTGGCGCAGCCGTAGTCTTTGGCCGCTCTGAGCACCGGCGGTAATGGTCATCTCGACCTGGCCGTCGATGGTGGGTACTTCCACCCGGGTTCCCAGCACTGCCTCCCAGGGCGCAACCGGCAGTTCCAGTTCCAGATCGTCGCCACGCACGGTGAAAAGCCGATGCGGTCGGAGACGTATGTGCAGGTAAAGATCACCTGGCTGGGCGCCATTCGCCCCGGCCCCACCCAATCCAGCCAAACGAATAGTTGACCCATCGCGTACTCCGGCCGGGACATTTACCTCAACCGTCTTTGTCTTCAACACCTGACCCGCGCCACCGCATGTTGGGCAGGGCTTGTCGTCTTTTACGCCTGTTCCATTGCAGGTCTGACAAACCTCGGCCACTTGCAGTTGCAGTGTGCGACGAACTCCCCGGTGCGCCTCATCGAGCGATAGTTCAAGCTCAGCCTCGACATCTTCGCCGCGATTGCTCCGCCGGGTGCGTCCACCCGCCCGGCCAAACATTTCCTCGAAGATGTCGAAGTCGCCGGTTGTTCGGAAGCCACCGAAATCAAAACCACCAAAACCGGCTCCGCCCGCGCCAGCCCTACCACCCGGGCGTGTCCCGGCTCCGCCTGATGTTCGAAACCCTTCCCATCCGGGTGGCGGTGCACCTCCGCCTTGCTTAACGGCACGCCAGTTCTCGCCATACTGGTCGTAGAGTTTCCGGTTTTCAGTGTCCGACAGAACGTCATACGCTTCCTGGAGTTCTTTGAAACGCTCTTCCGCAGTCTTGTCACCAGGATTAAGGTCGGGGTGGAATTTCCGCGCCAGTTTTCGATAACTCTTCTTGATTTCATCTTCTGAGGCACTACGACTGACGCCGAGCACTTCGTAGTAGTCCTTCGTTTTGACTGCCATCTCACGCTACCTACTTTTGCGTGTAGTCAGCATCAATAATATCGTCCTCGGCGCCACCGCCGGAGCCCGATGGTCCGCCACCACCACGGGGTGCTGAACCTGGTCCACCTGTGCTCGCTCCAGCCCCGGCCGCGCTGGCCTGTCCATAGGCAGCACTGGCAAGCGAATGGGAGATCTGTTGCAGATCGCTTGTCAGTTGGCGCAACCGGTCAACCGGCGTTGACTCGTCTTTTAGAGCAGCTCGAGTCTCATTGATTAACGACTCGGCTCGAGCACGCTCGTGTGCCGGCAACCGCTCTCCGAGATCCTTCAGCGTACGCTCGAGGCTGTAGGACAGCGAATCTGCCGTATTGCGCACCTCGACGGCTTCGCGGCGGACCTTGTCTTCGGCGGAGTGTCTTTCCGCGTCACTAATCATGCGATCGATCTCATTCTTATCCAGCGACGTTGAGCCACTGATAGTGATCCTCTGCTCTTTCTGCGTAGCCATATCTTTTGCCGAGACATTCAAGATGCCGTTCGCGTCAATATCGAAGGTGACTTCAACCTGCGGAAGACCACGCGGGGCTGGCGCAATTCCCTCGAGGCGAAACTGGCCCAGTGTCCGGTTGTCGCGGGCGAGCTCACGTTCGCCTTGCAGGACATGAACGTCGACCGCCGACTGGTTGTCTTCCGCGGTTGAGAAAATCTCGGCCCGGCGGGACGGGATTGTGGAGTTGCGCTCTATCAATTTCGTCATGACCCCGCCAAGTGTTTCCACTCCCAGGCTGAGCGGAGTGACATCGAGTAACAAAACATCCTTTACCTCGCCCGTGAGCACTCCGGCCTGTATCGCGGCCCCAACAGCGACCACCTCATCGGGATTGACTGACTGGTTCGGCTCTTTGCCGCCGGTTAGCTTTTTGACCAGTTCCTTCACCGCCGGCATTCGGGTGGCCCCGCCCACGAGGATCACTTCATCCAGGTCCTTTTCGGTGATTTTGGCATCGGCCAGCGCTTGCTTGACGGGCGCCATACAGCGCTCGACCAGATCGTGAGTCAGCTGCTCAAACTTCGCGCGTGTCAACTTCAACAACAGATGCCTTGGACCTGTGGCGTCCGCAGTGATGAAAGGCAGATTTATGTCCGTTTCCAGCGCCGAAGAAAGTTCGATCTTCGCTTTCTCCGCCGCCTCTGTCAGTCGTTGCAGCGCCTGCCGGTCCTTGCTCAAGTCGATTCCCTGATCCTTCTTGAATTCTTCGACCAGCCAATCGACGATTCGTTTGTCAAAGTCATCGCCGCCCAGGTGCGTATCGCCATTAGTGGACTTCACTTCAAAGACGCCATCGCCCACTTCGAGGATCGAAACATCAAACGTGCCGCCGCCCAGATCGAAGACCAGAATCGTTTCGTGTTTCTTCTTATCCAGCCCATAAGCCAAAGCTGCCGCAGTCGGCTCGTTGATAATGCGCAGCACATTCAGGCCGGCGATCTGGCCGGCATCCTTGGTCGCCTGGCGTTGCGCATCGTTGAAATAGGCGGGCACAGTGACGACGGCATCCTTTACTTTCTCGCCGAGGTAGCGGGCTGCGTCATCTGCCATTTTTCGTAAAATGAATGAAGAGATCTCTTCAGGTGAATAGAGTTTTCCATCTATGTCGATGCGCACTGCGTCGTTAGGGCCGGGCACAACCTTGTAGGGAACCTGTTTGATTTCCTGTGTGACCTCCGAATACTTCCGGCCCATAAACCGCTTGATTGAATAGACGGTTCGTTCCGGATTCAATGCTGCTTGCCGCTTGGCTACCTGGCCTACCAGGCGCTCGCCGGTTTTGGTAAAGGCCACCACCGACGGCGTGACGCGTCCGCCTTCGCTATTGACGATGACCGTCGGAGTATCGGCCTCCATCGTTGCTACCACAGAATTTGTTGTTCCCAGATCCACACCAATCGCTTTTGCCATGATCGCTCCTGATTCTTCCCTGAAAGGTCTTCTTGCCTGTTAGGACACGAATGTCTGTTTTGCTTGAAAGACTAAAATCTTTGGCGAATTTGATTACCGCGGGCCTTCGCCTGCTATTTGCAATTCGTTCTTTACATCAAACAGCCCGGGAACAGCCCTCGCTCTTATATATGCCAATTGAGCATCGGCCTTCGAATCGACGATTCCTTTCAAGCTTGCTCGTCCGTGATTCACGATGATGTGAATTGGCGGCACGGATTGGGTCGCGTAGCTGAAAAGAGGCGAATCCCAGTCATAGAGAGCCCGATAAAGAGCTAGCCGCAACCGATCATCCTCTGGTGACGGCGGCAGAACTTCTATTTGGTTGACGACCTGCTTCACACCGGGGATGTCTTTTACGCGTTTTTCCGCATCGGATTTGGTGGTCGGTCGAACGACCTGACCCCTCAAAATGACGGTATTGTCCGGGCTGACTTCGAACTCCAGCCAGTCAAAAACTCCGTAATAAGGCAACATCGCCAACTCGTGTCTGACTTCCCTGATGATGCGAGCGTGATCGCCCATCTGAGGTGTCCTGCCAGCAATGGCGTTGCGCGAAACCGCTGCCGCAAAAAGTGAAATCATCATTGCCAATGTGGCGAGAGTTCTCAGTGATTTTCCACTCATGGGTTTATGTTTCAACCTCCGTTCGTTAAGTCGATTGTTAAGGCGAGAATCTCGCCAGATTTGAGAACAGCGTTTCGTTGTTCACATTTCAAGGTCTGCTTGTGTCTGTAGCAGACGCAATACTCCCGCTCGGGAAATGAACCCTTCGATTTGACCGTCACGAACGACGGGCAGTTGATTGACATCTTCTCGACTCATGATCTCCATTGCCTCGGTGACCGTGGTGTCGGGCGTGACGGAACGAAGACGATCCAGCGGGCGCATTACTTCTTCAATTTTCGTGTAGGGCCAGCGGGACCGATCAATCTCTTTTACTTCGTGCGGCGTGATTAGGCCTTCAATACCATGTCCATCTCGAACGAGGAAACAGCGCTTTCCCGTACGCAGCAGGTATTCGTTTACAAACGTTTGGAGGTCATCGTGTCCGTTGACTACCAGACACTCATTGTCCAGAAGGTCTCGGACCAGCACGTTTCGCAGCCTTTGATTAATCTCGACCTGGGCATGACTCGCCCGCGCAGCTTCCAGCAGAAACCAGCCGATAAAGGCAATCCACAAACCCCCGATGCCGGCGCCGGCAAAGAACCGAAGCACCCCCACCACTATGAAAGCAAAGGCGACGACTTGACCGACACGCGCTGCCAGCCGAGTGGAACGCACGTTGTCACCGGTAAACCGCCACAAGATCGCTCGCAGCACGCGGCCGCCGTCCAAGGGAAAGCCCGGGATAAGATTAAAAATCGGCAAAGAAACATTGATGTAGCCCAGCCACATAAACATTGCCGCGGCCGGCGAGCCAGGATCGGTTCCGGGGGCCCAGCCGAGTACCCAGGCAATGGCAAGACAGCCAATCCCAATCAACAAGCTCATGATCGGGCCGGCTATTCCCATCCAAAACTCAGTGGCGGGGTCATTGGCCTCTTTTTCGATTTGAGCGACACCACCAAGAGCAAACAAGGTGATAGCCCGCACTGGTAAGCCGCGCGCTTTGGCAACCGCCGCATGGGAGAGCTCATGAGCAATAATGGCGGCGAAGAAGAGAAGGCTGGTGACAATTGCTGTCGTCCAAATCACGAGCTCTCCCCAGTAGGGATTCAGAGTGTGAAACTGGCTGACAAGGGAAAGGGTGATCAAGAGCGCGATAATGAACCAGCTGTAATGCAGTCCAATCTCGATACCGAAAATGCGTCCTAGTCTGATCTGAGCCTTCATTCGTGCATTCGCATCTCTCTTTAGAAGCGTTGGCGTAGTCCCCTGCGAGCAAGTGCTAAATAGCTCGTCAGGAAGATCACGTTTGAGGGGATAGGCTTAGGGGAATCGGTGAATTACCAGTGCACACGCTATGCCACTAAAGGTGTGTGATCAATTGCGTTATGTTTTAGTTTCGCCAGTGGATTTTGCGATGTCGCGCAGTTCATATTCATGGCTGAAAGTTCCCAGTGGGTGAAATAACCCGCCGTTTCCAGTGCTCGATCGTCATCGACTTGACAGGTGTTGTAGCCGGTAGGCATTACCGTCCACATTAAACTTTGTTTTGTGCTGTTGCGAACAGATTCTGCGTATTTTTAATTACATAATCTTGTGCTGTCACGATTAACTGAATGGTCTCGGCGAGAGGGCGAACGGACTTGGCGGCGCAACGTTCATTTCACCCTTCCGGTCGAAAGCTGAGAGGTCCCTGCAATGCTTGGTTCGAATGGTTGAAAAGGTCGGAACCTATCCTCCCCGAAACCTGGCTTACGTGGGACTAGATTCTAAGATAAGAGCCTCGAAGCCAATGGTTTCGTCTTAGACGCATTTAGTAACCTAATCGTCAGCGGATAAGGACAAAAAACGCACGACGGCTAGCTACAATTGTTTTCGAACCGAGGCGCAATCATGATTGGTCACACAGGAAAAATCACCGTAGTAGACGATGACGAATCGATTCGTAAAGCTACGACCAGACTAATAGAATCTGCCGGCTACGAGGTTGATAACTTTGGCTCGGCCGAGGAGTTTCTAAAGTCAGGTCGTGTTGATGATTCGAATTGCTTGATTCTCGACGTGAGATTGCCGGGAATGAACGGGCTTGAGCTCCAGGAGCACCTGGTCGCTTCGAATAACCAGTTGCCAATCATCTTTGTTACTGCCCAGGATGATCGAGATGTGCGAGAGCGTGCACTCAGGGCTGGAGCAGTCGACTTCCTGCAAAAGCCGTTTACCGACGCCGCGCTGGTTCGAACGATAAATACGCTGGCTAGTAACGTGAAGACTACGGAGATTGATTCACCATCTGATAGCAATACTGTATCGCCGTTCATTTCGAGAACGGAGGGTTTTGGGTTTGACCAAATTGTTGGACACTCACCGGTGATGAGGGAGACGTTGCGTCTGGCATCGCGGGTAGCCGAGAGCGAAGTATCATCAGTTCTATTGCAGGGAGAATCCGGCACGGGCAAGGACATGGTAGCAAAAGCGATCCATACTGCTTCGAATCGCTCGGCCCAGCCTTTTATCGCTATCAACTGCGCCGTGCTACCACCGAACCTCATCGAGTCGGAACTATTCGGTCACGAGAAAGGAGCATTTACCGATGCGCGAGCGCGGAAGGAGGGATTGCTGGAACAAGCCCATGGCGGCGGCACCATCTTTCTAGATGAGATTAGTGAAATAGATATCAACCTTCAGGCCAAACTGCTGCGGGTTTTGGAGGAACGCTGCTTCCGGCGAGTCGGCGGATTGAAAGACGTGCCCTTTGGCGCGCGGGTGATCGCTGCCTCAAATCGCGATCTCAAGCATGAGAGTGACGTGGGTCGTTTCCGTCTTGACCTTTATTACAGGTTGGCCGTGATTCAGATTGATATCCCCCGGTTGGCTGCTCGTGACGATGATGTGCTGCTTTTGGCCCAACACTTTCTCGACTTAAGCTCTCACGAAGGCAGGAGAAAGATCACTGGCTTGACAGCGGAAACGGCTCGAGCGTTCAGGCTCTATGATTGGCCGGGAAATGTGCGCGAGCTGCGAAATGTGATCGAGCGGGCAATGATCCTGGAAGACAGTAATATGATCTCTACTCGCCACTTGCCGCGTGACATCGTACCGGATGCCGAAAAGAGTCCTCTGGCCCGCGTCAATGTAATTGGTATCGATGCCACGGTTAGCCTGCCGCCCCAGGGCATTTCGCTTCAAGAGGTTGAGAAGTCGCTGCTAAAGCAGGCACTCGCGCAAACGCATGGTAATCAAACTCGAGCGTCTGAACTCCTGGGTCTGACGCGAGATCAGTTCCGATATCGTCTGAAAAAGATCAGACAATTGGCCGCGGAGCAGCCGAAATTTGATCGTGCCCGTGCGGCGAAGCCCTGATTAGACGTACTTTCTGGTAACGTAGCACCTGCCTGGTCTTTGCCTCAAAAATCCGAAACGATACCTCTCATTCACACCGGGCTTCAGCCCGGTGAGGCTTGCACAAAAAAGTCCTAACTAGCGCCGCGTGGAGCGCGAACAGTACAGTACCGGGAGCGAAGCGACCGGATGTTGCGCTTCAACTAATTTAATTGACTGGCTGCCATTTTGAGAGTTACATCGGAGTCGAGTGTAGCATCCAGTCGCTTCGGTCCCGGTACTGTAAGTCCGCCATCGAGTGTTTTCACGCTTCTCTAAGGTGGTGATTTTCCCCACTCTTGCTATCCACAAACAAAATTCTTGAACATTTGTAGCGGCATGCCAGTTGCGATTTTATGGAAAATGGGAATCCACTCTCCCGGATTGCGGGGCTTCTCAGAAACAATGATTACAATCGAACTGCTCCTGTGCCCGATAAGCTCGCCCATTGAATCAGACGAGGCGCTGCCGTTTGCCATATCGCTTGCCCAGGCTCACGGCGCACAGCTTGTTCTTTGCTCTTGCGTCAGCTTGCCAGTTTTCATTTCCCCCGCCGCCAATATTCCTTCCGAAGCGAGAACGAGAATGTTGCTGAAAGATGCGCTGATGCATTGTTTCGGGGACCAACTAAAAAAACTGAATTGGAGGATTGCTCTTGGTGACGCCCGGGAAGGAATCGGAGAGGAAATCGTCCGGGTTGCGTGCGAGTCGCATGCTGACTTGATTGTCATGCGCTCACGCCGATCGCGCGTTCCGGCGCTACTCGGCTCTATTGCCGAGCAGGTTTCTCGCACGGCGCTCTGCCCGGTGCTGATAACTCGTTCGTTGGGACGTGAGAGCCATGTAAACGGTCAAGCGAGGTTTCAACGGATTCTCGTGCCACACGATTTTTCCGGCGCTTCAGAATTGGCACTTTCGTATGCTCTTTCAATTGCACAAAAACTGAAGGCGGAATTGCACTTGTTGCATGTAGTGCCTGAACAGGAAGATCAGCACTCGGAGATTTCGTTGCCCCCACCTGACGGTACCTTTTATCGAGAAATCCAACGCCTTCATGATTGTGTACCCGAGCAAATCCATCGATCTCTTAAGCTCAAGGCGGTGGTCCGTTCGGGCAAGCCATATCGGGAAGTACTCACTTACTCCAAACAACATGGTGCGGATCTGATCTGCATGGGCGCCCTGGGCAGGGACTTCGGACTAGGAGCGCTGTTTGGGTCGAATGTTGATCGAGTGTTGCGACAGGCAGACTGCCCGGTTTTGATTGCTCAGCCCTTGAAACTCGCGCTTCATTCAGTGAATACGCGCATCTTTAAACCCCATCTGCGAGATGGCCGGCATACGTTTGACTCGAAACGATCCCAGTCCGTTTCGTCGTGAGGTTCTATGTGAGACTCTTGATCGATATCGATTTCGCGTCGTCGAACTCTCTAGTCAACGCGGTGGCGGCGCGCCCCTGGCCCCCTGGCACAGTGACACTAGTTCTTGTCGCAATCGAATATGCGGCAATTCCTGAACATATCTGGCGCGACACTGCGGGCAAAGTAGATTTAGTCCGTGCCGCAATGGTGGCGAAGGCCGAGGATGTTATTGCTTACGCGATTGCCCGGCTCGAGACTGTCGGAATTGAAGCCGAAGCTGCAATCAAAGTTGACGATCCCCGTTTCGCAGTAGTGAAGACGGCAGATCAATGGCGTGCAGATCTTATTGTTTTATGGGCCACTAGCGAAACCGAACCAGAGCTCCGTCTGCTGAGTAGCGTTGCCGAGGCAGTGCTTCGCGATGCCCACTGCTCAGTCGAACTCGTGCGTCCAGATAGCCGAAGCGAGCGGCACTCGGCAATGAAGATTCTTCTGGCAACCAATGGATCGAAATCTTCTCGACTCGCGGCCCAATTAGTTGCCCGGCGGCCCTGGCCCCCCGGTTCCGAAGGTAAGATCCTTAGCGTATCAGAGCCCACGGCCAACAACGGTAGTTCGATATTGGCCTACAAGGCTGTTGAGGAATCGAAAAAGCTATTAGGTTCCAGCGGCGTGGCAGTTATAGGTGAGGTAGTAACGGGTGATCCGAGAAAGAAGATAACTGAAGTCGCAAATGACTGGCGTGCCGACCTGGTAGTGATGGGGTCACATGACCGTCGCGGACTGAATCGTTTGTTTGACCGCAGCGTCTCGGATGTTGTCGCACTGAACGCCACCTGTTCGGTGGAAGTAATACGCGGCGACGAGCGTATTGCCTGACAAACGAAGGTTCGGTTTTAGCAAAGACTATTGCGGAGGACCACTAATGGGCATTCTGGACATCCTTTGGATTTACTTCATCATCACCTCGCTTCAACCGGCCGTCTCCCAAAGGATCCTTGAATACAAGCGACAAGACCTATTGCGCAAACTTCAAAAAACACACGGCGGCCGATTCATCGCCCTGATTCATCGCCAGGAGACGATGAGTCTCCTCGGCTTTCCCATCTTACGATACATAAACATTGAAGACTCGGAAGAAATTCTGCGCGCAATAAAACTTACAGACAAGACATTGCCAATAAACCTCATCATGCACACACCCGGCGGGCTGGTCCTGGCGGCGCGGCAGATCGCCCACGCACTGCAAAATCATCAAGGAAAAATTACAGTCTACGTGCCGCATTATGCGATGTCCGGCGGAACTCTGTTGGCGCTCGCGGCTGACCAGATTGTGATGGATCCAAATGCCGTGCTTGGCCCGGTTGACCCACAATTAAATGAATTTCCGGCAGCGTCGATTCTCAAAGCCGTAGCTCAGAAGGACAAGAATAAGGTTGACGATCAGACGTTGATTCTTGCGGATATTTCTGAGAAAGCGATAACTCAACTTAGACTCGAGGTGCAAAGAATGCTCAAGGACAAGGTAGGAGATGGAAAGGCTCAGGAACTTTCAGAAACGCTTGCTACCGGCAAGTGGACCCACGATTATCCTCTCACCTATGAAACGTTGCGGGAGATGGGATTACCGGTCTCGACCGATATGCCTGACGAGATATATCACTTCATGGAGTTGTTTCCGCAGCCTAAACAGAGAGTTCAATCCGTTCAGTATCTTCCAGTACCGGCACGTGATGGCTTTGAAAGGCGTCAGTAGTTGTGCAGAAGATCGATAAAGAGTTAAACCACCATGCCATTCAAGCGTATTCTTTGCGGAGTCGATTTTTCTGAATTGTCGGTGCGGGCATTTCTTGCCGCGAAAGACCTCGCTCGTCAATCCGGCGGCGCTCTTCACGTGCTGCATGTGATTGAGGCAAATCCTACTGTCGCTGAGTTACTCCCACCAGGCGGACTCAGCGAGATGACGCTCACAACTGTGGAGAAGGCAAGGGCTTCGATGCGAACCCTGATCGAATCTTCGCCGCCGCAGCGAGGGGAAGAAATCCGGCTCTCTACGGAAATCAACGAGGGAAATCCGTCAGAGGAGATTTTAAGGCAGGCGCGGGATTGGAAAGCCGACTTAATCGCAATCGGCGGAAAGGGAGCGGCTACGCTCGATGATGTGATTTTTGGAGACCCCAGCGATACTGTTGTGCGAAAGGCGCCCTGCTCTGTGCTGGTGGTCAGATAACATCTGTTACCCGACGGCTCGGTGATTGGTGCTGGACTGACTACTCAAGTTTTGTGAGTCGGTACTGAGCATCAAAGGCCGGCTGGTGCGAAACGGCGGGCGGTGACGATGTCTTCGCTTTGCCAGCTACCGCCGCTTACGCGCCAAGTCGGAGAGCGAGAGCAACACCGGCATTTCCAGATGCTGTAGCGAAGACATGCGCGCCACGCAGTCTCGCAAACCGAACGGCGAGAGTTCCTACATCGCCGCTTGCACCGTGGATGATGATGCTGTCGCCCCTTTTCAACCGCAATGCTGAACTTGCTTAGGGTACAACCGAGATATGGTTTTCCACTCTTGTCACACCAGGCGCCGACCACGCCGCCCTTTCAGCCTCTTCGCGCTCCGCCCATGAGCGAACGTTGCCGGAGAGTTTTACTGTCGTTCCGTCCACCTCCACTGTAATCCGGCGAGCGTCGAGTTCTGCACTCCGCCTCAGGGCCTCCTCAATCTTGTTTTGTACTTCAACTGGCTTAATCTGCGGGCGTACCTCGATCTGATCGGTAACACCGAGCACCCCCCGGACTTTTTTCGCAGCCGTTTCAGCCAGGACCTTTTGATATTGCCAATCGACTCGTCCTTCAAGCGTGACCCATCCGTTTCTGACAGTCACCTTAATATCCTTGGCTGGAATACTTACGTGACTCTCAAGCTCATGAATCAGATCGCGCGCAATTTCCGGATCCGTTCGAGTAGTGCCGAGCTTAACTTCCAGATCGTTAGCGACACCTCTCACGCCATACACGCGCTTGGCTGCCTTCTCTGCTGCGTCTTTCTCCCAATAACTCAAAACGAAGCCGGCCAGCGTTACAATTCCATCCTTGACCGCAACGCCTATATCGCTCGAAGTGATTTTTGGATCCCACTTAAGTTCGAGGATTACCGAATTACGGATTTCCTCGTCGCTCCTCAATTGCGTTTTAGCCGTCATTGCAGTTGACATATAAGTAGCCCTTCCTTTCTAGACGAATCCCCGATCTAGTTTCCAGCTTCGACGAGATGTAGTGTGATTAGCCTGTAGAGTAGGAAAGGGCAACTCATGTGCCGTCACTAATAACTTACAAACCTGATACATTACCTTGCAGTGGTGAATTCACCCCGCCCAGTAGTGGGTGAAAACTCCCAAGAAACCTCTTGACCGCAATGACAACGATCATGATTGCGCGAGGCGAGCTCGACCTTGAAACGGAGTTGGAAAGCGACTCGGCGCCGCTTAATTCGCTGGTTGCCGATATGCTCGAAACGGCTCTGAGCCTGGGCAGGGTCGAGGGAATCCACTGCCTGCGCGACCCGACTCGAGGTGGAGTGGCAACTACGTTGAATGAGATCGCCCTGGGCTCGGAAGTATGTGTGGAGATCCGGGAGCAGCTCATTCCTGTTCGCGAGGAAGTCAAAGGCGCCTGCGAGATTCTGGGGCTTGATCCTCTCTATGTGGCAAATGAAGGCAAGCTGGTAGCAATTGTTTCCGCCGAGCTGGCCGAGCCACTGCTCGAGACTATGCGAGCAAATCCCTTTGGTCGCGAGGCCTGCGTTATTGGCGAAGTCAGAGCTGAGCCGCGGGGGATTGTGGCGATGGTCACAGGTTTTGGCGGCACTCGAATTGTTGATATGCTGGCAGGCGAACAGTTGCCGCGAATCTGTTGAGGAGAAAAGCATGCCGTCCGGAGGCGTATTCACCTTGCTTGGGTTAGGGCTTGTATTCGGCCTCAAGCATGCAAGCGAGGTTGATCACATTGTCGCAGTCTCGACGATCGTCAGCGAGCAGCGCAACGTGATGCGCTCCAGTCTCGTCGGAGGGTTGTGGGGACTGGGGCACATGGCTTCGCTAGTGATCGTCGGGGCCCTGGTGCTCGTGTTTCGGGTGGCTATCTCGCCTTCGATTGCCGGTTGGCTCGAGTTTGGCGTAGCGGTAATGATCGTCGGATTGGGCGTGCTGGCCTTACTGCGGGTCTTTCGCGGGCGCGCGGACGTGCACATCCACCGACATGATCATGACGGGCTGTCTCACGTGCATGTGCACTTCCACGAACCACAGCAAGAACATCGGCACGCAGCGACTCAACACTCTCATGCAGTTTCGAAAGTTGCGCTCAAGCCTTTGATCGTCGGCGCGATGCATGGGTTGGCAGGGTCGGCGGCACTAACGCTTCTCGTCCTTACGCAAGTGGACTCCATTCTTTGGGGGACTCTGTACCTGGTCTGTTTTGGCATTGGTGCGACGATTGGCATGCTCCTGATGTCCGGTTTGATTGGTTTGCCCTTTGCGTTGAGTGCGCGACGATTGTCGGGAATCAGCTATGGCTTGCAAACCGTTGCGGGGGTCTTGAGCATTGCCTTTGGCCTCTGGTATGCCTACCACATTGGTAGTAGCAACAGTTTTTGGTGATCAGTACCCTCACGACTGCTTACTTGCGGGCTAACCGGCGCGTTTGCTAGAATCCCCGAGTCATTTTTGACACGTTGTGGCTCATGGAGCGGTCACCTGCTTCAAAGGGCCAGGGTTCTAAGTTTTGATAGGATGCTCCGGAAGACCTTCGTCATGAATCGAACATACACTCGATTCTTAAGTTTTTAATTGCGCGCTACCTTGTGGCGGGCTGCGACGAAGGCGCTCCTATCGAATCCAATCAGCGGTAAATGGTAATCGTAAATTGTAAATGGTAGGAGGCCGGAGTTCCTTCTGGTCTGCCCCGGGGTTCATGGTCACCGGCGCTCGGCCGGGACTGTCGGCCATTTAACTGTTAACGATTCACCAGGAAAAGCAATGAGCGATATCAACGTACAGATCAAAGGCGGCGCCACGACGCAACTTCCCGGTCCTTTGACCGTGGCTGAGGCGCTGAAGAAGCTGGATCGTGATGCGGCCAAGCAGGCACTGGCAGCGCGAGTTAACGGGCAGGAAGTAGACCTTGCCTACACTCTCGAACCCCAAAACGGAGAGGCGCTGACCATTGAACCGGTGTTACCGGCGACGCTTGAAGGACTGGACGTGCTAAGGCATTCAACAGCTCATCTGCTTGCGGCAGCCGTGCTGGATCTGTTTCCCGGCACAAAGCTGGGGATCGGGCCGGCGCTGCTTGAAGATCCGCGTTATGGCTTTTTCTATGATGTGATTACGCCGGCGCCTTTAACCGAAGCGGATCTGCCGGTGATCGAAAAGCGAATGCGCCAGATCGCCAGCCGCAACCTGGCCTATCGTCGCGAGGAGATTCCCAAAGTCGAAGCCGTGCGTATATTTCAGGAGCGCGACGAGCCGCTCAAGTGTCAGCTCATTCAAGACAAAGGCAGCGACATTGTCAGCGTCTACTATATCGATGGTTCGCCTTTTATCGATTTCTGCCTGGGGCCGCACGTGCCGAATACCAACAAGCTGAAAGCCTTCAAACTGCTTTCGCTCGCGGGAGCTTACTGGATGGGCGACGCCTCTCAGCCCCAGATGCAGCGCATCTACGGTACTGCCTTCTTTTCTCAGGAAGAGCTCGAGGCCTGGTTAAAGCAGCGGGAGGAAGCCGAGAAGCGGGATCATCGCCGGCTTGGGCGAGAATTGGATCTCTTTTCGATTCAGGAAGCCTACGGCCAGGGATTGATATTCTGGCACCCCAAAGGCGGAGCCATTCGCAAAGAGATGGAAGATTATCTCCGCGAACAGCTCGTGGCCCGCGGCTATGGCCTCGTTTTTACGCCGCACATTGCGAAGCGTGATCTGTGGCGGGTGAGCGGGCACGAAGAGAACTATCCCGACTCAATGTTCTCGCCGATGGAGTTTGAAGGACAGGAGTTTCGCATTAAGCCGATGAACTGTCCGTTTCATATCGGCATTTACAAGTCAGCTCAGAGATCATACAGGGACCTGCCAATCCGCTATGCCGAGCTGGGAACGGTCTATCGTGCAGAGCTTTCCGGCACCCTGCACGGACTAACGCGGGTGCGTGGCTTTACGCAGGATGATGCGCACATCTTTTGTTCAGCGGACACGGTGGGCGGGGAAATAATCGGTTGCATCGATTTTGCCTTCAACATGTTTGAGGTCTTCGGGTTCAAAGACATCAAGGTCGAGCTTTCTGTGCGCGGGTCCGACCCTGACGCCCACTATCTCGGTTCGGATGACGACTGGGAGCGAGCGGAAAAAGTCCTGGTCGACGCGTTGGACCAGCGCGGGATTCCGTATACCAGGGTGGAAGGCGAGGCCGTCTTTTATGGACCGAAGATAGATATTCGGGTCGAGGATGCAATCGGCAGGACCTGGCAATTGACGACCGTACAATTTGATTTCAATTTGCCCGAGCGATTCCAGCTCGAGTACATCGGCGAGGACAACAAACCTCACCGCCCAATTATGATTCACCGCGCGCTGTTTGGATCAATGGAGCGGTTTTTCGGGGTCCTGATTGAGCACTACGCAGGCGCGTTTCCGTTCTGGCTGGCCCCGGTGCAGGTAGCCGTCTTGCCGATCACCGATCGTATCAACGACTATGCAAGCGCCGTTGCCGGCCAATTGCGAACCGCGGGGTTCAGGGTAGAAGTGAATCTGCGCAGCGAGAAGATTGGCGCCAAGATTCGTGATGCGCAGTTGCAGAAAGTGCCCTTTATGTTAGTGCTTGGTGATCGTGAAATGGAGCAGGGCTCAGTGGCGGTCAGGGAACGTTTACAAGGCGACATTGGCGTGATGCCATTGACGGCATTCATGGAAATGGCGCGCAAGCTAGTACAGGAGCGCGCTTTGGCAAACAAAAGTCTCGAGTCAGTTTAGAGTCGGGAGTCCAGAGTCCGGAGTCAAAAGAGTATTTGTCTTGACTCGGGACTCCAGACTTTAGACTCCAGACTGTAAGACTCAAGACTCTGAATATGAGGAGGTGCAGCAATAGCTACAGGCTTTCGCGGCCGCGGCCAGCGTCCTGACAACAGACGTCTCCCACCGGTCCGCATTAACGAAAGAATTCGAGTTCCCGAGGTGCGCGTCATCGGAGACGAAGGCGAGCAGCTGGGAGTTATGGACATCCGGGATGCGATTCGCGCCGCCAGAGAGAAGGGCTTGGATCTGGTGGAAGTCGCTCCAACTGCTGAGCCGCCCGTCTGCCGCATCATCGACTTCGGTAAGTTCCAGTACGAAGCGAAGAAAAAGGCGAACGAGGCGAAGAAAAAACAAGTCACCATTACAGTCAAGGAAGTTAAGTTTCGTCCGGGCACGGATGATCACGACTACCAGTACCGTATGAAGCATGCGCGTGAATGGCTGGAGGAGGGTGACAAAGTCAAAGCCACAATTTGGTTTCGCGGGCGTGAAATGACGCACCGGGAACTGGGCGCGCGCATTCTGGAAAAGCTGGAAAGCGATCTGGCGGACGTGGGCGAAGTGGAAGCCAGGCCACGCATGGAAGGCAACCAGATGTTCATTATCTTTGGCCCCAGGCGCCATAAGGGCGCGGCTAAAGTTGAACACTGAGGGGAATTGCCGATTGCCAAATGCCGATTGGCGATTGGCGCCGGATGGCATGGATTTGGTTTCGCCCATACTAATGTGGCGCTGAAGAACCTTTTATAGATTTCGCCAATCGGCAATCGGCATTTGGCAATTGGAAATGAAAGGAATGGAGAAATTATGCCTAAGCTGAAAACAAAGAAGGCGGCCGCGAAGCGGTTTCGGATTACTGCTACCGGTAAGATCAAGCGTGGTCACTCACACGCCCGCCACATACTGACCAAGAAAACGAACAAACGAAAGCGCTTGCTTGATATTGACTCGCTGGTTGCCAAACCAGATCAAAAGCGAGTCGAAGCAATGTTGCCGTACGGCCGGGATTAATAAGGATATCGGAGAAGGGAAAAGGGGACTCGGAGCAGGACAAAGGCAAATCTCCCGCGTCCTGTAACCTATCGCTCCGAATCAGGCGTTATAGAAAGGGGAAAAGCAGATGCCTAGAGCAAAACGTGGAAATAAGCGTCTCGAAAGGCGCAAGAAAATATTAAAGCTGGCCAAGGGCTATCGCGGCACGAAATCCAAGCTTTATCGCTCGGCGAAGGAATCAGTTGAACGCGGTCTAAATTTCGCCTACACGGGTCGCAAGCTTAAGAAGCGCGACTTTCGTAGTCTGTGGATCGTGCGCATCGGCGCTGCAGCCAGATTGAACGGGCTCAACTACTCGCAGTTTATGCATGGTCTGAAGTTGGCCGGAATCGAGCTCGATCGCAAGGTTTTGGCTGACCTGGCGGTAAACCAGCCAGAAGCGTTTAAGGATGCTGCGGCGCAGGCCAAGAGCGCTCTGGAGAACGCGCAGCGGAATCAGGCGGCCGCCTGAGCGACATTTGTTGAGAGGAGCTGACGAATGCAACACCCAGTTTTCCGGAGGATGACGCGACAGGTATGGGCAACCGTCTCGTTGTTGTCGGTTATTGCGCTGGCATCGCTCGCGCAAGCGCAGACCCCTCCTACGAGCGATCCCCTTTCAGGTAAATTCGAGGGTATGGTTAATGGTGCGCGAGGCGTCGATACACGACTGACGCTCGAGATCATCAACAACCGCGGCAAGGTGTCCGGCCGGTTTGTTACGCCGCAGGGTGCCAGCGAGATCTCTAAGGGCAAATTCGAGCGAGGAAAACTTACCCTAAAACTCGGTACCGGGAAGACCGCAGGCAGGATTACTGCTCAATTGCACGACGACAAGCTCACAGGTGAATGGATCGAAGGGAAACAAAAGCGCTCAATCGAGTTGAGTAAGGTGCCGGTGGTCGCAGTTGTAACCGCACCCGTTGCTGCTCCTGTAGTGGCTTCTGATCCCGCTCCGGTTGCCGCTCCAGCGCCGGCGCCGGTTGCGGCGGTTTACCTCGCGGGCGACTGGGACGCGGTTGCCGACGCACAGGGAGGCTTTCCTTTTACGCTTTCTCTCAAAGTTGATGGCGAAAAGGTAACCGGCGAGAGCAGCTCATCATTAGGCGCGGGCACGATCAGCAACGGCACCTGGAAGGATGGGAAGCTTGTGTTTCAACTGGACACCCCCAGCGGCGCCGTCGCCATGAACGCTGTTATGCAGGACGGCGGGCTGGTCGGAGAATTTGATTTTGCCGGACAGCTGCAAGGGCGCTGGGTCGCCAAGAAGAGAACACCATAGGTCAGGAAAAGTGCGATCGTGGAAGGACACAACCCGCAGGATCCCACCCAGCAAGTTGAATCAGCACGCAAAGCGTTCGAGCAGGAGTTCGGACGCTTTGCCCGCTTTACTGACACTTCGACGGAAGTGCGCCTGACGCTTGGGGAAGCAATTGAGGAGCAACGCACGCTGCAAGAATTAAGGACTCGCCATCTGGGAAAGAAAAGTGCTCTGGCGGCTGCCAAGAAGATGATTGGTCGGGTTGAGCCCGATGCGCGTTCCGCATTTGGGCAGTTGGTCCAAAGAAATGAAGCGGAAATTGTTCAGGCCATAGATCAGGTCGAGCAACGGCTCGGCGGTTATCTCGAGAGGCTGCGAAACGAACGCGAAAGCATCGACGTTACATTACCCGGAAGGCGTCCGAGGCTCGGTCATCGCCATCCGATCACCTTGGTGCGCGAACGAATCGAAGACATCTTCGTGGCCCTCGGCTACGCCATTGAGGATGACCGAGAGATCGAAACGGACTTTTACAATTTTGATGCGCTAAACATTCCGCAGAGTCATCCTGCCCGCGCGGCGCAAGACACGTTTTACACCTTGGATGGTTTTGCTCTGCGCTCGCAAACCTCGACCGTGCAGATTCATGCCATGCAGCGTCGCGGCGCGCCCGTAAGAATGATTGCTCCGGGTCGAGTCTTCCGGCGCGACACGCCGGATCCGACGCACAACCCGATGTTCTTTCAAGTTGAAGGGCTCTGCGTAGATAAAGGAATAACCATGGCGCACTTAAAAGGCACGGTGGCAGAGTTTCTGCGACGAATGTTCGGGCCTTCAACCATCACGCGGTTCCGTCCGTCCTACTTTCCCTTTACGGAGCCCAGCGCCGAGTTTGATTTCAGCTGTTTCAAGTGTGGCGGTAAGGGCTGCCGGATATGTAAGTACTCGGGCTGGATCGAGCTGGGTGGGTCGGGGATGGTACATCCAAATGTTTTACGTGCCGTGGGCGTGGATCCAGAGCGCTTTTCCGGGTTTGCCTTTGGCCTCGGCATCGATCGCATGTGCGCGCTGATGTATGGGTTGGACGACATCCGGTTACTCTTCGAGAACGACGTGAGGTTTTTGGAGCAGTTTAGTTAGTTGTCGGTGGTCAACGGTCATTTGTCCCTAGTCAGTGGCCCGTAGTTTCGTGCCTTTCGTGTGATTTCGTGGATCGCCTTTCCCGTTGCATAACAAAACGATCCACGAAATCACACAAAATGGCACGAAAACAGCGAACCGCTGACAACTGACCACTGACTACTGACAACGAACCACTGACTACTGACAACGAATCCTGACCACTGACAAAATGCTAATCAGTTACCACTGGCTTCGCGAACTGACAGATACAAGATTGTCGCCGCTGGAGCTGCGCGAGCGCTTGACCATGGTGGGTTTGGCCATCGATGCGGTTGCCGAGCGTGAGGACGACTCGGTTCTGGATGTGGAGGTACCTTCCAACCGGCCAGATTGTCTGTCTCACATTGGCGTTGCCAGGGAAGTCTCGGTCATCGAGTCCGGGTCGCTGCGAATGCCCGCGAGCAAACCGCCTCGCGTCGAGGGCCGCGCCGAAGCGCTGGCGTCTGTCCAGATTCGGGATCCCGAGTTGTGCCCACGCTACGCGGCCCGCCTGGTGCGCGGCGTTAAGATTGGCCCATCGCCTCAGTGGCTGGTCAAAAGGCTCGAGGCGATCGGCCAGCGGTCCATCAACAATGTTGCGGACGTCACGAATTATGTGCTGCATGAGGTAGGCCAACCGTTGCACGCGTTCGATTTTGCAAAACTAAGTGGTTCTCGCATCGTTGTTCGCCGGGCCACTGCCGGCGAAAAATTGCGGACCCTTGATGGAGTTGAGCGCGACCTTGATCCGCAGATGCTCGTAATTGCCGACGCTGAAAAGCCGGTGGCCCTGGCTGGCATTATGGGCGGAGAGGAGTCGGAGATCTCCTCGGAAACGAAGGATGTTCTGATTGAGAGTGCTTACTTCGACCCTGACTCGGTCAGACGCACTGCCAGGCTGCTGGGGATGGATACAGAAGCGTCGCGCCGTTTCGAGCGTGGCGCCGATTGCGAAAACGTTGTGAAAGCACAGCAGCGTTGTGTGGAATTGATCTGTGAGATCGCCGGAGGCATCGCAAGCGAAAATGCCATTGATGTCTATCCTCGACCGTTGCCGCCTCGGGTTGTGACGTTGAGGCCAAAACGGATCTGCGAGTTAACTTCCCTTAGCGTCGAATTGTCCGATCTCAAGCGGATCCTTGGAGGTTTGGGCTTTGCCGAAAAGGAAGCGCAGGCCGCAGCGATCACTTATGTGGTGCCTTCCTGGCGCGTAGATGTCGAGCAGGAAGAAGATCTCGTCGAGGAAGTGGCGAGACATACAGGCTATGACCGGATCGGGTCGGAGCTGCCGCCCGCGAGTGCTTCGGGTGAGTACCAGCCAAACGAGCTGAAGCGCAGGCTGTTACGACAGGCGCTGAATGGCTTCAGCTTTGACGAAGCAATCAACTTTAGTTTCAGCGAGGGTGACGAGCAGTTTGACCTTATTCCGGAGTTTCAGGAGAACGGGATACGCGACCGGCAACCAACGCTGAGGAACCCGATTATTGAAGGCATGGCGCGCATGCGCCCGACGCTGTTGCCCGGTTTGCTGAGTTCCGTTCGACACAATATGAATCAGGGCCTTCGGGATGTGAGTTTGTTTGAAATTGGGCGTATTTTTAGCAGCTTTGCCGGCGACGAGCTGCCACATGAACGAGAGAGCCTGGCGCTCGCAGCAACCGGTGGCGTCGTTGCAGCCGGTCGCGCGCAGCCCTCTCGCGAGTTGGATTTCTACGATCTCAAAGGGGCTCTGGAAAGCGGTGTGGCGGCGATGAATCTTGGACCACTGACTTTCAAAGCAGCGTCCACAAGACATTTGCAACCGGGCCAGGCGGCCTTGATAATGTTGAGCGATAAGGTAGCGCTCGGCGCGATTGGACGTTTGTCAGATTCTCTATCCGCCGCGTACAAATTCCGACAGCCAGTTTATGTTGCGGAGTTGGATCTCAGTGCGCTATTGAGCTCGTCAGAAAAGGTTTCTCAGTATCAGCCACTGCCACGCTACCCTTCAGTTGTGCGAGATGTGACGTTACAGGTAGCGCGCACCGTGACGGTGGACGACTTGTTGCAGGCTGTTTCCGCGCAGGCGATTGAGGATTGCCTTGGCGCGAAGCTGGTGGGCACGTATGAAGGTTCGGGCGTGCCCGAAGACAAGCGCAGCATTACGCTGAGAGTCGAGTATCGGTCAACGGCGAGAACGCTCCGAGATGAAGAGGTGGAAGAGCGTCAGCGAGTCTTGATTGCCGCCCTCTGTCAAACATTTTCCGCGGAACAGCACTAAGAAAAATAAATCGGCTTGGATCGCAGAATGAGTCTTGCGCTTGTGAGCCTGAAGTCGCATAATCGACGCGCTTCGTCGCGGTAGGACTACGAGGAGAGAGACGATGGTAGGTTTGTCGGGCCTGGAAAAGTTTTCGCATCTTGAAGATAAGATCTACCGCACCATTGAACTTACGAAGACACTGCGGCAAGAGAACGAGACTCTTCAGCAGGAGCTTTCTTTGATGCGCCGTGATATGGGCAGCGTTCTAAACGAGAAAGAACGGCTCGAGTCGCAAGTCGAAAAGCTTCTGGCTGAGCGAGAAACGATTCGCATGAAGGTCGAGGCAATGCTCGACGCCGTTGCAGCACTTGATCCTGAGATGGCAGAGGAGCTTAGATGAGTGCCGGAATCGGCGAAATGCTTGGCAAAGGCAGTATGGATTCTACCACTACCAGCCCCACCATTCGCGTTGAGATCTATAATCAAACCTACAATATCCGCTCGGACGGCGATACTGAATACATCATCCAGCTGGCTGAATTTGTAGACGGAAGGATGCGAGAAATCTCGTCCGGAACCCTCACGGTCGATTCTCTGAAAGTAGCTATTCTAGCCGCTCTGCACATTGCGGATGAGCTGCACCGGTTGAAGCATGTGCACGAACAGGCCGACTCCCAACTTGCCTCGCGCAGTGCCGAATGCGCCGAGATGCTCGACCGGCTGCTGAAAGTACGAAGCACCGTCGAGGCCGGTCAAGCAAGCCCCGGCAAACTCTCGCTAGGATAGCAGCTTGGTCTCCGAGATCAGGGTCGCTTTCATTTTCCATTTTCCATTTTCCATTTCTTATTTTCCATTCAGTTTGTGACTAGGTTATTGCCACGGTCACGAAGTAATATTGTGGATAATCCCTCACGAAAGGACATCAGCCTCACTCAAATGGAAAAAGACTTAGTCAGAAATCCTCCAGCAAACTCTCGTTAGGATAGCGGCTTAGTCTCCGAGATCCGGTCGCTTTCATTTCCATTTTCCATTTTCCATTTCTCATTTTCCAGTTCAAGCGCGCTCGAGCTGTCTTAAGCGAGGCAGTGAAGATTCGACATAATTCCCTGTTCTCTTGACTAATGCTCGCAAGCTGCTCCTTTGGGAGTAACTGACTTCGCTCAATGATCCTGAGGCAGATGCGTGTTTCGTTTAGCTCTTTGAGGACAATCCGCAATTTGTGGACAAAATCGGCGGCGCTTTCAGCGCCTCTGGCTTCACCGTAATTTGGTGCCGGTGAGGTGCCACACCTAAGAATTTGCCCGGCTATATGTTTTCCGGCTGCTGTCTTTGGAAGCTTCGCAGAAAGCCTAATTATACGGACTGCGAAGTCAATTAGGCGCTCCTCTAGTTCATCTGCACGCCATTGAGGATTTCTGACTGGGTCTTTTTCCATTGGAGTGAGGCTCCGTCCTTTCGTGAGGGAATATCCCTAATATTACTTCGTGACCGTGGCAATAACCTAGTCACAAACTGAATGGAAAATGAGAAATGGAAAATGGAAAATGGAAAATGGTTTTCAGCTTTGAAAGTACCTGTTTCCCGCGTTTCCAACATTATGATAGTATTCACCGCGGCGGAGGGAAATGTCTGTGGGGCTCGTCACCGAGTTACGATGATTGAGCCAACGCCGTTGATACGGGAGACCGAGGCCATTTCGCCAGGTGCATTTCTTCAACGTTAAGAAATGCCAGCGGCGGTGGCATTAAGAGGTCACCCACCTGTCTATGCAGGTTCAATTACGGCTTCGGAACGGCTCATGCGGATCTCCCTCCTGCCAGAAATCGTGAATCGTTAAATCGTAAATTGTAAATAGAAGGATGCTTCTAGGACGATTTACCATTTACCATTCACGGTTTTTGCTTTGGGAAAGAAACCCGCTGCAAGAAACGTGAATCGTAAAATCGTAAATCGTAAATTGTGAATAGCAGGCGGAATTACGTTTCACGATTTACGATTCACAACTTTTTGACGATTCATAGTTTTCGTTCTGAGAATCAACTGCGAATGAAACTCCTGATGATCGGCGATGTGGTGGCAAAGCCCGGGCGGCTTGCGGTGCTCGAGCGCTTGCAGGATCTGCGAGAGCAGCACGCCATCGACCTGGCAATCATGAATGCCGAAAACCTCGCCGGCGGGTTTTCCGTTACCCCGTCACTTTGCGACCAGCTTTTTGCTAATGGGATTGACGTGATGACTTCAGGAAATCACATCTTCGACAAGAAAGAGGCCATCGAGTACATCCGCAAGCAGCCTCGTCTGTTGCGCCCTGCAAATTACCCACCCAATACACCAGGCAGCGGTGTCTGGGTCGGACAAGCAAGCGGCGTAAAAGTTGCGGTCATCAACCTGATGGGCCGCGTTTTCATGCCGCCGTCGGACGACCCGTTTCGCCTTGCCGATGGCGTATTGGCTGATCTGCCGGCTGATGTGAAGGTCCGGGTCGTGGATATCCATGCTGAGGCGACCTCTGAAAAGGTGGCCATGGGTTGGTACCTGGATGGCCGGGTTTCAGCCGTTCTGGGTACCCACACGCATGTGCAAACTGCAGATGAACGGATCCTGCCTCAGGGAACGGCATATCTGACAGATGTCGGCATGACCGGTAGCTATGCGGGGGTGATTGGCATGAACAAGACGGACGTGATTGCGCGCTTTACCACGGCTGTGGCGCGGCGGGCCGAACACTCGGCGGGAGATGTGCGAATCTGTGCCGCCGTGCTTGATGTAGACGAGAGCACAGGTCGCGCCAGAGAGATTTCGCGGCTGAATTTGGCCCATCAGGCGTGATCATTTGTCATTTATCATTGGACATTTCTCATTTTTCATTTTGATTAATACGCAATTACCAATGGGAAACCATTGAAGTGAGAAATCAGAAGGGATCCACAGATTACACAGATTACGCAGATTAGGAGAAGACAGTTAGCAGTAAGCAGAAGGCACAACCTACCAGCTTTGGTACTACTACTGCCACTTGGCCCGGTGCTTACCGCCTACTGCCAACTGCCTTCTCCTAATCTGCGTAATCTGTGGATCCCAGTGGCTATCTTGAGTAATGGAAAATGGGAAATGAAGCCTTTGTCCCCGATTAGGCTGGCCCTTCCTGCGAAGGAACCTTTTCGCCCGAAGAGGTCGACTTGAGGATCGGCGGCGCCAGCAGTCGTTGGGCATACCCCTCCGGAAATGAGCGAACGCGGCCGGACGAATCCGTTACCACATGTCCGGTCTCGCCTTCCGAAATAATTTGACCGTCGGCGGGGCGGACAACCTCGTACCCAAATCGTAGAGAGCGACGCCGCAGCTCGGTGATGTGAGTACGAATTAGCAGCTCGTCGTCATAGTAGGCCGGCGCTTTATACCGGCAATAGCTCTCTGCCACCACCAGGAATGCATCGTCGTTCTCTTCCATGTCCCGATATGAGAATCCGCGCGCGCGGCAGTATTCAGCCCGCCCTATTTCAAACCAGACGAGGTAGTTGGCATAATAGACGATGCCCATCTTGTCGGTCTCAGAGTAACGGACTCGAACAAGCGTTTCGTGCCAATCTCCAAAGACCTCTTCAGGCGCCGGACTTGTCATCTTAGCAATGCCTCTAAATTTCTCGAGAAAGAGACTTCCGCATGGACTTTAAAACGCGACTTAGTTGGGAACTTTCAGCGGACTATAAGAGCGAAGACCACGGGATGTCAAAGAAAATTCGCTTCGGCCTGGTCTTCATTACTATGGTATGCCTGATTTCGGCCTCAGTTTTCATTAGCGGAGGGGCGGCAGCGCCTGCACCTCAACATGCTGGGGCTGCGGCTAGTACGACCCGAAACGCGGCCATCGTGGCGACCACCCTTGCCGTCTTGCAGGAGACGAGCGAAATTCGTGAGTTGTCGATACTGCGGCCCGTCAAGAGCGGGGCTCAGTCTCGTTCTGAAATCGAGCGGATGGTGGTACGCAATCTCGAAGAGCAAACCACTCCCGCAGAGATGCACGCGACGGAGCTGGCGCTGCGAAAATTTGGACTGGTCTCACCTGACTTCCAGTACCGCCCTTTCATAATCAAACTTCTAACTGAACAGGTCGCCGGCTACTACGATCCGAAGGTGCAACAGTTTTACCTTGCGGATTGGATCGAGCTGGAAGGGCAAAAGCCCGTAATGGCCCACGAACTGACCCACGCCCTACAGGACCAGCACTTCAATCTGCGCCGGTTTGAGGACTGGCCAAAAGGGGACGCCGACGCTGAGCTGGCAGCGCACGCCTTGATTGAAGGCGATGCAACCCTGGCAATGACGCTCTACATGGCTAAGAACCCGCTGGTGGCGCTGGCTTTTATGAGATCCCTCGGTTCGACCAGCACGTCCTCAGAGCAATTTAAGCAGGCGCCGCGGGCTTTGCGTGAATCCCTGGTGTTCCCATACCAGGAAGGCTCTGAATGGGCCACGCAACTCTACAAACGCGGGGGTTGGCAGATGGTCTCGGATGCATTTACAAAACTGCCGCAATCTACCGAACAGATCCTGCACCCTGACAAATACTTCGCCCGTGAGGCGCCACTGAAAATTGCGCTGCCAGAGGTGCGAAACCTGCTTGGCTGGTCCTGGAGGCGCCTGGATTATGACGTAAATGGCGAGTGGAGCTACTACCTGATTCTGGATGAATATCTCAAATCACCCGCTGAGTCACGGCGTGCCGCTGCGGGTTGGGCTGGAGACAGATACGAGCTCTATGAAGGCCCCAAGCCGGGTGAAGTGTTTCTTGCTCAAATGACTGCCTGGGATACTGAAAACGATGCGCGTGAATTCTTCGATGCATATGCCAAACGGACCTGGCGGCGTTACGAAGGCGCGCGGGCGATGGAGATGGCGTCCCCAATTACCGACACGCAGAAGACTGAAAAGTCCCAGGCCCAGAGTGAGCGTCATGTCTGGCAAACCAACGAGGGCCGGGTGGTGGCGGAGCTGCGAGGATCGAGAGTCCTCATCCTCGAGGGAATTCCCGGCAGCAGCGATTCGAAAGCTTTGCTCAGGGCCCTTTGGCAGTAGGTGCTATCTAATGAATTCTTCGTCTTTCCCGCCCACTGAACGCACCACACTTAAGCGTCTGCCGAAACGTGGTGTCTATGATCGAGAACTCGTTTATCAGATTCTTGACGAGGGCTTTATCTGTCAGGTCGGCTTTGTGATTGATGGCCGGCCAGTTGTGATCCCCACTGGTTACGCTCGCTCAGACGACAGTCTTTATATTCACGGTTCGCAAGCAAGCCGAATGCTGCGCACGCTGAGGAGTGGCGTCGATGTTTGCGTTTCAGTAACTTTGCTTGACGGTCTGGTGCTGGCGCGGTCCGCCTTTCACCACTCAATGAACTACAGGTCGGTCGTGGTGTTTGGCCGCGCGGCGGTCCTTGAGGAGAAGGAACAAAAGCTTACTGCTTTGCGTGCTTTCTCTGAACAAGTGATACGCGGTCGCTGGGTCGACGTACGCCCACCAACAGAATCAGAGCTGAATGCAACCACGGTGCTCTCACTGCCGCTGATCGAAGTTTCGGCGAAGGTTCGATCTGGTCCACCACTCGATGAGGAAGAAGATTACTCGCTGCCGGTTTGGGCAGGAGTGGTGCCGCTCAGGTTGGTTGCTGGTGATCCGGTTCGTGATCCCCGTTTAGATCAGGAGATCGAGGCGCCACCCTATGCCTTAGAATACGATCGTTCAAGATAAAGGCTGAAGCCATTTTCCATTTATCATTTTCCATATTTTCCATTCATCATTTCTCATCGGTGCCACAACCCCACGTTATGTGAAAGTTAAGTGAATTTTCTTCTACGCTAATTGACCCCGACCTGATTATTAGTTAGAGTCTGCCTGCCTCAGATTGGGCGTCTTGGGCCGATTCCTTTCCGGCGTAACATAAGCGATAAGCGCTCGACATCGTACGTGCCGGGTCTTTCTGTGGAAATAGATTAGAACCCAAAACCTCGCTCGGTTTGTTTCGGATGAGATTTCATCCGGAAAAAACCGTTTCTGTGTAACACACGCTCTGCGTAAACCGTCAGCTTCGCCTGGTGATCATTGCAAGGACACAGATTCCACTGTGTGCGGTCGAGGGCAAACTGTGTTTCCACGCCGGCGCTCCGCGAGGCTCAGTCATCTTTCTCTTAATTCCTGTTCGGGCTAATTGCTCATTCGGTTAGAAAGGATTTCTATGGCTCTCACATCACGGAACGCTACTGCTTTCTGGAATCGGCAGCGCAATATTTTTTCGCTATTGATTGTCTCATTGCTCGTTGTGCCGCCAGTTATTTTCCTGACAACTATCGCTGAAGCAGTACAAACGGGTTCCGGCAGCGTCAGTCTCACGACCCTTGGCGCCGCTTACGGCCAGGATTTCAACACTCTGGCCCTTTCAGGGACCTCGAGCGCCTTGCCTAACGGCTGGTACTTTGATGAAGCAGGTACGAATGCAAACGCAACCTACACTGCCGGGACCGGCTCTTTAAATGCCGGCGACACCTATAGCTTTGGCGCAACCAGTAATGCGGAACGAGCGCTTGGCGGTCTGCGCAGCGGCAGTCTGGTGCCTATACTTGGGGCAAGTTTTACCAACAATACCGGCTCGCCGATAACCAACCTGGCAATCTCATACACCGGTGAGGAGTGGCGGCTGGGAACAGCAGGGAGGGCTGACCGGCTCGACTTTCAAATCAGCACTAACGCTACCAGCCTGACGACCGGAACCTGGACGGATCAGAACGGGCTCGACTTCACCTCTCCAAACACCGGCCCAACCATCGGGGCGCTCGACGGTAATTCCGGACCCAATCGCACTCTTATCAACTCAACTATTTCGGGTCTAAACATTCCGAGTGGCGCAACTTTCTTCATCAGGTGGACCGATCTTGACGCAACGGGCGCCGATGATGGCCTGTCGGTTGACGACTTTAGTTTGACGCCGACGAATGTTCCAACACCCACCAATCCCTCAGTTTCCGGAGCTGCCAACCCTGCTTCAGTCAGCCAGGGCGGGAGCGTCACCCTAACCGGCACCGTTACGCCTGGAGCGAATCCGACTAGTACCGGACTGGCAGTAACTGGCGATCTAACTGCGATCGGCGGCTCGCCGACCCAGCAATTTTTTGACGATGGGAGCCATGGTGATGGTACGCCAAACGACAATGTCTTCACGTTCCAGACCACCGTTAACATCGCGACGACGCCGGGATCAAAATCGCTGCCGTTAACTGTGACCGATGCTCAAGTACGATCGGGTTCGGGATCGATCTCTTTAACCGTCACTGCCCCAACCGTTCCGCCCGGTACAGTAGTTATTAGCCAGATCTACGGTGGCGGTGGCAATTCCGGCGCAAGTTACAAGAATGACTTCATTGAAATATTCAACCGCAGCAGCTCAACTGTTAACCTGTCCGGGTGGTCGGTCCAGTATGCCTCAGCCGCGGGAACTTCCTGGACCAACAAGACTACCCTTACCGGCACCATCGCGCCTGGCCAGTACTTTCTGATTCAAGAGGCGGCAGGAGTGTCTGGTGATGGGTTGGATCTACCACCGGCAAATGTGATCGGCACCATCAATATGAGTTCGACAGATGGAAAGGTCGCACTTGTAAGTGACAACACATCCCTTACAGGCGGTTGTCCTCTTGGCAATCCGAGCATTGTCGATTTTATCGGCTATGGGTCAGCCAGCTGCTTTGAAGGTGCAGGCGCGGCGCCCGGGCTGGACAATCAGACTGCGGATTTACGAACTCATGACGGTTGTAAAGATACTGACTCAAACGGCGGCAACTTTACGGCCGGAGCGCCGAACCCTCGGAACACGTCGAGCGCGCTTACAATCTGTCCCACCGGCGACTTTCCACCCGAGATATTCAGCACTGTTCCGGGTGCCAACCAGACCCATATTCCGCTCGACTCGAATATCACTATAAACTTCGACGAGCCCGTCAACGTTTCTGGGAGCTGGTACCAGATATCTTGCGGCACGACCGGTGTGCACACGGCAGGAGTCAGCGGTGGTCCAGTCAGTTTCACCTTGAATCCGGATACCGATTTCACATTTAACGAGCCCTGCTCTGTGACCATCTTTGCGGCCCAGGTGACAGATCAGGACCTGAATGACCCGCCTGACAACATGGTCGCAGACTACTCTTTCACTTTCAATTCGGAGTTCTTCCGCGATCCGGCGGAACACATGCTGATGGGAAATCCCTCAAACGCCACCACTGATCCGGGCATGACGACAAACTATCTGATGATGAAGACCCAGTACGCGCTCTCATACAACAATGATCGCGGGACGCCGAACTGGACCAGTTGGCACCTGGATCTGAGTTGGAGAGGGAGCGCTCCGCGACAGGATGATTTCCGCGCAGATACTACGCTGCCACCAGGTTTTTATCAGGTGCAGGGAACGGATTATCAGCTGAGCGGTTTTGATCGCGGCCACATGTGTCCTTCAGCGGATCGCACGTCGACGATCGCCGACAACTCGGCGACGTTCCTCATGACCAATATGACGGCGCAGGCGCCCGGTAATAATCAAGGTCCCTGGGCGGCGATGGAAAATTATCTCCGCACGTTGCTCAGCGAAGGAGATGAAATCTATATACTTTCCGGCGGCTCTGGCGTAGGTGGAGTTGGAAGTAACGGACCGGCTGACACCATCGCAAATGGGCATGTGACTGTTCCCGCCGTAACCTGGAAAGTCGCGTTGGTGCTGCCAGTTGGCGATAACGACGTCGCCAGGGTTGACGGTAACACGCGTTCGATCGCGGTGATTATGCCGAACGACACAGCGATCAGACCGGATCAATGGCAGAAGTACCTGGCAACCGTCGATCAGGTCGAGGCAGTTTCGGGATACAACCTTTACTCAAACGTGCCGACGGAGATCCAGGACGTGTTTGAGGCAAAACTGGACACGGTGAACGATACCGCTCCGGTGACGTCAGATCAGACCGGGACGACCGCTGAGGACGAGGATGTCGCGGTGACTCTGTCGGCCACGGATTTCAACGTTAACAACGTGCTCAGCTATGCGGTGGTAGATGGCCCGCAGCACGGAACAATCTCAGGCAGTGGCGCGAGTCTGACTTACTCGCCCGATGCTCACTACTTTGGATCTGACAGCTTTACTTTCAAAGCAAACGATGGAGCGCTCGACTCAAATGTCTCTACCGTGCAAATAACGGTCACCGAGGTCAACAACGACCCGACCACCGTCAGTGACAACAAGACGACAGCCGAGGGCTCGCCTTTAGTCTTTCCCGCCAGCGATTTGACCAGCAACGATTCCGCCGGCCCGAACGAGAACGGGCAGTCACTCACGGTAGACTCGATAATCTCAATGCCGGACACACACGGCTCGATCACGTTAAACAGCGGCCAGGTTACTTATACCCCTGCCGCCGATTACAACGGCCCCGCAAGTTTTGATTATCACGTCTGTGATGACGGGACAACGAATGGTTTCCCTGATGCAAAATGTGCGACCGGCACAGTCAACGTGACGGTTACGGAAGTGAACAATATTCCCTCGGCCGTGAATGATAGCAAGATCACCTCCGAAGACACGCCGCTGAACTTTGCCGCAGCGGATCTAACCGGCAACGACTCTCCGGGGCCGGCTAATGAGAGTGGCCAGACATTGAATGTCGTCGCTGTTATGTTGAACCCGGATACGCACGGCAGTGTTTCCTTACTTGCAGGCCAGATTACTTATACACCGGCAGCAAACTATAACGGTCCGGCGAGTTTTGATTATCAGGTGTGCGATGACGGCACAACCAATGGAGCACCTGACAGTAAGTGCGCAACTGCGTCGGTGAACCTGACCGTAACCGGCGTAAACGATGTTCCCATTGCCGGGACCGACACGAAGACAACGGCCGAAGACTCGCAGCTAAGTTTCCCGGCTGGTGATCTGCTTGTGAATGATTCCGCCGGACCGGCAAATGAAAGCGATCAAACACTGACGGTAACTAGTGTGAGCTCAAATGCAAACACTCATGGCACGGTTTTCCTCAACAGCGGGCAAGTTAGCTTCACACCGGCGGGAAACTATAACGGCGCAGCAAGTTTTGATTATCAGGTTTGCGATAACGGTTCCACGAATGGTTTGCCTGATGCGAAGTGCACCACGGGAAGAGTTGATGTCACGATCAGCTCAGTCAACGATCCACCCGTGCTGACTGGCGTTCCGGCAATGGCTTCGGTGGCTTATGGTAGTGAGTTAACGTTCACCGCCCACGCATCTGATGTGGATGTGCCGTCCCAGACGCTGGTCTTTTCATTAGTTGGTGCGCCAGCGGGTGCTTCGATCAATCCGGCGACCGGTGTGTTCTCATGGACGCCGACAGCCGCGCAGGCAGAAAATGTCTATTCCTTTGCCGTGGCCGTTACGGACGGGCAAAGCTCTGTGTCCAGTCCGATTACTGTCACCGTAAATCTCCAAGCCTTGACCGCACTAGGACCGGCGCAGATCTGGCTTGGGTTGAAAAGTAGTGACGATGTTGGCACCAGGTTTGACCTGCTGGCCGAGGTCTTCAAGAACGGAATACTCATAGGTTCGGGTCAGCTCAATGATGCGCCCGGTGGTAGCAGTGGCTTTAATAACGCAATTCTCCGGACGATCAATCTGGTTCAGGGAGGACCCGTGGGATTTCGCACGGGCGACGTGCTCAGCGTCAGGTTGAGCGTGAGAATTGCCGCCAGCAGCGGGCATAACGCCGGGACAGCAAGATTGTGGTTTAACGACGCCGCAGCAAACAGTCGTTTTGCGGCCACCATTGGCGGTGTCGCACGCTTGTACTTCCTGCGTTCGGGCCTGGTCCTCGCAGAGAGCGCCGGACCCGGTCCAAAAGCCACAATTGATGTAATGGTCAACCGCAATATCGGGGGTAATGCATTTAAGCCTTTCGGTACCTGGAGCGTCATGTATTGACGCACGATGTTGAGTGGCATTCAACGTTGACGTACATAAGAAATTTCCATTCGTCATTTTCCATTTACCAAGCATTGGGCCAGCAGTGATGGAAAATGAAAGATGGAAAATGACGAATGGAAAATCATTGCTTTGACGCTTGCCATTCAGCCTTCACAGATTGATGTCACGATTAACCTGCGTCACCCTCAGCCAACTCAAAGCCCACTTCTCGCTTCAAACCAGGGACCTCGTGAGATAATCAAACCTATTCTGGTCAGAATCGCGGTCGGCGTTCCCCGCCAAACCGTGCATGTCGAGTCGGCTGAGTGAGACGCCCGCGAAAGGAGAATCATCGATGTCCCGACTGAGCGTGCTTACTTTTACGCTGTTGCTTTTCCTGTTCCCTCGTGCGCTGGCGGCCCAGCAGACTGCCATCACAAACGAACCAACACCTCCCGCGATCGAGAAAAAGGCCTTCGACCTGCTTGAAACGGTTGCCTCACGCATCTCGACTCTGCGCTATCCGGAGAACCGCATCGCGGTCTCCTGTGCGATCGCGGATCTGGTTTGGAGCAAGGACGAAAAGCGGGCGCGAGCTTTATTTGAAAATGTTAGCAGGGAAGAGGCTGCTCTGGTTGCCAGCGTCGATCTCAGCGATCAGCGGGCATACGAACTCATTTCTCCGATCAATTCGCAACGCCAGGAGGTCATCAATCGCATGGCCCTACATGATCCTGACATGGCCCTTGCCTTTCTGCGAGCGACGCGCTTCCCGGCCGACGCCCCGATGTACAGCTCAAATTGGGAACGAAATCTCGAATTGTCTCTTTCACGAGCCATTGCCGCCAAAGATCCCGAGCGGGCGTTGAAGATTGCGCGGGAGAGTCTGTCAAAGGGATTAACCTATGAACTAATAAGCCTGCTGGCGGAATTGGAACGAAAAAACAAACCAGCGGCACAAAGCTTGTACGAGAGTGTGATCAACCGCATCAAGGATGAGGATCTCAGCCGAAACCAGGAGGCAGCAAACATTGCTATTAACCTGCTTACGTCGTTTCAACCGCCGCTGGCAAATGAAGACTTGTTCCGCGATCTGCTCGAGACGGTTATTAAGTCAGCCCTTTCAATGACTCCTGCAGATCCCTTGACTCAGCAAACGGCACAGAATTACTTTGGCAGCCTCTTCTCTTCAATGCAGTTGGTGGAAAAGTACGCGCCGGCACGCGCGCGGGCTGTGAGAGACTGGTCACAGGCGATTACACGTACGTTGGATCCGCACAACCAGATGTATTCCGAGCTAAACCAGACTGTGCAAAACGGAAGCGTAGATGATGTCCTCGCATTGGCCCCAAAGTTTCCCTCGGAAATGCGCAACCAGGTTTACCAACAAGCGGCCTGGAAGGCCAGCAGCGACGGGGATATTGCGCGAGCACGCCAAATCGCGGCTGATTACATTTCTGATCCGGTGCAGCGCCGCCAGTTTCTTGAGCAAATAAATAACCAACAAACGTGGACGGCTATAAACGATAACAAGCTAGCCGAGGCACGGGCACTGTTGGCGAAATCGTCATCAGTTGAGCTGCGAGTTCAGGTCCTGTGCCGTATCGCTGCGACACTAATGGCCAAAGACAACAAAAAGGAAGCATTGGATTGTCTGAACG
The DNA here is from genome assembly GCA_035644135.1 of Pyrinomonadaceae bacterium. Classification (GTDB taxonomy): domain Bacteria; phylum Acidobacteriota; class Blastocatellia; order Pyrinomonadales; family Pyrinomonadaceae; genus PSRF01. The sequence goes on from DASQPD010000014.1 coordinate 42,063, forward strand.
AAGCACGCGCACTGGTGAGCGCGTTGCCGCGAAACTCGACCAAAGTGTGGCAACAGATGCAGCTGGCTTCCGCTTACGCTACGGTTGAGTTGGACCAGAGCTTTGCGCTGATGCAAGCGATTGTCATCCAATTGAACGAGCTGGTGATGGCTGCGGTGGTGATGGATGGGTTTGAAAATCGTTACCTCAGACGCGGCGAATGGATGATGAATGGTCCAAACAACATGGCCAACATCGTGACAAACATGCGCCATACGATAGCGCAACTGGCTCGCTTTGACTTAGACCGGGCGGAAACACTCAGCGATCAGTTGGAGCGGCCAGAGATCAGGCTGATGACGCAATTAGAGATTGTGCAATCGACGCTTACCGGCGCGTCGATGGGGCCGATGATGGGCCAGCCGCGTAATTTCATTGGCGGATTAGTCAGGTAGGAAAAGCATTAGTCTAGTGTTCGGTTTATCCTTAAGAGGACGAACATCGGTCACTACCCTCGTTCCGGGCCTATTCCTAATTCCTCAATTACGGGGTAGCATACCTCCCTCATGAGTTCACTCGACAAGTATGTCGGCCAGTTGCTGGACGACAAATACCGACTTGAACGGCAGCTCGGACAAGGGGGAATGGGCGCGGTCTATCTGGCAACTCACCTGGGCACAGACCGCTTTGTGGCCCTCAAACTTATCGCCCCGGAGTTCATGCGCAACGAAGAGTTTGTGCAGCGGTTTCAGCGCGAAGCCCGTGCGGCGGGCCGGCTGCGCCATCCCAACGTTGTCGACGTGACTGACTTTGGCTTTGCGCGGGCAAGTGGCGAGACCGTTGCGTACCTCGTAATGGAATACCTTGATGGTTGCACGCTTGCGGATGTGTTAAAGGAAGAGAAGCGTCTTCCGCTGGAATGGGTCGTCGATATCCTTGAACAAGTCTGCTCAGCCGTGAACGAAGCGCATCAGCAGGGAATTGTTCACCGCGATCTTAAACCTGAGAATATCTGGCTGGAACCAAACCGGCTGGGAAGTTATCGCGTAAAAGTGCTGGACTTCGGTATTGCAAAGCTCTCCGGCGGCGACACCTTTGAAAGTCAGAGACTAACGGCTGACATCGCTGCCGAAGCGGTGGTAACTCAGGCCGTCCGATCCGACTCCCGGCAGCTGGAAACCGATACACTCCTTTTCGACGACGTCGAAAGGCCAGGGCTGCAACAGGAGTCGGCGGTTAAAGTCACAGTGGCCCCCCAATCCGCGGAAGGCAATAACGCGGAACCTCTTGCACCGACGAACGCAGTTGAAGGTGCTGCGACAGCTCTCTTTACCCACGGGGCACCAACAAGCGACGAGGATGGCAAAACCCTCAGATTCGATCGGGGCACTCGTCAGGTTCCTTTACCTAATCCGGCTACCGTGCCTCCAACCACCACAGGCGGCACTGAGCTGACGCGCGTTGGAGCGATCATGGGCACGCCACTCTACATGTCGCCGGAACAATGCGCGGCGAAGAACCTCGATGCGCGTTCTGATATATACAGCCTGGGAGTAATCGCTTTTCAGATGCTCGCAGGCGATCCGCCTTTTGGGGGCGACACGGCTGCAATCTTGCGAGGACACCTGGAAAACCCTCCCCCGAACCTGCGCGAGCTAGTCAAGAAGGTGCCCAGGCGCGTGGCCCAAACGGTTACCAGCGCGCTCGCCAAAGATCCGGCCGACCGCCCGCCGACTGCGGTGGCATTCGCGAATTCATTGCGCGCGCAAGCTGATAGCATCGGCTCGCTTTACCGTCGGGCAGGCGCACTTTACAGCGAACATTTTCCGAAGTTTCTAAAGCTATCATTCATCGCTCACATTCCCGTCATTGTAACTACCCTAGCAGTAATAGCGCTGCAGTTCGCTGAGCGAGCGCAGCCCCAAGGCCTGGGAGTTGTGAGAATAACGCTGATTGTGGCACTCGTTATCGTGGTCATACTTCAGGTCATATCTTACTTTTTGGCCGCCTCGGCTATTTCCGGAATGACTGCGGTAATCGTTACCCAGGTCTCGGCGGCGCCTCTGCGCCCGGTTGAGCTCCGGACACCATTTGCCTTCCTAAAAAAGAGATGGCGTCCGTTTTTGAAGACCAGTATTCGGGTAACCCTGCGCATCATTATTGGCTATGTGTTGCTGATAATACCCGGGGTAGTCATGTCAGTACGCTATGCGCTTTATGCACCCGTCGTGCTGATGGAAGGACTCGAGAAAAAGGCCGCGATGAAACGGGCGCGTGAACTGGCTTCACGGTCCTGGCGTACGGTGATCATAGTTTCGTTATTGCAGTTTGTAATCCCGATGACCGTGAGCGCTTTTCTCGGCCGTCTTACAGTGAAAAGAACGAGCGGCGGCTCTGGTTGGACCGTACAGACGATTACGAAACAACTTTCCGGTCTCGTCAATATCTTTATCATTCCGCTGATGTCGATTGTACCCGCGCTCCTTTATTTGAAGATGCGGCAATTTGGCGGGGAAACGCTGACCCAGGTTTGGGAACAAATCGAACAAGTCGACACTGCCCGCAGCGAATGGCAGCAGCGGATGCGCACGCGACTGACGACAAATCCAGGCCGCGCAAGCAGGCAAAGCGCGGCGGCAGCATGGACGAGCGGACAGGTCGAGTCACACCGAGGATAGTGAGATACTACAAAGGGAGGACAAGTTATGATGTCACGATCTTTCTGGCTCCTGCTGTTTATTTCCTTGACGATTGCCAGGGCGTCCGCCCAATACTGCAATCCGGTTTCAGTTAACTACATCGTTCGCGACGACACCGGCAGAGTGCTCACAACCTCAGAACTAACTTCCCTTGCCGAACAGCTGCCAAAGCAGATCGGCGACGCCACTACTTCTGTCTTCGACACGTCCTTTGCGCCCAATAACAAAACGTATTACTGGTCTGAGTCTGTAGAATGGGCCCAGGGGAACAAGGTGCCTTCACTGATGTTCGCGAATGCGGCAATTTGCGCGATGCATTTCAGCGAAATCACACTGAGCTATAAGAATCGGAAGATGCGCTTGATCTTTGGCATTGACCTGCCTCGCTATCAACCGGATCGGCGTCCGGTGGTCGACTCTTTGCCATTTCAGAATGGCACGTTTCGACTGGACCTAACGGGGTGGACTCACGAAAAAGACAGGATGATCCCCGCAGCTCGCTGGAAGCGGATAGGCGTGAGGCGAGTCAGGTAGCAGTATGGAGTGCGGGTTTTTCGTGTCTTCGAAAACGAAGACACGAAAAAAGCGCCGCACTTCAAGGAGGGGCTAATCCGCGATCCTTACGGTATCTTCGCGGAAAAAACTTCTTCCATCAGGAAGGGACGACGACACCCGCTCGCCGGATCAAGTTGGCGACGGCTATCGGTCCAGATCGGATATGAAACTCCGGCAAATGAAACCAGTCCCTCATAGTCTCCCTGTTGGTTGCCATAATTGATGCCGTCGCAAGGAAACAGCCCACTGCAATCGTGTTCGTTTGAACTGACCGTGCTTACGCGCAAATCTGCGTTCGGGAACGAGAGCCCGCCGTCCGTGGACTTGGCCAGGTAGTAATCGGTCTGGTAGCGAAAACCGGTCGTGTCATTGCGCGTGTCATAGAATGCCACGTTGACGTCACCATTGATGGGATCGACTGACATCCAGTGATTGAAGCGATCGACGGCTCGCGACAGTTGATCCCCCACTCGAGTTGGGGCGGACCAGGTGGCCCCGGCATTGTCTGAATAGGAAAGGAAGATATCCGTAACCTGGGCGGCGGTCAGATCCATCCAGCTACAGTAAATGCGACCGCGGTGCGAGCCATTCGAACGATCAACGTCCAAGGAAGGATAGACCAGCGCGCCCCTGAATGATTCAGCAGGTATGCGAAGGTCAAATGGAAGTATCTTCGTGGACACGATCACCGGGACTCCCCATGTCTGACCGCCGTCAAACGAGCGATTGAAGACAATTGCATTCGTCATGTAATCGTTCCAGGACACATAGACCTCGCCGTTGGGTCCGACTGCGGGCGAGGCCCCGATGGATTTGCTTGGTCCATTCGGATCATCTACTCGTGTTGTCGTGAAACTAGCGCCGTGATCGCGCGATGTTGCCAACCGCACGCCGCCGCTACTGGAGCCGCCCGAGGCCGCATCCCAGGCTATGTAGACACTATCTCGAAACGGGCTGGCCGAATTTGTATCAGCAGTGATCATCGGCTTATCGTTAAAATGGTTCGCGCCATTTTCAAAGCTGAAGAAAGTAGCGGTCGGATAGGTCCTGCCGCCATCCACTGAACGTGCCACGGCCATTTCAGTGCCATTGATTCCATTGCCGGCGCCGAAGTGAACGACAATATAGCCGTAAAAGAGATTGCCGCTGGTGTCGAATGCCAGTGTCGGATCGGAACCGAAGTTGATGCCGCTCTTTGTCTTCGGCGGCGGGAGAGGCAAATCAACGCCACCCCAGCTTGTCCCGCCATTCGTCGAAAAGTAGCCGCGCATCGGCAGGCGGAAGATCTCGTTGGAGCCGCCGGCTAACACCAGCGGATTGTTCGGATTGATAGTGATGAACGTCTCACTCTGCGGCCCACACTCATTAGAAACGTCAACGTTGGCGCCAAACGCTACTGAAGACGTAGAGACTGGAGCGGAATCGGAACCATTATTCAAGATAAACTGATACTTATCCCACCAGGTTGGATCATGAGTGGTCGAACCTGCCGATACCCTGGTTGGAGAACTGGAAATTGAGAGGGCAAACAGCACGAGAACGAAGAACGAGGCGATGGCGATGCGGCGGACGGCTTTCATTATGAAATCTCCTTCTGGTCTTATTAATGGAACGGGAAGAACATGTGCAATCTTTGGCGAGCTTCCATCGTGGTCGGCACACGCGATATCGGGGCGCCTGGTTGGAAGCCCGTGTTATTTTGCAAACGCAGAATCAAAGGTCGATTCAGCCGCACATTTTTGGGAGGCTGGATTGTATCGCAAATCCTGCCGGGAGCGATAGATCCGACGCGTTCGGCTGCGGCGTTAAGGTGCGAAGTAAGAGAACATTAGCCGCAGATAAACGCCGATGACGCAGATAAGAACGGAACAACGGCTGTCTCACGCGTAAGCTACCCTAATGACCTCCTATGTTCTGATCCGCGTTATCGGCGTTTATCTGCGGCTCATTTGTTTTGCTGTTTTTGACGTGCCGTATTACCGCACAAGCTGGGCGGCATAAATTCCTTCACCTAATTCGAGAATCGGAGTAGCATTCCAGCCATGAGAGCCGGTCTGCTGATATTCAGTTTCGCTCTGACATTAGGTCTGTGCAGCTGCGTTCGCAGTACCCAGCGCGCCACATTGTCAAGCTTGAGTCCGACAAAAACTCAACCGCCAAATACTTCCTCCGAGCACGCGAAAGTCGATTTTGCCTCCCAGATAAAACCTATCCTGCAGCAGCGCTGCCAGCCTTGTCACTTTAGTGGCGGGGTGATGTACGAGCGTTTGCCATTCGATCGTCCCGCGACTATCAAGACCCTCGGAACAAAACTCTTCACCCGTCTCAAAGACGAAAAAGAACAACGGCTCATTCGAGAATTCCTCGACCAAGACGAATAACCACGCGGGCTTTAAGGATAATTGAGGAGTGTTAACGGCATTCTACCTCCTCTTCTTTTCTGATCAGTGTAATCAGCGTTAATCTGTGGCTGATTTAGATTTGTTAACAGCCTTTGGCCGCTCTTTGCTCATTTGGCCCAGCACATGAAATAATTCGTCGCCATGAAAAACCACTTTTTAATTGCCAGCCTTGCCGTGTTTCTCTTTGTTCTGGCTCCTGCGATGGTTCGGGCGCAGGAGATGGCTCCGGAGAAAGTCGCCCTCTACACCAAGTATTACGACCTGAAGAAGGGCGGAGAGGAAGGGCAGAAACAGGCTTACGAAGTGGCCAGGGAGTTTCTGCAAAAGTTTGGCAGCGACGACGATCAGTACGTTCAGGCTGTAAAGAAGTTTGTCGTAGCCTATGAAAAGCTTTCACGGGAAGTCAGTTTCTACAAGGCCTACAACGCCAAGGACTATGCGAAGACTTTCGAGTTTGGCCGGCAAATCCTGAATAACGAGCCCGATAACTTTGTAGTTTTGAGCAATCTGGCGCGAGCGGCTTACTTCAATACCCTTGCCGGCAATTCCAGTCTCAACGTTGAGGCGATCCCTTTTACCAAGGGGGCAATTGAGCTTGTCGAAACGAATAAGGTCACAAAGCCGGATCCCTTTCTGAGCATTGACGAGGCGCGAGGGTTTCTAAACTATGCGGCAGGGTTCTTTCAAATCGATCAGGCGCCGCTCGAGGCAATTAAAGCCCTTTTGAAAGCAGTACAGTTCGCTTCCATCAAGACCGAGCCGTCCGCCTATTACTACCTTGGCCAGGCAATCCTTAAGGGCGAATACGATCCGCTCGAAGCGGAATACGGAAAATTCGCGGGCAAGGACGAGACACCTGAAAGCAAAGCGATGTTTGAAAAGTTGATCGCGATTGGTAATCGAGCAGTTGACGCGTACGCGCGCGCAGTCGCACTGAGCACGAAAACTGAAAATGCGAAGTTCAAAGCCAAGGTGCTTTCAGAGCTGACTGATATCTACAAGGGCTTTCATCAAAATTCCGACGCCGGGCTCAACGATCTGATCGCATCGGTTCTTTCAAAACCCTTGCCGCAATAAAAGTCTCGGATTGCGGATTTCAGATTTCGTTGTAGTTCCTTTGGCTGGGCAGGTAACAAGATCCGCGAAAAACACAAGAAAACGTCCAGTGAAAAAGGTTATTTCGTGGACCATATCAAAGTTCCCTGATGCGAATTTTCAAGGCACGAGCCCTCTTATTCAGTCTCTTACTATTGACAGTCGCACCGGGCGGAACGGCGCATACTCAGCAACAGGACGAGAAAACCTCTCTCTACCAGAAGTATGAAACACACAAACGGGGCAATGCCGAAGAGCAGAAACTTGCTTACGATAGCGCGAAAGAATATCTGAGCAAGTTCGGCGCCGACGAAGACGAGCGTACAAGAGCCTTGCGTAAGTTCGTGTCTGCTTATGACAAGCTGCTCCAGTTAGACGCACTCACGAAGACGAAGGACTACGCCAAAGCGTTCGAAATCGGACGCCAAATCCTCGCCGGCGAGCCGGACAACCTCTTTGTTCTGACAAAACTAACGGAAGCCGGTCTTAACAACGCGCAGGCAGGCAATGCGGATCTTACGGCTGAGGCTGTCACGCTGGCGAGACGAGCACTGCAACTCATCGAATCGGCCAAGATAAAAGACTCGTCTCCGTTTGCCAATCTCGAAACAGCCCGAAACTTCTTCAATATTTCCCTGGCTACTCTGCTCCTCGACAGCGCGCCTGACGCGTCCGCCAAGATATTTCTCGAGCTGGTCCATTCCGACGAATACAAGACCGAGCCCTCCATCTACTACTACTTTGGCAGGGCGTTGCTGAAGGGCGACTATCAGAAACTGGTGAATGAATATAAGCAGAAGTTCGAGGGCAAGCCTGCGAGTGCTGAACAGAAGGCGGTGCTCGACCGGCTCAATCAAGTTGTTGAGCGGATAGTTGATGCTTATGCGCGGGCGGTGGCGTTGAGTACGCGGCCGGAGCAACAGCAAACGAAAACTGAAGTGCTCAACCAGTTGCTGCCGATCTACAAGGCGCTTCACAACAACTCGGACGCCGGCCTTAATGAACTCATCGCCACGGTGTTGTCAAAGCCGATGCCCTGAAAAGAATTCTTTATTGATGGCACTAGTCTTTGGAGTGCGGCAAATGCGCCGCACTCCAAGGAGAAAGTAAGGTACACTGGTAGGTGATTGGAGATCGGCAATCGCGAATGTCTCCCTCTCTTCAAAAATCCCCGCAATTCCGTTGTGCACTTGCGCTGATGGCGACGGTCCCTGGGCCCAGACTCGATGACCCGGAGGCCCGGCCCACACCACCCCTGACCCGCCTCGAGGCTACTGAACTCAAACATTTATTCCTTCGCGATCTCGGAGCGACAATTGGACGAATAGTGGATGACCATCGTGCCGATGGCATAGTCGTGTTCACGCCGCGCCGTGCCGAGTCTTTGGTGAGACAACTGGTGCCCAAAAACTTCAAACTATTTCCCCAACGCGGTGAGAATGTGGGTGAAGTTCTTGCGAACGCCATAGAGGATCTTCTCAATAAGGGATTTCCGGCCGTGTGTCTGATTAATTGCGACAGTCCAACTCTGCCTGTTTCGCTTCTCGAGGTGGCAATCGAGTCCCTCTCACGTCCCGGCGACCGAATGGTACTCGGCGCCGTTGACGGAGGAGGTTTCTACTTACTTGGCCTGAAACAACCACATCGAGAATTGTTCGAGCGAATATCGTCCAGCGCGTCGAATGTTGTGGCGCACACCAACGCGCTCGCGGCATCGATAGGATTAAAAGTTGAGGCTCTGCCGCAGTGGTATGACGTTAACGACCCAAAGTCGCTCAACCGGTTGTGCGTTGAACTTCTCGGACCCGACGGTCCTGTATTATGTCCAGCTCCCTTTACGCGTCAGTATCTTGTCAAGTTGATTGAAGCTGAAGGACCGGCTCGCATCAGTCCGGGGCTCGCTGGTCGAATTTGATTCCAGCTTCACGCAATCGCCTCCCGGTGCCTTTTTGACTATGAATGGCGTGATGCCTCGCGCCTGCCCACACCTGACCTCCCTGTCCGGGACTGATGCAGTTTGGCGGCCCTGGGTCAGGACCGCCACACGCTAACGGGTGGGTTCCGGCCAAATAAGCGAAACAAACGTGAATCTCACCGCGCACGCCGGGGGCATTCGAGGCAAGACTCTACCCATATGTTTGCCTTCCGAAACAACCTATGCCAGTTATTTCGTATCAGAAGAGGTTGGCGGTGGAGGTCATTACAAGTTCGAAAGAGAATGAATGAAGCTTAGAGACCATATTCGAGTAATCTTTTGCATACTATTGTTGGCATCTGTTGTTTCCGCACAGTCGCAGAAAAAGCCGGCTCGGTTAAACGCCCAATCGCAGACGAGACACGCTCAGGCAGAGCCAAAGGATGAGTTTAGAGAAAACTTCATCAAGGCAAGCGAGGACTATCAGACCAGCCTGGAAGAGCTGCTGGTCTTTTACGAAAAGGACGTCAACAAACTCAGCGAGCAATCCGCGAAATTGAAAGAGCTTTATACGGGTGGTTTGATTTCCCGGTTGGAATACGAGAAATCAACGACCGATATTGCCGCAGCGCAAGTCAAAGTGGATGACGTGCGGAAACAGATTGCCAGGGCGAAGATGACTATTGTCGAGGCCCGGCGTCAGCCCGATTCGAATGAGCTGCAAAACGCCCAGATGGGTGCCTTCTCGCAAATTCCACGCTCGTGGACAACTGGAAATGCCAGGATTGACGCGTTGATCCGCCAAAATGGCGCACGCTATGGCGTCGACCCGTATTTCATATATTGCGTGATCCAGCAGGAATCAAGTTTTAGTTCCACGGCGTTGAGCGTCAAAGGCGCCCAGGGGTTAATGCAGCTGATGCCCGGCACTGCTGCGCGTTATGGAGTGGTGAATGCAAACGATGCCGCGCAAAATATCATGGGCGGAACTCGCTACCTCAAGGATCTGCTGCAATTGTTCCACGGGCGAATTGACCTGGTGCTGGCCGGCTACAACGCCGGGGAAGGCGCAGTAATCCGCTACGGTCAGACAATTCCACCTTATAAAGAGACGCGGAATTACGTGCGTCTCATCAGCCAGCGCTATCTCCGAAAACCGAACGTTCCACCCGCCACCGCACTGCCGAACTGATCTACGAAATCTCACGAACCAGAATTGCTTAGGTGGACTCAGCGTTTCTTTGCGACACCCTTTGCGTCCTTTGCGTTGAAACAATTCTTAAACGCAAAGAACGCCGAGGGGTTTCGCAAAGTTACGCAAAAGCACATAAGACGCGTCCACACATTTATCCCACTGCCTGCTTATGGTTGGCCTGTAGGCGGGATGATCTCTTTGTACATGATTGTCGTGCCTTCTAGCTCCGGTGTCAGCGCCGCGCGTGCATAGTGGGGAATGACGCCTACCGCGACGTAATCAAGCGATCTGTACAGGAACTCGGCGTTGCTGCCAGACACAGTGTCAAGCGTAAGTAGCGTCCTTCGCTCAGATCGTGCGATCCCTTCCAAAGCGATCATCAAAGCCCTGGCAATTCCGCGACGCCGGTTGGCCGGATGGACCAACAGTTTTGCCACCGCCGCCCGGTGTTGCTGATTGGGCGGCATGTCCAGATCAAGTTGCACTGTTCCGACTATCCGGTCGTCAAGGCGTGTTACCAGTACTCGACATGTACCGGCGCGCACCCTGGGCAAGACTTTTTCGACCCAGAACGAGCGAGCCTCTTCGATGGAGAAGGGCGTGAAGAAACTTACGCCCGCACCCGCATGTACTACGGCGTGCAAGACGTCGGCCAGCATGTCGGTTTCCGCATCGATGAAACCAGCTCGAGTATTATCTATAAGCCACTCTTGAACCCGGAGGTCTGCGTGGGGGGTTATTGAATTTGTCATGGATGAGTGCCCGCGATCGTCATCTAACTCAGGATGCTAAATTGATATCTCAACATTCAGAGAAAGGCAACGTCTGGTTTTTATTCCCGTACTGCAACACGTAAGCATTTCATCACCCTTCGATTCATCATCGAATTGAGGATGCTAGCGCTTTAGGTCCGAATATGCGCAACATCGTCGCAGCTGCTATCTTTCGCGCCATCCAGACAATCTTGCTCCCGTTTGGAGCCCTCGGATATGTGCCGTTCGTCGTCAAGTTAGTAACGTTCAGCCGCCGAATGGGCACCTCGGCAACCGTGCTCGCTTCTCTCTACACGCGGTACATGCAGCACCGGTTGGGCACGAGGCGCGACGAACCTTGTAAGCGACTGATGAGGGTGCTCCCTAACGTTTCTCAGCTTGGATTACATCTCGTCACAGTCCCCACGCTACTGGGACACTGGCTGACCGGCTATGTGCCGCGGATCTACCGCTATCCCTATGAGGGACAGCCTCCCATGAAAGATCAACCGGCTGCGCGGACGACCTTCTACGATGCTGCTCTGAAGGGACATCTTCCCGGAGTCAGGCAGCTCGTCATTCTCGGCGCCGGCTTCGACACGCGCGCTTACAATCTGCCGGCGGAAACACGAGTTCGATGTTTTGAGGTCGATACACCCAGGACACAGGCATTCAAGCGCGAGATGCTGAGCAAGGCTGGGGTGGAAACCACTCGGGTCACATACGTGCCCGCCAACTTCCTTGAAGAGGACTGGCTCGACAATCTTGTGGCTGCAGGCTTCGACCCGGACAAGCCCAGCTTCTTCCTTTGGGAGTCTGTGACGATGTATCTGGACCAGCAGGCAGTCGAGAGCACTTTGCGCAAGATTGCGGGAACCGCTACCGGCAGCGTGGTTGCGTTCGACTACTTCTCCGCCGAAATCATCGAGTCGCGATCGCTTTTCATGCGCTACGCAAGAGCCGTGATCAATGCCACTGGCGAGCCATGGCGCTTCGGTATCGACAATACCCCGCCCGTAAGAGAAAGGGTTGCCGAGTTTCTTGAGTCATGTGGGCTCGCATTGGAAGAGCAGCGCAACTTCGGGCCGGAGAAGGACGGGAAGCGTCCTATGGCGGGCTTTGCAACCGCGATGGTGACGTCTGCGGGGAAGCCGTAAGCATCGCTTGTTATCATCGCCTCGACCTCATCTAAATGATCTTTTTACGGCTGGTCCAGTTTATTTTGTTAGTTGGTAGATGCGGACGTAATCGATTTCCATTCGTTGAGGCCAGATCGACTGGTCGATTCCGCGCGCGCCACCCCACGAGCCGCCAACAGCAAGATTCAGTATAAGGTGAAATGGCTTGTCGAATGGCCACTGCTTATAGTCGGCGGCCGGTTGGGTAGTTCGCTCATTTAAGAATGTGAAATAGTGCTTGCCATTTACGTACCAGCGTATCTCTTTAGGCGTCCACTCTACCGAATATAGATTGAATGCCGTGCGAGCGTCAGGCACTTCAATCTGAGCAGTCTTCTGTGTCCCAATGGAATGATAGTAGGCTTTTGTGTGAGCCGAGCCATGTATGATATTCGGATCGAATCCAACGTGCTCCATGATGTCGATTTCGCCGTTATCCGGCCAATAACTGTCTCCGTAGCTCTTCAGGCTGGGTAACATCCATATCGCAGGCCAGGTGCCGCGCCCCGAGGGTAGCTTCGCGCTCACTTCAAAACGTCCATAGGTCCAATCACCTTTACCTTTGGAGACCAGGCGCGCGGAGGTGTACTCGTTACTGCCGGAACCGTCCCGCCGCGCTTCAATGATCAAAATTCCGTTTTCGACCCGCGCATTCTCTTTGCGCCGCTCTGAATAGTATTGCAACTCCTTATTGCCCCAGCCCTGGCCCCCAACATCGTATCCCCACTTCACCGGATCAGGCAGCCCACTGTAATTGAACTCGTCTGACCAAACGAGCTGCCATCGATCAGCGGCGTCGGCGTCGACTTCCGGCAAGGCTGCCTGTTTATGGCTTCCGAAGAATGCGCCGGCAGCGACAAAGACGAGCATGCAGAGCTTTCTACGCGTAGGCTTCATATGCGAATACTAAACAAGAATACCTTATCCAGATGATATAACATTGCGAATTTCGTATAACATCTCGTGATGCTGATCACCCTCGATGACCTGCGACGCTTTACCGTCGCGCGGAACTTCTTCAAGCCCACTACCCTAAAGCGCGCCCTCCATAGAATGGGCTTTGTGCAGGCCGATCCGATTCGCGCGCCCGCTCGCGCGCAGGACCTAATCCTGCGTCAGCGAGTCAAGAATTATCAGGCCGGTGACCTCGAACGCCGCTACACATCACTCGACATCGAAGAAGACTTCTTCGTCAATTACGGCTACGTCACCCGCTCGTTACAAGCGCTGATGCATCCGCGCTCGTATTCTCGCGTTCCTGCCGATGACATCGGGCAAGAATGGCCGTCCGCGCAAAGAAAGCAAGCGCGACTCCTGCTCGGATTCGTGCGCGAACGCGGTGCAGTCCACCCGCGTGAGGTAGATGAACACTTTTCCCACGGCACAGTAAAGAATTATTGGGGCGGCTCGTCGAACGCCACGACCCATCTGCTGGACGCCATGCACTACCGCGGTCTGTTGCGTGTGGCTCGGCGCGAGAACGGCATCCGCATCTACCGGGCACACCAGCACGCGAGCGCGCCAGCCGGTGCAACTGAGCGCCGCGCGCGGATCGATGCCCTCGTCGATGTGGTGGTTTCCATCTATGCGCCGTTGCCGGATCCGAGTCTGGCTTTCTATCTTCGACGATTGCGGTACGCCGTGCCGCAGTGGCAAGAGGAGTTGACCAGTGCCTTGCGGCGAGCAAAAGAACGGCTGTCTCACGCGCGCGTCGACCCGACGCCGCAACGTTACGGCACTGAAGTCACGCCGCTGCGTCGAGACGACGTCGACTGGTATTGGCCGTCCGATGAGAATGTGATGGACCATTCGGCCCACGACACTGTGCGCTTGCTGGCGCCTTTCGATCCGGTCGTACATGATCGCAGGCGTTTTGACTTGTTATGGGGTTGGGTATACCGCTTCGAAGCTTACACGCCCGCCGCCAAACGCAAACTCGGGTATTACGCCATGCCGCTGCTGTGGCGCGAGCGCGTGATTGGCTGGGCTAACCTCGCAGTAAAGGACGGCGAGCTTAGGTCTGAATTTGGCTACGTGGAATCTCAGCCGCGTGATCGCACGTTCAAGCGCGAACTCGAGGCGGAGCTGCATCGGATGCGAGCCTTTTTGGGTCTGTCGAAATAAGCCATCCACGAAATAACACGAGCTCAACCCATATCGTCTACCGCTGAATCAAATCGTTTCCTGGATCCTCGAGATCTCTTCACATTCATCCCTTTTCGCTGTTGGAATAGCAGTTGCGATAGTCTTGCTGTCACCCCACGTCTCTGCGTTGGCGAGTTAACTTGAAGGGAACATTGATGAAGGAAAAGTATTTAAAACAGCTATTTATATCGGCGGGTATAACCGCCGCATTAATTGGGGCCAGCGACCTTGCCAATGCTCAAGGAAGACGAGGTCGAGGTGAAGAGCGTAGCCAGCAAAACCAGACTCAGCGAGAACAACAACAACAGGAGCGACAAACCCGTCGCGAAGAACGGCAAAGGACCCAAACGGCTCAGCCGGCCCAGCAGACTGAGCGCCGAAACGAACAGCAGGCTCAACAGCAACAGCGTTGGGAGCAGCGGCGCCAGGAACAGTCGCGTGACAGTCAGGAACGCCAGCAGCGTTGGGAACGGCAACGCCAGCAGCAACAGCAAGACAGCCAGCAACGTCAACAGCGCTGGGAACAACAGAGACAACGCGAACAGCAAGCTCAGGAACAACGGCGCAATACAGAGCGTCAGAATCAAGACAGACAAAGCTTAGATCAACAACGGCAGGAACAAATCCGGCAATCTCAGGAACGTGAGCAGCGTTGGCAGCAACAGCGACAACAGCAGCAAACAAACCGTGACTGGGACCAACGCCGCCGGCTTGAGCAGCAGCAGCAGCAAGACGCCACACGTCGCCAACAGTGGGAACGTGATCGAGAACGTGGCGCCAGAGACCGTGGCGATCGTGATGGGGACAACAACTGGCGCCGGCGTAATTGGCAGCAGGACCAACAACAGCGCGCCACCCGCTATCAGCAGGAGGCGCAGCGTCGACAGAACTCTGTTTGGCAGCGTCAACGTATACTGGAACAGCAGCGACGGCGTGCCCAGTTGCAATACCAGCAGCGCTATCTCGAGCAATTGCGTCGTGATCAGCTGCGTCTGCAACAGTGGCGCTACAACGACTACGGCCCCTACAACTATCGCTATCGTCGTGGCGGCAGCTACTACGAAACAAATCAATATGGCGCCGAGATGTTGCGACGCGCCGTGAATGATGGTTATCAGGAAGGTTTTCAGGCGGGCCAGGCCGACCGTGAGGACGGTTGGGGGTTCAAAGCTGAAGACGCCTATGCCTATCAGGATGCAAGCTACGGTTACGACGGATACTACGTAGATCTAAACGAGTATCAGTACTACTTCCGGGAAGGTTTTCGCCGGGGTTACGAAGACGGCTATTACAGCCGTTCGCAATACGGGAGTTATTCCAACGGAGGTTACAGCATTCTCGGGGCGATCCTCGATCAGATTCTGGGACTCCAGTTGTTGAATTAACCTCTCGGGGAGAGCCGAAAACAGACGAGCGCGACGGACTAGTTTCCGGCGCGCTCGTTTGTGCGTTTTCAACCAAGCTGTAATGCAAGCTGTTAGCTTGCGTCGCGGGTTGAGTGGACCTCAACCGTCGCAAGCTAACAGCTTGCGTTACATGCTATTGATCCGACAGGAGCGCGCGAGTCTCTCACGGGACATCAATGAATGATTAGCTGGGAATTCTCAAAGCCTCTCTGGTCTTGCACCACAGTGGGATTGTTAGGATCTACTAACCAGTTCCCATCAACTATGAACTTGTACTGATACTTTCCAGGGGGCAAATTAATTCGGCAGATCAACTCGTTGCCCGACCGCTCAAACAGGTATTGCGACTGGTTCCAGCCATTGAAGGTGCCGGCTACTGCCACGATCCGGGCGTCTCCGAAGCCGTTGAGCTTGAATGTAATATTCCCCTCGCGACTGGGACCCGGCAGTACTAGGCGCGGGGCGACAATTGTTTGTTCCCACCCTCGCAGCGTGAGACTCTCAACGGTGCCAATTGAATCAAAGGTAAATCGGACCCGGGTCGTCGGATCTGCGGAATCCAAATAGTCTGTAGCAGACTGGGCGACTAGCCGGTGCTTGTTTGAATGGGACGGCTTCAACCAGAGCTCGCCGTCCTCCAGGCTCACATCCAAAACAAAATTTTCCATGACGCTCGGGTCGACACCGTACCGGCCCACAAATCTTTTCAGATCCGTAGCGTGCGCAGATTGAAGGGTGGGCACTTCTTCAACAATTGGCTTTGCCGCAGGCACGTCCGAAAGCCTGGCTGGAGGTTGTTCGTTTAGGTGGGCAATGCCCGTCGTTCCTGCTTGTATGGGAACGTTGTTGTCGGAGTGAACAACAACCTGGCCTAACTCGCTTTGGGCCGCGAGCGCAGCGGCTGGCTGACGCAAGCACTTCCTAACATCGGGTTCAGCACATACCGGCTCTTCACGAGCAACTATTTGATGCTTCAAACCGTTGGCGGCTTGCCTCAATACGCTGTTAGTTTTCGCCACGACTCGATCAGCTGGTGACATTCCCGCGATGACCGTAAGTGTGACGCTGCCAGCTATCACTGTGGCTACGAGTATCTTGTGGGTGAAAGAAAAATCGTCGCCGCCTCTATTAGCCACGATGCGCTCGAGGCGGTTCTTGAGCTTGGAGCCACCCGCGGCCGATAGACCCGAGACTCGCGAGGTTAAACAGAAGCGATAGATCTTCTTGATGCTCGAAGCATAAGTTTCTCCTGCCCCGCTCCATCTTAGAACTATCTCATCGCAAGCCTCCTCCCGTTCTTTCAACAACCAATTATCTATCAACCAAATGATCGGGTTGAACCAAAAAATGCAACACAGAGCCATATTCAAGTTGCTAACAAGATTGTCCCAACGCAGAACATGGGCCATTTCATGCATCATCAGGGCTTCCAGCTCTGCTTCGTTGAGTTGACTGCTGATCGCCTCCGGCAAAAGAACAATTGGCGCAAACACACGCCAGACTCCCGGCTCTTTTACTTCCGGCGTTATAACCATAGTGATGTGCCGCTTGATACCCAGCCACGAGGTAACTTTGGTGAGCGCCTCCCATTCTCTGCCACTGCGTACGATGCGACCTTCCTTAATGGCCAACAATACCTGGCGCCTGGTCTTCAGCCATCGCCCAAAAAATGACAGGGAACCCAATAGCCACACCACGCACCCGGCCAAGGCCAGTGCACGCCCACTGCGCGGCGCAAGCGGCTCAATCCTCGAGCTTTTCAACGACTCCACAGGTTTAGCTGTCGCGAGATAACTGGCAGGAATAACGAGCGGCGAAACGACGGGGGTGATGTATCGAAGCGTTTGGCCGGAATTGTGCGACCGATCGATAATTTGCGGCAGGTCAATTCCAGCGCCACCGAGCGTAAGGATAATGATGCCCGAGGGAACAGCGAACTTTATCGAGGCTGCCAACCACAGAAGGTAACGGGCCCGAGCCGGTCCCCGCCGAAGTAACAAAGATGCCAGCAGGGCCACCACGAAGAACAGTGTTGCTTGCCAGAGATGATTCAACGCCAGTCGCCATATCCAATTGGACCATTCTGAGAATAGCTGTAGATAATTCATGGTTCTTCCTTTGCCCAGTTTCCGCGTGACTACCGTCCCCGCCCACCTTTCTTCTCTGGCTTACTGTCAGGTTGTTCGGCGAGATCAACTTCCAATTCTTGAATATCGTCGAGGGTGAGTTTTCCGATTTCTACCAGGTGGGCCATCAGTGGACGAGCGGAGCCGCCGAATAGATCCAGTAACTCCTGAATTAACCGGTGGTGCGCGGCTTTGCGGGTGGTGACGGGTTCAAAAATATGAGCATTGCCGATTTTTTTGAGCCGGCGAACCGCGCCTTTTTCTTCGAGCCGATAAATAATTGTCTGCACTGTCGTATAGGCGGGACGCTTCTGGGCCGGCAGTTGCTCCTGAATCTCACGTACTGATGCCGTGCCCAAATCCCAAAGGGCACTCATTATTTCAAGCTCAAAACGAGTCAACTTTACGCTTTTCTTCTTAATCAATACGGATTCCCCGCTTAAGTCCTACAATTGAGGGTCACGCTACGACCAAAGTAGTAGCATGTCAAGCTTTTTGTGACGAAGTTTTTAGATCTTTTATCTGTGATCACCCTTCAATCAAGTGTCCGATAAACTTTAGTTTGTCGCACGTTACGACAAGCTAAAGCTTATCGGACACTAAAGCTTATCGGACATCAAACCAACCCACTACCGGCGGAGCACGACTATTTGTGAGATACGTCAAGAACCCGGCCAGCATTGAGGACCTTATAAAGCATCTCAGCGCGCTCGTCATTCAAATCCTTCAGCAATGCATACTCGCCAAGCGCACCTCGCCGATCGTTGAGCGCGAGATAGGCAATCGCCAGGTTATAGTGAGCTTCTTCATAAGCAGGCGCGATCGCAATCGCCCGTTTATAAGCGCTTATCGCTTGTTTGAAGATACGCAAAGAATTGTAGGTGACGCCAAGATTGTTAAGAACCTCAGCATCGAGCGGATTCAAATTCAGCGCTCGCTGAAACGCCTGCAAGGATTCCGCGAAGTTGCCCGTTTGAAAATAGGCATTGCCGAGGTTCCGTTCTGCAGCTTGCAGGCGCGGATTAATCGCGAGCGCCTGACGCAGAAGAGAAATCGCCTCAGTTAAGCGACCCAGGTCGATGTAGGCGCACCCCAGACTTGCAAGCGCTTCCGGATGCTTTGGATTTGTTCGAAGTACTTGCTGAAAGCACTCTGCCGATTCGTTTAATCGACCCACCGCATAATAGGCAACTCCTAATTGGTATCTCGCGTTTGCATAATCGGGTTTCAGGAGAAGCGCTTTTTCCAGAAACAAAAACGCATTTTCGTAGTCTTTTAGATGGATGTAGGCTGTGCCCAGATTGCTATGGGCCAACGCATAGTCTGGTTGCAGCCGGATTGCATCCTGGTAGGCGGTTACGGCCTGGATGTATTGTCCAGCGAGAAAATAGGCATACCCGAGGTCGTTGTGAATCAGGGCCACATTGGGACTTGCAGTAATCGCCCGCTGAAACCCTTCGATTGCTTCAATATAGCGACCTTTCTCAAGCATTCTGCTTCCAGCGTGGTAGAAGGCCTCCGGCCCTTCCGACCCGATGGTTGGAATTTCCGCGGCAGCCGATGACAAAGTCTGCGCAGGCACGCGCGACTGAGCCGACGCCAGATCGGCCCCCATAAAAGCCGCCTGCACCAATAGCATGAGAATTATGTTCTTCATTTCACCCCTCCCAATCCTTTCTCAACTAACTCCGCCTACTACATTTGTGGCGTACTCTACTACAACTGTAGTATTAGGTCAATCAGATTGTGGAGAGAAGGGAAGTTAGATGGAAGACTTCAACGCTCGCGAGGCGTCGGGAAAGGTTTCGTGTCCAGTAGTAGGGCAATGTCCGACATGCTTCAGCTTGTCGTCGAGATTGGCAACACTCAAGCACTGATATTACCCGCAACGTCGCACATTGAGAGTTCCCAAGTTGACGACAAGCTGAAGCATGTCGGACATTCCCCTAGTACTGGACACGAAGAAATCAGGCGCGGTCGCATCAGTTGCTGAGGACGGCCAGGTCGAGCCGGCTGAGCACCGCAGGGTCGGCAACCACGTCGATTTGGACGATTTTCCCGCTCGTTATCTGGTAAGCTGATTGCATCCGCAAAAGATCCGGACGGTAATGTCATCGGACTTATCCAGTTGCCTTAGTTGCACGAGAAACCAGTTCTTAGTGATGCCACGGCACAAGGCCGTGGAATCGCCGAGCCCTCGTGCCCTCAGCCTTGGAAGAGATGTGTGCCGTGGGTAATCGCACCACCCGCTCGAAGAGCAGCAGCGACGTGGATAACTTCGGCAAGTTCCTGCTCGGTTACACCTGCCTTTAGCGCCGCTTGCCGATGCACTTCAATGCAATAGGGACACTGAGTTGTGAGAGCCACGGCGATGGCCATCAGTTCCTTGTACTTCTTTGGGATAACGCCATCGGCAAGTGCAGCCTTGTCCCAGGCATGGAAAGTTCTCATTGCCTCTGGAGCGAGTTCCCCTATTCTGGTCAGCTTATTGAGATTATCTTTCGAGTACATGGTTTTTGTTTCCTTTCAGTTGCGGCCAGCCCGGCCGCGTTCGCCCCATGCTTCGGTACTGACTTAGTTGACATCAAAGTTAGTGCTCTTCTTCGCCTAAGTCATCTTTGGATCCGACATCTTAGCTACTAGTTCTACTATACGACCAGACGCCTCTTGAATACTTGATTGATCGTCCCGTATCCTTGGCCCAAACGCCGAATTCAGTGAGGTCAAAAGGTGGACGTGCTGTCCGAGGTCTTGAGAGCTGTCAGACTTGAGGGAGCTGTGTTCTTCAATGGAGAGTTTTCCGCTCCCTGGTGTCTCAGCGAACCCAGATCGACCGCGATAGCCCCCTACCTTTCCCCGGAATCGGGACACCTGATCCTTTATCATTTCTTAACCGAAGGGCGTGCCTATGTAAGGCTGCCCGATGGAGGACGCGAGGAGTTGATCGCCGGCGACGTGGTAGTTTTTCCGCACGGAGATGCCCATCTGTTGGGTAACGGATCACCCGAAAAACCTGTGGATGCCGTGCAGAGATTTGCCAAGAATCTAAAAGACGGGCTCAAACTAGCCCGCTTGGGTGGCGGCGGCGAGATCACGAGATTTGTTTGCGGATATATGGTCTGCGAGCCCCGTCTGAGTGAGGTCTTTCTGGCTGGCCTGCCGAAGATCCTAAAAGTACACGTCGCTAACGAACCATCAGGTCAATGGCTCAAAGACTCAATCCGTTTCTCGGTCGGTGAAGGGAACGGCTCGAATGCGGGCAGTGGGCTGGTGCTCGCTAAACTGGCTGAACTATTGTTCGTCGAGACCTTGCGACGATACATCAACACACTACCTCCCGATCAGACAGGCTGGCTCGCGGCGGCACGTGACCCCGTAATCGGCGAAGCTCTCGCTCTTCTGCATAAGGAGCCTGCAGATCCATGGACCGTCTCAAATCTGGCGCGGCGTGTCGGTCTATCTCGCACGCGGCTTACTGAGCGTTTCGGCCATTTCCTGGGTGAGTCGCCGATGGCATACCTGGCCCAATGGCGGCTGAAACTGGGGGCGGAGATTCTTCAATCAACCGAGGACAGTGTCGCAGAAGTCGCTGCGGCGGTGGGCTACGGCTCGGAAGCGGCATTCAACCGCGCGTTCAAGCGCGAGTTTAAATTTCCTCCAGCCCAATTCCGTCGCCAGCATAAGTCCCCTCTGGCCCATCAATCTCCCGAGCGTCGCATGAGGATAACGAATGAAAGGCGCTAAGCTTCACGGTTCGCCTTTAATCCATGCTCCTTCCAAGCGGCTCGGACAAAACTTCCTCACCGACAAGAACGTCATTCAGCGCCTGATTACCTCGCTGCAACCAACTTCCGCAGAGACAATCATTGAGATTGGGGCGGGCAAGGGAGCGCTAACTCTGGAACTTGTGCAAAAGGCTGGTCGCGTGATCGCCGTCGAGTTTGATCGAAACCTTGTGCCTTTTCTGCATGAGAGTCTTTCAGGATATCCAAACTTCACACTCATCGAAGGCGACGCCTTGAGAACCGATTTCTGTGCGGAAATGCAGCCGGCAACGCAGGCCCGGTTGGTTGCGAACCTGCCGTACAACATCTCGACTGCCATCCTGCAAAGACTAATCGAACAACGATCCTGTTTCACTCAAATGATTCTGATGTTGCAACGAGAAGTGGTTGAACGAATCACGGCCCCACCCGGATCGAGCGATCGAGGGTACTTGTCTGTCCTCGTTGAGGCTTACTGCGAGAGCGAGAAATTGTTCGACGTCAGTCCGGGATCGTTTCGGCCCGTGCCAAAGGTCTGGAGTAGTGTTGTGCGTCTTGTGGTTCGCCCTCAGCTCGGCATTGAAGTGAAGAACGAGGCCCTTTTGTGGGCGATTGTAAGCGCGGGTTTTGCGCAGCGGAGAAAGACTATCTTCAACAACCTGCGAAGCGCGCGGGATCATCTGGCGGAAATAATTAAACGCCACGGGGGCGCCAGTATTGTTCTCTGTCAGGCTGGCATTGACCTTCAGCGGCGAGCTGAGACATTGTCGCTCGCAGAATGGGGCCAGATCGCGCAGGTGCTTGAATAGGTCGGGAGGAAACCGGATCCACGAAATCACACAAACTGTCGTGTTAATTCGTGGATATGGCTTTTAATTTCCACAGCAGGCCCACCCTATCTCCCGTTCACTACTACCTTGATCCCGTTGCGAGGCCTTAGTGACATCGCAGGATAGAGCGTTACGGGATGGTCGGGCACTAATGGCAGTTTGAAACGTTGCCCGATTGTCGCCAACAGGAGCACGATTTCCATCATCGCAAAATAATTTCCTATACAACCGCGCGGACCTCCGCCAAAAGGAAAGTAGGCATACTTTGGAAGGCCGCCCACAAACTCTTCGGTCCAACGCTCAGGATGAAAGCTCTCGGGTTCGCTGAAGAAACGCGGATCTCTATGCGTAGCCCAGGGAAACATAAAGACCTGCGAGCCGGCGGCAATCGGATACCCGCCGATCTCACAGTCGTTGATCGGTTGCCGGCCAATCCCGTAGGCTGGTGGATAAAGCCTCATTGCTTCTTTCGCGATCATCTCCGTGTACTTCAAGTTCGGCAAATCGTCGAGCGTTGGCAACCGCCCGCCAAGAACCCTGTCGAGTTCCTGATGGAAGCGCGTTTCACACTCCGGATTGTTTGCCAACAAGTACCAGCTCCACGAAAGTGCCAGGGCGGTAGTTTCGTGACCGGCCAGAAACAACGTCATTACTTCGTCGCGCAATTGCTTGTCTGTCATCTGGCTGCCGTCGTCGTCCTGAGCTTGCAGCAACATCGATAAGAGATCACCTTCATCGTGATCGCGGGCCCGACGCTCGGCAATGATCTTGTAAACAATTTTGTCGATCTCAGCAGCGTCGCTGTGAAACTTTCGATGACCGGGAGTCGGCAGTCGATTGTCAAGAATCCATTTTAGAGTAGCCTGGGAGGAGAACGGTTTCACAATCTGCCCCAGAACGCGTCCCACCGTGTCGGCATCCCGGGAAACATCGGCATTGAACAGGGTCCTGACAACAATCTCGAGCGTCAGACGCATCATGTCGCGGTGGATGTCTCGCGCTTCCCCTTCTTTCCAGGACGAGAGCGCTCGCGCGGCGTATTCCACCATCACGTCGCCGTACGCGCTAATGCGTTGCCGATGAAACGCAGGCTGCGCCAGGCGCCGTTGTCTTCGCCAGAACTCTCCCTCGCTCGTTACCAGGCCATTACCGACCAGCCGCTGAAAAAAGTTTGAACGCAGCGACATCGACTTGAGAAAGTTCTTCGCGTTTGTTGAAAGCACGTATTCGATGTCATCAGGATGGTAGATAAAATAGGCGGTGACATAGAAGAAACGAGTGCGTACAACATCGCCGTAGTCGCGGCAGAGAGTGATGAATGAGAGCGAGTCCCGGTTAAACTCAGGCATTACCCCAAGGATGAGGCCGCCTTTGGGTCCATCCGGCGTGCGGAGTGGTCGCTCGACTCTTTTTGTGGGCATGCGCTCTGTGTTGTCCATTGGTTCCTAAGAGCAGACGCGGCGGAAAGCCAGGCGGTAACTTTTGATCACTTCAGAAAATCTGTATAAATGCCCGGCTCGCTCCCGGGAATGACGACCGCTCCCACCGTTTGTTCGTAAAACTCCATGGGACCGACGCCGCCGATGATGCCGTAAACGTATCCGAGTTCTTTAAGACCCTGTAGGCAGGCGAGCAACAGCCCCTTACCGATGCCCTTGCGCTGACGAGACTCGACCACTCCCATTGGCCCGAAAAAGTCCCTGCGAGTGCATTCGTAGGCGGCAAACCCAACCGGTTCATTATCAAGGGTTGCAATGAAAACGGTGACGGGTGAGTTGGCAAAGCCCACCAGGATTTCATCTGCCCAACTGGTCGAGAAGTTTGATTCCACAAAGCTTCGAATCGGAGTCAACTCGTAGGGTTGCGCGCGGCGAACCACAATATTGGCGTTCTTCAACGCTGCGAGTTCGGGCTCGAGCGGTGGCAACTTCAAAAGATTTACCAGCATGTCCGGCATAGTGCAGTTCTAAAGAAGTCTAAGTCGTTGGCAGTTCGGAGTCGAGCAGCGGCAGTCGAAAGAAATTGGATCCTAATTCGTGTGATTTTCTCGATCCGTAAAGCTTCACTACCCTAATCTTTTCCCGCGGTAACGGTTCTTTCCCTGATGTTCTTTTCCGAGTTATCGATTAAGAGGTTGAGCCGCCTTAAACGCGTTTGCTCCTGCTTTGCACTCATAACCCAATACGTGGCCAGCCTTTGATAACCAGGCGGTTGCCGGTTAAAGAAATCCCACGCCTTTTTGTTCGCGCGGAAGCTCTTCTCGTACTCTGGGGCAAGCTTGCGCGGTGCATTTTCAAATGAGTAAATGCCGGTTCTTGTGGGATCGCGTAACTCGAATGCGTCGAGGCCTGCCTGATGCATCCGTCCAAGCCTGATTAGTTCCTTAACCTTTCTGGTGTTAATGAGACTCCAGATGCTTCGTGGTTTTCTGGGCGTGAAGCGGATCGAATAGCTGTTCTCATCCACGCGCCTGCGCACCCCGTCAATCCAGCCAAAGCAAAGTGCTTCGTCCAAAGCTTCGGCGTAAGTGACACTCTTCCTGCCCGAGTCCTTCTTAAAAAACCCGACTGTTAACTCAGCAGTCTTATTATGATTCTTCTCGAGCCATCGTCGAAAGTCAGCTGGTGAACGGAAGAATCTGGGTTTTGTCGGATTAGAAACGGAAACCATTGGGACTATCTCTTAAAACCACCAGTAAGACGAATAGCTTTGCCTCAAAAAAGCCACAAAGATGCACAAAAAGCACCAAGGTCTTCTATAGATCGTTTGCGCTTTTTGTGCTTCTTTGCGGCCTTGCTAAGCCGAAGCACCCTGTTGGGCAAGGCTAGGACGAATCATTCTTGTTTCTGCCGTTCGCGCCGAAGCAAACCATAAAAGAGAGAATCCTGAATCTCGCCGTTGACGTGCCAGCGTTCGCGCAGCAGACCCTCTTGCCGGAACCCAAGTCGTTCGACTGTGCGAATGGAACCAGCGTTCCGCGGATCGACGTCAGCTTCGAGACGGCGCAGTTCCAGCACATCAAAAGCATAGAAAAGCAGTGCTCGAAGCGCTTCATTCATGTAGCCGTTACGCCAATGCCGGCTTCCAAGCCCATAACCAATCTCGGCCCTTCCATTTTCGAAGTTTAAGTTGAAAAGCGTTGCCGTGCCGATGAGTTGATCGTTATCGAGTAGAGCAATACCCCACTTGAGCATAAGCCGCCTGTCAAAGAGATTGTGAATTTCGTGCAGGAGGCTTACTGCGGCTTGCCTGTCGGCGAGCGGCGGCGTACTCCAATACCGCATGACCTGAGGATCCGAAAAAATATTGAACAGCGCCTCGAGGTCATTTTCCGAGATGCGACGGAGACGAAGCCGACCAGTGTTGATTGTTGGTAATCGATCCCAATCCATTTTCTTGTTTGCCCAGGTCAATCCCTGACGCGCCGGGCAGCTATCTGCCGCAACATGTCGGCCCGGCTCAGTTTTCGTTCGTTGTAACCGCGCTCGCCGAACGGCTGGAGCTTTTCCAGCCAGAGGGAACCCAGAGACTCCAGATCTGCTCGCTGGTCAGCATTCGAATCCGGTAGAGGGGCCAATTCATCCACGATTTCAAAAGCAAACCTGTTACCGCCAAACTCATTCCATTCTTTTTGTAATTGCAGTTTTGGGTGGACACCTCTCTCCAACTGGAACTTATGACGATTAATAGCCCCTTGAAGATTCAGACCTTCACAAACCAGAATCTTTTCATTGATGGTATTGCGGATCAGGAAGACACCCATCCGGGGCGCAGTCTGCAAGTACTCATCCTTCAATTGCTTTTTGCTTTTGTTCATTTCGCTGTTTTTGTTCGCTTTGATTAGTCGGGAAGAGCCGCAACGGAACAAAGCTTGAAAGGTGAGGCTATCGACAACCGAATTTGGTGTCAACGTCAGGTTGCGATACAAACTGCATCGCAAATCGGTACTCAGCGCCCAACCCAAATAAGACTTTGTTGCTCTCACACTATTTAAAACAAGACTTTTCCGGCTTTTTGCAGTTGGCCTGCTGATTGCTTCGAGTTTGAGCGACGAAAGGTGGAGAAAACGAGTATGGAAACTGCAATAGTCAGTGTAATTGTCGCTATTCACTATAGCGCCCAACCGCTTTCGGTTGGGCGCTGTTGTTTTGCGGCTTTGGAGTAAGGCTCGCCTATGCTTTGTCAGCCGGCGGAATGGCGAGCTTTTGTCCAACCTGGATGCGATCAGGATCCTTCAGCTGATCCCGGTTAGCGTAAAAGATTCGCATGTACTCGTTCGGGTCACCGTAGAACTGCTTGCTGATTTTCGAAAGGTTGTCGCCAGACTTTACCTCGTAAGACTGTCCGCCTTGTCCCTGCCCGCCTCCTGCGGCAGCTGCTGCGGCGCGGCTCTGGTCGACACTGAGGTCCACAGTAATATCGTCGGCGTTTGGGTTGACCAGCTTAATCTGGTCCCAGAATTTGTTTTTGGCGTCCTCCGATGGAGCGATGCCCTTGATGTAAAGCTTGTTGTCTTGAACGTGCAGGTTCAGGAATTGAATGTGCTGCTGATCAGCCATGTTAAGCGCTGACTGATACTTTGTCTTGAGCTCATTGAATCGCTGTTGTGCACCTTGTTGCTGTTCGGCTTCGGACGCACCTCGTCCGAACATTTTGTCAAACAGACCCATAGCAGCTTTCTCCCTTCTCGGAAACGAAACGTACAGTTTGCGATTGATCGGGGGTGCTGTACTCATTATACGTAATACCGACGTTCGCGTGCTCGTTGACAGAGTGTTTTTGCGACGAATTGGGTTTTTTAAAGTAACGCAAGCTGTTAGCTTCCGTTGATACAGCAGTACGCAAGCTAACAGCTTGCGTTACATGCCAAGAGCATTTTGCGTTCGAGATCGCAAATCGTCAGTGGTTTCTGGGACTTGCAGGGTCTTCCAGAACAAAATCGCCACTTTCCTCCCTCGTGTCTGTGATCTGGAAAAAATAATCATTGACTGCGCAACCCTTTTAGTTTCAAACTCTTTCCGGTTGGGCCCCTTCTCATCACAGCGCAGTGTGTATGTATGAGAAGTTCAAAGAGCTAGACGGCACACATCCCTGGCGGCAAGTCAGCCCTGACGGCTACATCGACTATCGGGCTCGCTATCGGCCAAATGGGCGTGTCCTCTATTTCAATTTCCCTCTAGCGAGGGAGATGCAGTTGATCCCTACCGACCATCCGCACACTCTCAACAAAGAGCTGGAAGAAATCATCCTCGACACTTTCTCCCTGCAAATCATCAATGAGTACGATCTCCAGCTCGGGAAAAAGTATCCACCGGAGGCCGTCAGGCCATTGCCTTACATGGCCACGCGTTATCTTCAAACTCAGCACAGGAACAAGCGAGGAAAAACTTCCGGTGATGGCAGAAGCATCTGGAATGGCTGTCTGCGAACAAAGCGCCTGGTCTTTGACGTCTCCAGCAGAGGAACCGGAGCAACGATTCTAAGTCCGGGTGCTCAAAAAGCCGCCGGGATCGTCAAAACTGGTGATGAAAGCTATGGCTATTCTTCCGGGCTGGCCGAGCTTGACGAGATGCTGGGCAGCGCTGTTATGTCGGAGATCTTTTACCGTCAGGGTATTCCGACAGAACGGTGTCTGGCGGTCATTGGATTTCAGGATGGCACCGCCATCGGCGTGAGAAGTGCACCGAATCTGATTAGACCGGCTCATATCTTCCGCTATCTTAAACAAGGTCGTCATGCCGAGCTAAAAGCGTCCGTAGACTATTTTATCGAGAGGGAAGTCGAGAACGGCTTCTGGCGGGTTCCCCGCCGGGGGCCTGCCAGATATGAAAAAGCCCTTGATTACCTCGCCCGTTCGTACGGAAAGATGGCGGCCGTGCTTGAAGAAGAATACATCTTTAACTGGTTGGCCTGGGACGGTGACAACATGCTGGCCAGTGGCGCTATTCTCGACTATGGATCGATCCGGCAGTTTGCCGCAAAGCACGATCGGTACCGCTTTAAAGATGTAGATCGCTACTCGGCTTCGCTTAGCGAGCAACGCTACTGGGCACGCTTGATCGTCCAAACATTCGCCCAGGCGATGGCCTTTATCTCATCAGGTGAAAAGCAGAATTTGCGCGAATTCAAAGACGCTCAGTGCCTGGGCGCATTTGACCTTGCGTTTCGCACCGAAAGCGATTACCGGGTTCTTTGCCGAATAGGTTTCACCGAGGAACAGATCGAGCAACTGAGGGAGACGGCGCAGCCCGAAATACAGCAGTTTCATAAAGCATTAAGTTACTTCGAAGATTTGAAAGTATCGAAGGGAATCGAAAAACTGCCCGATGGATTAACTCACCAGCCCGTCTTTCTTATCCGTAATCTGTTGCGGATGTTGCCCGCATTTTACGTTGCACAGGCAATTGCCGGCGTCGAAGATGAGAGCGCCTACATGCCTGAGGAACTTTTCTGCCGAGTAATGGCTGCGTCATATGTTGGAAAACGAGACTTGCAGCTCACGCCTGCGCGCAGTGGCCACATCAGAAACTTTCAGCAATGCTATCTTAAATTGGTGGCCGCTTTAGGCGACCCAATTGACGAAGTTTTAAGGACACTCCAGGAGAGGTCAGCCGTCATTAACCATCGACACCGGCTGACCGGTGATGCGCTGGTCCTGATTATTGAAGATGTCATCGCGATGAAGGGAAAAATCAAGGTCCAACGCTTGCAGGAAGCACTCGAATCGTTTATCGATTCGCAGGTCTTAATACCCGGCAAGTGGCAGCGCATGGATCCGGAGGAACTCAAACTCAACACCGTCAAATCCCAACTGCTGGTGAAGATTCAAGCCAATCTCGAGGAATACAAGGAATCCATCTGATCCACGAAATCACACGAACACCATTCAAGGTTTTTCGTGTGTTTTAGTGGATCTTTACTGGCAGTTCTTCGAGCCCCCGAACAATCAAGCTCTTGCGCCAGCGCAATTGGTCTACAGCGTTGGCCAGCGCAAGAGTGGGAAAGCGCCGGAACAAGGTCAGCAGGGCGATCTGTCCCTCGAGTCGCGCCAGCGGTGCACCGACGCAGAAGTGAACTCCTTGCCCAAATGCGACGTGCCGATTCGGATTCCGCACTAAATCAAGATTCTCTGGATCGGGAAACTGCGACTCGTCGTGGTTGGCTGAGCCCAACACCGCTACGACGACATGACTTTGGGGAATGGTCACCGAATCAACTCGTACATCTTCCCGAGCAAACCGTTGCGAAGCGACATCGAGCGGACTGGTATAGCGCAGCAGCTCTTCAATTGCCGAATCGGCGAGTGCGCGATTCCCCAGCAGTAGTTCCCTTTGTTCTGAATTTTCGATTAGTGCCAGAGCGCCTGTGCCTATCAGGTTAACAGTTGTTTCGTAACCGGCGATCAAGAGGAGGATAATCGTTGCGACCAGCTCTTCTTCATTTAGTTTGTCCCCCGCTTCCTCAGCCTGAACGAGCGCAGTGATCAAATCGTCGCTTGGTTCACGCCGGCGCTCAGCGATTAATTTGCGAATCCGGCGAATCAAGAGTCTCTGATCCGGGACGGAACGCAAGACACCGAGAACATTTGAGGCCGACAAACTACTGCGAGACAAAACGTGCATACGCCGGCGTTCTTCGGAAGGAATTCCCAGCAGTTCAGCGATGATCGTTAACGGGAGCGGCAGAGCAAACCCACTCATAAGATCCATGTGACCGCGGACGGCGAGCGTGTCGAGCAATTCATCACAGGCCTCCTGAATTCGATTGCGCAAACGCTCAACCAGACTAGGCGTGAAGGCCTTATGGACCAGCGTGCGCAGCCGGTTGTGGTCTGGAGCATCTTTGTTGAGCATGTTTCGTGTAACGGGTCCCGAGAGTCGATGGATCCATTTGGTTCTAGGTGGCCAGTCTTTCACAAACCGCTCGTCTTTCAGGACGTTCACCACATCTTCATAACGAGTGATGAGCCAGGTCGGCTGGCCCAGAAGTTTGGTCGGGCACACAGGGCTTGTGGCCCGCAGACGAGCGTAGAAAGGATAGGGATTCGCTTTGAAATCGGGACGGGCGAGGTCGCGGATTTTTATTACAGGGGCCAAGGCAAATCAAATTTAGAATTTAGAATTTAGAAATTAGAATTTCGTCTAACGATACTAACTGGTTCGATGTGACGAGTCAGGATAAGCTAGACGAAATTCCAATTTCTAATTTCCTTCACTCTTTCTTGAAGAGCGTAAACTTCCAGGTCGTGCCTTCCTGGTTCGTGCCGTCACCTTTCATGATGCCGCCGTCAACCACACCCTGTAACACCGAATACGAATTACCGATCACGATCTGGACGTTCTTACCCGACTGTTTCCAGGTCCCCTTGACGATGCGCGGCGCGGTGACGCCGTTCTCCATCACACTGATAATGTATTGCAGGGCGCCATCCTTCAAAAACTTCATCGTGTACTCTCCGGACTCAGGGCTGGAACCCGTCCAGGTCGTGTCAAGCAACGAAGCATCGACCTCCTTCGGTTTCATCTCGATTGAGGTATCTCTGGTCGCGCCGGTGGATTGGGTGTTCGTATCGGGAATATAAGGCTGTTGGGCCGCTGCTTTCGGGTCGCGCACGGCGAGTACTAAATCATCCGCCCGATAGCCCTCGACGACTGCAAATGGTTTCTGATCCTTGCCGGGTCCTAAATCCTGGAGCACGCGCTTCGGCACACGCTCTTGTAGATACTTAACCAGGTTGGCGAGGGTTACCTCTCCCCTGGCATTGGCGGCGCCTCCGCGAAGTCCCTCGACGAGGATCCAGGTGAAATAACCTTGTTTCTTCTCCTTGTATTCGTACGCTCGGTGACCCACTTCGGTGGCATAGAGAGTGACAAATGCCTGCACTTCGCGGTTGCGCAGATCGAAATTGAACCCGCGCGTGTAAGCCGCGGTCAGCGGGTTATCGGCGTTTGCGCGCCCGACTGGATCGTTACGGCAAGCGTCCAGAATAATCACCACCTGATGGACGCCGATCTTTTTAACTCGATCCTTGATCTGCGAAACATTTATTGCTGTCTGCTCGAGCAGATCGACATCGTTGCTGACCTGGGAATCAGAGGGAAGCAGGAAAGCCTGGCCGCCCCGTTCAATGCCGTGACCGGCAAAGGAGATCAGCAGCAGCCCGTCCGGGGGAACGACTGCAGCCATGTTCGACAGTCGCCGCAGAATGTTGCCGCGGGTCGGTTGGCGTTCTGCCGGTTGATCTGAAGCTAGCAGCGTGACCTGATCGCCGGGGAAACCGGCATATTGGATTATGGCGTTCGCGAGTGTCTTGGCATCATTGCTGGCGCCGCCAAGCGTGGTGATCTGAGTGTCGGCGTACTGGTCGACGCCAACGATCAGCGCATAACGTTTTCCGATTGCCGGCAGAGTACGGACTGTGTCGGAAGGTGAAATCCTCACTCCCCGGTCCGGTTGGGCCTTGGCCGCTGTGGCGCACAGGAGCAGAAGAAAACCCAATGTCGTGACTGCGAAGATGGAATTGTGTAGTCGCTGGAGGGGATTGGAATTCATATGTACCTCGAAGGGGTTTGAAGTTGCTCGTTAGTTTACCTGAATAGGGCAAAAATGGCCGCAAATCTTGCTCACCGCCGTCAAAAAACCTAGATCCACTAAATTACAAGAAATTTCGTTCACTGTATCTACTGAGCCACTTCGTATTCCGGTTTGGGAACGTTCATCAGCCAATGATCAAACCAGCCGACGATGTGTTGCAGCCGCTCGATTCGATGCCAGGGTTGTCCCGAGCGTGAGAGTTCATGCGTTTCATTCGGAAAACGCACCATCACCGAGGGTATCTTTCGATATTTTAGCGCGCGAAACATCTGTTCGCCGCCCGCGCCGGTTGGGGTGCGATAGTCGGCCTCGCCGAGGATCAACATCAGCGGGGTTTTCACGTTGTTTATGTAAGTAATTGGCGAGCGAGCTCTGTAGTCATCCGGATCCTCGAACGGTGGTTTTCTGAACCAGGATGGCTGGAAAAGAGTGAAATCCGCGGAGTACCACCAATCGGCCCAATCAGCGATGTCGCGTTGAGAGACAGCAGCCGCGAAGCGCGTCGTCTGGACGATGGTCCAATTGGTTAATAATCCACCGCCGCTGCCCCCGGTGACTCCTAATCTCTTTTCGTCGATATAGCCGCGGCGAAGGAGTTCATCAACACCCGCCATCAAATCCTTATAGTCATCGCCTGGGTAGTGATACTGGATGATGTTGCCGAACTCCTGCCCATAACTCGTACTGCCGCGTGGATTGGGATAAAGCACGACGTACCCTCTGGCTGCCATCCACTGAAACTCATGATCGAAAATGTAACCATAAGCCGTGTGTGGACCACCGTGGATGTTCAGGATGAGCGGGTACTTCTTGTTTGGATCGAAGTCGGGCGGTTTTTGTACCCACGCCTGCACGCGTTTGCCGTCGAAACTCTGATACCAGATCTCCTCCGGTTCAGTAAGGTTCAACTTTGAAAACAGATCGGCGTTGAAATTCGTCAGCTGTTTTGGCGCACTTCCTCGATTTTCCAACCAGTACAGATCCCCAATGCGCGTAGGTGTAGAAATTAACAAAGCAAATTTCGAAGCATCCCGCACCGCGCGGAAACTCACAACAGCCTGGTTGCCGGTCGTCATATCTGTTTCGCGCCCGGTGGCAACGTCGAACGCGCCGACATTCGCTCTACCTTCGCGGGCGAAGATCGCATAAAGGGTTCGCCCATCAGCCGACCAGATTGGTGGATTGCCGCCACCGCCTCGCGAAGCCGTGTTGTCACCTCCCACACCTGACCCGACATCGTACCCAAACGCGCTTGTCAAGTTTCTCGGTTGTGCATTCGGCGCGATATCCATAACCCAGAGATCCGGCTCCGTGTACGATTGCACTGGCTTGGAAGTTGACGCGTAAAAGGCAATCCCTTTGCCATCCGGACTGACCGAAAGAGCCCCGGTGCCCATGTCGAACGAGGTGAGCTTCGTAGCTTGGCCGCCGCTTAGGGGAATCGAATAGATATCGGTACTAGGCAATTCATAGTAAGGCTCGTCAATGTGAGCTGAGACGAAGTAGATCTGTGAACTATCTTTGCTCCAGGTGACGTTTCCATCGTCGTAGCGACCGCTGGTTAGTTGTCGCGGGGTGACTTTGTCATCGCCATTGCGGGGCGCTGGCACGATCCAGATGTGCTGCGGATGTTTTGTATCCAGATAACCCGCGCCATTCGATCGATAGACTGCGTGGGTGATGACCCGAACATCGCTCTCATGCGGCTCATCGGGTTTCTTCGAATCATTTGGTGTCGCACTCGGAGAAGGTGAGGGCGTGTTTTTCGGAACCATTTTTGCAACGTCGTCGGGGTTGGCTCCATTCACAAAAGCAATCATTCGTCCATCGGGCGACCACTGCGGTCCACCCGCCCCGCGCGGTACGGCAGTAAACTGGAATGATTCACCGCCGGCCATCGACAACATGAACAACTGTGGCTGATCTGGCCGTCCGTCTTTTTCCGTAACGCGAACGAACACCAGATAATTGCCATCCGGTGACCAGCGCGGCGACGAGTCGCGAGTGCCGTTCGTCATCTGGCGAGGTTCCCCTGTTGCGGGTGACACAGTCCAGATGGCTGTGTTGTAACCATCTTGCTTGTCATTCACAGTCACGCGAACAAATGCGACGCGCGAACCGTCAGGCGAAACCTGCGGGTCGCCTATCCAGACAAAGTTGAAGAGATCTTTTTCTGTAAGGTTGCGCTTTTGCGCGAGGGTGGCTGGAATCGCGGAAAAAAACAGAAACGTCAACAGAGAGAGACGGAGAACGAGTCGCATTCGGAGTTCCTTTCGAAGCTGGAAAATGGCGTGGCGGTCCTATTCAGATGTAGTCAGTTTCTTTGCCTTGTTCGGGCTTTTAGGTGTGGGCTTCATCTCAACGCACCCTGCATGCTCCGTGTACTCTTTTTCGGGATCCTCTTTGGCGAGTTCCTCGACGTTTTGCGGAGTAAAATAACCGGGTCCTTTCAGTGTCTTGTGATTTTGCCAGATTAGCTTTCCACTCTCGTCGAAATAACTTCGATGTTGATCGCGAGAACCGTTGGCTGCATAGACTACGATGAGCACAAACCTTAGTCGATGTGAATCGTCATAGTACTGATGATAATCCCAGGATGAGTCTTCACCCTCACTGTAGTCTTCGTACCAGACGACTGCTCCTTTTGCATTGTGCGCAATACGTCGCAAAGTAAAAAACGACTCGCCGCATGACTCAAACTTCCTCTCGGATACTTTGAAGCTGCGCTTTTTCAATCCCGAATTAATTGAACTTACGATACCGCGTATGGTCTTGATTTGAGGATGCCGTTGCCAATTGGACTCGTTAATCGTGGCGGAGGTCTGAAGCGAGTGCTTCCTTTCCGCGGCGGCAATTCTGCTCGTGGATGCCGTTGCGCCGCTAGAAACTGCGGAGAAGAGCAGAAGAATGGCAAACACTGCTGTCTGGGTTTGGGAACACATGTGCAGGTTTATTTGACTCTGCTGGATCGAACTAATCCGTAGATAGGTAATTGTTGAACTCGTCGAAACACGTCCGCGTCGTAATTTGAATAGTTCCCGTCGCATCTCTTTTTGCGGCCAGTCTCCAGGTCGTAGCACCTTATCAGGAAACGAAGCCGGCGGCCTTTGCTGTCATAGAACTTTTCCTTGACGGTGCTTATGGGCCCGGCAAAAGTGCGGAACGTGTCTTCCGTCTTCGCCAGCGAGCCATCCTCACGAAAGCAATACCTCACAAACTGGGCCCAATCGCCTGAAGGACTGCCATACTGAAGGTTCGCCAGCACGATGTTCCCGTTTCTCATCCAGACATTGGCGGTGTTGTAGAGATTGTCTCCGGTCGTGGCGGCGTCTCTAGCTTTTTGGCTTTTGAACTCCTGCCATCTCTCAGGAGGTTTTCGCAGTGTCATTCCACTCTGGTCGTAAGCCGCGACATCGCCAAAGAATCGCGCTTTGTTTAGATTGCGCTTGGCAAAGGTAGCGAGCTCCCGACAGTAACCGGTGACCACCGACACTTCGGAGGGAGAAGCTGACGGCTGAGGTTGCTCGGCGGTTTGGGCGGAGGCTGCACCCAACGAGCCCAATATGAGCGCGACATTGAGCATCAGGCGTCTCAATGACATCTCAGCACCTCGTCATTCCCTCGGCGGCTTGAATTGTTCTGAGCCTACTGAAGTCAAACCACGAAATCACACGAACGACAACCACGAAATCACACTAATAATTTCGTGTGACTTAGTGGATCAGTTCCTTGAATAGAGTTCAATAATGCGTTCGATCGCTCGGCGGCAAATGGCACAGAAGTGGTTCGCGCGGGTGAACATGATGCAGTCGATTTCCGGTCGATAGTAATTCCGCGCTTCGTACATTGCGCCCTCAAATGCCCCGACTTTGCCCGCATACCTCTCACGCGCGAACATCCCCTGCTCATGTTCCAGTTCTTCCCGAAACAGGGCCTCCATTTCACTTTCTGGCCGCTTGTCTTTCCGCAATTGTGCCCTTCGCTTTTGGATCTCGCGCGAGTAATTCTCAAAAGCCTCCTTATTCCACGGCGTCGGAATAGGTGTGTCAGGTGAAACGAGATCTTTCCACTTCAGGTTCGCCGGATCCAGCAGCGCGGTGGCATTGGGTTCCCACGGCTCGACCCGCTCAGTCGCCGGGGCATAAGCCACCGAGGACGTGTAGTACTCGTCGGCGAGACCGGCAAAGTGATGGCCGAACTCATGAACAAAGACATAATTTGCGAACGCGTTATCGGCGGCCACAGTGCTGTACAAATTAAAGATCCCGCCACCACCGTAAGTCCGGTTGTTCGCGAGTATCTCGATGAACTCGTACGGCGCGAACTGGGCCACCTTGCGAACGGCGCGGTTGTCGAAGGTAAGCACATATCGCTCTGAACCAAACGCATCGTACGTTGCTCCCAAAGGTGAATCGCGATAGATACCCGTAGATGGTCGAGAGATACCCGACTCGCCGGCGGGCGGACAAAGCGCCCACACGTTGAAGTTCTTGCGGTGCTCCTTAAAAGGTGAAGTCGCAAACAGCACCTCAGTCAACCGGCGCGCGTCCGCTTCAAACTTCTTTGAGTCACCCGCGGTGTAGCCGTCGCCCAGAATCACAAAATCGACCTTGTCTGCCGGTTCGCCCATTTTTTGAATCGTGATTAAGGGTGCCGGCGCCAGCTGCCTGGATCGATCGTTGAAAATGTCTTTGGGGTCAACAACTGTGGACCATAAATCACGAAAAGCGTTTCTTGCATCACGCTTCCTGAGAACAACTTCGACGGGCGCGTCCGGAGCAGGGAAGCGGAGCGACTCATGAAAAGTGCGGAACATCGTGGCTGCCTCGTCCGTGGTTTCCCACTCGCCAAAAACCGAAGCGAAGCCGCGCGAGTAAAGAACCTTTTTGCTCGCTTGATCTCGTACTTCAAAAAAATATTTACCAAGGTTTGTTGTGTCGATTGCCTGGGTTGGGTCCCCGGGCCAGGTGAGAGGTTCAAATATGACCCGATCGACACTGAAGAACTCCTGTTTTGAATTCCCGGTGTGATAGCAGTCAAGCCTCATTGTCTGCGGGGCAGCGAGGAGCGGAGGAGCAAAGAGCAGTAGGCTGATTATTAGCAGAGTTTTCATTTTGATTGAGCTACGCGCCTTAAGGGTCTTTGTCAGCGTGGTATGTTCCTGCATCAACCAGCCCCTCGAGCTTTTTCTTAGTTGCCTCGGACACGTTTCTGAACTCTACGCCAAAGCCGATTCTTGGATCGGCGTAGGTAACTTCGCCTTCAATTTTCAACCACTCTCCGCTTGGCAGTTTCAACTTAAAGGTGATGGTTTCGCCTTCAGCAGCGCGGCCGATGGAATCAACAAAGCAGCCGCCGGCACTAAGGTCACTCGTGCGCGCCTCGTACTTGCCGGCTTTGCCCTCCCAAATGACTTCGATCAGGACGGGAGCCCGTTTATTCCTTCTTCGTTCGTCAGTCATGAGAACAGTAACTTCTGATTGCGGAACTCGGATTTCGGATTTTAACTAAACGTCAGACAGTTTCGACGCAAAAGAGTACTTCGGCGCGATTTCATAAACTTTGCATGGCGCCAACAAACAGTAGCAACAAAGCTTTTCTGTTTCAATCCGAAATTGGAAGTGCCCCTTTTGCGTTTACAAGAAAACGAAACCAGGACCATCCTCGCGTAACGCGGAAACTCAGAGGCTCATATGTTACTATTCATTTTCTGTCATCCTCCCGACAGAGTAATGAACCTTGGGTGCGGCTAATCAGGCGCCCCCTTCCTGCTACCGATGCCCGTGCAAATTGTCACGGTTTTTCAATAGGTTGATTTCCTCCCTTGAAACGGTTGTCATTAACAACCTGGTCCCTGCTTGCGTTGGCCGCCGGTCTCGGTCTGGGTATTCTCGGTCACGCCAAGGATTCTCCGATATTTGCAGACCTGGGTAACATTGCCAAAGCCTTGGGAGGGCTATGGGTAGCCGCGTTGCAGCTAACAGTAATTCCGCTCGTGATTACGCATCTCCTGGCGGCGGTTAGTGGTGCGGGAGCTAAAGCGGTTGGCAAGCTTGGCGTTCGCGCCTTTGTTTTGTTTTTTTTGATGTTGGTCGCGTCGGGACTTTTCACCGTCCTTCTGGCTCCTCCATTAATCGCCCGCTTTTCGGTGGATCCGGCGACGATTGAGTCGCTAAAGACAGCGGCAGCTTTGCCAGTAGCGACAGCGACACCCACTGCCAGTGCGGATGGCGGATCCTCTTCTCCCACGGATTGGATTGCTAACCTCCTGCCAACAAATTTATTGGAAGCCGGCGTGCGGGGCGATATATTTCCACTCCTACTTTTTACAGTCGTTTTCGCACTGGCTGTTACATGTCTGCCGGAAGCCCAACAGTTATTGCTGGCGCAGGTATTTCAAGGACTGGCGGACGCCATGCTGCAGGTGACGCGGTGGGTGCTCGTCGCAACGCCCGTGGGAGTCTTCGCTTTGACATACGTGCTTGCCTTTAAAACCGGTAGCTCAACCGGAGGAATGCTGGGTGCTTATGTTGTAATCGTGTCAACGATCATGCTCCTGTTTACGGTCTTGTTATATCCGCTCAGCGCTATTGCGGGGCGTACAAGAATCCGCACCTTCACTCGGGCAGTGGCACCGGCTCAACTGGTTGCGGCCAGCACTCGTTCGTCCATCGCTGCCCTTCCTGCGCTAGTGGAAGGCGGTCGCGACCACTTACGGCTGCCGAAAACAGGAACAAGTTTTGTGCTTCCTCTCAGCGTTTCGCTGTTCAAGGTAAACCGGCCGATCTCAAGTATCGTGAAACTGATGCTAGTAGCCCATATCTACGGAATTCCGCTCCGCCTCGGTACGATCGCTTTGTTCCTCGGCACTGTCATCATTATCAGTTTCGGAACGGCAGGCATACCTCAAAGCGGACCGGGCCTCAAGACTCTCCCGGCTTACCTGGCCGCGGGCGTGCCTATTGAAGGAGTGATCGTCATCGAGGCTGTGGAAAGCATTCCAGACATCTTCAAGACCTTGCTTAATGTGACGGGAGACATGAGTGCAGCGACTCTTCTCTCCCGCTCTGATCGCTCATTGCAAGGTAAGCTGTCCGCTGCGGAAACACCTTCGGCGGCAACGGAAAGCGCGACGTGAAACACCAGTTGGTGACGCTCTTTCGGCTACTTCGGCCACACCCGGCTCTCGTGGCTCGATTTGCTGCTGCTTCGCTTGGCAGAGCCGCGTTGACCGCTGCCTCAATCCTGTTGATTCGCGAGTTCCTCGCAGGCGTACTCGGTCACGGGCAAGGATTCATGCACCGCGTGACGGATACGTTCGGAATCCAAACTGCTCTGTGGTTCATTGTCAGTTTTCTGCTGCTCGCGAACCTGGGAGCGGCCATTCTTACTTACGATTCTCAGGTATCCCAACAGAAAGTCATCAAAGTAATAGAGCTGGGAACGATGGAGCGCCTGATCAGGCATTTACTTGGGCTTTCCATACGGCTTCTCGATCGCCGCACTCACGGGGATCTATTGCAAAGCGTTCGCCAGGACGTTTCACAAATGCGAACGGTTGTTCTGGCCACCGCCAGCTTAGTTCTCGAAACGCTCCAGGCGATCGGCCTCATTATTGCGGCGGTGACTCTTAGTCCTTCGCTAGCGCTCTGGGCATTTCTTCTAGTGCCGTTAGCTGCCTTCCCGATCTACATCATTGCCCGTCGCACACTCGCCCGCTCGTTCGGCGTTCGTCAAAAGGGAGTGGCCCTCTTCGATGCACTTCTCCAGCTTTTGCACGGCATTCGCATTATCAAGATCTACCAGGGTGAACGCGCCGAGGGTGAGCGAACGATCGGACGGGCGCGAAACTATTTTGACGAGCTCATCGCCATGGAGCGAGTACGCGCCTTTGCACGAATCGTATTGGAATCGATGGCCGGACTGAATGTGGTGGTGGTGATCATAATTGGGGGATTCCGCGTTATGTCCGGGAAGCTCGACTGGCCCGAACTGCTTGCTTTTCTGCTCGCGATGCGAGCCGCACAGGGGCCTCTGAACAACATCAACAACGGCTATCTGGAGATTCAACGCTATGGGGCCAGCGTAACGCACATCGAGCAGCTCCTGCAGGAAAGACCCGAAATCCAGGATGTGCCGGATGCGCAGCGTTTGAGCGCTCCTCCGAGCACCATTGCCGCAAACCGGCTGACTTTCACGTTTCACAGCAAGCCGGTGGTTGAGAACGTTTCCTTCAGGGTCCAGGCTGGCGAGACACTCGGAATCGTTGGTCCATCAGGCGCGGGAAAAACAACGTTGCTGAATCTCATAGCTCGCTTTTACGATCCAACCTCCGGAGAAGTGCTTTTGGACGGACTAGATCTGCGTCACATCCGCCTCCGAGATATTTACGGAGTGCTTGCGATTGTGACCCAGGATCCGTTTTTGTTCTCAACTTCGATTCGGGACAACATTCTTTGCGGACGCCCTGATGCGACGGACCGAGAAGTCGAAGCGGCAGCCCGCGCTGCGGAAATCCATGATGAGATAGTCGCGATGCCTGAAGGCTACGACACGGTTGTCGGACAGGGAGGCCGCGCTCTTTCGCGGGGTGAAGCCCAACGAGTCAATGTGGCAAGGGCAATCCTGAAAAATGCGCCCATCCTCTTGTTGGATGAGGCCACGTCGAGTCTGGACTCCTATTCTGAGGCGAAAGTTCAGCGCGCGGTCGATCGGCTTGTGTCAGGTCGTTTAGCAATTTCGGTGGCCCATCGACTATCGACACTTCGGAATGCCTCGCGCATTCTTGTGCTTGACCAGGGGCAAGTCGTGGGTTTGGGAACTCATAACGAGTTGCTCGCAAACTGTGCAATGTATGTTCGACTCTGGGAGGCACAAGGTGGTTACACGTCGAGCGAAGTGCTTGCGACGGGAACCAATGTGCAGCTAATGGGCGCCGAGGTCCCAGGCACATGATCCACTTCGTCGTGCCGGCTCAGCAAGAGGGCGGAATAAAAGACTATCTGGATATTTCCTGCCCCGAAGTGCGGAACGATTTTCGGGTTCTACATTATGAGAGTCTAGCTGAGCAACCGCATTTCTACCGTGGGACGTACGTCCTGTCGGCGCTCGATCAGTTGACCAGCGCTATGGGACGCCTGGTTGCCGACATCCACCATCAACTCCAACCGCTCTCAAATATTCGCTTCCTCAATAACCCTCAGCGGACTTTGCAACGGTTCGAATTGCTTACTGAGCTGTACCGGAAACAACGTAACGAGTTTCGGGCGGTACGAGCCCACGAGGACTTAAAGACGCTCAGATTTCCGGTGTTTCTTCGCGAAGAGAGATTGCATGATGGGCCAATCTCGCCCTTGTTGAATTCTGCGCGCGAAGTCCGCCAGGCGATTGGACGAGCACTCG
Source organism: Pyrinomonadaceae bacterium (assembly GCA_035644135.1). Classification (GTDB taxonomy): domain Bacteria; phylum Acidobacteriota; class Blastocatellia; order Pyrinomonadales; family Pyrinomonadaceae; genus PSRF01. The sequence goes on from DASQPD010000014.1 coordinate 83,100, forward strand.
TTCAAGGACACGAACTTAACAATTTGCTGGTAGTTGAGTTCTGCGATACGGCTGAACACGGAGTATATCGCAAGTACGCCGCTTTCGTGGTGGGCCGGAATGTCATTCCGCGGAGTCTGAATTACGGCCGGCACTGGATGCTAAAACACTCGGAGACTGAATTCAGCCGGGCGGTGGTTGTTGAGGAACTCGAGTACGTCACAACAAATCCTCATCAGAAACAGCTCAGTGAGATATTCGAGTTGGCCCAGGTCGAGTATGGACGGATCGATTACGCAATGAAAGACGGCAGAGTGCAGACTTGGGAGATCAACCTGAATCCGACGATTGGTCGCGGCTTGCGACCTCGTTCCAGAAATATTCCTGCTGAACTCGATGCAATCCGCGACGAGGTAAGAAGCGAGTTTTATAGCGGCTTCCGGCGAGCCTGGCGAGAAGTCAATCTATGTGTACCCGCCGAGCCACTAGTTCGGATAAACCTCGATCCTCAGATTCGATCCACTGCGAAACCTATAACCTTCCGTGAGGACAAACTGCTTGGCTCGATCCGCAGCGTGCTTCGACCCTTCAAGCCGTTGATGGAAAGACTGAGCCCACCTTTTCTCTTTGTTCTTGGTTGGTTGGCGAGCCTCTTTGGGGGGCGGCGAAGCCAGAGCTGAACTACAAGCTGATATCAGACTTCACGACATTGGGTCTCGTACCACGAGACGGTAATCCACCGTATGTTATACTGCTACGATTCATTAGGTCGGGTGGGGCTGTCTGTCGAAGTAAAATCACAGGTCTTTCGGAGAGTAGAGACAATATAGCAAGTGAGTAGTGTTCTCGAGATCATCCCGCTCGGCGGTATCGGCGAGTTTGGAATGAATTGCATGGCTGTGCGTTACGGCGACGAGATGCTGATTCTCGACGCCGGGATGGGGTTTCCCGAAGAAACTGCCTATGGAGTCGACGTCTGTATACCCGACTTTGCCTTCCTCGAGGAGTATCGCGATAACATCACGGCGATCGTGCTGACTCACGGGCATGAGGACCACCTGGGTGCCCTGCCTTACATTCTGAAGCGATTTAACGTTCCCGTTTACTGCTCACATTTCACAGCCGGCCTGGCAGAGAGCAAGCTGGAGGAACATGATCTGACCGGCGACACCTTGCTTCATCGCGTCGAGCCCCGAGACGTGGTTGATATCGGCATCTTCAAAGTCGAATTCATTCGCGTGTCCCATTCGCTGGTGGACTGTTTTTCTCTGGCGATCAAGACACCGGTAGGGACCATCATCCACACCGGTGATTACAAAGTTGATGAAACCCCGGTTATCGGCGAGCCAATAGACCTTCGCTCGTTCCGCCGTTACGGGCAGGAAGGCGTGCTCGCCCTCCTCTCTGATTCGACTAACGCCACGGTCCCGGGCCGCACACCTTCAGAACGCGCGGTGATTCCGGCGTTCGAAGAAATTTTTGCGGAAGCGAGCGGCCGGATTATCGTCGCCGCCTTTGCCTCTTCTATTCACCGACTGCAAATCGTGCTCGATGTGGCCCAGCAGTTCAATCGTAAGGTCTGCGTTCTCGGGCGCTCGATGCAGAAAAATGTCGAGGTTGCTGATCGCCTTGGTTACCTGGATATTCCGGACGGCTTGCTAATTTCCCTGAACCAGGCAAAAGAGATGCGCGACCACGAAGTTGTTCTGCTCGTGACAGGTTCGCAAGGCGAAGCGCGAGCGGCACTCTCGCAGATGGCCACGCAAGTTTACAAAGGCATCACGATCGAAGAGGGCGACACAGTTGTTCTTTCGGCGCGAATCATTCCGGGAAATGAACGCCTTATCTCGCGCATGATCGGCCATATTTACAAGCGTGGGGCAAATATCATTGAAGAAAAACGGCGTTTGATACATGTCAGCGGACACGCCTCGCAGGAAGACATCCGCATCATGACTGAGGCGGTAAAGCCGAAGTTCGTGGTGCCGATTCATGGCGAATATCGCATGCTGTTTCGACACAAGGAATTTGTGAAGAACCATCTTGGCTTTGCAGAAGACAACATCATCCTGATCGAAAACGGCGACGTGCTTGAGTTGGACGGCGAGCGGGCCGCGGTGGTCAACAAGAAAGAGATCGGCCGTACCTTCATCGACGACTCCGGTTTTGAAGAAATTGACAGCGAGACTGTTCGTCAACGCAAACAGATGGCCTACGAAGGCCTTGTGACTCTAGTGATTACGATTGATTCCGAGACGGGTGAGTTACAGGCCGAGCCGGAGATCGTTGCTCGTGGGGTGCGGGGATTCGATTCGGCCAACGGACTGCTGCGAGAAGCGCAACAAGTCGTGGCCTCTGCAATTGCCGGAGCTTCTCGAGAAACTATGCGCGACGAATCTTTGTTGAAAGAACATGTTCGAGTTGAACTAAAGCGTTTCATTCAGAAGCTCACCGGTTCGCGGCCGGTCATCATGCCGGTGGTTGTACAGGTGTGATCTCGCGAAACCTGGGAATTCGGATTGCGGAATCCACGAATTAACACGAAATAAGACGAACTGATATTGGTCTCTTCGATGTCCCAGATCACTGCCCACAAAACTGTATCTGACCTGCTACGTGAAACCAGGATTTTAGTTGCCCCGGCAACTTATGTGCTGGTGGGATTGAGCCCTCGCGATTGGACGCGACTACTCGAGGAGTCCGGGCTCAGTCCGGCTTCCGATTCGTCGTTCATGATCTTTCGCGACCCTAAACAGGTAACACTGCTGCTTGAAGAGGATGATTGGAACCGAATGCGGCACGCCGTTCGGGACGCATGGATCGAATCGGATTTTCGTTTGCTCACCCTTGATATTGAATTGCCCTGGGACGTAGTTGGCTATTTCGCTCTGGTGGCGGAGATCCTCGCCGAGGCAGGGATTGCGTTGGGAGCACTCTCTTCATTTTCCCGCGACCATCTGCTGGTAAAACAGGCGGATTTGGGCAAAGCCCTTCGAGTGTTAGGAGGTCACGTCGCGGAACTCTGTTAGTGCTTTTTGCCGATCAGCAATGTAGAACTCTGAATCCTGGATTCTCTTCTTTACGTGTTTTGGCAGGATAAAGTCGTAATGATCACGGGGGCTTCCTCGGGCATTGGGCGCGGGCTGGCCGTGGAACTATCACGCCGGGGCGCACGGGTTGGTCTCGTCGCCCGCCGGTCGGATTTGCTGGCTGAGATTATTCAGCAAATCAAAGCGGAAGGAGGACGGGCTGTTGCCCTCGCCGCTGATGTGCAGGACGCCGCGGCTATGAAAGAAGTAGCTAAGCAATTGCAGGAGCAGTTTGGACCAATCGATATGCTAATCGCGAATGCCGGCATCGGCACAACTACTGATGCCGCGAACCTGGAAGCAAATGAGGTTGCCAGGGTTTTTGGTGTGAATGTTGTTGGCGCGGCCAGCAGTGTGTCGGCGGTGGTTCCGGAGATGGTTAGACGTGGCAAAGGGCATTTGGTAGCGATTTCCAGTCTGGCAGCTTATCGCGGCATTCCCAAGTCTGCGTCTTACGCTGCGAGCAAGGCGGCCTTGTCCTCTTTTTTTGAAAGCCTGCGACTCGATTTGAAACCAAAAGGAATCGATGTGACGATTATCCATCCCGGATTCATCAAGACTCCTCTCACAGCCGGTCGCGAAGCAAGGATGCCGTTCCTGATGGAGGTTGATGAGGCTGTGAAGAAAATAATCCGGGCGATTGAGAAGAAAAGGAAGTCTTATGCGTTTCCCTGGCAGTTGGCAAGCATCGTTCGCCTCGGACTGGTGATGCCAAGCTTCTTGTACGACCGGATCGCTTCGCGCAGCTCGTTTCGAGAGTGATCGCTTCTAAACTCCAAATTCTAAATTCTAAATTCTAAATTCTAAATTCTCATGACTCTCTTACAAGCCATAGTATTAGGAATCGTTCAGGGACTTACCGAGTTCATTCCAGTCAGCTCAACTGCGCATCTCGTATTCGCTGCCCGCGCGGTGGGCCTTTATGATGGGGTGGACAAGACGCTTCAGGCGCAGCAGACCACTGCCACGATTGCAGTGGTCCAGTTGGGCACACTGCTGGCGGTGCTGTTGTATTTTGCTCGTGACATTTTGAACATTACGGTGGCGTTCGTGCGCGATCATCTCGCCCTGTTCACTCGCAGGGCCAAGACGATTGGTCCAAGGCTTTCTCACGATGCCTGGATGGGATGGCTCGTAATTATTGGCTCGCTTCCGGTTGGGGTGGTGGGTTTGCTGTTCAAGAAACAGATCGAGGGCACCTTTACCAAGAACCTCTGGGTAATTGCGACGATGATGATCGTGGTTGGCCTTATGCTGACTATCGCCGAACTAGTGAGCAAGAAGACGCGGACCATGACTCAGCTAGGCATTGGCGATGCCCTTGCGGTGGGGTCGGCCCAGGTGCTCGCGCTGATTCCCGGTTCAAGCCGCTCGGGATCAACGATAATGGCGGGACTCTTTGTCGACGAAACCCGCGAAACTGCGGCACGCTTTTCGTTTTTGCTGTCTATTCCCGCAATTGCCGCCAGCGGCTTATTGGAGTTGAAGGAAGCCATCCATCGTCTTCCCCCAGGGAGTTACAGTTCATTGCTGGTCGCAACCATAGTTTCAGGGGTTGTAGGCTATGCCTCTATTTGGTTTCTGCTGCGTTACCTGCGCACACACTCGACGGGAGTATTTATCGTTTATCGCGTGATTGTGGGTGGCCTGATTCTGTTGTTGCTTTATAAGGGTTTTATCGCGGCGTCTGTGTGATCTTTCACAGGTGTCAAGGATGTCCTTTCATCTCGCGTCGGCTCTGCGTAGCCTGGGGTAGGATCCACGAAATAAAACAAAGAATACTTGGGAAGAGTTCGAGAATTTGGTCAACCGTTAGAATACCGCTTAACAATCTCACCCGGGATTGGGTAAACTGAAACGTGCCCCCTCCTCTCCGAATGAGCCAGGCTCATCCGATCCATTTATTAAAAGGCTGGTGATTTGAATGAACGAGAATGAACGGCGTGGAGTGGCGGCGCCCTCGCAAAGGCCGCGCAGCCCGCGTGTTCCGGTCGAGTTCGCGGTGGAAGTTGATGGGGAGGATGCGACCGGGGAACCTTTTCATGTTAAAGCCCAGGCAATCAAGATTAGTCGCGGCGGCGCGACAATTGTCCTCGAGACCCAGGTTGTGATTGGCAGCGTTGTAAAGTTGACGCCGCCCTTCGGTCGTCAGCTCGACGCGGAAGTGAATGGCGTGTGGCGCGATGAAGTGGATGGCCGCCAGTTGATTGGTGTAAAGTTGCTAGCTGCTGATGGATGGTTTGCCGATTAAACCAGGGAACCGATCCACGAAATCACACGAACAAAAACAAACTTACACGAAGTGTTCCGCTATTTATTTCGTGTGATTTGGTGGATCATGTCTTAGGTTTGTCGTTGCGGTTCTTCCCTTGAGTGCCTCCTCCCTGACTTGCAAATTCTCACAGCTTGAGTGCCCCCCTTCCTGACCGGCAAATTCTGTTACCTTGTATGCTAGCACCAGTTTGTGCCTGTTCATTTTGAGGCGGGTGGCTGGAATTCTGAGGGCATCAAGCAAGAGTTTTGACAAAGCCCCTTAGTGGAACTTGTACTTTGGCTGTTCATAGGGCTGCATGTATCCTGAAGTGCGGTTACAATTGAGATGTTGAGGTGGTCCGTAGTCAGTGGTCAGCTGTCAAGTGGTACTGATCGCAAGAACAACCAGCATTGCCGGCGACCACGGACAACGAACAACGGACCACGGACAACGAACAAGATATGCAAGAATTAACGCGACGACGAGCGGTGGCCATCGGATTACGAGCGCGGGTGCCGCTCCTGACCCGCATTCTCGCCGTTGCTTTACTTGCGGCTGGTCTGGCGTTCGTGGCCATTTCCTACTACCGCTTACGCAACAACAAACCCTTTCGTCTAAAGTCTGAGACCCCGGAACTTTCAAAAGAGGTCACCGGCATTATCGAGGGCTATGAACAGACCGTGACAAAGGGAGATCGTCTTTATATGTTGGTCAAAGCCTCACGAGACATCACCTTCTCTGATAACCATCACGAACTCGAGAATGTGAGTCTGGTCGTTTATCCCACCGACGGAGACAAGCCTGACCAGATTGCCGCCAACCGGGCAATCTATGATCCCAAAACATCTGTGATTACATTTACCGGCAGCGTGAAGATCGAGACTCGCGATGCTTTGAAGGTGAATACGGAATCTCTCTCCTATGATCAGAACAACGAAGTCGCCCACACCGACGTGGCTGTCTCGTTCAGCAGAGAGAATGTCTCGGGCAGTTCTACCGGCGCATTCGTTTATTCAAAAGCAAAGATTCTCCAACTGCAAAAGGACGTTGCTATCACTATCACGCCGCAAGCGTTGGCCAATCCGACTGCCAAGCCTTCCCCCCGGTCAAAACCAGTAACGATTCGATCGGGACATGCGCTGTTCAAACAGGAAACGTTGAGGCTTGAATTCAGCGAAGGCGTTACCGCCGAACAGGACCGCGCGGTGATGAGCGGGGACGTAATGTACGCCCTGCTCAACGCGCAGAAGCGTCTTGAGAAAGTCGAGGTGCGAGGGCATTCCTACATGCGGTCTTTGGAGGAAGGACGAGCAGCCGAGGTGAACTCGGCGAATCTGGATTTCTACCTCGACAAGGACCAGCAGTTGGAGCGCGCAGTCGCGCAGTACGAAACCCACGCCCGCAGTCTCGACGCTGACGCCGATTTGGATCTGGCGGGCGCCAACTTGATTGAAGTGTTATTTGAGGCCCAGACTGACCGCAGCGTCCTGAAGCAGATGCGCACTGAAGGCCGATCAACTATTAATCTTTCCGCGCCCAAATCGAAAGCGAACGATCCGCGTGCTGCAAACAAGCGGCTGACAGCGGATACCGTGAAGCTGATCTGGCGCTCGCAGGGAAAGGATCTTCAGGCAGCCGAAGCCGCCGGAAACGCGGAATTGTTCATTGAGCCGGTGAATAAAGGGGTGAACGCCGACAAGAAGACGTTGACGGCGCCGCGCTTCGATTGCGACTTCTATGAAGCGGGGAACCTTGCGCGCACATTCGTCGCCTCGGGTGGGGCGAAGGCCCTCATCGAGGCGGTCCAACCTTCAGAAAACAGACCTGCCCGGACACTGACGGCACAGAAGATCTCCGCGGTTTTTGTGAAGGAAACACAGGATGCTGAACGCATCGATGCGGAAGGCGAAGCCAAGTTCAACCAGGGCGACCGCAACGGAATTGCCGGCACCGTGTCTTATACGGCGTCGGACGAGACCGTGCGCCTGCGAGGCGGAGAGCCGACCATTTGGGACTCGCGTGGAAGAACAAAAGCAGTCGAACTCGATTCCGACTTGCGCAACAATGTTTCGTACAGTCGAGGCAAGACTGCGACCACCTACTACAGCCAGGAGCAAACAAACGGCGCTACTCCTTTTTCAAGCGTTAAGAGTCCGGTATACATCAGCAGTGAACGAGGAGAGCTGCATCGCGACAGCGGTGTGGCCATCTACACGGGCAACGCTCGGGCCTGGCAAGACGATAATTTTGTACGTGGCGACAAGCTGACGATCTACCTGAACGAGAAACGGATGGAAGTAAACGGACGTGTGCAAAGCGCCCTGTACAATGCCAGACGCCGGACGGCCGGCACAGCAACGACGGTTCCGGTATTTGCCACCGCCGATGCGATGAATTATTCGGACCAAAATCGCACCCTGCACTATGAAGGGAATGTTGATATTAGGCAGGGAACCGATCGTATAACCAGCGGCGTCGCCGACGCCTACCTGATGAAAGACTCGAGCGACGTAGAAAAGACTATTGCGCAGAAAAACGTCGTGCTAACCCAACCGAATCGAAAAGGCACCGGAGACTGGATCCAGTACACAACCGCCGACGAAGTGGCAGTGCTGAAGGGAAATCCCGCACGCGTAGAGGATGGAGAAAAGGGAAGCACTGAAGGTGGGCGTTTGACCGTGAACGTACGCGACGGTAGAGTGACCGCCGACGACACTCGCGGACCATTGTCGCCGGGACGGGTGCGGTCGACGCACAAAGTCAGCAAGCCCTAAGCCCCGGCTGCCTTGTTGCCCGAATTGTCACCCAATATATCGTTGTTTCCCTGGATTCAAATTGAGACTCCGATCAGATGAGCACTCCAGCTGAGGATTTTGTGGCGGTCGAAACGTCGACGAAAGTCACTGCTCGAAGAGTTGCGTCTGATCGCGAGCCGCAATCCGCGCCGTCTAACTCGGCACTGGCCACCCTTAGTTTACAGAAGAGCTATGGCAGACGTCGGGTGGTGGACGATGTCAGTCTGTTTGTGGAACGAGGCGAGGTAGTTGGGCTACTTGGTGCCAATGGCGCGGGCAAGACGACAACGTTCTACATGATCGTGGGCCTGGAGCAACCGGACGCGGGCACCGTTCGCCTCGGTGAGCGTGACGTCACGAAATTGCCGATGTACCTGCGCGCCCGTTTGGGGCTTGGCTACCTGCCGCAGGAACCTTCCGTATTTCGCAGACTGACGGCTGCGCAGAACATCCTTGCCGTGCTCGAGACGATGGGTCTTCGCAGACGCGAACAGCTCAAAAGACTGGAAGAGTTGTTAGAAGAGTTTGGCATTGCGCATGTACGCAACACGCGCGGCGACGCGCTTTCAGGCGGCGAGAGACGCCGCACCGAAATAGCCCGATCCCTTGCAACTGAACCGCAATATATTCTGCTCGATGAACCATTTGCCGGCATCGACCCGAAGGCCGTGGACGATATACAAAATGTCATACTTTATCTACGGAATCGAGGCATCGGCATCCTGATTACCGACCACAATGTGCGCGAGACTCTGGGAGTCACCGACCGCGCCTACATCATGGCTGAGGGTTGCATATTCCGCTCAGGGAAGCCAAAAGACTTGACAGATGATGCGGAAGTCAGGCGGCTCTACCTGGGCGAAAAGTTTAGGATGTAAAACTGGTCGCGCAAAACAGACTAGGAATCGGTTATAATTCTCCCCGCGCGCTTAAGCGCAATAATAAGAAAAATAATCGGACCTGATGTATTTAACCTGTAGGAATGTCTCTTAAGCTTACTACCAGCCTCTCTCAACGACTCGTGCTGACGCCGCAGCTGCGGCAACGCATTGAGATGTTGCAGATGACTACGCTTGAACTCACCGATCTGATTCAGCAGCAGTTGCTGGAAAACCCGGTGCTGGAAGAGGTAGCCACGCAGGAAGAGGCGCAAGAACTGGCTGAGAAAATCCTCGATCACCTCGCCAACTCTGATTCCGGGGCCAGTCCTGAGCAAACACAGGTAGAGGTTACAGGACCCGAACTCGGCAGTCCGGCTTCAAACGGTTCCGGCGATCTCGACACAGGGGTGACGACACTCGCGGAAAGTGAGGGAGAAGGACTCGACGCCGCCGGGAGCGACCTGAGCGAGGATTCGATTGGCGATGAGATCGTGGGTGAAGAGGCCGCTCGCGATCCTTTTGAGGAAATCGATTTTGGTCGGGAGTTCCAGGATTACCTGGATCCGGGATACAAAACCCAGGAGATCGAATACAAAGAAGACGCGCCCACCTTTGAACAGTTTCTTACCCGGGCCCCGTCCCTTGCGGAACATCTGGAATGGCAGCTGCACATGAACCCCATCTCCGAGGAAGTGTGCAACGCAGCGATCTGCGTAATTGGAAATCTGGATGCCGACGGGCGGTTGACCGCCACGGAGGAAGAGATTTCCGCAATGGGTCCCTGGTCGGCGGAAACTGTGGAACAGTCCCGGCAAGCGGTAATGCGACTCGATCCTGTGGGGTGCGGAGCTCGGGACGTCCGCGAATGTCTGCTGGTGCAGCTCGAGGTCCGCGGTGAACGCGATCGGCTCGCAAGCCGATTGATCAGCGACCACCTCTCGGATCTACAGCAACACAAACTCCCAAACCTGTCCAAACAAACCGGAATTGACGTCGATACGTTGCTCGCCGAGCTGCAGGTTATTCGCACGCTCGATCCCTATCCGGGCAGGCGCTATTCCTCGGAAGAGCCGATACTGATCAGTCCGGAAATCTATATCGAAAAGCTCGATGAAGGCGATGAAGACTACATCATCTATTTTGCCGATGATGGCAGTCCCCGCTTGCGAATCAGTCAGCAGTACCAGCAGATGTTGGGCCAGACCGGAGTCAGCAACGAGACCAAGAGTTTTATTCGTGAGAAAGTCCGTTCGGCGGTCGATCTTTTGCGAAATATCGAGCACCGCCGCCAGACCATCTACAAAGTGGTTGAATCGATAGTGCACCGGCAAAAGGATTTCCTTGATAAGGGCGTCGAGCATATCAAGCCGATGATGTTGAAAGATATTGCTGAAGACATCGGCATGCATCTCTCTACTGTCTCGCGAGTGGTAAACCGGAAGTACGCCCATACCCCGCAAGGCGTAATCGAGTTGCGACGCTTCTTTACCGAAGGGATGATGAATGAGGAAGGGGAGGAGATTTCCACCCGCATCATCAAGCTGAAGATCAAGAAACTAATCGAAGACGAAGACACTCACAATCCGATAACTGATGATCAAGTAGTTAAAATCCTGGCCAAGGACGGAATAAAACTATCGCGCCGCACTGTTGCAAAGTATCGCGATCAGATGCAAATCCCCGGGTCGCGTGAGCGTCGCGCTGTTGTATAAGCCCCCTCGAGCGACGCAAAACAAATCAGCTTCGCCGAAAGTGAGCATTGTGCTGAACCGCAAAGTAGAACTGCGGGTGCAAGCATTGGTATATTTGATTCAGGAAGGGACGGCATAAATGAAATTCGAGTATACGGGCCGACACGTGGTTGTTTCTCCTGCAATTCGTAAGCATGTTGAGGATCATTTCAAAAAGCTCGAGCATATTTTCAATGATTCAACTGCGACCGTACATGTAATCATTGACGTCGAGAAGAACCGGCACATCGGGGAAGTGGTGGTTTACTGGCGCGATCACACGCTGACGGCAAAAGTTGTAAACGCCGACATGTACATGGCTCTGACAGCCGCGATCGCCAAAATTGAAAAGCAGGCATTGAAGCTTAAGAATAAGATCATCGGCCGAAAGCAGGGCGCAAAACGGGCCGCCGCCGTGGCTCCGGAACCCGACGGGCGCTTGGAAGCATCGCCGCGGCCGCCACGAATCATTGCCGCGCGACGTTACACCGTCAAGCCCATGACGGCTGAAGAGGCAGCCCTTCGTCTCACCTCCGAAGCAGATCAGTTTGTTGTTTTTCGTGACGCTGACACCGAACGTTTGGGCGTGCTTTACAAGCGGAGCGATGGCAACTTCGGCTTAATTGAACCGTAAGGACCGCTCACAAAGTCAGAGCTAATAGTGAGTCGTCTTGCTGTCGCGCCTGGCAGTTAAACATTCAACCGATCCACGAAATCACACTAAGCGGCATCACCCTTCGTGCGAGTTCGTGGATTCTTTTATGGGCTAAAACCACAGCGTAAATCCATAAGAAACCGGGCGATTAATCACTGCCGTCCGAGGAAAGTTGCACCCGATCGTAGTAAACTGGAGCATCGGTCCGTTTACCGAACCATTTTCTATGGTCAAAAGGAAAAAGAGCCACTCGCCGGCCAAGGGCGCCAATCCCGATATCGTAATCATCACCGGTTTGAGCGGCTCGGGAATGTCTTCCGCAACGAACGCGTTTCAGGATTTGGGATATTTCTGTGTCGATAATCTCCCCCTCACGATGCTGCCAACCTTCGCTCGCCTCATCACCACCGCTGATGAGGAAAAGGGAATAACGCAAGCGGCCCTGGTGATTGATATCCGCGAAGGTGGTTTCCTCGGTCACTTTGGGAAGCAGTTGCGAGCCTTGCGAGCAACAGGCCTCAGCGTTTACGTGTTGTTCCTCGAGGCTTCGGACGAAGTTTTGCAACACAGGTTCAGTGAAACCAGGCGTCCTCATCCAGCGCACAAGGATCAGCGCCTGCTACAGGCCATTCGCTCTGAACGTGCTGCCATGGCCCGGATTCGCTCGCTCGCGGATCAGATCATCGATACGTCGGACCATTCAGTCCACACACTACGCCGGTTGTTGCTCGATCGGTTCAGCCCGAATCAGCAGGGCACTCCGATGCGGGTTGAACTACTGAGTTTTGGCCACAAGTATGGGAACCCTGGCGATCTGGAATTGTTATTCGACGTGCGGCACTTGCCTAACCCGCATTTTGTGCCGGAACTAAAACGCTTGTCCGGTCATGACAGGCGTGTCATCAAGTTTTTGCAAGCGCAGCCGGAAGTGGGCGAAACACTGCGCCGGTTTATCGATCTCTTGAATTATCTGCTGCCGCTCTATAAGCGCGAAGGCAAATCGTATGTGACGGTCGGAATTGGATGTACCGGGGGACGGCACCGATCGGTAATGGTGGCGAACGCACTGGCCAAAACACTTAGGCGTTCCGGTTACGACGCACATGCGGTGCACCGTGATGTGAGAGAGGCCAATCGGCGATAGTCCGAAGGAGAATCCTGGATGAGCAACATTCAACCGCAGACATCCGCGCAATCGGAGGAGATCAGAAAAATCGCCGGAGTCATCGTGACGCACGGACACCTCGCCGCCGAACTGCTTGCTGCAGCCGAGATGATTATCGGGACCGTTTCGCATATCACCGCCGTATCAATCGGCTGGCACGACGACGTCGACGCCGCTCGCGATGAAGTACAGCGGGCGATCTCGCGTGTTTCACAAAAAGCGGGAGTGTTATTGCTTACCGATATGTTTGGCGGCACGCCTACTAATATTGCCTCGATGTTTCTGGAGGAGGGGAGGGTGGAGGTGCTTACCGGCGTGAATCTACCGATGGTCATCAAGCTCGCCACTCAATCGCGGACGGAGTCGCTTGCAGAAATGGCCCGGCGCATCTGCGATCAGGGGCGGCAGGGAATCTATATGGCGGGCGACCTCCTTAACGCGTCACCGAAAAGCTCTGCGGATTAAATGATTAAGCAGCACTTAACCGTCACTAGCCGGCTTGGGCTTCATGCGCGGGCCGCAGCGAAGCTCGTCCGCATTGCCGGCCAATTCAAAAGCGCTGTCAAGTTGCAACGGGCGGATGGAAGCATCAGCGCGGATGCCAAATCCATTCTCAGCGTCCTGATGCTGGCCGCGACTCGCGGTACTGACTTGGTGCTGCTGGCTGATGGGGTTGACGAAAAAGACGCGCTTCAGGCAGTGCTGGCTTTGTTCGCAGATGAATTCGGCGAAACCGACCGAATCGTATTCCATCACGCCGCGGCAAATCAGGAGGAAAGTCGCCGCAAGGGATTAGGAGTCTCTGAAGGTGTTGTCATTGGACGCGTGCTGCGCTTACACAACGGGGCCCGGACGGTTTACCGGGCGCGGGTCGACGAAGCGGATGTACAACGCGAGCTCCGCCGATTCCGTGCTGCCGTGCGGATTGCGCGCAAACAACTGCGGGCGATCAAGCAGCGCGCCGAACAGGAGCTGGGCCGCAGCCATGCATATATTTTCGACGCCCACCTGCTGTTTCTTGAGGACGCCCAGCTGATTGAAGAAGTGGAAGATCACATCACCCGGGAGTCTGCGAATGCTGAATGGGCTGTAAAGGTGGTCGGCGATCGATTATTGTCGGTCTACTCGGAAATCAAGGACGAATATCTACGCGAACGAGGCTCAGACATCGAGGATGTGGTCCAACGTCTGCTGGTGAATTTGAGTGGCGAGCGTCCTCAGTACCGCAGCCTTTCAGTTGATGCCGTGATTGTATCTCCCGATCTGCTTCCCTCGACAGTTGCCGAATTAGACCTGCAACGAGCCCGGGCTATTGCTACCGATACCGGTGGGTGGACCTCTCACATGGCCATCATTGCGCGCGGGCTGGGGATTCCCGCCGTTGTTGGCTTGCGGGATTTCTTCCGGCGCACGCGAACAGGCGACAAAATCATCGTCGACTCGTTCCATGGGGAAGTCATCTTGCACCCGACGCCGGAAACCGTGGAGAGATATCAGGCCGAGGCGCAAAAACGAGTTAGCCGGAGTGTGGATCCGGCGCCCGCCCAGGAGCCCGTAATCACTAGCGACGGCGTCGAGGTTCGCTTGCGCGCCAACGTTGAGCTTGCTGCCGAATTTGGAGGTATCACAAAATATGGCGCCAGCGGTATTGGTCTCTATCGTTCGGAGTTCCTGCTGACCCGGCCGGGGGTAATGTTGGCAGAAGACGAGCAATACGAGGCCTATAAATCGTTATCGGACGTAGCCGGTAAAGGCGGGGCAATTGTCCGGCTTTTCGACCTTGGGGGGCGCGAGATACTTGACGAAACGGAAAAGAATCCGGCGCTTGGCTTAAGGGCAATTCGTTTTGATCTGCGCAACGAGGAGATGATGCGTACACAGTTACGCGCCATCCTGCGCGCCGCCACCGGCGGAAATCTCGATCTGGTCCTGCCGATGGTCGCCGATGTAGGTGATGTCAGGCGGTCTCGCGAAATGCTTGAAGAAGAAAGCCGGAAGCTTCAGGCTGAAGGAACGGCCTATGGACCAGTAAAAGTCGGAGCAATGATCGAGGTACCTTCGGCAGTGCTGATGGCCGAGCAAATTGCCCGCGCAGTTGATTTCTTCGAATTAGGAACGAACGATCTGGTCCAATACACCCTGGCCGTCGATCGCGGCAACGATAATGTATCTGAATGGTTCCGCACGTTGCATCCAGCAGTTCTCTCGAGCATCGACCAGACGTTGCGGGTCGCGAAACAGGCCGGAATTCCGGTAATCGTTTGTGGAGAAATGGCTTCTACTCCAGCGTACGCGGTGTTGCTGGTGGGATTCGGAGCTATTGATCTGAGCATGACGCCCTCGTCCATCCCGCGAGTGCGGCAAGCGATTTCGCAGATCGATTCGAGAGACGCTCGTAATATTGCCGAAAGAGTCCTCAGTTGCGAAACCGCCGACGAGGTCGAGGAACTCGTTCGTGAGGAATTGGGGACTCGCTGGCCAAATCTATTTCCACCAGAAAGCTTGCCCGCTCCCAGAAAACGAAGTTGAATCAAGTTACCCGCTGCGAACATGAAAGAAGCTGCCAACACCCTGGTCCGTATTCTGATCGCCAAGTCTGTTGCGGAGACTCTACTCGTCGGGGTGATCGCCGTGCTGTTCTTCCTCGAGGCCTTTCCTCCGTTTTTTCATGGCTGGGGTGAAGCGACACCGCGTTCGATTGCAGGCTGGGTCGTAAATGATGCTGCGCCCTGGGATCGGGTGGAAGTTCAGATTTTCATAGACGAGACGTTCATGGGAAACAGTCTGGCCGACAGATCGCGCCCCGACGTGGTTGCCGCGGGATGGGCCAGAGATCAGTGGCATGGATTTGAGTTTCCCTCGCCCGCAGTTGAACCGGGCGAGCACGAGGCCCGCGTTTACGCCGTTCACGCCGGCATTGAAGGCACCAAGCGCACGTTGCAGCTCATCGGTGATCCCATCCGCTTTCGCCGAAACGCAGATGGCACCCTGGTGGATTTGAACAGCCGGATGATCAGATAAGCCGCGGTAGTTTCTCCCCCCTATGAGTCATGAAGCTCGAGAGAAGTTGACGGCGGTCGTTTCCGGGAGATTGTTGGCCGGATGGGAGATAGTCTCGGTGGTAATCTCTGCGTTACTCGCTGAGTGGGTTGTGCTTTCCTTTTTCGGCAGAAGCCGTTGGCTGGTCGTTGTACCCATAGCGCTGGGGCTCGGTTTGATGCTTGCTTCGCACCGCGCCTACGGGGAAACCGCGAAAGATCTCGGTTTCCGTTTTGACAATCTGCCGGCAGCCCTCCGAATTCTTTTCGTTCCCACGATTACTGTAATCGTGGTTATGCTGCTACTGACGTGGCTTTCAGGCAACTCCCTGTCGTTTAGGCCATCGCGATCAAAACTCCTGTTTCTCCCTTTTTGGGCTCTCTTTCAACAGTACGCGCTTCAGGGTTATATCAATCGCCGGGCGCAAGTCATCTTTGGTCGCGGTTTTGCCAGTGTTCTACTGGTGGCCCTGCTCTTCGCTCTCCTGCATTTGCCCAACCCGGTGTTGACCGGCTTGACGTTTGTTGGGGGTTTGTTATGGGCAGCGGTTTATCAGCGCTATCCCAATCTCCTGGCGCTGGCTTTCTCTCACTCAATCGCAGCTTTTTTTGCTTCATTTTTCATGCCGCCCTCGGTGCTGAACGGCTTGCGCGTGGGCTTCAAGTACTTTGGGTGAGAACTGACGTTTTAACCTCGGTTTAAAGCTTACTGCCAGCATGCTGTACGTGTTGAACACGTGTTTGCTATAATCGCTTCGCCTTGCAAGAGAACAGGTCGGGCGGTCGCTGCCGGTTCGTTTCGAGTCTGGCAACAGAGTTGGAGCGGGACGGGAGAGGAAAGTCCGAACACTAAAGGGCAGCGAGCCCGCTAACGGCGGGGCGTTCGAGGAAATCTCAGATTTGAGATCTCAGATTCAGATATCAGATCGAACTTGAGATCGCACATCGCAGAATCAGAATGAGTGTCTTAAGTTAGATGCTCAAATCTGAGAGTTCAGATTTCAGATCTTAAATCTGAGATTTTCTCGGGCGACGACAAGTGCAACAGAGAATAGACCAGCCACCCGCGCATGTGGCGAGTTTGAAGATTCTCGATTGAGATCTGAAAATCGCGTGAGCGTGGGAGGTGATGGGTGAAACGGTGCGGCCCCTTCATGGGGCTTAATGTAAGAGCGCACCGGCGCGCGTGGTGACACGCGCGGCCAGGCAAACTCCTCGCAGTGCAAGACCAAATAGGGAGGCGTCACAGGGCTGCCCGCCCAAAGCAGTTTGGGAATTTCAGATTTGAGATCCTGGATCGCAGATTTGCAAGTTTAGAACTGCTACGACCTCCGGGTAGGTCGCTCGATCCAGCCGGCAACGGTTGGGCTAGATGAATGATCGCCACTTCGGCCACTGGCCGGAGTACAGAATTCGGCTTACAGACCTGTTCTACCTGCATGGCTTTTGTCGGGACCTGAAGGTCCCAATCGGTACCGGCTTGAAAAAACTTGGAGGAGGAGCCGACGAGAAGATGGCGAATCGTAAGGGAGTATTCATCGGAGCATACGTTCCGAATCATCTCAAAGAGTCCCTGCGCCGGCGAGCGGCAGCCGAGCACCGAACGCTATCGCAGGAGATCACTCGCATACTCGAAGAAGCAGTGCACGGACGTGGTCTCCCGCCGGGGAGCATTGACCGCCGCACCAAAGAGACCCAACCACGCCGGCGTTCGACGGATCCTACGCCGAGACGGCGCGCTCATGACATACCTTATTCAGGCGGGAGCCGCTCGGGCGATGACAATCGCTAATCAGAGGCTGCTCAGAAACGGTCTTGAAGTACTTAGTCATTAGCGCACTCGTTGGCCTCGGATTTCTGCTGATCTATTCACGCCTTCGGCCGTACATTCAAGTGATTCGGAAAATATTAAGTGTGCTCAATCCGGCGGGCGAAGCTATGCCCCGAAGCACCACCTCCCAGGCCAAGCAGGTGCAGCATAAACTGATTCAGTGCGCCGCCTGCCACACCTGGGTTCCAGTCGACCGGTCGATCGGTGGTCGTTCGGGCTTGTCGTCCTACTGCTCTACTGAGTGTCTGGAAAAAGCGGCGAATGATAAGAAGCAAAAGCTGGCCGGCTAAGTGATCGTACCCCGTCACAAACTTGGATCTACGACTCAAGACTTTTCACCCCATCCTAAGCAAGCCGATCTTAATTAACGGGAACCAATTCCTTTTGGTTAGAGGATCGGTAACTGAATGCGGTTTCCAGTATTCATTGCCAAACATCACTTGTATGTATAAACTTGCCGCCAGAATTCGCAAACCCGAGCTTCCCTGGGCGCGTCCACTCAGCCACTTCTCGCCGGACGCATTTCTCGGAACCCTGCTCTGCTGTCAACGTCTGGTTGAAAGAAGGCTGCAGCGAGGTAGTCCGCTCTTCGATTCGCTTCTTAGTTGCCTTTTAGGTGGGACCCACATTGACAACCCTTGGTCTGCGTCTGCGCGGATTCATTTGGCTGGAGAGTCAAGGAGATAGCGTCGGAAGCTCTGATGGTCTGAAGATCCTTATGGACGATAGCTCGACAAACTCTAGTCCGGACGGCCCGGCAACGAACAAACTCGTAGGGGCCATACTTGATGGGCGTTACTTAATAGAAAAAGAACTGGGCCATGGTGGTGTGGGCGCGGTCTATCTTGCTCGGGATCATAAGCTCCATGACAAGCCAGTCGTGGTGAAGATTCTCTTGGAAAAGTCGCTGCGCGACGCGTGGTTCATGCAGAAGTTTCAGCAAGAGAAGGAAGCGCTCGCGCGCGTCGACCATCCCGGCGTAGTTGGCATCCTCGATATGGGTGAACTACCAGACGGCAAGCCTTATATCGTGATGCAGTATGTTGAAGGCATGGCATTACGTGATGCGATAAAGGCTAAGCCCGAAGGCATGGATTTGGAACGCGTAGCGTCAATGATCAAGCAGATCGGCGCCGCTCTCAGCGCAGTTCACGAGAAGAAGATTTACCATCGCGATCTGAAACCGGAAAACATCATGCTTCAGGCTCTCGGTCGCGGCGATGAGCAAGTGAAGATCGTCGACTTTGGAATTGCGAAGATTAAGGAATCAGTCATCGCTCCGAGCACAATTACCGGTACGGCTACGGCCGGCACGATCGTTTACATGTCACCTGAACAACTGCGCGGAGCAAAGGTCTCCGCCGCCGGCGATATCTACTCCCTCGGAGTGATCGCGTATGAGATGGTAACTGGACGGCGTCCATTCAATCCCGACACGACTGCTCACCTTTCCGATATGCAACGCGAAGGCGTGCGCGCCAAGCCTTCGGATCTCCGGCCGCGGTTGCCAGACGAAGCCGAGAGAATAATGCTCAAGGCTCTCGCTTTTGAGCCAACAGCCCGTTATCAGAACGCGGGTGAGTTTGGCGACGCTTTGGCGCTCGCGCTGATGAACGAAAATGAAACGCTGAAGCTGCACCGCAAAGACCAAGTGTTGATTCCGCCGACGCAGCCAGCGGTACAGCCGGCCTTCCCAGACCCTCACCCAGGCGGATTGCCACCCGCGAAAACCATGGTAAGGCTCTTTGAACCGGCCCGCGTTTACCCCCATGAGCAACCCATTCCGTCCCCTGTTCAGCCGAAAATCCAAAAGAGGCGATGGCCCAAGCTCGCGGTCGGTCTCGTGCTCGCGCTTGCGTTGGGGGGAGGCGGTTACTTGCTCATTACCAAGCGACAATCGTTGTTCGGCAGCGGCGCAACGTCAAATCCGATCAGTCCGGAGGCAAATAAGTCGCAACCCGTCGACTCTCAACCAACTAATACACAGCCATCGAATAGCGGTGGCAATAAGGCGAGTGAGCCATCGGGTGCGGCGAAGACAAGCGCGTCACAACCAGAGAGTCAACAGGGAATCGAATTTGTATTGATCCCGGCGGGTGTGTTCATGATGGGATCGACCTATGGAATGTCAAACGAGACGCCGGTGCATCGAGTCGCGATCGGCCAGCCGTTCTATATGGGGAAGTATGAGGTAACGCAGGGCCAATGGCAGGCGGGGATGGGGCACAATCCGAGTTTCAAGAAGTGTGACACTTGCCCTGTAAATCAAGTGTCATGGGACGATGCGCAACTGTTTCTGGCGCAACTGAACGAGCGCAACGACGGCTTCTATTATCGTTTGCCGAGCGAGGCGGAGTGGGAATACGCGTGCCGTGCGAAGACGATTGGGGATTACGCAGGCGATCTGGACTCGATAGCGTGGTACTACAAGAACTCTGGTTCTGGCTACAATGCTCATCCAGTCGGGACGAAGCAGGCAAACGGATGGGGCTTGTATGATATGCATGGCAACGTCATGGAATGGTGTCAGGATTTGTTCCATGGAAATTACAATGGCGCGCCAGTGGATGGGAGTACATGGGAGGCTGGCGCGGATAAGGGATACCGGGTGCTGCGGGTGCTGCGCGGCGGGTCGTCGAACGTCGATGCCTCCGAGTTGCGTTCCGCGAGTCGCCGCTATGATGTTCCAAGCGCCCGCGGGGGCCCTTATGGCTTGCGGGTTGTCAGAATTGTGCGGACTCAGTAATTTTTGAACATTTTGCCTTTTGCTCTTTACAGAGATCGCCCCCGCGCCACCCAAAGCTGATGAACAAGCTCATTATATTTTTCGAAAGATGAGACCTCCAATGACGAAATCAAGATATCTCACTTTTGCTTCAGTAGCCTTGCTCCTGGCTAGTAACGCTGTGCTTGCTCAGAGCCGAGGAGGCGGGCCTGAAGAAGGGTGTGCAGCGGCGACGGGTTGCGCGTCCTGTGGCAGCACTTTGGGATGTGGAGTATTTGCCATTTTTATTTACCTCCTGCTCATTTTTGTTCCGCTGGGGGCCTTTGTTGGTCTTTGTGTCTTTATTATTAAGTGGATTAAACGCGATGCTACGGCGCGAGGTATGCCCAACGCCGACAGTATTAAGTGGTGGGGACTTTTAAACATAACGGGCTTAATCATATATCTATTGCAAAGATCCCAGGGCAATCTCGTGCCGTGTCCAAGTTGCGGTCAGCAGCGGATGCAGGGCTTGCCGGTCTGTCCGCATTGTGAAAAAGCATGATGAAGCTCAAGCGGATTTTATTGTTGACGGTTTTGGTCAGCGGGCTGGCGCTAGCAGTGGATGTCTCACGCTCGCCTGCAAATCAATTGACGGCGCGTGCCTATGTCGGATGTGTGCGAGTTTATCAAGCCGTCGGTAGACCGCTTTTGAAAGGTAAGGTCGCATGCCGCTATCGGCCGACCTGCTCAGACTATTCCATCGAGGCCGTGCAACAACACGGAACAATGCGAGGCCTCGCCTTAACTTACAAGCGAATTAGGTCGTGCACGAAGGATGTGCCGATGGGCACGGTTGATATGGTACCGAACTGATTCTTGTCGAAAGTAATCGCGCAGATACAGCATCGGCCCGCCTCGTGAATTTAGCGCCCTTTCTTCAGTGCAGCCACCTGAGCTTCAAGACTCTCAATGCGCTTTTGCAAGTCAAACAGCGATGGCCCGGCGCCCCATAGCTCATCTTTTTTATCCATCGCGTCCAGTCTTACGTTAACTTCTGCGTCCCTTACTACGATAATTCGCTTGATGACTTTTCCGTAGCCTCTCGCCTCGAAATGATGAACATGGAACCTTGAACTGACCCGCGACCCTTTATTTGCCCCTCGCCTCCTCGGGTACGAGATTTCCAGCCTCGTGAATCGCCCGGTCAGTGTCGGTCAGCAATAAAATGATGAGGCCCACCACAAAAAAGACCACCAGCGAGACCAATGCCTGCCGGTAGGAACCTGTTCGGGCTACGACTATGCTGAATAAAAGCGGACCCATCCACGAAGTGCCTCGTTCCGAAACCTCGTAGATGCCGAAAAAGGATGCCTCGCGGCCGGCTGGAATCATGCGCGAAAACAACGACCTTGACAGCGCTTGTGAGCCGCCAAGCACAATTGCGATCACGATTGCCATTAACCAAGCCTGTGGCACCGTGTGCAGAAACCCATAACCATAGATCACTACGCCAGTCCACATCACCAACGAGACGAGAATCGCGTTCTTGGCCTTGATTAGGTACGCCAGCCGCTCAAACAGTAACGCCCCCGCGACGGCAACGAATTGGACCACCAGGAAAATCTCGAGCAGGAAAGTCGGATTCTCTGATTTGAACAACTCCTGTTCGAGAAAGGCACTCGAGGCGAAAATTACAGTTTGAATTCCGTCGTTGTAGATTAGATAGCCGATTAGATATCTAAGAGTTAACGGCAAGCGGCGCAGCTCCTTAAACGTAGATGCCAACTCCAGGAAGCCCGCGGTGAGATAGCTTTGTCCGGGCTTGAGTTGTTTGGCCTCTTTCCGGTTTCTCAGCAGCAGGAAAGTAATGATCGCAAATCCTCCCCACCAGATTCCGGCAGAGAGAAATGCGAGCCTGACTGCCAAACCTGTTGATAGTCCCAGGCGCGGAGCGCCGAGCACCAGTAGCAGGTTCAACGCCAGCAGCAGTCCGCCGCCAAGGTAGCCATAAGCAAAACCTCGGCTCGATACCTTGTCGCTCTGATCCTCGGAAGCTATTTCGGGCAGAAAGGAATTGTAGAAAACAATCGACGCGCCAAAGCAAACATTTGCAATTATGAAAAGAATTCCACCCAGTAAGTAAAGCCGGCCGGTCACAAAGAAGAGCAAACAGTTGGCGGTAACGCCGGCGTAGCAGAACAAGGCCATCAGGCGCTTCTTGAAATTCGAGTAATCACCGAGCGCCCCCAGTATTGGTAAAATGAACACTTGAGCGCCTACTGAAATCGAAACGCAAAGTGTTGGGAGCGACTTGGCCGTGATAGCGCCAAGAAATCCGAGATTTAGAACGACACCGTTTTCACCCACCGCATCCTGCGCGAGCCGGGTGAGATAAGGACTGAACAAGGCGCCCACGACCGTCGTGTAGAAGGCAGAGTTGGCCCAGTCGTACATCTTCCATCCAAAGATCTCTCGCGGATTGTTCTTGTTGAGATTCTTGTCGTGACCAGGCGTTTGCGCTGCGTCCTGTTTGGTGGGAATCATCAGTATGCTTTTGAGTTTTTTGTTAATGTCTCAACGATGGCAGGCGTGATATCCGCAAGATTCCTGAATCGAGCGGCGATCTGGTTCCGGTTCGCGCCCCACACAATGGTAGGAACGGGATTAAGCGTGTGGTTGCGCGACGATAGATCTTCGATATTCCCGTGATCGCTGGTGAGTATAATGGAAGTTTGATTTAGATCAAGATGGGTCAGTACTTCGCGCACAAAAGTGGCCAGATGTTGCAGCGCACGCCTTGCTGCCGGCATATCCTGAGCATGGCCCAGCTTGTCCGTTATGAAATACTCGTAAAGCGTAAATCGGTTCTCCTTGACAATGCTTGCGAGCACGCTGGCTGCCTCTTGCGGAGTTCTGACCGGCAACGTTTCGCCCCGCTCGATCAACAGGGAGTTGGTAAAATCCTGATAGACCGCGCGATCCTGCATCAGATCGTCGACGGTTCTGAACGGCAGCCCGGCAGCTTCCACCGCTGCCGTCGTGGCAGAGACCCATCGCGGCCGCTCAGTGAAAAACCGCTGCGTATAAGCATTGGCGAAAGTTATTGGACCCACTCCGGCACGGGTCAGTTGCAGGAAGACCGAGTGTTCGCTGATTATTTTGAGAAGGTCCTTGTTAGGGAAGCCCTGCTTGTGATAGCCCAGCAGCCCCGGCGCATTCACGCCGGTTAAGATCGTCGTCTGGCCCGACGCGCTCTGCGGCCTGCCTGAAACTCCCAAAGACGCATCGGTGGGGACCACGATTCCATCAAAGACAGTGACCGTTTGTTCGTCCTGAAACAGCGCTAGTGGCGCGCTTTCGGGGAGACCATCGAGGGGATTTGCTGAACCGCGTCTGCCGATGCCGAGGCCGTCAATGAAAAAAAGCAGGACGCTGGCAGCATCAGTCGTCATAGAGCAAACCACGTTCCCGATAAAGATTCAGCTTGTTATGGAGCGTCTTGAGACTGATGCCCAGGAGTTCGGCGGCGCGCGTCTTATTGTTCTTTGTTTTCTGCAGCGTGCGCATGATCATCTGGCGCTCGACTTCTTCGATTGGCGTGCCCACCGGCAAGGTAAGCGTATCTTCATCTCGCAACCGTTGCCGTTGTTCAATTGGATAGGGAGCGAAATGATGCCGTTCGATTTGCTCACCCGAACAAATCACCACGGCTCGCTCGATAACGTTGCGCAGCTCTCGAACGTTTCCTGGCCAGGCGTGAAACTGCAGGGCTGCAACCGCGGCCGGACTCAGAAAGCGGGCGGGACGGTTGTGCTTTTCAGCCAGCTTAGTGACCAGGTGCTGCGCCAGCAAAGGCAGGTCTTCCTTACGCTGACTCAGTGATGGCAGATGGATTGTGAAAACATTCAGCCGATAAAGTAGATCACCTCTCAACTTTCCGTCTTCTACTGCCTGCTGAGCCTGGCGGTTGGTGGCCGCGAGCAGCCGCACATCGACCTCGATTTCCTTGCGGCCGCCCAGACGGCGAACGGCACGCTCTTCGATTACTCGCAGCAGCTTTGCTTGCAATACCGGTGGCATCTCGGCGATCTCGTCAAGCAGCAGGGTTCCTTCGTTCGCCAACTCGAAGCAACCGGGCCGGCGCGAGGCTGCGCCGGTGAAGGCGCCTTTTTCGTGACCAAATAACTCGGATTCCATCAGCGTTTCCGGAATGGCCGAGCAGTTTATTGCTACAAACGGTTTCTCGCGACGAGGGCTCAGGTTGTGCAGTGTGCGAGCTACCAATTCCTTTCCAGTGCCGGATTCGCCTGTAATCAGAACGCTGGCTGACGAAGGCGCTACCTGTTCGATCAGCGCATAAATCTCCCGCATCGACTCTGAATTGCCGACCAGCTCGCCAAACGCACCGCGGTCCTGAAGTTGCCGGCGCAGCAGTTCATTTTCTCTCTTGGCAAAAGCAAGCTCAACGGCACGATCCAAAACCAATTTCAGTTTGGTGGGATCGACAGGCTTTTCAAAATAGTGATAAGCCCCCTCTTCCTGGATTGCTTGAATCGCCCTTTCGATCGACCCTGTTTCGGTGATCACGATTACCGGCGTGTCGATTTCCTGGGCGCGCAGTTCACGCAGGAAGGAGAAGGTTTCAGCCGCCGGCGGGCCACACTCGAGGATTGCCGCCGGCTCACCATTGGTCATTGAACTCAAGGCGGCCGGACTGCTCGCCGCGATGGTTGGATCATATCCCCAGCCTGCCAATAGGTCCTTAAGGGCTCCGGCAGCTGCCGAGTCTGCGTCGATGATAAGTATTTTAGGCGAGGGCATGCATGACGAGTTTAGCACAGCGACCGTAGCGTGCTTCCGATCATTAAGATTATCTGCCGCCGGCGAAAAACTCGGCTATCGCGCCGGCGAGTGCTGGTATTGTGAATTCTGAAGGTTGGATTTGCGGCGACAGTCCGTGCTCCACGGCGGTTGCGGCTGTGATGTCACCAATACAAGCTACGACAATCCCCTCGAGGACTGAGCTGAGATCCCTGATGTCAAACAGCTGCGCTAGATTTCTCACCGTGGAAGAACTGGTGAAAGCAATGCAGTCAGCGCCTCCGGCGAGCATTGCCGCCAGCCTGCCGCGATCAAGCTTTTCGGGTATCACTGTACGGTATGCGGGGATCACGTCGACGCGTGCACCGGCAGCTTCCAATTCCTTTGGCAAATAATCTCGAGCGACGGCGGCACGCGGTATAAGAAAGTTGAGCCCTCGTAGAGCCTCACGACCTCCAACAAACTGTTCCAGGGCTTGATAGATTCCCTCTGCCTTGAATTCGGTCGGTATCAAATCAACGTGAACTTCAGCGGCGCGCAAGTTTTGGGCAGTGGCTTCGCCGATAGCGCAAACTCTAAGCGCATCAAGCTCGGATATATCGTGCTGTTGTTGTCGTGCCCGCCGCAGAAAGTAATCAACGCCATTGACACTGGTAAAGATTAGCCAATCGTAACCGTAAAGGTCGGCCAGCGCCTGATCGAGACGAGCGTACGATTCGGGATCCGTGATCTGAATTGTAGGGCAAACGATTACCCTGGCGCCGTACTTTTCGAGCTCGGTCGCAAACTGGGCTGCCTGCGACTGGGCCCGAGTGATAACGACTGTACGGCCCTCGAGAGGACGAGTCGGTATGTCAGTATTGAGTGCTGAAGTTTTCAACTGCGTGTAGTGCCCAGCAACGATCTCGCGCCACGTTCAAGCAATCGTGTTCCCAATTCTGCGCCGATCTGTGCGGCCTGGCTGCTGGCCCCACTCAGCTGCTCTCGGACTAATTCGTTACCTTCGGGATTGGCTACCAGGCCGTCGATGCTGATTTGATCGCCGGACACAACGGCGTGGCCTGCGATTGGCAACTGGCAACCGCCACCAAGCGCCCGCAGGAAGGCGCGCTCGGCGGTACAGGCGAGGCGCGTCTGCGGGTGATCAGCTTTGGCTGCCACAACGTTTGCAAAATGGTCATCCGCGCGAGTCTCCACACCGATTGCCCCCTGGCTGACGGCCGGAAGCATTTCGTCTGTGGAGATAAGGTGGCTGATCCGATTTTCCAGATGCAGCCGCCGCAGACCAGCCGCAGCGAGTACGAGAGCATGGTATTCGCCATCATCGAGCTTTCGTAATCTTGTCTCAATGTTACCCCTAAGCTCTTTGATGATCACATCTGGACGCAAATACCTCAGCTGGGCTGCCCGTCGGGGACTTGATGTGCCAACTACAGCGCCAGGGGGCAGACTGCGAATTGAAGCGCGAGCTGCACCGCTGGCGAGGACAAGTGCGTCGCGCGGATCCTCGCGCTCACCGATAGCACTGAGAATCAGATCGTTCGGTATAACAGTCGGCAAGTCTTTTAAAGAGTGCACCGCAAGATCGATTCGCCGGTCGAGAAGTGCCTCCTCCAGCTCTTTGGTGAAGACGCCTTTCCCTCCGATAACCGACAGTGGATCAGTTTTGACGTCGCCGGACGTCTTGATTACCTGAATTTCAATGCTGATGCTCGGACTGGCAGCACACAGTTGATCTTTGACGATAGTCGACTGTGCCAGCGCAAGCCTCGAACCACGCGAACCGATTACCAATTGTCGTTCCATTTATGTCTGGACAGTGTGGTTATTCGTCGATGCCAAAGACGTCTCGGAGTGACTGTAGTGTCTCAGCGTCACTGGCCTCGAAGGAACGTCGCATCTGAGTCAGGACGGGATGTGAAATCTTGTTAACGGTGGCAATCAAGAGTGCTTCAATTGCCAGCTCCTGTTCGGGAGTGAGGCTTCCCAGGCGTCCGCGCTGCCGCCCGAGTTCAGTGCGCGCGATTCCCTGCATTTTCTGACGCAATGCACCCATCGCAGGACCAATGTCCATCGCCCGTAATGATTGTTGAAACTGCATGACTTCAGATTGCACAATTAACTCAGCTCGTTCAGCTTCACGCTCTCGCTCGCGGATATTCGAGGAAACAACCGATTCCAGATCGTCGATGTCGAACACGAATATATTCGGCATCTTTCCGATGGCCGGGTCGACATTTCGCGGCACGCTCATATCTATGAAACACACCGGGCGATTTCGCCGATGCTCGATGGCTTCGCGCACCAATGACTCGGTAACGACATACTCGCTCGCGCCGGTGGAACAGATTACAAAATCTGCCTGAGCGAGGTGCGGGGCCATACGATCGAAGTCCACGATTTCGCCGCCAAACTCCTGGACCAGATGACGAGCAGCCTCCTCGCTGCGATTGGCGATTAGCAGACGCGAAGCCCCCGCGTTTACGAGGTGACGCGCCGAGAGTTCCGCCATCTCGCCTGCTCCGACAAGCATCACTGTCTGACCGGCCAGCGAATCGAAAATCTTTTTGCCAAGTTCCACAGCCATGTAACTCAACGAGACCGCATTGGCAGCGATGCCGGTTTCGCTGCGCACTCTTTTCGCCACGTGGAACGTGTGATGGATAAGCCGGTTAAGCACGCGTCCTGCGGTGCCGGCCTCAAGCGCGAGAGAGTAAGCCCGGCGCACCTGGCCCAGCACCTGTGGTTCGCCAACTACCATAGAGTCAAGTGACGAAGCAACTCTGAACAGATGAGTCACTGCTTCACTGTCATTGTGATTGTAGAGATGCTTATCAAAGAGTGTGAGCGGAAGGTTGCGTGAGTTGCTAAGAAAGTTGGTGACGCGATCAGCCCCCTCTTTAGACTGTCCGATAGCCGTTGCTGCCACCACTTCGACCCGGTTGCAGGTTGAAACGATAAGCCCTTCTCGCAGGACGTCACCATCGACGAGCGTGCGAAGACCTTCCGTGCAGGCTTCATCAGAGAAGGCGAGCAACTCCCGCACTTCAACGGGAGCTGACTTGTGATTAACACCGATGAGAACGATTGACATGGTGTTTAGAGCTTCTTCGTTCCCAGGATTACTTTACGAACCGGCGGGGTGCGCCGGATTGGATCAGCCAAAAACGTGGTAGCCTCCCATCAGGCGAGCGCCAAAGAACGTGCAAAGTACCAGAGCAAAGCCAGCCACACCCATCCAGGCAGCTTTCCTTCCGCGCCAACGCGCTGTCGACCTATAAATTATCAGCACGAGATAAAGCAACCAGGTCAGCGCCGCAAAGATCTCCTTGGGGTCGTTGTGCCAAAGACGCCCGTCTCGAGCTGACGACCATAACATCCCGGTAGCAATCCCGATGGTCAGCAGAGTCAAACCGGTGACTGCTGAGGTCGTCGCAATCTCATTTACGGTGGTCAATGAGGGCAGGCGATGAAATACGGCGCCAAAG
Organism: Pyrinomonadaceae bacterium; assembly: GCA_035644135.1. Taxonomy (GTDB): domain Bacteria; phylum Acidobacteriota; class Blastocatellia; order Pyrinomonadales; family Pyrinomonadaceae; genus PSRF01. The sequence continues at coordinate 111,533 of DASQPD010000014.1, forward strand.
GTCTTCAATTTCAGTTCTCGCTCTTGCAAAAGATACATAACACTGGCTACAAACACCACAAAAAAGGCGGCGTATGCGAAAAACAGCAGCGTCGTGTGGACCGGAAACAACCAGGTAGCGCTCAAGCCCGTTGCAGTTGTCGCTTCGGTCCCTGAGCGAAAAGCGAGAGCAATAAAAGTCAGCAGGCAGACGAGTGGTAGGATAAAGCTTCCGAGCGCTCTGGCGCGGTAGCGATAAACCACCAGCGCATAAGTTGCAACCAGGGTCCAGGCGAGGAATGAAAGCGTCTCACGGGGGAAAAAGAGCGGGTAATGGCCGTCCAAAACCCAATCTGCGATCAATGCCGCAGTGTGCAAAACAAAACCGGCTGCCAACGCCCAATCAGAAACGCGCTGCAAAGAGCGGCGCTTATTCATAAACGCCAGGATAGAATGAATTGCAGCCACGACATATGCTGCCAGAACGGCTAGTAACAGGGATCTCATTTAAACGAAGTCACATTTTAGAGTCTTGGAGACTTAGAGTCTAGGAGTCTTCGAAAAGTCGCGAGTCGCGAGTCGGGAGTCGCGAGTCGCGAGTCGGGAGTCTTGAAGTCTTGGAGTCTTGGAGTCTTGGAGTCCGGAGGCGGTTGTCGCGAGTCGGAGTCTTTAAGTCAATGCCGGACTCCAGACGCTCGACTCCAGACTCCAGACTTACAGGTTGAGTGGCGCCTGGGGAAACGTTATCCTCTTAATGTTCATCGTAGGGTCGCAGATCTTCCAGCCTAAAAGTTCCGATATCGGGGTAGGGCAAGCTGTTAGCTTGCCATCGACGCAAGCTGACAGCTTGCGTTACGTCGCGAGAGCAGGAGAAGCCACATGGCCAGAATTATTCTTATTTGGCTTGTGCTCGCAACAGCGTGTTGTCTTGCGATTGTCGCCCAGACACCACGGGATTCCCAGAAGCGCAACCCGCGCCAAACCACGAAGCCCAAACCGCAACCTACCCCGGAAACCTCGCTGGAGCAACCAACTTCGGATGACCAACCAGAGGTCGTAAAGATTAATACCGACCTGGTGTTAATGCCCGTTGTCGCAACCGATCTGAACGGCCTCTACATCCCGGATCTTCAGCGTTCGGAGTTTTCGTTGGAAGAAGATGGTGTTAAGCAGGAGATTGCAATCTTCTCTACCGTGACGGCGCCCTTTCATGTCGTTCTAATGTTAGATACCAGCGCGAGCACAGAGGACAAGTTAGGTTCGATTCGCAAAGCGGCGATCAGCTTTGTCGAACAACTACAGATTGGCGATCAGGTGAAAGTGATCTCTTTTGATGAAGAGGTGCGCGAGCTCAATGAATTCACGAACGACAGGGTCGAGTTGAAAGCTGCAATCAACAAAACAAGGGCCGGCCACAGCACAAAGCTCTACGACGCCATGGAAGTCGCGCTGGCAAGTGTACGCCAGATCACAGGCCGGAAGGCCATCGTGCTGTTTACTGACGGCGTTGATATGCACAGCGTCCAGGCAACTTTCAAAAGCACCTTGCGTGGTTTGGACGAGGAAGGAGTAATCGTGTATCCAATTCGTTACGAGACTCGCGCTGAGACCGAACGGATAGCAAGAGAGCAGGCCGCTGATATTACGCCGGAATTGCCGACACTGGATGTGGTCCGCCGGAAACCAAGTGGTACGACCGCACCGACTTTTCCCAGTGATGAACCAGACACAGTTCCGACAGGCGGCACGCGACGAAAGACCGGCCCGTTGGGTTTGCCTTTGCCTTCGGAAATCCTTCGACCTCGGCCCGAGATCGATCCAAATCGTCTTCCTTCTCCAGACAGGCTGCCTCCAGCCTCAGATCCTGAACGGCGCACCTCTAGCGACCCGGGCACTCGGCGGTCTCCCAGCCAAACCGATTCGATCAGCGCAATGTTGGACGTGTTGTACGCAACGGGGGACAGTTACCTGAAAGAACTTGCTGAAAAATCCGGTGGCAGGATGCTGCGCGCTGATACACTCTTGTCGCTGCCCGATGCGTTCGCAAAGATTGCTGAAACTGCGAACCCAGTACGCTATTGGCTACTATCCTTCAAACAAAGCGCGAGATGATACCTACAGAAAAATCCGCATCATTACCTCTCGCAAAAATGTTGTAGTGCGGACGCGACCGGGATACCAGGCTCCCAGCGGCAGGTAGACTGTTCTCCTCAACCGTTCGTGTGATTTAGTGGATCGTATTTCACTGTCAGCAATAAAACGATCCACGAAATAACACGAATTGCAATACCTTATTCAACGAGCAGCCATCAACGGTTGTCACGACGAACTGTCCCTCAATAATCACCAATCTGGCAGCTTGTTTGACTTGCAAAGCCGTGCTAGTTTTGAGCCTCACAAAAATAAAATCCTGCTGACAGAATCAATGCCTGACCGCGACGAAGCCTGGGAACTCTTGTGTGAATATAC